>CP020563.1:3209262-3811578 GCA_002082585.1 Kitasatospora albolonga
GCAGCTCCTCGGCGGCCGGGGCCTGGGCCGGGGGCGACCCCGCCCCGACGACGTACGCCACCAGCCGGGCGCCGTCCTCGCCCGCACCTTCGCCGTCCCCGCCGTCCAGGACCACGACCGCCTGGGACACCCGGTCGTGCCCGACGAGCCGGGCCTCGATCTCCCCCAGCTCGATCCGGTGGCCGCGCAGCTTCACCTGGCTGTCGAGACGGCCCGCGAACTCCAGCCGTCCGTCCGGGAGTCGGCGCACGAGGTCGCCGGTCCGGTAGAGCCGGGAGCCGGGCGGGCCCCAGGGGTCGGGGACGAAGCGCTGGGCGGTGAGCCCGGGGCGCCCCCGGTAGCCGTGGGCCACGCCCGTACCGCCGAGGTGGAGTTCGCCGGGGATGAAGTCGGGTACGGGCGTGCCGTGTTCGTCGAGGACGTACGCCCGGGTCGCGGCCAGCGGGCGGCCGATCGTGACGGGGGTGCCGGTGGTGAGGTGGGCCAGGGTGGACCACACGGTGGTCTCGGTGGGGCCGTAGACGTTGACCAACCGTCCGCAGGCTGCGCCGAGTTCGTCCGCCAGCGGCCCCGGCAGCGCCTCGCCGCCCGCGATGGCCACCAGCCCCGGGTGGTGGAGCCCGGCGGCCAGCATCAGCCGCCAACTGCTCGGCGTGGCCTGGACATGGGTGACTTCGTGGGTGTCGATCAGCTTGACCAGGGCGGAGCCGTCGCGCTGCTGCTCCTCCGGTACGAGAACGACGCGCGCCCCGGTCGTCAGGGGCAGCAGCAGCTCCACCGTGGAGATGTCGAAGGAGAGCGAGGTGAGCCCGAGCCACCGGTCCCCGGGGTCCGCCCCGATGTGGTCCGCCATGGTCGCCAGCAGGTTGGCCAGCGCGCGGTGCGGGATCTCCACGCCCTTGGGGCGCCCGGTGGAGCCCGAGGTGTAGATGACGTACGCGGGGTCCCCGGCGGCCGGACCGGAGGCGCGGGAACCTCCCGGCACCGGCCCCTCCCCCGCGTCGGGGGCCAGGACGGTCAGGCCCGCCGGAAGACCCTCCGGCGCCGGGCCCTCCACCACGAGCGCCGCGAGGCCCGCGTCCGACCGTACGAACTCCAGCCGCTCGGCCGGATAGCCGGGGTCCAGGGGCACATGGGCCGCCCCGGCCGTCAGCACGCCCAGTACGGAGACCAGTTCGCCCACGGACCGGGTGACCTGCACGCCCACCAGGTCCCCGGCACCGAGCCCGGCGGCGGCCAGCCGGTCCGCGAACACCCGGACGTGAGCGTCGAGTTCGCCGTACGACAGCTCCGCGCCCTCCGCCGTCACCACCGCCACGGCGTCCGGGTCCGCCGCCACCCGGTCCGCGAACATCGACACCACCGTGGCATCGCCCGGGCAGGCGGCCGGCAGGTCGTTGCCCGTACGCAGGGCCGCTTCCAGCTCGTCGGCCGCCAGCAGCGGCAGAGCGGCGAGCGGGGTCTCGGTGGCTCCCGGCGCGGTCAGTACGGCGTCGAGCAGCGTACGGAAGTGGCCGATGATCCGGGCGGGCGCACCGGGCTCGAAGGCATCGTCGCGGTACTGGAACGAGCCCGCCAACCCGCCCGGCCCGTCCACCAGTTGGAGGTGGGCCAGGTTGCGTACGGTGTGGGTGAAGCCGATCCAGTCGGTGTACGTGCCCGGCGCCCGCTCCTCCTCCCACCCGGTGCGGCGGCGGTAGCTGACCGAGAGCGGGGCGATGGCCGTACGGGGGGTGAGGCCGCCGACCGCCCGGCCGAGCGGGACGGACCGGTGGCCGTAGACCGCCCGGAGCTCGGAACGGACCTCCCGGGCGAAGTCCGCGAAGGGGCGGTCCGGGTCCGGGTGGCTGAAGAGCGGCAGCTCGTTGACGTACAGCCCGATGCGTTCGGGGCCGCCGGGGAGCCGGGTCGACAGTTCGAGGGCGGTGGCGGGCGCCTGGTTGCCGTAACGGAAGAGGAGCGTGTGCCAGAGGGCGACGAGGAGCTCGAACCGGGTGGTGCCGAGGGCCTCGGCGGTGTCGGTGAGGCGGGCGTCCAGCGCGGGCCCGAGGGTGAAGGGGTGGGCGGCGCCGGGCGCGGGGGCGGTGGTGTCCCGTACGGAGGCGGACAGGCCCGGGAGGAGGGGGGCCGCCGGGTCGTGCCAGCGCTCCGCCCAGAACTCCCGTGCCCGGGAAACTTCTTGGGCGTCCGGCTCGGCGGTGCCGACCGGCGTGGTCGCGGGCCCGGGGTGGGTGTCGACGCCGAGGAGCAGCGCGAGCAGCACGTCCTTCGAGGTGCCGTCGAAGACCAGGTGGTGGACGACGACATGCAGCACCTGGGGCCCGTCCCCGGCCGTCACCAGCGCGAACCGTACGAGCGGGCCGCCGGTCAGGTCGAACGGCCGGGTGCTCTCCTCCGCGAGCAGGGCGTCCACCTCGTCCGGGGCGCAGAACAGCCTGCGCAGTACGGGGGCGGGGCCGGTCGCCGGGGCGAGCGCGGGCCCGTCCGGGTCGATCCGGGAGCAGAGCACCGGCTGCCGGGCGAGGACGCGGGCGCACCGGGCGTCGAGCACCTCCGGTCCGGGCGGGGTGGTGAACCGGACGGTGAGCGCGAGGTGGTGGGCGGCACCGGGGGTGAGGACCTGTTCGGTGACCCACATGCCGTGCTGGGCCGGGGTGAGCGGGAGGGAGGGGCGGGAGGGAAGGGGTGTGGTCATCGCGGGGCCTCGTCGTCCAGGAGCAGGCGCAGCTCGCGCTTGAGGATCTTGCCGCCCTCGTTGCGCGGCAGGGTGGGGCGGAACAGCAGGCGGGCGGGGAGTTCGTGGGCGGCCAGCCGGTCGAGCAGGAAGGTCCGCAGCGCGGGTACGGTCAGCTCGCCGCGCACCACGACCGCGGCGGCGACGACCGACCCCAGCACAGGGTGCGGGATGCCGAACGCGGCGGCGTCCACCACCTGGGGATGGGCGTGCAGCGCGTCCTCCACCTGAAGCGTGGAGACCTTGTACGCACCGGACTTGACCACGTCCCGCTCCCGGTCGAGCAGGTGCAGATACCCCTCCTCGTCCAGCATCCCGAGGTCCCCCATCCGCACCCACCGGCCCTGGAAAACCCCGCCACCGGCGTCCGCCGCCTCCCCGGCCGGGCCGAGGTAGGCGCGCGGGGCGGCCGGGGAGCGGAGCCAGACCTCTCCGGCCTCGCCGGGCGGCAGCGGGGTGCCGTCGGCGGTGGTGATGCGCAGGTCGCTCAGGGAGGCGGGGCGGCCCGGGGAGTCGGGGCGGTCGGGGTCGAAGAGCAGGGTGACCTGGGCGGGGGCGGCCTCGGTGGAGGTGTAGTAGTTGACGATCTGGGCGCGGTCGAAGGCGCGGGCCAGGCCGAGCGCGACCGGCTGCGGCAGGGCGGCGGCGGTCGAGCCGACGAGCCGGACGCTGTCGGTGGCGTACCGGCGGGCGGAGCCGGAGTTCAGCAGCTCGATGGCCATGGACGGGACGAGGAAGACGCTGCCGACCGCGTACTCCTCGACGAGCCGGGCGAACCGTCCCGGGGTGAACTGCGGTGCGGCCACGGCGGTGGCGGCCGAGTCGAGCGCGTTGACCAGCATGGTCTGCCCGGCGTTGGTGCCGACGGGGAAGGCATGCAGGAAGTGGCGGGAGTGGCGCAGCGGGCGGCGGCGCTCGTCGAGCGTGCAGCCGTGCGCCAGGTTGGCGTGGGTGGCGGTGACGCCCTTGGGGGTGCCGGTGGTGCCGGAGGTGTAGAGGATCTGGGCGGTGGCGGTGGGGTCCGGGGCGCGCGGCACCGCCGTACGGGCCGCGCCCTCCGCCTCGACCTCCTCCTCCGTGGCCGCCCACACCCCGTCCGGCAGTACTCCGGGCGGCAGCGGTGCGCCGCCGGCCGGGTGGAGGACGCCCGACGCCCCGCTGTCGGCGAGGACATGGGCGGCGACGGCGGGGGCCTGCCGGTCCGAGAGCGGTACAGCCACCAGCCCGGCGCGCAGGACACCGCAGTACGCGACGGCGTACGCGGTCCAGTCCCCGCTGCCGTACCGGAGCACGATCCGCGCCCCCGGCTCCAGCCCCCGGGCCAGCAGCCCGGCGGCCAGGGCCATGGCCCGTCCGTACCAGGCGCCGAAGGTCAGCGTGTGCGGCCCGCAGATCAGCGCGGCACGCTCCGGTTCGGCGCCCGCGCGGTGGGCGAGCAGGGCGGGCAGGGTGCCGGGCCCGCCGATACGGACGGGGGGCGCCGGGGAGCGGTGGGGGGCGGTGGTCATCGGGCTGCCCCTACGGTGCGGGTGGAGTCCTGGTCGTCCTGGGTGTCGGTACCGGTGCCGGGTCCGTCGGGGCCGGTCCCGGCCTCGTCGGTACGGGTGTGGCTCCGGTCGTCCCCGGCCTCGTCGGTACGGGCGTGGCTCCGGCCGTCCCCGGTCTCGGCGGCCTTCTTCGCACGGGCCGCCTTCAAACGGCGTTCGCGCTCCTGGATGCCCACCAGGTCGTCCGGCAGCGCGTCCGGCACGTCCAGATCGAAGCGGGCCAGCACCCGCAGCCGCAGGCCGACCACCACCAGGCCCAGCATGGCCGCCCCGAAGAGCAGGTACATGAAGCCGATCCCGCGCCCCGGCCCCGTACCGATGAGGGCTCCGACCGTCGAGGTCAGCGAACCGCCGTCCTCGAACATCGGGCCGAAGAACGCCGAGCCCGCCGGGGCGATGATCCCGTGGCCGATCGGCAGGGTGGACCAGGCGACCAGGGTGTTCAGGGCGAACACCCGGCCGTGGAAGCGCTGCGGCACCTTGATCTGGACGATCGTCGTGTAGACGCCGTTGACCATGGAGAGCGCGCAGGACATGCCGAACGCGCCGATCCCGATGATCCACAGGTCCGCCCGGACCCCGACCAGGGCGCTGGCCACCGCGAGCAGCCCCGCGAGGCCCAGCATCCCCTGCATCCGGTTGCGCTTCGGGCCGCCCCAGAAGCCCATCGCGATCCCGCCGAGGATGGCGCCCGCGCCCCCGGCCACCGCGACCCGGGCCACCGACTCCAGCGAGTCGAAGGAGAGCACCAGCGGGGTGACGAGCAGGAAGAGCGGCGAGAGGAAGATGTTCAGCGCGGCGAACCAGAGGAGCATGGCCCGGAAGCCCCGGTTGTGCCAGGAGTAGGTGAAGCCGTGCTTGATCTCGGCGACCAGCGACTCGCGCCGCTTCCAGGGCAGGGTCCTGGGGAACTTGACGAGCATCAGCACGGTGACGGCGACGGCGTAGCCGACCACGTCGAGGATGAGGATGCCCTTCAGCCCGATGCCCGCCATCAAAGCGACGGCCGCCAGCGGGACGATGAACTGGGCGAATCCGAAGGCCATTTGGGTGATGCCGTTGGCGTGGCCGAGATACCGCTTGGGGACCAGCTGCGGTACGGAGGAGGCGTACGCGAGCCGTTGGAAGGTGAGGGCGACCGACAACATCCCGAGGAGCACGTAGATGTGCCAGGACGCGAGGTTCCCGGACAGCAGCAGGGTGAGCAGACCGGCCTGGGTGGAACCGGCGACGGCGCTGGCGGCGAGCATGACCCGGCGGCGGTCGAACCGGTCGACGACCGCTCCGGCCAGCGGGCCGACGAGGATGCCGGGGAGCATCCCGATCACGGCGTAGAGGGCGTACTTGCCCATCGAGCCGGTCTCCATGTAGATCCACACGGGCAGCGCGAACTCGGTCAGCGCGGAGCCGGTGATGGTGATCAACTGGCCGAAGGCGACGGCGAGGAACCGGGCCATGCCGGGATCGGGGCCGGGGGCAGCTGTCCCGCGGGACGCGGCCGGGGCGCTCTGCCCGTCGTACGGCACGGACTCTTCCGGCCGTACGGCATCGGCATCGGTACCGGCCCTGGCATCGGCATCCGTCCCGGCTCCGGTGCCCGGCTCCGGAACGCCCTTCCCGCTCACCCCGTGGAACCACCAGGACCCGTCCTCGGCCTCCGTCGGCAGCTCGCGGGAAGCCGTACCGGCCAGGATCGCCGGGTGCGTACGGGTGAGGATCTCGACGAGCTCCCGGGCCCGGTACTTGAGGAAGAAGTGCCCGCCCTCGTCCAGAACGGCCAACGCCGAGCGTTCCGCCAGGAGTTGCCACTCCTGGTACCGCTCCTCGTGGAAGTCGGTGGCCGGGTCGCGGTTGCCGATCACGCTGATCACCGGGGCGCGCAGCAGGGCCCCGCCCTCCTCCACCTCGGCCAGGACCTCGGTGAAGTACTCCTCCGCGCCGCGCGAGTCGGCCCGCATGTTGCCGATCATGAACTTCATCTGGGCCTCGTCGAGATCACCGACCTCGGCGCCCATGGAGCGCAGCCAGTTGAAGTAGACGCGGTCGCTGAGCAGCGGGTCCAGCGCGGAGATGCGGCTGAGCAGTCCGAGTACGCGTCCACGCGGCCGGGCGAAGGGGAACTGCGCCCCGATGTACAGGGCTTCGACCTCCCGGCCGGCCGCTTCGAGCAGGCGGCCGACGGCGACGGTCAGCGCGCTGCCGACCGCGCAGTGGCCGTAGAGGGCGATGGGGCCCTCGACCCGTTCGCGTATCTCCGTCGCGATCTTCTCGGCGAGCTCGTCGAAGGGCAGGTGCTCCTCGGTGACGCCCATGTCGTGGCCGGGGATGGCGACGGACCACAGGTCGTAGCCGGGCGGCAGTTCGTCGGCCACCGGCTGGTAGACGACCGCGCTGCCGCCGCCGTACGGGACACAGACGTAGGACAGCACCCGGGAGTCGGCGGGGGTGGCGCGGGTCAGCCGGTGCAGCAGGTGGCGGGGGCCGCGCTCGGACTCGTCCAGGTCGGCGAGGGCGGCGAGTTCGCGGACCGTACGGGAGGTGAACAGGTCCATCACGCTGACCGGCCGGGCCCCCACCTCGGGCAGCAGCTTGCGGGCGCGGGCGATGACCTGGGTGGCGAGCAGCGAGTGGCCGCCGAGGTCGAAGAAGTCGTCGTCCACGCCGACTTCGGGCAGGGTCAGGATCTCCGCCCAGATCTCGGCCAGCACGCGCTGGGTCCCGGTCTCCGGCGCGGCGAGCGCGCCCCCGGTCCGGCGGGCCTGCGGTGCGGGCAGGGCGCGGCGGTCGAGCTTGCCGTTCGGGGAGAGCGGCAGCGCGTCCAGGGCGACGAAGGCGGCGGGGACCATGTAGTCGGGCAGGGTGCGGCGGAGCGCGGTGCGCAGTTCGGCGGGGTCGGGCTCCCAGGGGGCGGGGGCGCCTTCGGGGGCGGTCGCCCCGGCCTCGGGTGCGGCGGCCTCCCCGGCGTGCGCGGGGGCGTCCGTGGAGTCCGGGGCACCCGTGGGGTCCGGGGCGCCCTCGGCCACCAGGTACGCCACCAGCCGCTTGTCGCCCGGGTTGTCCTCGCGGACGATCACGGCGGCAGCGGCGATCCCGGGCTCGGCGCGCAGCGCGGCCTCGATCTCGCCGGGCTCGATGCGCTGGCCCCGGATCTTGACCTGCTGGTCGATCCGGCCGAGGTGCTCCAGCTGCCCGTCCGCGCGCCAGCGGGCCAGGTCGCCGGTGCGGTAGAGGCGGGAGCCGGGCGGGCCGTACGGGTCGGGGACGTACCGCGCCGCCGTCAGACCGGGTCTGCGGTGGTAGCCGACGGAGACCTGGACCCCGCCGATGTGCAGCTCGCCCGGGGTGCCCGGGGGCAGCGGACGCAGCTCGGGGTCGAGGACGTACAGCCGGGTGTTGTCGACGGGGGCGCCGATGGGTACGGTCGCGAGTTCCCCCGCGCACTCCCAGCTCGTCACGTCGACGGCCGCCTCGGTCGGCCCGTACAGGTTGGCGAGCGCGCACGCGGGCAGCCGGACGGTGAACGCGCGGGCGGTGTGCGGGGCCAGCTCCTCGCCGCTGCACACCACGCGCCGCAGCGAGACGCAGCGCTCGACGCCGTCCTCCGCGAGGAACACGTCGAGCATGGCGGGGACGAAGTGCGCGACGGTGACGCCGTGTTGGACGATGGTGTCGCGCAGGTGGGCCGCGTCCTTGTGGCCGCCGGGCGCCGTCACGACCAGCCGGGCGCCGGTGATCAGCGGCAGGAACAGCTCCCAGACCGAGACGTCGAAGCCGGTCGGGGTCTTGTGGAGTACGCCGTCGGCGGGCCCGACCTCGTACGTACGGGCCATCCAGAGAAGGCGGTTGACGATGGAGCGGTGGGTGTTGGGCACCCCCTTGGGGCGGCCGGTGGAGCCCGAGGTGTAGATCATGTACGCGATGTCGTCGGCGCCCGGGCCCGTCAACTCACCCTCGTACGGCTCCCCTTCATCCTCCTCCAGCAGCAGGACACGGGCCGCGCACCCCTCGGGCACCGGCAGCCCGCGCTGGGTGAGCAGAATCCCGGCACCGCTGTCGGCGAGCATGAAGGCGAGGCGCTCGGCCGGGTACTCCGGGTCCAGCGGGGTGTATCCGGCGCCGGTCCTGAGGACGCCGAGGAGCCCGGCGACCAGGTCGAGCGAGCGCTCGGCGCTGACCGCCACCAGGCTCCCGGGTCCCGCGCCCGCCCCGGCCAGCCGCCGGGCGATCCGGTCGGCGGCCCGGTCCAGCTCCGCGAAGGTCAGCGTGCCGGTGGAGAACTCGACCGCCACCGCGTCCGGCGTACGGGCGATCTGCGCGGCGATGAGCCCGGTCAGGGTCTGGGACCCGGGCGCCTCGGGGGCTTCGACGGCCGTGGCGTTCCACTCGGTGAGCATCCGGCGGAGCTCGGCCGGGTCGAGGCCGTCATGGGCGGAGAGGGGGGCGTCGGGCCGGTCGGCGACGGCGCGCAGCAGCCGGTCCAGGTGGGCGGCGACGCGGGCGACGGAGGACTCGTCGAAGAGGTCGGTGTTGTAGTTGAAGGCACCGCGCAGCCCCCCTTCCCCCTCCATGAGGAAGAGTTCGAGGTCGAACCGGGTCCCGGCGGCGTGCAGCCCGAACGGCTCTACCTCCAGCGGGAGTTCATCCGATCCGGTGGCGTCGGCGGCGGAGGCGTAGTTCTGGATCGCCAGGACCGCCTGGAAGACCGGGGAGCGCGAGACGTCCCGTTCGACGTTCAGCTCGGAGACCAGCTGGGCGAAGGGCAGCTCCTGGTGGGCGTACGCCTCCAGGCAGGTCTCGCGGGTCCGGGCCAGCAGTTCGGTGAAGGACGGGTCGCCGTCCAGCCGGGCGCGCAGGGCCAGGACGTTGACGAACATCCCGACGAGCCCTTCGAGTTCGGGCTCCGGGCGGCCCGCGACGGGCGAGCCGACGGCGAAGTCGCGCTGCCCGGCGAACCGGGACAGCACCACCTGGAACGCGGCGAGCAGCACCATGTGCACGGTCGCCCCGTGCGCCTTGCCGAGGGCGATGAGCCGCTCCAGCAGCTCCCGGTCGATGTCGAAGCCGTAACCGGCGCCCTCGAAGGTCTGCTGTTCGGGGCGGGGGCGGTCGGTGGGCAGCTCCAGGGGGCGTACGTCGGCCAGCTCCCGGGCCCAGTACGCCACTTCCTGCTCCAGCCGGTCCCCGGCCAGCCGCTCCCGCTGCCAGAGGGCGAAGTCGCCGTACTGGACGGGCAGTTCGGGGAGAGGGTCGGCGCCTCCGGTCGCGTACGCGGTGTAGCCGCGCAGCACTTCGGAGACCAGCACCTCGCTGGACCAGCCGTCGCCGACGCTGTGGTGCACCACGAGGAGGAGCACATGGTCGTCGTCGGCGAGGCGGACCAGCAGGCCGTTGATCAGGGGGCCGGTGACCAGGTCGAAGGGGAGGGCGCCGAGCTCGTCCACCAGCCGGGCCGCGTGCGCCTCGTCGTCCGCTTCGGCGGTACGCAGGGCGAAGGGGGCGGGGTCGGCGATCTCCAGGACCGGGCGGCCGTCGTCGGTGGCCGGGTAACGGGTGCGCAGGGTCTCGTGGCGGGCGACGACGGCGTCCAGGGCCCGCTGGAGGGCGGGCCGGTCCAGCGGTCCGCGCAGCCGACGCGCCACGGGGATGTTGTACGCGGCGGTGCCGGGGGCGAACTGCTCCATGAACCACAGGCGTTCCTGCGCGAAGGAGAGCGGCGGGGCGGTGCCCTCGGGACGCCGGGACACCGCCCGCGCCGCCACCCGCGCCCGGCCGCGCAGCCGCTGCGCGAGGAGGGCCCGCTTGGCGTCGGAGAGCGACGCGGAGGCAGCCCGGCCGGTGGCGGGGGGCGGGGAGCTGGCGGGGGCCGGGGTGCTGCCGGAGGCAGGCGTGCCGACGGGCGCCGGGGTGGCGCCGGACTGCGGGGTGCCGCCGGGGGCCGGTCGCTCCTCGGGGCCGTCGTTCGCGGTCGGATCGCCGGGGAAGTGGTCCGTACTGCTGCTGCTCATGCCGTCGTCGTTCCGTTTCTCTGCGGTGCGCGCTCGGTGGCGAGCAGGCGCCCGGCGTCCTCGTCGGTCAGGGCTTCGATCTCGGCCAGCAGCAGGTCCTCGACCGCGAGCGCGAACGCCTCGGCGGTGCGGTGGACGAACAGCGTGCGCAGGGGGACGGTCAGCTCGGCCGCCGCCCTGATCCGGGCGACGACCCGGGTGGCGAGGAGCGAGTGGCCGCCGAGGTCGAAGAAGTCGTCCAGCGCGCCGACCCGGTCCAGCCCCAGCACCTCGGCCCACACCTCCGCCACCAGCTCCTCGGCGTCGGTGCGCGGGGCCACGTACTCCGCGCGGAGGTCGGGCCGCTGGTCGGGGGCGGGCAGGGCGCGGCGGTCGAGCTTGCCGTTCGGGGTGAGGGGGAAGGTGTCCAGGACCACCACGGAGTTGGGGACCAGGTGGGCCGGGAGCCGCGCCGCGAGAGCCGCCCGCAGACCGGCCGGTGACAGCTCGCGCCCCGTCTCCCCGGCGGCGGCCGAAGCCGCCACCACGTACGCGACCAGCGCCTCGTCCCGTACGGTCACCACCGCCCGGCCGACCCCCTCCAGGGCCAGCAGGGCCGCCTCCACCTCACCGGGTTCGACCCGGAAGCCGCGTACCTTCACCTGGTCGTCGATGCGGCCGAGGAACTCCAGCCGCCCGTCCGGCCGCCAGCGCACCAGGTCCCCGGTGCGGTAGCGGCGGGCGCCCGGCGGGCCGAACGGGTCGGGGACGAAGGCCCGCGCGGTGGTGCCGGGGCGGCCCCCGTAGCCGAGGGTCACGCCCGCCCCGCCGACGAGGAGTTCGCCGGGTGCCCCGTACGGCATGAGCCGCCCCGCCGGGTCGCAGACGGTGAGCGTGGTGGAGCCGACCGGGCTGCCGATGGGCGGGCGGCGCACGGCGTCGGCGCGGCCCAGCTCGGCGGTGGTGGCGATGATGGTGGTCTCGGTGGGGCCGTAGGAGTTGACCAGCCGTACGGTGTCCCCGAAGCGGGCCCGCCAGGCGGCGACGGCGGTGGGCTGGACCTGGTCGGCGCCGAGGATCAGCAGCCGCAGACCGGGCGGCCAGGCGACGGCGGAGAGATCGTCGGCGAGCTGGTGCCAGTACGGGGTGGGCAGGTCCAGGACGGTCAGCCCGTCGCCGCGTCCGGCCGCGAGGTGGTCGGGCAGGGTGGCGCCGGGCCCGGCGACGGTGAGCGTGGCCCCCGCCGTGAGCGCGGGGAAGACCTCCTCGGCGTGGGTATCGAAGCTCAGCGAGGCGAACTGGAGCACCTCGTCCGCCGCCGTGATCCCGTAGTCCGCGCGCATCCAGGTGATCCGGGCGGCCAGGGCCCGGTGCGGGACGACGACGCCCTTGGGCGTGCCGGTCGAGCCGGAGGTGTGGATGACGTACGCGGGGTCGCCGGGTTCGGCCTGCCAGGCGGGGTCACAGAGGGAAGCACGGTTCGCGGGGCCGTACGGGGACACCACCGCGACGCTCTCCGCGAGCCACGCGGTCCCCCCGGCGGCGGGATCGGCGACCACCACGCGTACGGCCGTGTCCGCGATCATGAACTCCAGGCGCGGGCGCGGGTGGTCGAGGTCGAGCGGCAGATAGGCGGCCCCGGCCCGCCAGGCGGCCAGCAGGGCCGTGATCGCCGCCGTACCGCGCGGCAGGCAGACCCCGACGGTGTCACCGCCGCGCACCCCGGCCGCCCGCAGCCGTACGGCGAGCGCCCCGGCCGCTTCCCACAGCTCCCGGTAGGTCAGCTCCCCCTCGGGGCCGCGCACCGCCGTACGCTCCGCGTACCGCTCCGCCGCACGGCCCAGGGCGACCGGCAACGTCGCGTCCTGACCCGGCAGTTGCGGGGCGCCGGTGCCCAGGGCCAGCAGCTCGTCGCGCTCGGCCGGGGCCAGCAGCTCCAGCTCGGTGACGGGGGTGTCCGGGGCATCGAGCGCGGCGCGCAGCAGCGTCTCGAAGTGGCGGGCGAGCCGGGCGGCCCAGGCGGCGTCGAAGAGGTCGGTGCGGTAGCCGAACACGGCGACCAGGTCGTCGCCCTCGCGGCGCAGGTCGAGCATCAGCTCGAACTTGCTGGCCGCGTGGCCGCCGTCCGCTTCGGCGCACCGCAGATCGGCGAACTGCTGCTCCCCGCCGCCCGGTTCGTCCTGGGTGTGCACGGTCAGCAGGGTCTGGAACAGCGGGCTGGAACCGAGCCTGCGCTCGATGCCGAGGGCGTCGATGAGCCGCTCGAAGGGCACCCGGTCGTGGGCGAAGCCGGACAGGACCGACCGGCGTACCCGGCGCAGGAGTTCACCGAAGGCGGGTTCTCCGGCCAGTTCGGCGCGGAGCACGAGCGTGGTGGAGAAGTAGCCGATCACCTCCTCCAGTTCGGGTTCGCCCCGGCCCGCCGCCGGTACGCCGACACAGAAGTCCTCCTGGCGGGTCCAGCGGTGCAGCAGCACCTGGTAGGCGGCGAGCAGCACCATGAAGGGCGTGCACCGCCGCTCCTTGGCCAGCACGTCCACGGCGGCCCCGGCGCCCGCGATCCGCCGGGTGTGGAACGCCCCGCTGCCGGCCGTCTCCGTCGCACCGCCCTCCCCCGGCTCCGTCACGATGGGCCGGAGATCGAGCACGGGTACGTCCGCGAGCCGCTCCCGCCAGTGGGCGAGGGCCGCTTCGGCCTCCGGGCCCCGCTCGGCCGCCCGCTCCCGTTCCGCGTACGCCGTGTACGGCAGGACCTCGGGCAGCTCGACGGGGCGGCCGGCCTGGTGGGCGGCGTACCGGGTGGCGAGTTCGGTGCGGAGCAGGTTCAGCGACCAGCCGTCGGCGACGATGTGGTGGAGGACCAGGCAGAGCAGGTGCTCGTCGGCGGCGGTCCGCAGCAGCGTGATCCGCAGGAGCGGGCCGTCGGCGAGGTCGAAGGCGCCGTTGGTCCGCTCGGCCAGCAACCGTTCGGCGCTCCCCGCCCGGCCCCGGAGGTCGAGGCTCTCCACCGCCACCGGGCCGGGCGGGTCCACGACGGCGACCGGCCGCCCGTCCACGTCCGGGAACCGGGTGCGCAGGGCCTCGTGCCGGGCGACGACCCCGTCGAACGCGGCGTACAGCGCGGCCTCGGAGAGCTCCCCGGTCAGCCGGAGCACCAGCGGAATGTTGTACGAGGCGTCCTCGGGATCGAGCCGGTGCAGGAACCAGAGGCGCTCCTGCCCGTGGCTCAGCCGGAGGCCCCCGAGCCCCGCCCGGCCTTCGGCAGTGGTCCCGCCCGTCCGCGTTCCGGTCCCGCCGGCTGTGTCGAACATGTGCCGCGCTCCCCTGCTGCCGACGCCGGTGACGACACCACCGGGAATGGCGGGCAGCACCGGACGCAATTGCCGACGGGGCGTCAGAAAGCGGCCTGAGGGGTGGCGATGAAGCCTTCCGGCACCCCTTGCGGCCTCGGCCCCGGGCAACGGCAACGGTAGGAGGAAGGAGCAGGTCAAGTCAATGGTCTGGACCACGCGGAGGTGGCCGGTAGTGGCCGGGCGGGCGCCGACATAAAGCAACGGAAACGGATTAAATGCCCCCACCCCCTGGCTGGAATCACCGCACCTGCCCGGCGGGCACCACCCCGGAGCCCACAGCCCGAGACCGGAGAAACCCTGGGCCGACGACCGAGCCCGCAGCCCCACGCCCCACAGCCGAGACACCTTGAGCCCGCCGCCCGACGCACCCCGAGGCCCCGAGCCCCGTAAGCGCCACGAGCCCGCCCCGCAGCCCGAGGCGCCTATCCCGGCCTGCCAGCCCCGCCAGCCTCACCGGCCCGGCCCGCGGGCTCCGGGGTGGTGCCCGCCGGGCCCGCCAGCCCGGTCCGCTCCCCGCCCAACCCACCAGCCCGGCCCGCAGCCCGAAGCACCCCGCCCGACCCGCCAGCCCCGCCACCCCAGCCGGCCCGGCCCGCAGCCCGAGGCACCCGCCCGGCCCGCCAGCCCGGCCCGCACCCCGCCCGGCCCGCACCCCGCCCGGCGGGCACCGCGCCGTCCAGCACCCCGGCACCCCGGCGCCCCGGCACCCCGGCACCCCGGCACCCGCCGGAGGGGCGGGGGCCACGTCGTCCCGTGGTGCGACACGGCCCCGATCGGCTCCATCTGCCGTACGACATCGGCTCCGCCCGCCGCCCGACGCGGCCCGCGAGGGCTCGCGCCTAGCGTTGCGGGCATGACGATCTTCCTTCGCGACAGGCCGACGGCGTCCATCGCTCCCGCCCTTGCGACACTGGCGGCGCTGACGGCACTGACCGCTCTGGTGGGAGCGGCCTCACCCGCATCCGCCTCCGCGCCCGGCCCTCCGCCCGCCCCGGGCCCGATATCCGCACCCCTGACCGGGCCCGCCGCCTCTCCGGCCGCCTCCCTGCCGACCCCCGCCACCTTCCTGGCAGCCCCCGCCGCCTCCCTGCCGACCCCCGCCACCTTCCTGGCAGGGCTCACCACCTCCCCAGCAGAACCCGCGGCCTACCCCTCCCCGGCAGGGCTCGCCGCCCCCTCCCCGGCAGCCCCCACCCACCCCGCATCCGCCCACCCCGCATCCACATCCACCCCCGCCTCGGCCACCCTCGCGCTCCCCCGCCCCACCGGCCCGCACGCCGTCGGGCGCGACACCCTGTTCCTGACCGACCGCGGGCGGCCCGATCCGTGGGTGCCCTCGGCGGGGGCGCGGCAGTTGCTGGTGTCGTTGCACTACCCGGCCCGCCCCGGCAGCGGCGGCGCCCCGGCCCCGTACCTGACGACCGAGGAGGCGCGGCTGATGCTCGCGCAGCGCGGGCTGGAGGGCGTCGTGCCGCCCGCCGCCGTCGCCGCCACCCGGGCCCATGCCCGTACGGACGCCCGGCCGGTCCGGGGGCGGTTCCCGCTGGTGGTGCTCTCCCCCGGGTTCGGCACGCCCCGGGCCACCCTCACCGGGCTCGCGGAGGACCTGGCGAGCCGGGGTTACGTGGTGGCGAGCCTGGACCATCCGTACGAGTCGACCGGTACGCAGCTGCCCGACGGGCGGCTCCTCACCTGCGCCGCCTGCGAACGCGTGGACGCCCAGCCCGACATGGCGGCCCGGAACAGGGTCCTGGCGGCCGTCTCCACCGGGCGGGCCGCCGACGTCTCCTTCCTGCTGGACCGGCTGACCGGGCCGCGCCCCTCCTGGCGGTACGCCGGGACGATCGACCCGCTCCGGGTGGGCATGGCGGGCCACTCCATCGGCGGCAACGCGGCCGCGTCCACGATGGCCGCCGACCGCCGGGTGGACGCCGGGATCAATATGGACGGCACGTTCTTCGCCCCGGTCCCCGCCCGGGGGCTCGGCGGGCGGCCGTTCCTGATGCTGGGGACCGACGCCGGGCACCGCCCCGGCGGTGAGGACGGGTCCTGGGACACGGGCTGGGCCCGGCTGGACGGCTGGAAGCGCTGGCTGACCGTGCGGGACTCCGGGCACTTCACGTTCACCGACACCCCGGTAATCGGCGAGCAGCTGGGCCTGGAGGACCCGGACGTCCCGCTCTCCGGCGAGCGCTCGGCCGCGATCACCCGTGCCTACGCGGCGGCCTTCTTCGACCGGCACCTGCGCGGCCGTACGGCCCCGCCCCGGCTGCTGGACGGCCCCTCCCCGCTCCACCCGGAGGTGGTCTTCCACCAGCCCCGCCCCCGGCCCTGACCACCCCCGCACGCACGGAAGCGCCCCCGGTCCGCCTCGCGACGAGGTGGACCGGGGGCGCTCAGGACCGTACGGACGGAAGCCGCTAGGCGGTGGCGGGGACCGCCGCCTTGGGTTCCGCGTCGTGGACTCCGTCCCGGTCGGCGTCGTCGGACGGGCCGAACGTGTCGATCGAGGAGGACGAGGCCGAGTTGTACTTGTCGTGGTCGAGGATCTTCTCGCGGGCCGCGACGAGGACCGGGACCAGCGCCTGGCCGGTCACGTTGGCGGCGGTGCGGATCATGTCCAGGATCGGGTCGATGGCCATCAGCAGGCCGACGCCCTCCAGCGGGAGGCCCAGCGTGGAGAGGGTCAGGGTCAGCATGACCGTCGCGCCGGTGAGACCGGCGGTGGCCGCCGAGCCGATCACCGAGACGAAGGCGATGAGGATGTAGTCACCGATGCCCAGCTGGACGTCGAAGATCTGCGCGATGAAGATCGCCGCCAGTGCCGGGTAGATCGCGGCGCAGCCGTCCATCTTCGTGGTCGCCCCGAACGGGACGGCGAAGGAGGTGTACTCCTTCGGAACGCCGAGGCGCTCGGTGACCCGCTGGGTGACCGGCATGGTGCCGACCGAGGAGCGGGAGACGAAGGCGAGCTGGATCGCGGGCCAGGCGCCCTTGAAGAACTGGAGCGGGCTGACCTTGGCGACGGTGGCCAGGAGCAGCGGGTAGACGCCGAACATCACCAGGAGGCAGCCGATGTAGACGTCGGCGGTGAACGTCGCGTACTTGCTGATCAGGTCCCAGCCGTAGGTGGCGATGGCGTAGCCGATGAGGCCGACGGTGCCGAGCGGGGCGAGGCGGATGACCCACCACAGGGCCTTCTGGAGCAGCTCCAGGATCGACTGGCTGAGCGTGAGGATCGGCTGGGCCTTGTCGCCGAGCTTGAGGGCCGCGATACCGGCGACGGCCGCCATGAAGACGATCTGGAGCACGTTGAGCTCGGTGAACGGCGTGATCACGTTGCTCGGGATGATGCCGGTGAGGAAGTCGATCCAGCTGCCGGTGCGCTGCGGGAGCTCGCCGTCCTTGGGGGTCAGGCCGGTGCCCGCGCCGGGGTTGGTCACCAGGCCGATGAGGAGGCCGATGGCGACGGCGATCAGCGAGGTGATCATGAACCAGAGCAGGGTGCGGGTCGCCAGCCGGGCGGCGTTGTTGACCTTGCGGAGGTTGGTGATCGACACCAGGATCGCGAAGAAGACCAGCGGGGCGACGGCCAGCTTCAGCAGCTGGACGAAGATCGAGCCGATCTTGTCGAGCGTGGTGATCAGCCAGGAGACGTCGTGGCTGCGGGCGATCCAGCCGAGCAGGGCACCGAGGACCAGACCGGCGACGATCTGGGCCCAGAACGGGACCTTGGGTATACGTGAAGCGGGGCCGGAGCCGGTGGACGGCTGCTCGGCCTCGGGGGCTGCGGACGCGGAGTTCGCGGACACGGACACACTCCAGTGGGGACGCATCGGAACGTACGAGGGCATACGTACGGTCGTGCGGTGGAACGGGGACGGGGTTCGCGGCGCCCGCGCCGGGGCGGCGCCGCTGCATGATGCCGTATCAGACGTTGCGGCAACAGACCGCGGACATACAGCGGCAGAGATCGACGTGCAGGCGCGCCACGAGCGGGATGCCCGGGGCATGGCGGAGGCGCACTGCTGTCTTCATGTCGAACACGTTAACACTTGAACTTTGAGAACCTCAAAGCCTTTCTTTGACCATGAGACATGGGGCAAACCGTCCCCCCGGCCGGAGAAAGACCGGCGAAAGACCCGACAACCGCCGCAGGAACGCCGAAGCCCCGGTACGGGAGCGGTGCGGCTCCGGTCCGGGGCTTTCGGCGGGTGTGAGGAACCTTACTGAACCGCGTCCTCACGGGTGCGGTTGGCGTCGAGACGGGCCTTGGTGCGGTCGACCGTGGAGACGATCTGCGCGGACATCTCGTCGCGCTGCTTGCGCAGCAGTACGTAGCTGAGCGGGGCGGAGAGGACGAGGCCGAGGAGGATCACCCAGGCGACGTTGGAGCCGCCGAGGCCGGAGGGGATCAGCCCGAAGTGGACGGCGACACCGGCGACGAGGAAGCAGCCGACGAAGATCAGCAGACGCAACGCCGTGTACCGGATCATCGCGCTCGGCTTGGCAACGGACACGGCAGTCCCTCTCTTCCCGTGAACTCTCGAACTCTCGGTCTCTGCGCACACTCCTGCCCGTCCAGTGAAGCATGGCCCGAATTCTCTCGGTTCAGGGGGTTGCCGGGCCGGACGACGGGGCGGGGGCCGCCGGGCCGAGCGGGAGCAGCATGACGACCTCGTCGCGGTCGTCGCCCGGGGCGGCCCGGATGGCGTCCGGGACCCGGCCGACCTCCTTGTATCCGCAGGCGGCATAGAAGCGGTCGGCGCCGATGCCGCCCCGGCAGGTGAGCCGGATCGCCTCGATGCCGTCGAGGGAGCGGGCCGCGTCGGCGGCGGCGGCCATGAGGTCGCGGCCGTACCCCCGGCCCTGGAGGCGGGGGTGGACCATGACGGTGTAGAGCCAGAGCCAGTGCTTCATCAGCCGGTGGTCGTTGAGGACGAGAAAGGCGGTGGCGACGACCGCACCCTCCTCGTCGCGGCCGACGAGCAGCCGGGCGCGGCCCTGCTCGATGGCGACGAGGTGCTTGAGCAGCTCGGGCCGGATCTCCTCGGCCGTGACGGGCGGGACGAATCCGACGGCACCGCCCGCGTTGGTGACGTCGGCCCACAGGGCGGTGATGCCGTCGCGCAGGGCGGGCGAGAACGCGGGAGCCAGCTCGAAGGTAAGTGCCATTACGTGAGAGTAACCATTACTCCGCCACCGGCTCAACCCGCCCCGGAACGCACGGAAGCCCCGGCCGGGGACGGCGGCCGGAGCTTCCTCCTGCGTACCGGGGCGGGCGTCGGACCTGCCCGGCGTACGGGGATCAGACCCGCATCGGCTGCGGCGACTCGCGCAGGCCGGCATCCGGGCCCGGGTACTCGCGCAGGATCTCGTACCGCGTGTTCCGCTCCACCGGCCGGAAACCGGCGTCGCGGATCAGGTCGAGCAGGTCCTCCCGGCCGAGCTTGTTCGGTGTACCGAAATCGTCGGCGTCGTGCGTGATCTTGTACTCGACCACCGAGCCGTCCATGTCGTCCGCGCCGTGCTGGAGCGCGAGCTGCGCGGTCTGCACGCCGTGCATCACCCAGAAGACCTTGACGTGCGGCACGTTGTCGAACAGCAGCCGGGAGACGGCGAAGGTCTTCAGCGCCTCGGCGCCGGTCGCCATCGTCGTGCGCGCCTGGAGCTTGTTGCGGACCTTGCCGTCCTTCATGTCCACGAAGTCGTGCTGGTAGCGCAGCGGGATGAAGACCTGGAAGCCGCCGGTCTCGTCCTGCATCTCCCGCAGCCGCAGCACGTGGTCGACGCGGTGGCGGGGCTCCTCGATGTGCCCGTACAGCATCGTCGCCGGGGTCTTGAGCCCCTTCTCGTGCGCGAGGCGGTGGATGCGCGACCAGTCCTCCCAGTGGGTGTTGTGGTCGACGATGTGCTGGCGGACCTCCCAGTCGAAGATCTCCGCGCCGCCGCCGGTCAGCGATTCGAGACCGGCCTCGATCAGCTCGTCGAGGATCTCGGAGGCGCTCAGCCCCGAGATCGTCTCGAAGTGGTGGATCTCCGTCGCCGTGAACGCCTTCAGCGCCACGTCCGGCAGGGCTTCCTTCAGCGCGCTGAGCGAGCGCGGGTAGTAGCGCCAGGGGAGGTTGGGGTGGAGGCCGTTGACGATGTGCAGCTCGGTGAGGTTCTCGCCCTCCATCGCCTTGGCGAGGCCGACCGCCTCCTCGATCCGCATCGTGTACGCGTCCTTCTCGCCCGGCTTGCGCTGGAACGAGCAGTACGCGCACGAGGCGGTGCACACGTTGGTCATGTTGAGGTGGCGGTTGACGTTGAAGTGCACGACGTCACCGTTCTTACGGGTGCGCACCTCGTGGGCCAGGCCGCCGAGCCAAGCCAGGTCGTCGGACGCGTACAGCGCGATCCCGTCCTCGCGGGTCAGCCGCTCGCCGGCCCGGACCTTCTGCTCCAGCTCGCGCTTGAGTCCCGCGTCCACCTGGCCGCCTCCCATTCCTCCGTACCAACAGACCCGATCCACCGTACGCCTACGACTCCTCGGGCAACTCCCCGACCCGGTTCTCCCACTTCGTGGAGAGCACGATCGTCGTACGGGTCCGGGAGACGCCCTTCGTGCCGCTCAGGCGCCGGATCGTCTTCTCCAGGCCGTCCACGTCACCGACGCGGACCTTGAGCATGTACGAGTCGTCGCCCGCGATGAACCAGCAGTCCTCGATCTCCGCGAGGTCCTTCAGGCGGCGCGCCACGTCCTCGTGGTCGGCGGCGTCCGAGAGCGAGATCCCGATCAGCGCGGTGACGCCGAGGCCGAGCGAGGCCGAGTCGACGGTGGCGCGGTAGCCGGTGATGACACCGGCGGTTTCCAGCCGGTTGATGCGGTCGGTGACGCTGGGCCCGGAGAGCCCCACGAGCCGTCCCAGCTCGGCGTACGAGGCCCTGCCGTTCTCTCTGAGGGCCTGGATGAGCTGCCTGTCCACCGCGTCCATATGACTGAAACCTTCCATTGTTCAGCAGTACCGCGAGTTTACGTGTAGAATCTAAGGCACGCAGGGTCCACACCCTGCAAATCTTCTAGAACATCCAAGAAACGCTTTCGAATCTTCAGGAGTGAACTTCACCGTGTACACGATCGAGATGGCCTACGCCCGGATGCGCGAGCTGCAGGACCTGGCCAACCGCTCGCGTGCCCACCAGCCCGCCGCCGCCCACCGCGTCGACCGGACCCGCGCCCCGCGCCCCGCCAAGAAGCGCTGACCAGAACCTTTCAGTCCCCCGGGCTGCGGGAGCCGCCACCGAGCTCTCCCTCCCAGCGGCGGTACAGCCGGTGTTCCACCCCGGCCGCGTCCAGCACCCGCCCCGCGACGAAGTCCACCAGGTCCTGGATGTGCGTCGCGCCCGCGTAGAACGCCGGAGAGGCGGGCAGCACGATCGCGCCCGCCTCGTCCAGGGCCACCATCTGCTTCAGCGTCTGGCCGCTCAGCGGGGTCTCGCGCACCGCGACGACGAGCGGCCGGCGCTCCTTGAGCGTCACGCTCGCGGCCCGCTGGAGCAGATCCTTCGACAGGCCGAGCGCCACTCCGGCCACGCAGGCCGTCGAGGCGGGCACGATGAGCATCCCCTTCGCCGGGTACGACCCGGAGGACGGCCCGGCCGCCAGATCACCGGCCGGCCAGTGGCGTACGCGCTCCAGCTCCGCGTCGCCCACCGCGAAGGTGCCGGACTTCCCGTCGGCGCCGCGTTCCAGCCAACAGCGCAGGTCCTCGCGCCAGTGGCCGTCCCGGAAGGCGATGCCCGTCTCGTCCAGCAGGGTGAGGCGCGAGGCCCGGCTCACCACCAGATCCACGCTCTCGCCGCCCGCCAGCAGCCCCCGCAGGACGGCTGCCGCGAACGGGGTCCCCGAAGCACCGGACACCCCGACAATCCAAGGCCGCCGCTGCTGATGAGTCACTGAAGTCCCGGATTCCACATCCTCGAGCCTATCCGGCACACCTCCGGGGCCCGCACCCGGAACCGGGCGGCGCTCCGGGACGTTCCACAGATGACGGGCCAACCCGGGGGCAGGGGCAGACCATGGGCGATTACTGGACCACCGACGGCAACAACACCGGCTCCACCACGAGCGGCAGCGCGCGGGCACTGACGGCCGGAATCCTGATGGTGAGCTGGGTCGCCCTGCTGTGGCTCCTCGAAGGCATCGACGTGATGACCGGGCACGCCCTGGACACCTACGGCATCAGCCCGCGCGAGCTGTCCGAGCTGCGCGATGTGGTCCCGGCCGCGTTCCTGCACAGCGGCTGGGAGCACGTCGCCTCCAACAGCGTCCCGCTGCTGGTCCTGGGCTTCATAGCCGCCCTCGGCGGGCTGCGCCGGTTCGCCGCCGTCGTCGCCACCATCATCGTGATCAGCGGGGTGGGCGTCTGGCTGACCGCCCCGGCGTTCACGGTGACGCTCGGCGCCTCCGGCGTGGTCTTCGGGCTGCTGGGCTATCTGCTGGTCCGCGGCTTCGTGGACCGCCGCCCCTGGGACGTCCTCATAGGCATCGGCGTCGCCGTGGTCTACGGCTCGCTGCTCTGGGGCGTCCTGCCCACCGACTCGGGCATCAGCTGGCAGGGCCACCTCTTCGGCCTCATCGGCGGTGTGGCGGCGGCCTTCTTCTTCCGCCGCCCGCCCGCGCGCCGCGGCCCGGACAACCTGGTCACGGTCTGAGCCGCGCCCGGCAGCGCTACGGGGTGAGGCCGCGCGCCACCAGGTCGAGCAGCGCGCAGACGAAGAGCGCCATCCCGATGAAGCCGTTGACGGTGAAGAAGGCCCGGTTCAGCCGGGACAGGTCGTGCGGCCGCACCACGCGGTGCTCGTAGACGAACGCCACGGCGACGACCGCCATACCGATCCAGTAGAAGACCTCGGCGTCCGTGGCCAGCCCGAACCAGACCAGCAGCCCCGTCGTGACCACGTGGCAGACCCGCGCGCCCCACAGCGCCGCCGGGATGCCGAAGCGGGCCGGGAAGGACAGCACCCCGTGGGCCCGGTCCGCCTGGACGTCCTGGCAGGCGAAGATCAGGTCGAAGCCGCCGATCCAGATCCCGACGGCGAGCCCCAGGATCACCGCGTCCCACGACCAGGAGCCGGTCACCGCGAGCCACGCGCCGATCGGCCCCATGGCCTGGGCCAGGCCCAGGATGGCGTGCGGGTAGTTCGTGAACCGCTTGCCGTACGGGTAGACCACCATCGGCACGACGGCCAGCGGCGCGAGCGCCAGGCAGAGCGGGTTGAGCAGGGCGGCGGCCCCCAGGAAGACGGCCAGCGCGACGAGCGCTCCCGTCCAGGCCGACCGTACGGACACCGCGCCGGTCACCAGCTCACGCCCGGCCGTACGCGGGTTCCGGGCGTCGATCTCCCGGTCGATGATCCGGTTCGCGGCCATCGCGAAGGTCCGCAGCCCCACCATCGCGAGCGTCACGAGCAGCAGGACGCCCCAGTGGATCGTGCCGTCCAGCTGGAACATCGCGGTCAGCGCGGCGATATAGGCGAAGGGCAGCGCGAAGACCGAGTGCTCGATCATCACCAGCCGCAGGAAGGACTTCACCCTGCCGCCCGACGACGCGGAACCGGGCGCGGAGCCGGGGACGGACGCCGCCGCCTCTGCCGCGCTGCTCACAGCCCGTACTCCTTCCAGCGGCGGTCGACCTTCGCCGCCGTCTCCGGGTCGGACTCGACCATCTCGGGCCAGCCGCCGTCCCGGGTGTACCCCTCGGTGGGCAGCTTCCGGGTGGCGTCGATGCCCGCCTTGCCGCCCCAGAACTGCTGGTAGGAGGCGTGGTCCAGATGGTCGACCGGGCCCTCGGTGACCGTGAGGTCGCGGGCGTAGTCGGTGTTGCCGAGCGCCCGCCAGGCGACCTCGTGCAGATCGTGGACGTCGCAGTCGGCGTCGACGACCACGATGAGCTTGGTCAGCGACATCATGTGCGCGCCCCAGATCGCGCTCATCACCTTCTGCGCGTGCTTCGGGTACTTCTTGTCGATCGAGACGATCGCGCAGTTGTGGAAGCCGCCCGCCTCGGGGAGGTGGTAGTCCACGATGTCCGGCACGATGATCTTCAGCAGCGGCAGGAAGAACCGCTCGGTGGCCCGGCCCAGCGGCCCGTCCTCGGTCGGCGGGCGGCCGACCACGATGGACTGGAGCAGCGGGCGCTTGCGCATGGTGACGCAGTCGATGGTCAGTGCGGGGAACGGTTCCTGCGGGGTGTAGAAGCCGGTGTGGTCCCCGAACGGGCCCTCCGGCAGCATCTCCCCCGGCTCCAGCCACCCTTCGATGACGACCTCGGCCTGGGCGGGGACCTGGAGCGGCACGGTCTTGCAGTCGACCATCTCGATCCGCTTGCCCTGGACGAACCCGGCGAACAGGTACTCGTCGATGTCCCCGGGCAGCGGGGCGGTGGAGGCGTACGTCACGGCGGGCGGCGCGCCGAAGGCGATGGCGACGGGCAGCCGCTCACCGCGCCGGGCGGCGACCTGGTAGTGGTTGGCGGAGTCCTTGTGGATCTGCCAGTGCATCCCGATGGTGCGCTTGTCGTGGCGCTGGAGCCGGTAGAGCCCCAGGTTCCGTACGCCGGTCTCGGGGTGCTTGGTGTGGGTGAGGCCCAGGTTGAAGAAGGAGCCGCCGTCCCCGGGCCAGGTGAAGAGCGCGGGCAGCGCGTCCAGGTCGACCTCGTCGCCCTTCAGCACGACTTCCTGGACCGGCGCGTCGTCCGACTTCACCTTCTTCGGCGGTACGTGGACCATCGAGCCGAGCTTGCCGAAGGCTTCCCGTACGCCGACGAAGCCCTGCGGCAGCTCCGGCTTGAGCAGCCCGGCGATCTTGTCGCTGATGTCGCTGTAGGACTTCAGCCCGAGCGCCTTGAGCAGGCGCCGGTCGGTGCCGAACACGTTCATGGCCAGGGGCATCGAGGAGCCCTTGACGTTCTCGAAGAGCAGGGCGGGGCCGCCCGCCTTGTTCACCCGGTCGACGATCTCGCCGACCTCCAGGTGGGGGTCGACCTCGGCCTTGACGCGCTTGAGATCACCATCGCGTTCAAGAGCCCGGAGCAGGGAGCGGAGATCGTCGTAAGCCATGCGGTCCAGTTTGTCATCCCCGCCCGCGCGGCCCCGCCGGGGCTCCCCCGCCGCCGCACCCCGAAAGTCCGGGCGGTTGCCCGGAAAGTGCTGCTCCGGGCCGGGGATCGAAGGTGACGAGCCGGTACCCTGGCCGCGACACCGGGGAAACACCGAGCCCCACCACCACTCACTGGGGGACGCACCATGTTGAGAGCCCTGATGTTCATCGTTCCGCTGGCTCTGACGATCTACGCGTTCATCGACTGCCTGAACACCTCGGAGGAGGACACCAAGCATCTGCCGAAGATCGCCTGGGTCTTCATCATCCTGCTGTTCTGGATCGTCGGCCCGGTCGTCTGGCTCGTCGCGGGCAAGACCCGCCAGAACGCGGCCGGTGGCACGGGCCCGGCCGGATGGCAGCGGAACCGGCGGCAGCAGTGGGTGGCCCCGGACGACAACCCGGACTTCCTGAACTCGCTGAAGGAGCAGGAGCGCGAGGAGCAGGAGCGCCGCGAGGGCGGCAAGGGGCCGGACGACAAGACCCCGCCCGCGTCCTGAGGCGCGAGGCCACCGCCGTACGCGAGACGTACAGCGCCCCCGGACGGAGACCCGTCCGGGGGCGCTGTACGTGTGCGGCCGATGTTCCGAAGGCCCCTGAAGGGCTCAGACCCCGGCGTAGGAGTGCAGGCCGGAGACGAAGATGTTCACGCCGTAGTAGTTGAACAGCCAGCAGCCGAAGGCGACGAGCGCCAGATAGGCGGCCTTGCGGCCCTTCCACCCGGCGGTGGCGCGGGCGTGCAGATAGGCGGCGTAGGCGACCCAGGTGATGAAGGACCAGACCTCCTTGGGGTCCCAGCCCCAGTACCGGCCCCAGGCGTCGCCCGCCCAGATCGCGCCCGCGATGATCGTGAACGTCCAGAGCGGGAAGACCGCCGCGTTGACGCGGTACGAGAACTTGTCCAGCGACGACGCCGAGGGCAGCCGCTCCATGACCGAGGTGGCGAACTTCCCGGGCGCGCCGCCGGAGGCGAGCTTGTTCTCGTAGCTGTCGCGGAAGAGGTAGAGGACCGTGCCGACCGCGCCGAGGTAGAAGACCGCGCCGCAGAGGATCGCGGTCGAGACGTGGATCCACAGCCAGTACGAGTGCAGCGCGGGCACCAGCTGGTCGCTCTCGGTGTAGAGGACCGTCGTCGCGAGACCGAGGTCCAGCAGGACCGTGGTGACCAGGGGGAGGCCGATCCAGCGGACGTTCTTCTTCAGCGCGAGCAGCACCAGGTAGGAGCCGACCGCCACGGTGGAGAAGGTGATCGAGAACTCGTACATGTTGGCCCAGGGGGCCCGCTGCACGGAGAGGGCGCGGGTGATGACCCCGCCCGCCTCCACGGCGAAGGCCACCACGGTCAGCGAGACCGCGATCCGGCCCCACAGGTCGCCCTTGAACGTGCCGCCCGCCGCGCCCGGCCCGTCGGGCACGTCACGGGTTCCGGCGGCGGCGCGGGTGACGACCTTCGGCCGCTCCAGTACGGCGGTGCCACCGGCCTGGGTGACCACCTGGGGGGCGGCGGCGCCACCGGCCCGGGAGCCGGACAGCCCGGCGGCCGTACGGCCCACCTTGCTGCGGCTGCCGAGGACCCACTCCGCGATGTGCGCGAAGAAGGCCAGGGTGTAGACGGCCATCGACGAATAGATCAGTACGTTGCTGATCTCCGCCAGGTTCTCGTTGGTTGCGGCGGCGAGATTCACTTCTCAGCCCCTTCGGCAGGTGCTTCGGCAGGGTGTACGGGCCGGCTCCCGGCCTCGTTGGTGGCGTCCGCGTCGGTGGACCCGGGCGTGTCCGGTTTCTCCTCGGCGGCCGGCGCGACCGGCGCCGTCGTGATCAGGGCGGCCGCGAGGTCGCCCAGCTCCTCGGGGAGCTTCGCGGACTCGCTGCGGCCCAGGCCCGCCATCTCCACGACGGTCACCCCGTCCGCGCCCCGGACCGCCCGCACCCAGACCCGGCGGCGCTGGATGAACAGCGAGGCGGCGAGTCCGGCGATGGCGGCGATGGCGCCGCCGAGCGCCCAGCCGTTGCCCGGCTGCTGCGAGATCTGGAAGCTGGCCCACTCCTCGATGCCGTCGAATGTGATCGAGCCCTCCCCGTCGGACAGGTCCAGCTTCTCGCCGGGGCGCAGCATCTTCTTCAGCAGCTCGCCGTCCTCGTTCTTGAACTCCTTCATCTTGGACGTGTCGAGCTGGTAGACGTTCTGCGGCAGCCCGGAGTCGACCCCGAGGGAGCCCCGGTAGGCGCTCAGGGCGAGCACCGGGAACTCCGCGCCGGGGAACTGCGAGAACATCTGGCCCTTGCCGTGGCCCGCGAAGGTCGGCACGAAGAACGCCTTGAAGCCGAGCTGGGTCTTGACGCCGTTCTTGTCGCGGTAGCCGTCCATCACCTTGATCGCGCCGGTGGAGGTGATGTTGTTGTCGATCGGCAGCAGCGGTACGGAGCTCCGCGAGACAACCTTGCCCTTGCTGTCCCGGACGGTGACGACGGGGGCGTACCCGTGGGCGATCAGATAGACCTTGGTGCCGTTCACGACGAGCGGTTCGTTGACGCGGATGACGGCCTTGCGGTCGGGGCCGTCGGCGCCCTCGTTGTAGGTCACCCGGGCCTCGAAGGTGCGGGGCGTGCCGCGCTGCGGGCCCTTCTCCTCGTACGTACCGACGAACTTGTCCAGGGTGAAGCTGAAGGGGGCCAGCGTGTCGGAGTCGTAGAGCGAGCCGGACTTGAAGTCGTCGTACTGGGTGAGCGTGTTGGCGAAGCCGCCGCCCTCGACGATCAGCTTGCCGCCCTCGGACTTGAAGAGCTGCCCGGCGGCGAAGGCCACCAGCATCACGATCAGCGCGATGTGGAAGACCAGGTTCCCGGCCTCGCGCAGATACCCCTTCTCGGCGGCGACCGCGTCGCCCACCGGGTGGGCCCGGAAGCGCCGCTTGCCCAGCACGCCGAGGGCCGCCTCGCGGACCGCCTCCGGTTCCGCCTCCGTACGCCAGGTGGTGTACGCGGGCAGCCGGGTCAGCCGCTTGGGGGCGCCCGGCGGGCGGGAGCGGAGCTGGCCGACGAACTGGCCGGTGCGCGGCACGATGCAGCCGATGAGCGAGACGAACAGCAGGATGTAGATCGCGGAGAACCACACCGAGCTGTAGACGTCGAAGAGCTGGAGCTTCTCGTAGATCGGCGTGAGGGTGGTGTGCTGCTCCTTGAACTCCTGGACCTTGAAGTCGTCGACGCTGGTCTGCGGGATCAGCGAGCCGGGGACCGCGCCGAGGGAGAGCAGGAAGAGCAGGATCAGCGCGACCCGCATCGAGGTGAGCTGGCGCCAGAACCAGCGGACCCAGCCGATCACCCCCATCGCGGGGACGCCGCTCCCGGCCCCGGATTCCGGCTCCGGGCGCTCCTCGCGGGGCGCGGTGGAGAGCCGCTCCCCGGCCGCGCGGTCGGCGGGCTCGTCCGCCGGGACGTCCGTACGGGCGTCGGTGTCCGTGCTGTTCGTCTTGCTCATGAACTCAGATCCCCACAACGAAGCCGCTGGACCAGCTCTGCATCTGCTGCATGAGCGTCGCCCACACACCCGTCAGCAACAGGATTCCGGTCACGATCATCATGCCGCCGCCGATCCGCATGACCCAGGCGTAATGGCGCTTGACCCAGCCGAACGCGCCGAGCGCCTTGCGGAAGGCGACGGCGGCCAGGATGAACGGGACGCCGAGTCCGAGACAGTACGCGACGGTCAGTATCGCGCCACGTCCGGCGGTGGCGCTCTGGGTCGAGAGCGCCAGCACGGAGGAGAGCGTCGGGCCGATGCACGGGGTCCAGCCGATCCCGAACAGGGCGCCGAGCAGCGGTGCTCCGGCCAGACCGGTCACCGGCCGCTTGTGGAGGCGGAACTCGCGCTGCGTCACCCCCGGCAGGAGCCCCATGAAGAAGATCCCCATGAGGATCATCAGCCCGCCGAGCACCTTGTTGAGCACCTCGGCGTGCGTCTGGAGCTCGTTGCCGAAATAGCCGAAGAGGGCCCCGGTGGAGGCGAACACGGCGGTGAAGCCGAGGACGAAGAGCGAGGCGCCCGCCACGACCCGGCCACGCCGGGCGTCGGCCAGGTCGGTGCCGCTGACCCCGGTGACGTAACTCAGGTAGCCGGGGACGAGCGGCAGGACGCAGGGCGAGAAGAACGAGATGAGCCCGGCCAGCAGGGCGATGGGCAGGGCCAGCAGCAGGGCACCGGACATGACGGTCTCGTTGGTGGCGGCCAGCGTGACGGTGCTCACGACGGTGTCGTTGTACGGGGCGAGCGGGATCACCGGATCACTTCTCCGCGATGATCGGGTCGATCATCTCGCGCAGCTGCTCGGCGTCCAGCGGCTGGAGCGTGCGGGCCGCGATCTTCCCCTCCCGGTCGACCACCACGGTGGACGGGATGGCCTGCGGGTTCAGGGTGCCCTTGGGGAAGCGGAGGATGAGCTTGCCGATCGGGTCGAAGTAGCTCGGGTAGGTGATCCCGTAGTCCTTCTCGAAGTTCACCGCGGGGTCCCGCTCCGCGTCCCGGGTGTTGATCCCGAGGAACTGGACGCCCTGGTCGGCGGTCTCCTCGGAGACCTGCGCGAAGTACTTCGCCTCCAGGCGGCAGGGGCCGCACCAGGAGCCCCAGACGTTGAGCACGACGACCTTGCCCTTGTAGTCGGCGAGGTCGAGCGGCTTGCCCTCCAGGCTCTCGCCCTGGAGCTTCGGAGCCTCGGGCCGCTCGCCCTTCGCGACGGTGGAGATGCCCCCGCTGCCGGTGATGAAGTTGGTGTTGCCACCGCCCTGGGCCTTGTTGCCGTCCCCGCACGCGGACAGCGTCAGGGCACCGGCCACGGCGGTGGCGGCGAGCAGGGTGAAGCGGCGTCGGGACGCACGGCCAAAGCTCATGTGAAAAGTTTCGCATGGCAGTTCCGGCGATCTCCCGCACCCCCCTCGGTGCCCGTAAAGCCCCTTGTCAAGCCTGTTTAAAGAAGGAGTTCCAACCGCCCGCGGGCGACTGTCCGACCTCCAGGGTGCGGAGCTTGGCGAGGACGGCGGGGTCCTGTACGTCGAGCCAGTCGACGAACTGCCGGAAGGAGACGAGCCGTACGTCCTTCTTACCGGCGGTCTTCTTGATCACTTCTTCCACGGCGTCCATATAGATGCCGCCGTTCCACTGCTCGAAGTGGTTGCCTATGAAGAAGGGCGCGCGATTCGTCGTATAGGCGCGCTCGAAACCGGCGAGATAGGCACCGGTGGCCTGCTTGCGCCAGCCCGGATAACGCGAGGGCATGCCCTTGGTCGAATTCTTCGACTGGTTGGCGAGGATGTTGTAGTCCATCGAGAGCACCTCGAAGGAGTGCCCGGGGAACGGCATCGCCTGGAGCGGGAGGTCCCAGACGCCGCCGCGCTTCACGGGCCAGGTCTGACGGCCGCCGGGCGAGCTGGCGTCGTAACGCCAGCCCAGCTTGCTCGCGGTCGGCAGGAGATTGTCCTGGCCGAGCAGACAGGGGGTACGGCCGCCGATCAATTCCTTGCGGTAGTCGAACGGCAGCGGGTCCTCGTCCTCCCAGCCGGTATTGGTCCGCCATTCCGTGACGAAGGACACAGCCTGATCGATCTCGCTCTGCCATTGCGCGGGGGTCCAGCGCTCGACGGAACCGGAACCGCCGCAGAAATGCCCGTTGAAGTGGGTGCCTATCTCATGGCCGTCCAGCCATGCCTGGCGTACGTACGTCAGCGTGTCCTTGACGTGATCGTCCGTGAGATAGCCGATGTCGGAGGCGCCGCGCGGGTTGTTCGGGGGACGGTAGAGGGATTTCTTCGACTCGGGCAGCAGATAGAGCCCGGAGAGGAAGAAGGTCATCGCGGCGTCGTGGTCCTTGGCCAGCTTCAGAAAGCGCGGGAAGAGCCCGTTGCCGACCTCGCCCGCCCCGTCCCAGGAAAAGATCACGAACTGCGGCGGCGTCTGGCCGGGTTCGAGCGGGACGGGGGCGGCGGGCTGGTGGGGCTGCTTGCCGGTGTCGGCGGTGGAGCCGTCGCCGATCAGCCGGGCCTTCTTCTTCGGCGAACCGTTTCCGCCGCCCGTGCCGTCCTTGCCGGTGTCCCCCTTGCCACCACTGCCACTTTCGCCGCCGTCCCCGGACCGGCCGCCCTCCGCCGAGCCGGAGGAACTGGAGAAGCCGCAGCCCGCGAGTCCGATCGCGGCGGCGGTGCCGAGCCCAGCGCCGAGCAGTCCCCTTCGATTGATGTCGCGCATGCCGTCCCCATCTGCGGTCGTTTTATCTCAAGGCCATACAAACTGCTGAAGAGTGAGAGGCCCGAGACAACGCGGCGGTTCCGTGCAATTGGGGACTTTTTCTACGCTTTACCTTGCGGCGGGGCGGCCGCCCCGTCCGCAGGCGCGGCGCGGCGGCCGGTCACTTGGGGGCGGACCCGCCGGTCAGCTTCCGGCAAGGTGGCCGGCCGGACCCGCGGGCAGACCCCGGGGACGTACGACCGGGCCGTGCGCGACCGGGCCCCGGGCCACCGCACCGTCGGCGGCCGGACCCGTCCCACCCTGGAACCCCGCCGCGTCCACGTCAAGACCGGCGCCCAGCAGATCCACCAGGGCGTCGGCCAGGAACCCGCGCCAGCAGGCGTAGTCGTGGCCGCCGTTGTGGACGGTACGGGTGACCCGGTGGCCCCGGGCGCGGAGCACCGCCCGGAGGGCCTCGCTGTGTTCCGCCAGGGCCCCCTCGTGCAGGCCGACATCGAAGTGGACGACGGCCCCGGGCGCCCCCTGCCCCCCGTCTTCGGGGAGGCCGTCGCGGAGCCCGGCGGCGAGGGTGGCCAGCCAGGGCGTCCCGACCGCGTCCGGCGCCCGGACCCCGGGGTCGAGCGCGGGCCGCCACCACAGGGACGGGGACTGCGCGACGACCCTGCCGAACCGTTCGGGCCGGGTGAGACCGGCGTACAGGGCGGTCATCCCGCCGAGCCCCTGACCGGCCACCGCGGTCAGCTCCGCCCGCGCGGTCAGCGGCCACCGGGCGCCCGCCCAGGGCACCACCTCGTCGGCGAGGAAGGAGGCGTAGCTCTCCCGGCCGCCCAGCTCCAGCCTGCGGGTGACGGGGTCGGCCGCGTCCGGGGCGAGGACCACGAGCGGCGGGAGGGCCCCGTCGGCGATCAGCGCGTCCAGGGTGTCCTGGAACCCGAGCCGCCCGAACCACATGTCGCCGTCGCAGAGCACCAGCAGCGGCAGACGGTCCCGCTCCCCGGCCCCGGACGCGGACCGGAACGGAACGGCGTCCGGCGGCAGGTACACCCACACATCCCGCTCCACGCCCAGGACTCCGGCCGGAACGGTGTGCCGCTCGACGGTGCCGCGCGGGATGTCGGCACGCCGGGCGGTCCAGGGCTGGGGCGGGGCGTCGGGCAGGGCGAGGACCGAGCCCTGTGCCGTACGCCAACGGGCCGGTATCCGGTCCTGGTTCAGCGGATCGGGCCCCGCGTGCGCCCGCAGCGCCAGCAGCCGCCGCTGGAGCAGGGCCGGGTCGGTGGGGGCGGGCCCGGCGGAGATGTCGGCCACCATCCGGTAGGAGGCGCGGTGGTCGGCGCGCAGCCGGTAGCCGAGGTACCAGACGTCGGTGCCCGGCAGCTGGTGGAGGAGCGAACCGGCGAGCCGGTCGGGGTCGCCGATGCCGGGGGCCAGCAGCAGGACCCGGCGGGTGGCGCGGTGGCCGCGCCACAGGAAGGTGACGGCCCGGTGGCCGGGGGCGTCGTCGAGTTCCTCGACGAGGGGGGCGCCGGTACGGGCGGCCTCGGCCCAGAACGCCTCGGTCAGCGCGGACCGGGCGGCGGCGTCCCGGGCGCCTTCGACCTGCCGGGCGAGCCGGGCGATACGGGGGCCGGTGACGGGCCAGGGGGCGGTGTCCGCCGCGTCCGTACAGTCACTCATCGGCGGGCCGCCTCACCGGGCCGGACCGCGGCACCGGTCTGGGGTCGGGGGCGTTCATCGGGGCAGTACGCGTCATCGCTCCACCGCTCTCGTCACAGCGAACTTAGCTTAGCCTAACCTAATTTAACGCACCGCCATGTCCTGTCCGTACGGCGTCGGCAACGAGAACGGGACCGACCGCGACGGCGGTCGGTCCCGTATGTTCACGTGCTCACGTGTACGGAGCTGTTCACGTACGCACGGCGTACGGAGCGATTACGCGCCGAACGCCTTCGACTTCCCCTTCACCGGCTTCGCCCCGGCCAGCAGATGTACGGGCACCAGGTCGCGGGCCGGCTCCGAGTAGCCGACCGAGACGATCGTGTCGCCCTGATAGGTGAAGCTGGTCAGCGAGGCCAGCGTGCACTGGCGCCTGCGCGGGTCGTGCCAGAGCCTGCGGCGCTCCACGAAGGAGCGGACGATCCAGATCGGCAGCTGGTGGCTGACGCAGACCGCCTCGTGCCCGCGCGCCGCGTCCTTGGCGGCGTCCAGCGCCCCCATCATGCGGACGACCTGCTCGATGTACGGCTCGCCCCAGGACGGCCGGAACGGGTTGGTGAGGTGCTTCCAGTTGTCCGGCTTGCGCAGCGCCCCGTCACCGACGCCGAAGGTCTTGCCCTCGAAGACATTGGCGGCCTCGATGAGGCGGGGGTCGGTGGCCAGGTCCAGGCCGTGCGCCTTGGCGACGGGCGCGGCCGTCTCCTGGGCGCGCTCCAGCGGGGAGGCGACGACATGGGTGATGTCGCGCTTCTCCAGGTGGTCGGCGACCCGGTCGGCCATCTGCCGCCCCAGCTCGGAGAGGTGGTAGCCGGGGCGGCGCCCGTACAGGACACCGTCCGGGTTGTGCACCTCGCCGTGGCGCATCAGGTGCACCACGGTCAGCTGCTCGTCGCGGTTCACGTTCCCGTTGCTTCCGCTGCTCATGCGGTGGCCTCCGATGCGGCACGGGCGGCGGCGGGCAGGGCGGCGGCGACACGCTCGATCGCCCGCTCGTCGTGGGCGGTGGAGACGAACCAGGACTCGAAGGCCGAGGGCGGCAGGTAGACGCCCTGCTCCAGCATCGAGTGGAAGAAGGCGGTGAAGCGGAAGGCTTCCTGCTTCTTGGCGTCGTCGTAGTTCCGGACCGGCTGGTCCGTGAAGAAGACCGAGAACATGTTGCTCGCGGACGACACGGTGTGCGCGACGCCTTCCTTGGTGAACGCGTCGCCCACCAGGGTGCGCAGTTCGGCGGAGACCGCGTCGATCCTCGCGTACGCCGCGTCGTCGAGCAGCCGCAGCTGGGCGAGCCCGGCGGCGGTGGCGACCGGGTTCCCGGAGAGGGTGCCCGCCTGGTAGACCGGGCCGGCCGGGGCGAGGTGCGCCATCACGTCGGCGCGACCGCCGAAGGCCGCGGCGGGGAAGCCGCCGCCCATGACCTTGCCGAAGGTCATCAGGTCGGGGCGGACGCCGTCGACGCCGTACCAGCCGGCCTTCGACGTACGGAACCCCGTCATGACCTCGTCGGAGATGTACAGGGCGCCGTTGGCCGCGCAGAGCTCCTTGAGCCCGGCGTTGAAGCCGTCGGCGGGCGGGACGACGCCCATGTTGCCGGGCGACGCCTCGGTGATCACGCAGGCGATCTCGCCGGGGTGCGCGGCGAAGGCGGCCCGTACCGCGTCCAGGTCGTTGTACGGCAGCACGACGGTGTCCCCCGCCGTGGCGCCGGTGACGCCCGGGGTGTCGGGCAGGCCGAAGGTGGCGAGCCCGGACCCGGCGGCGGCGAGGAGGGCGTCCACGTGGCCGTGGTAGCAGCCGGCGAACTTCACGACCTTGGCCCGGCCGGTGAAACCGCGCGCCAGCCGGATCGCGGACATGGTCGCCTCGGTGCCGGAGGAGACCAGACGGACCTGCTCGACCGGTTCGATCCGCGCCACGATCTCCTCGGCCAGCGCGACCTCGCCCTCACCCGGCGTACCGAAGGACGTGCCCCGGGAGACCGCTTCCTGGACGGCGGCGATGACCTCCGGGTGGGAGTGGCCGAGAATCATCGGCCCCCACGAACAGACGAGGTCGACGTACTCGCGGCCGTCGGCGTCGGTGAGGTACGGACCGGTGCCGGACACCATGAACCGGGGCGTACCGCCCACGGCCCGGAAGGCACGCACGGGTGAGTTCACGCCGCCGGGCGTCACGACGGACGCCCGGTCGAACAGCGACTGCGAAACTGGGGCTTCGTATGAATACGCCACTTTGGTCCTGATCTGCGGTTCGGGTATCGGGAGGCCGGGCCGGAAAATCCAAGGTAATCCCGGCCACCGGTGAGCAGGGAGCGCGCTCCCCTCGTATCACGAAAGAGCGTCGGCACCCTCACGTCTGCGAAACTGGGGCGACATAGGGAAAGCTCACCCATGCCATGGTGTCAGAGCCACGGACGGTCTTGCGGACAGGTGTTTCACCGCACGCCCGCGGGGGAGGTCACTGACACGATGATCGGGTTGCGCGGCGGGGGCTGTGTCTCCTAAGAAGTAGTCGGGTGGATGAGATATGCATCGCGGTGGCGGAGTGGGCGAAGGGACCGACGACCTGGGGCCCGAGCCTGCCCGGCGAGGGCGGCACCGGCGCAGGGCCGAGCGCGCACAGGGCAGGGGCGCGGAGAGCACTCCGCCCCCCGGGAGCAGGAGCGGTGGCGGAATGGGGGTGACCTACAAGTACTTCGGTGCCCCGGACGGGGCGACCGCGGCACGCGTGCCCATTTCGATGCGCCCGGAGGAGCTGGGCGGTGACGAGCTGGGCATGGGCGGCATGTTCACCAAGATCAAGCCGGAGACGGTGGCCGCCATGGTCCTGACCGGCATCCAGGGCATACCCCTGCACAAGGTCCCTCCGCTGGAGCTGGTCGTCCTCCACCCCGACTACGCGGTGGTCAAGCTCCCCATGACCGTCGTCGACCCGCTGCGCGGCGTCGGCGAGGAATCGGTCGGCGCGGCGGCCTTCATCTGGTCCACGGTCCCCGACCGCGGCGGCCCGCGCGACGCCTTCAACGTCTACCAGCTGCTCCACGAGTGGCAGGACTTCTCGCACCGGCTGCATGACGCGGGGCACCAGGCGTACTGCCTGGTCTGGCCCTGACGGCGCCTGGTCCAGCTCTGACGGCAGGGGCGGATTCCGCTTCCGCTTCCCCTCTGATTCCCCGCCGGTCCCTCGCCGATCCCCCGCCGATCCCCCGCTGACGGGAGCCGCGCCGACGCATCGGGGCACCGCCCTGCCCGAGCTCGGCGAGCTCTCACGGGGCCGAGCGTGCCGCCCCCACCCGCCCTCCCCCGCTCCCCCGGCCCCCGCTCCCCCGGCCCCCGGCCTGACATCACCGCCCGGAACCCGGGCATCAGTGACGTACACCCGCTCGAACCGCTCACACACCCGCACCCACGCGCACCCATTCGGTCGAAACGGGCCAATAAATGGCTGAAGTCTGATCTTCAGCCCACCCGCCCGATCCGCCGATGCAGAGGACAACGACCCTCAAGGAGGTCCGCCGTGGGCGACGTACTGCTGGCTCTGTCCATCCCCGTCCTCGTCTTCGGCGGCGGGATCTACGCGGCCTGCGACTGCTGGTGGCGCCGCAGGCACCCGGCGCCACCGTCCCCGTACACCCACCGGGCGGCCCGCCTCGCCGAACAGGACATGCTGCTCCTGGCCGAGGAGATCGTCGACGACGCGTACGCCGCGCTCGCCCCGCTCTACGACCCCCCGGCCGCCCCGCCTTCCACGCGCGCCGCCGCCCGGCCCACCGTCCTCAGCCCCCGGCCGGACGCCACCCCGGATCGCGCCCCGTCACCCCCAGCAGCCGCTCGAAAGCCGTAGCACCGGGCCCCACCGGGACCGGCTCGCCGAACACCTTCATTTCCCGGCCCTGCGGTGCCATGGCCGTCAGCACCGGCTCCACCTCCTCGACCGCCACCGGGTCCGGGACGAACTCCGCGCCCGTCGCCCGCGCCAGGTCCCACGCGTGCAGGGTCAGATCGCCCAGCACCATCAGCCCCACGGTCCGGGCGGGCAGCCCCATCTGACCGGCCGTCCCCTCCTCGGCCCCCGGCGCGTCCCACGCGGCCACCAGGCGGGCGGTCTCCTCCCCGAACCGGTCCCGCCAGTCGCCGTCCGCCACGAAATCCGGCTCCTGGGTGAAGTCCGCCTCCTCCCGGGCCGCGAGGGCCTGGAAGTTCACGACCACCAGGAACAGGTGGTTCAGCAGGGCCCGTACGTCGTACTCGGCGCAGGGCGTACGGTCGCCCAGCCGCTCGTCGTCGATCCCCCGCACGACGGGCAGGGCCCGGCCGGCGGCGGCTTCCAGCAGTTCACTGATCTTCTGCGTCATGGGTCCCACGCTCCCCCTCCGGACCGCCCGCGTCTTGAAGAAACGCGACAGGCCGGCCGTGGCACCGCACTTTAGGATCAGCGCCATGGCCACCGGACCGGGCCCCGGCCCCGAGCACGGCCCCGGACCGCGCCGGGACACCCGGGGCATCGTGGACGCCCCGGACCTGTTCGCGCACGTACGCTTCCGCCGCCGCGAACCCGCGCCCGCGCTGCGCCCGTACCTGGAGCACTACTGGCTCATCGACTGGCAGCTCGACCGGCCGTACACCGCCCATGTCGTCCCGCACCCGTCGGTCAACCTCGTCGCGCAGCGGTACGGGGCCGGGGAGACCGGCCGGGAACGGGCCGGGTACGCCGAGGTGGCGGGCATCGCCCGCGGGCTGTTCACCCGGAAGCTGACCGGGCGCGGCCGGGTCTGCGGGGTGCAGTTCCGGCCCGGCGGCTTCCGCCCGTTCGCGCCGGAGCACGCCCTGAGCGACCTGACGGGGCGCCGGGTCGACGCCGCCGAGGTGCTCCGTACCCCGCCGGACCTCCACGCGGTCCTGGACCCGGACGACGAGGACGCCCGGGTCGCCGCGCTGGACGCCTGCCTGCTCGCCCTGGAGCCGCGCCCGGACCCGCAGGCCACACTGGCGATGGAGCTGGTCGACCGGGTGCGTACGGACCGCTCGGTGCGCCGGACCGGGCAGCTCGCCCGGGACGCGGGCCTCTCCCCCCGTACGCTGCAACGGCTCTTCGCCGCGTACGTCGGGGTGGGCCCGAAGTGGGTCATCCTCCGCTACCGCATCCACGAGGCGCTGGAGCGAGCGGAGTCCGACCCGGGGGTGGAGTGGGCGCGGCTGGCGGCCGACCTCGGCTACAGCGACCAGGCCCATCTGGTACGGGACTTCACCGCCACGGTGGGCGTCCCCCCGACGGCGTTCGCCCCGCCACCGCCTCCGTAGGCGCCCCAATTCCCTGGCAGCCCGCCCCGCCCCGGTGGCATCCTGGCCGGGTGAACGGACCCGAGATCACCCTCGAAGTAGCCCCTGAGCTGCGGCTCTTCGTCCCGCACGACCGACGCCGGGGCGCCACGCCGCTCACCACCGACGGCGCCTCCACCCTCGGCCATGTCATCGAGTCCCTCGGCATCCCGCTCACCGAGGCCGGCCCGCTCCTGGTGAACGGCGCCCCGGCGCCCCGCTCCCACATCCCCGGACCGGGCGAACACATCGCCGTACGGGCGGTCGAGCGCCCCCAGCAGGTCCCCGGCGCCCCCCTGCGCTTCCTCCTCGACGTCCATCTCGGCACGCTGGCACGGCGGTTGCGGCTCCTGGGCGTGGACGCGGCGTACGAGAGCGAGGACATCGGCGACCCGGCGCTCGCCGCCCTCTCCGCGCGGGAGCGGCGCGTCCTGCTCTCCCGGGACCGGGGGCTGCTGCGCCGCCGGGAGATCTGGGCGGGGGCGTACGTCTACAGCGACCGCCCCCAGGAGCAGCTCCGCGACATCCTCGGCCGCTTCGCCCCGGCCCTCGCCCCGTGGACCCGCTGCACGGCCTGCAACGGCACGCTCGCGCAGGCCGACAAGGACGCGGTGAGCGACCAGCTGGAGCACGGCACGCAGCAGGCGTACGACGTGTTCGCGCAGTGCACGGAGTGCGCCCGGGTGTACTGGAGGGGCGCGCACCACGGCCATCTGGAGACGATCGTCTCCGACGCGGTACGGGAGTTCGGCGACGCGGCGGCGTGAGCGGACGGCACGGGCCTCACTCCGGGGCATGACGGCATGGACCTCACTCCAGGACATGGCGGAGGTACGCCTGCGGATCGGCCAGATAGCGCCGCCAGTGGTCGACCAGCTCCAGGTCCGCCCACCGCACCCGCTCCATGCCGCCCGCCCCCACCTGCACGATGTCGGCGCCCGGCAGCGCGGTGAGCAGCGGTGAGTGCGTGGCGCACACCACCTGCCCGCCCGACGCCACCAACCGGTCGATGTGCCCGAGGAGTTCGAGGCAGGAGCCGAAGGAGAGCGCGGCCTCCGGCTCGTCCATGACGTACAGCCCCGGCACCACAAACTTCTCCCGGAAGGCCGCGAGGAACCCCTCCCCGTGGCTGCGGGCGTCCGGATCGAGGCTCTCCCGCTCCAGGGCGTCGAGGGCGGTCTCCGCGCGCAGGAAGAACCCCTTGCGCGCGGACCGGCTGTAGGCCATGCGCCGCCCCCGGGGCGCGGTGTCGAAGCGGACGCGCTCACCGAGGACGGACTTGCCCCGCGAGGTGGCGTACTTCCAGTCGAGCGAGCCACCGTACGAGTCCAGCCCGAACCCCTCCGCGAGGGCCTCCACCAGCGTGGACTTCCCCGAGCCGTTCTCGCCCACGAGGAAGGTCACCGGCGCCCGGAACGGCAGCCCCTCGGCGAGGAACTGCCGTACGCACGGCACCGACCAGGGCCACTCGTCCTGATCGGGGGAGTCCACATGGGCATAGGCGCGTTCGACGATCACGTCACCATCATCGCCTGCCCACCGGCCACCGGTTCAGAAGGCGTAGGCGTCCCCCGTGGAGGGCGCGAGCACCTCGTGCGCGTCGTTCTTGGGGTTCGTGTCCCGCACCCCGCCGTTCCATACGGTGTCGAGCCGTACGACGACCTCGTCGGGGCTGCTCGCCAGCTTCAGGTCCAGCGCGGTCTGCCGGGCCCCGCCACCGGAGCGCAGCCCGCCCGTCTCGCAGAGCACGGCGGCCCCGCCGCTCCGGAGGCACCCGTACGGCAGCTCCTGCCGCGGGGCGAGCGGCTCGGAGAAGCGCAGCCGTACGGTCGAGGCGGGCACATCGGAGGGGCCGCGGTTCTCGCTCCGGATGCGGATGGCGATGCGGTCGCCCCAGAGGGAGACATGCCCATGATGGGAGAGGTCGGCTTCAGGCAGAGGAACGGCCTCAAGCAGAGGAACGGCTTCCGGCACGGGAGCGGCGGCAGCGGCCCCACCCCCCTCCCCGGCCGTCACAGGCACTCCGACGGCCGGCATCACGGCCCCCGCCAGTACGGTCATCGCCGCCGCCATCGCCGCGACGGCGGACAGCGGCATCAGCAGTCCTTTACGCGTCAGTCCCATGACCGGAAGATACCGATATCACCGGATAACCCTATGAAAGGACAGACTCGACGCGCTCTTACCCACCCGCACAGCCCACGAGGACTACAAGGACGACGGGTACGGGGACACGGGGACCGCGGACCGTCCGGTCACCAGCTGCCTATCCTTTCCCCGTCACCGGTCAACTGCCCGAGGAGATCGCCATGCCCGCCACCCCCATCGCCGTCGTCACCGGCGCGAGCAGCGGCATCGGCGCCGCGACCGCCCGTACGCTGGCCGCCGAAGGCTTCCGGGTCGTGCTCACCGCGCGCCGCAAGGACCGGATCGAGGCGCTCGCCGCCGAGATCACCGAGGCGGGCCACCAGGCGACGGCCTACGCCCTGGACGTCACCGACCGCGCCGCCGTCGACGAGTTCGCCACCGCGTTCCGCTCCCTGGCCCTCCTCGTCAACAACGCGGGCGGCGCACTGGGCGCCGACCCGGTGGCGACCGGCGACCCCGCCGACTGGCGCCAGATGTACGAGACGAACGTCATCGGCACCCTCAACGTCACCCAGGCCCTGCTGCCCGCCCTCACCGCGAGTGGCGACGGCACGATCGTGATCCTCTCCTCCACGGCCGCGCTCTCCTCCTACGAGGGCGGCGGCGGCTACGTGGCAGCCAAGCACGGCGAGCACGTCCTGGCCGAGACCCTGCGCCTGGAGATCGTCGGCACCCCGGTCCGCGTCATCGAGGTGGCCCCCGGCATGGTCAGGACCGACGAGTTCGCCACCACCCGCTTCCGCGGCGACACCGAGAAGGCCGCGAAGGTCTACGCGGGCGTGGACGCCCCCCTCACCGCCGAGGACGTGGCCGACACGATCGGCTGGGCCGTCACCCGCCCCAGCCACGTCAACATCGACCTCCTGGTGGTCCGCCCCCGCGCCCAGGCATCCAACACGAAGGTCCACCGGGTGCTCTGAGCGGGGCAAAGCCTGCGCCGTCTGCTAGGAAGAGTCCGGCCGGACGCCCGGTCGGCCACCCCACCCGAGGAGCGGCACACGATGAAGCTGGTGGTACAGGAGTTCCTGACCCTCGACGGCGTATCCCAGGGCCCCGGGGCCCCGGACGAGGACACCAGCGACGGGTTCACCCGAGGCGGCTGGTTCGTGCCTCACCTGGACGAGGAGTTCGAACGGCTGGCCGGTGAGTGGCTCGGCGAGGCGGACGCCTTCCTCTTCGGGCGGCGCACCTACGAGAACTTCGCGCGGGACTGGCCCGGAATGACCGACCACCCCAACGCCCGCATCCTCAACGGCCTGCCCAAGTACGTGGCCTCCGACAGCTTGACCGAGGCCGCCTGGAATCCGACCACGGTCCTCTCCGGCGACGTACCCGCCCAGGTCGCCGAGTTGAAGCGGCGCCCCGGACGGGAGCTCCAGATCCACGGCAGCGCCCGGCTGGCCCAGTCGCTGCTCGCCGCGGGTCTGGTCGACGAACTGCGCCTGGCCATCGCCCCGGTCGTCATCGGCCAGGGCCGCCGCCTCTTCCCCGACAGCGGGGCCCCCACCGGCCTGCGCCTCATCAGCCACAGGACGACTCCGGGAGGGCTCTCCGTACACGTCTTCGGCACCACGGGGGCCCCGGAGTACGCGACCTACGGAGCCGGCACCCCTTAGCCCCCGCCCTGCTCGGCCAACGCCCCTCGCCCATCAGCCCTTCACGCACACCACCTGCTTGAGCTTCGCGACGACCTCGACCAGGTCCCGCTGCTGGTCGATGACCTGCTCGATCGGCTTGTACGCGCCGGGAATCTCGTCCACCACCCCGGAGTCCTTGCGGCACTCCACACCCCGCGTCTGCTCCTCCAGATCCTTGGTCGAAAAGCGCCTCTTCGCGGCGTTCCGGCTCATCCGCCGCCCCGCTCCGTGCGACGCCGAGTTGAACGACTTCTCGTTGCCGAGCCCCTTCACGATGTACGAGCCGGTGCCCATGGAGCCCGGGATGATCCCGTAGTCCCCGGAGCCGGCCCGGATCGCGCCCTTACGGGTGACCAGCAGGTCCATGCCCTCGTACCGCTCCTCCGCCACGTAGTTGTGGTGGCAGGAGATGACCGGCTCGAAGGTGACCCGCGCCTTCTTGAACTCCTTGCGGACCACGTCCTGGAAGAGCCCCATCATGATCGCGCGGTTGAACTGCGCGTACTCCTGCGCCCAGAAGAGGTCGTTGCGGTACGCCGCCATCTGCGGGGTGTCCGCGATGAACACCGCCAGGTCCCGGTCGATCAGGCCCTGGTTGTGCGGCAGCTTCTGCGCCTGGCCGATGTGGAAGTCGGCCAGTTCCTTGCCGATGTTCCGCGAACCGGAATGGAGCATCAACCAGACAAAACCGGTCTCATCAAGACAGAACTCGATAAAATGATTCCCCGATCCGAGCGTTCCCATCTGCTTCGTGGCACGTTCCTGACGGAACTTGACCGCTTCCGCGATCCCGTCGAACCGCCCCCAGAAGTCGTCCCACCCCGCCGTCGGGAACCCGTGCAGCCGCCCCGGGTCCACGATGTCGTCGTGCATCCCCCGGCCCACCGGAATGGCCTGCTCGATCTTGGAGCGGAGCCGTGACAGGTCGCCGGGAAGATCGTTCGCCGTCAGGGACGTCTTCACCGCGGACATCCCGCAGCCGATGTCGACCCCGACCGCGGCCGGGCAGACCGCACCCTCCATCGCGATCACCGAACCGACCGTGGCCCCCTTGCCGAAGTGGACGTCCGGCATGACGGCGAGACCCTTGATCCAGGGCAGCGTGGACACGTTCCGCAGCTGCTGCATCGCCACGTCCTCGACCGACTCCGGGTCGGTCCACATCCGGATGGGGACCTTCGCCCCCGGCACCTCTACGTACGACATAACTCCTCGATTCCCCCGTGATTCCCCCGAAAAGACCGAAAGCGCAAAACCGGTGCCAAGGTCGGCAAACAAGTCGGCCGACCGGCATTCACAGCGGCGCGTGCGATACACATTGTGTCCATCGGCCGCCTCCGGGCGGCAACCCGTTTTCGTACCGAAGGGAGCCTGGGACGGTGCGACACATGGCGTACGTACCCGGCGTCGCGCTCCTCGCGGCGCTCGCTGGCGGCTGCAGTGCCGGCTCCGAGGGCAGCCCGAGCGGCGCCGACAGCAAGCCGGGCAGCCCGACGGTGACCACCGCGCCCCCGGGCAAGTACCGGACCCTGCCCGCGCCCTGCCGTGCCGTACCGGGCTCCACGCTGAAGGACCTCCTGCCGGGGGTCTCGGAGCTGGCCCAGCCGCAGCAGCGGAAGGCGCTGCGGGGGACGGCGAGCGTCACGTACGACACCGACCGCAAGGTGGGCTGCACCTGGAAGGCCGACGCGCCGGACTCCACGCGGAACCTCTCGATCGACTTCGAGCGCGTCGTGTCGTACGACCCCGCCGTGAGCGACGACGACCGCGCCCGTGCCGTGTACGTGAAGAAGGAGAACGCGGCCGACCTCTCGGCCCCCACCCCCGGCACGGGCGCCGGGAAGGGCTCGACGGGGAGCGCGGAGGACGGGGAGCGGGCGGGAGCCTCCGGGAAGCCCGGTGACGCCCAGGGGGCGGCAGGCCCCTCCGCCGAAGCCGACACCGGCGGAGGCACCGGCGCCTCCGCCAGCCCCGGAAGCAGCGACGAGGACCTCCGGCCGCGCGTCCTCGACCGGCTCGGAGATGCCGCATTTCTGGATGATCTCCTCACCCGGGCAGGTTCCACCGCACAGCACCGCACGGTGAGCGTGGTATTCCGCACATCGAACGTGATCGTGACCGTCCGGTACGGCGAGCAGCCGGCCCTCGTCACCAAGGTGCCCGACAGCAAGGAACTGCAGGAAAAGGCCCAGGCACTGGCCCGGAAGCTGGCCGAGGTGATCAGCGAGTAGGGGCGGGTGCGGCGGGCTTCCGGGCGGTCCGGGGGAGCCCGACGGGGGCACCACCGGGCCGCCGCCCGTCGTAACGTGGCTTCCCGGAAGACGACCGAGACCTCCGTGCCATCCGAGTGAAGGAACCATGCACCGATCAGCTCCGCGACTGTCCCGCATCCTCGCCTGTGCCGCCGTTCCGGTGATGCTCGTAGCCGTCGGCTGCTCGTCGGACTCCGGCTCCGGCGCCGAGAAGAACGCGGGCTCCTCGTCGTCCGCCACCGCCAGCGCCGAGCCGACGAAGCCCGCGGTCGAACCGGCGAAGTACACCGACCTGCCGGACGCGTGCACCTCGATCTCGAAGAAGACGGTCAAGGACCTGGTGCCCGAGGCCAAGAAGAAGGGCGGCACCGCGGGCAGCTCCAGCGACCTCTCCGTACGCGCCAGCTGCTCGTGGAACGGCCTGGACGACAAGGGCGTCAAGGGCTCGCTCTACCACTGGCTCTCCGTCGGCTTCACCCGCTTCGACTCGGACGAGACCCTGGGCAGCGGCGCCACCCGCGCCACCGAGGGGTACACGAAGCAGATCGCCAAGGAGAAGGCGACCGAGGGCGCCCAGAAGACCGCCGCCGCGCCCGCCCCCGGCATCGGCGACGAGGCCACCGTGATCACGTACAGCCTCAACCAGACCGGCGAGGACTTCGCGTACGCCACGGTCGTGGCCCGTACGGGCAATGTCGTCGTCTCCCTGACGTACAACGGCACCGGTTACGCGGGCGCGAAGGCGCCCTCCGCCGCCGACATCCTCAAGGGCGCCCAGAAGGCGGCGAAGGAGGCGGTCGGCGAGGTCGACGCCACCGCCGCTTCCGCCGCCGCGGAGGCCACCCCGTCGGCCGGGGACGCCAAGAAGGGCGACAAGGCCGACGAGGGCGCGGACAAGGACGCGGAGAAGTCCGGCTCCGAGGCCACGCCCAAGTCGTGACCTGATCGGGTCCGGAAACCCGAACTCCCAGGCCCGCACCGGTTTTCCGGAGCCCGGCCCTCCGCCCGGGGCCGGGCTTCGCCCCTCCCCACGTCACAGGACTCGCACACATGTGCCAGGCTGTGCCAGCGCCGGACGTCGGATGCCGGACGGAGAGAAGAAGTCGGGGAGGGGAGCGCCGGTGGCCGCCATACCGCTGACACGCACGCACCGGATACTCATCGGGATCGTCGTCGCCGGTGCGGTGATCATCGCCGCGATCGGGTTCGCGGGCTCCTACGCGGCCGTGCGCGAGCTGGCCGAGGCCAAGGGGTTCGGCCAGTTCTCCCTGGTCTTCCCGATCGGCATCGACGCGGGCATCTGTGTCCTGCTCGCCCTGGACCTGCTGCTGACGTGGATGCGCATCCCGTTCCCGCTGCTGCGTCAGACGGCGTGGCTGCTGACCGCCGCGACCATCGCCTTCAACGGCGCCGCCTCCTGGCCCGATCCGCTCGGCACCGCGATGCACGCGGTGATCCCGGTCCTGTTCGTCGTCTCCGTGGAGGCCGCCCGCCACGCGGTGGGCCGGATCGCGGACATCACGGCCGACAAGCACATGGAGGGCGTACGCCTCACCCGCTGGCTGCTCTCCCCCATCCCGACGTTCAAGCTGTGGCGGCGCATGAAGCTGTGGGAGCTGCGCAGTTACGAGCAGGTCATCAAGCTCGAACAGGAGCGGCTGATCTACCAGGCCCGCCTCCAGGCCCGGTTCGGCCGCAACTGGCGCCGCAAGGCCCCGATCGAGGCGATGATGCCGCTGCGGCTGGCGAAGTACGGCGTCCCGCTCGCCGAGACCGCCCCGGCCGGACTCGCCGCCGCGGGCATCGAGCCCGCCCTCCTGCCGCCCGCCCCGAAGGCCGAACTGCCGGAGCTGCCGTACGAGCCCCAGAGGGAGCGGGAGCAGGAGCACGGGCACCAGCAGGGGCGCGAGGAGCAGGCGCCCTCGCAGGAGCAGGCCCAGCAGCACCCACAGCAACAGCAACACCAGCCGCAGCCGCAGCCGATGTCACTCCAGAAGCAGACCCCCCAGCAGCAGCCTCAGCCACAAGAGCCCCAGGAACCCCAACTCCCCCAGCAGCAGGCACCGGAGGAAGCCCCCCAGGTCCCGCCCACCCACGACAGCCCCTGGTTCGCCGCCCAGAAGCTTCCGGAGGGCCCGCACACGAGCGCGTACGACCCCGAGTACGACGAGGGCCTGGAGCCCACCCCCGCCGCCGTCCCCCTGGGCCCGGGCCGCACCCGCCCCCTCGGCGACGTCGGCACGATCGGCGCGGTCCCGCACCCCCACACGGCAGCGGAGCCGCCCGCCGCGGTGGAGCCCGTACCGGAAGTCTCGGAGGAGGCGCCCCAACTGGAGCCGTGGACCCAGGAGGACGAGGACTTCGCCAACCGGGCCTACGAGGAGTTCAGCGCGCTGACGGAGCAGGAGGGGCAGCACCCGAGCATCGAAGCCCTCGACATCACCCTGGCCGACCGGCACGACGTGCGGCACCCGCGCTCGACCGAGCTGCTCCAGAACCTGATGCCGCAGTTCAAGAACCTCTACATGCAGCGGACGACGGCCGACCAGAGCGCCTGACGCACGGCCGCACAGCATGGCGAAGAGCCGAGGCAGCCTCAATCCCAGCTGCACAGACCGGAATCGCCCGCACTGCTTTCGTCTTGCTCCGGGGCCCTCAGCCGGCGACTGACCGCAGCCGCCGGGGCGGCCCCCGGGCGGCGCCGAAGGGCATCGGACGGGGTACTGCCGGTAGGCCGTCTGAGGCAAGAACAACAAGCAGCGTACCGACTGCCTCGGCTACGGGACCGCACGATCCCGTAGCGCGTTGACGGGTCCCTGAGATCCGAGCCGGTTGACAAGTGCCCACTTCCGCACGCACCGGAGCGTCCGCCTCGGAGCGAAGGAACCCATTATTGGCCAGTGGGCAGAATCACGCGGGATCAAAATCAATAACGCCGAAAACAAAAGGCAGATCCGAACTGGGACACCCGGCAGGAAATGGGGCGCAAACCCTGGCAGCCCTATACCTCTTCCCGCTCCGACGCAGCGGCCTATCTCGAGTGGGGCTGAGGGCTGTCCCGTAAATGATCACGGTCGTGCTTGCTGACCTGCCTGCTCGGTTCAGCAGGTGATGGTGACGTTGTGGAGGCGGGCGATGCCGAGCATGGCGTGGTGAACGCCGTTGCGCTTCAAGCGGCGTCGCGGAGGATCTTCCAGCTCTTCGTCCGGGCGAAGGCGTACACCAACGACCTCTACTGCCGGAACTGGCTACACGAGGCATGGATCCTGCTGGACGAACACATCGTCCAGCTCTGGACACCGCGGATCAAAGCTCTGGACGACCGGTACAGGGCCGCGACCGTCGACGGCGACGGCCAAGCACTCGACCAGTTCCGGAGGGAGCAGACCTGCACCTCAAGGAGCCCGGCGACCCACGCGGGGTGACGCAGGACTCGCCTGGATTCCCGAAGAATCAGCATCTCGCCTGTTTGGGCAAGATCCTGAAAGCCATAGAATACCCTGCTGAACCACTCATCTGGTCGGGCAGCACGGCCGGCATACCACCCGATCACTTGAACGAACCAGTCGAGGCCCGATTTCGGATATCCCCCAGAAGTACGAGGAATGGGCCGCAGGGCGACTGGCCGAGGAACAGAGCAAAAAATGCCAAGTAGCACTGAAGGACTTCGGCAAGTGAAATAAGCGATAGAGAGGCTAACCCAGTGGATGTCGCCATAGAGCAGGCCGTCAGCCGAGAGACCGGACAGCAGCCCCCATTCCCGGATGAGTCTCTGCGGTCCGTCACCTATCTCCACGTGTACTACGCCCGCACCCTGGAAGACCTGTCACGTTGCCGAGACCTTGAGATTGTCCAACTCGTCGGCTGCGACCCCGTTGACCTGGGCCGACTGACTCATCTGGCCGAACTCTCAACGGTTGTCGTCGAATTCGGAAGTCTCAAGGATCTCGCCGGAGTGCAAAATCTTCCGTCACTACGGCGATTCTCGGCAGGGATGAACATGATCGAAGATCTCACCCCGCTCCTGGAGTGCCCGAAACTAAGGCGGCTGGATGTACGTGGGAACCCTCTGTCCGAGCACTCCTATCGGACGCTGGCTCCTCAACTGGAGAAGAAAGGTATCCACGTCTCTCTGTCCGACGAATCCGAATGGAAGATGACGCTCGATCTACGGCGCCACGGATTCCCTTACTCATTTTACAAGGCGCACGATGGGACCAGGATTTGCCGTCCCGGCCTGGCGCTCACCGACATGCCCGACAAGAGCCACCCCATCGTGGATCGAGAGGAACTGGAGGAGTTGCTCGACCACCAGCCGGAAACCATCCCGAAACTCTTCGAACGGGACGACAGAATGCCTACTACTTTTGCCCCGTAGTCCCGAAACGAGTCGAGTGACAACGTTCCTGGGACGGTCGGCACGCAGGCTTCTGCGGCGCGTTGATTCAAAACTTCTCCGCCGCAAGGGCCTGCCCGGTGCGGTTCCGTGCCGCGCGCGTCACCCTTAACCTTGATCTTTCTTGACGGACCGGAAATCAGAAACCCGCACTTACTACAGTGTGTTCGCGTGACGGCCCGATACCGATGCCCCGTCGCACGAACCTGTTGACCCCAGATGAACAACAGGCTACCGTCCTCTCCGTCCCAAGAATCAGACGGGCCGAATCCTCATTCTCGGAGCACCACGAAAGCCCTGCGGGAAAGGCCACGATCCCAGCGCGGGCAGGATTGCAGAACGCCACCTGATGAACCCCTCGGGCCTGGGTCTGCGCAGCTCCGGCGCTCCGATCGCCCTGCGTCTCACCCGCCCCGGCCAGCCCGGCGTGCCTCATCACCCAGGCCGGTTGCCACCTGTCGGCCCTCTGGTCCTGGGCTGCTGCCCGACCTCACTCACCTGGGATGGACCCCGTGGACGAACTCTCAGATCCAGCAGTACAGACAGCACTGAAGCGTCACCTCGGGCATGCTGCTCCCTTCAGCGAGAAGGAACTGAGTAGCGTAGAGGACCTGCATGTCCGGCATGCCCGGAGCCTCTTCGGATTGAACCGGTGCAGCAACCTGGAGGTGCTCACCGTTGTGGGGTGCGACGCCGCCATCGACCTGGCCGATGTGATCATGATCGAACGCTTGAGAAGCCTGAACGTGAGGGACAGCGGCCTCAACAGCCTCGACGCCCTGGCCGAGAGGCCCTGGACCACGACTCTCAGCTGCTACATCCCCAGAAACTGCATCACCGACGTTACGCCTCTGACCCGGATCCCCAGGCTGCAGAACGCGGACCTGACAGGCAACCCCCTGTCCGAGCACTCCTACAGGAAGGTCGTTCCGGCTCTCCGGGAGCAGGGCACACGCGTCCTGATCTCCGACGAACTCGAATGGAAGCTCACGCGTCACCTTCACGAGCAAGGCGTTCCGGTCTCCTGCTACAAGAAGAAGGACGCATTCGCCCTGTGCCGCCCGGGGATGAAACTCACCGAGTTCCCCGATTTCGGGCACGTGGAGATCCAGGAGAAGGAAGTGGAATCACTTCTCCACGGAAACCCTGAAAGCGCACTTCGCTTCTTTCCCGATGTACTGGAATCGGCTCCAGGAAGTGCGCACCGAAGCCCGTGATCTCCCGCATCAGGCCATGCGGGGCCAGGGCATGACTCCGGCCGTCGACGCCACCGGTTCGATTTCACCCCCGCAGCACTGAGCTCTCGACGGAAAGGGCCGCCGCCCGGGAGGGGTTCCCGGGGCGGCGGCCCTTCGCCGTAGTCACGTACGTACGGACGGACGCTACGCGCCCAGCAGCCTCCGCACCCGGTCCGCACCCACCGCGAGGAGCAGCGTGGGCAGGCGCGGGCCCGTGTCGCGGCTGACGAGAAGCCGGTACAGCAGCACGAAGAACGACCGCTGGGCGGCCTTCAGTTCGGGCGTCGGCTTGGCGTCCGGCTCCAGGCCCGCCAGGACCTTCGGCACGCCGTAGACGAGCGTGGTGAGCCCGTCCAGCGACCAGTGCGTGTCCAGCCCCTCCAGGAGGAGGCGCAGCGACTCGCGGCCCTGGTCGTCGAGCGAGCCGAGGAGCTCCTTGTCGGGCTCGTCGCGGACGATGGTGCGGGCCTCGGCCGGGACCTGGGTGGTGATCCAGTTCTCGGCGCGGTCCAGGCGCGGGCGCGCCTCGTCCAGCGAGGTCAGCGGGTTCTCCGAGTCGAGCTCGGTGAGGATGCGCAGGGTCTGGTCCTCGGCTCCGGCGGTGATGTCGGCGACCGAGGCGAGCGTCCGGTACGGCAGCGGGCGCGGGGTGCTCGGGAGCTCCCCGGCCGCCGTGCGGACGGCCCGCGCGTACGCGGCGGCGTCGGCGGGCAGCACCGTGCCGTCCTCGACCTTGCGGACCAGCGAGTCCCACTCGTCGTACAGCCGCTGGATCTCCTGGTCGAAGGCGATCTTGAACGACTGGTTGGGCTTGCGGCGCGCGTAGAGCCAGCGCAGCAGCGGCGCCTCCATGATCTTCAGCGCGTCGGCCGGGGTGGGCACCCCGCCCTTGCTGCTGGACATCTTGGCCATGCCGGAGATGCCGACGAAGGCGTACATGGGCCCGATGGGCTGCACACCGCCGAAGACCTCGCGGACGATCTGGCCGCCGACGACGAAGGACGAGCCGGGCGAGGAGTGGTCGACGCCGCTGGGCTCGAAGATCACGCCCTCGTACGCCCAGCGCATCGGCCAGTCGACCTTCCAGACCAGCTTGCCCCGGTTGAACTCGTTGAGCCGGACCGTCTCGGCGAAGCCGCACGCCGAGCAGGTGTAGTTCAGCTCGGTGGTGTCGTCGTCGTACGAGGTGACGACGGTGAGGTCCTTCTCGCAGTTGCCGCAGTACGGCTTGTACGGGAAGTAGCCCGCGCTGTTGCCGCTGCCGTCGTCCTCGGCGGCGGCGCCGGAGCCCTCGGCGGCCTCCAGCTCGGCTTCGTCGACCTTCTTCTGCTGCGGCTTCTTACCGCCCTTGCCCTGAGCCGCCGACGGGTCCTTCTTCGTCCGGTAGCGGTCGAGTACGGCGTCGATGTCGGCCCGGTGCTTCATCGCGTGCAGGACCTGCTCGCGGTAGGTCCCGGCGGTGTACTGCTCCGTCTGGCTGATTCCGTCGTACTCGACGCCCAGCTCGTCCAGGGCTGCCGTCATGGCGGCCTTGAAGTGCTCGGCCCAGTTCGGGTACGCCGAGCCGGCCGGGGCGGGCACCGAGGTCAGCGGCTTGCCGATGTGCTCGGCCCAGGACGCGTCCACGCCCGGGACCCCGTTCGGGACCTTCCGGTAGCGGTCGTAGTCGTCCCAGGAGATCAGGTGGCGCACGGTGTACCCGCGGCGGCGGATCTCGTCGGCGACCAGGTGCGGGGTCATGACCTCGCGGAGGTTGCCGAGGTGGATCGGGCCGGACGGTGACAGGCCGGAGGCGACGACGACCGGTTTGCCAGGCGCACGACGCTCCGATTCGGCGATGACATCGTCCGCGAAGCGGGAGACCCAGTCGGTCTCGGTGCTGGTCTGACTCTCGGCCACGGTCGGCACGTCCTTCTCTCGTTCTGTCGGTCCCAGTGGGTTACCGACCATTCTCCCAGCTACCCCCCGCAGCGCGAAAACGGCTTTACGCCCCGTGGGATACTGGACCGATCCCTTGTACCCCTACGGAAACGGCAGCCCGTCCCATGCCTGAGCACGGCTCGGTCCCTTCCCTCGCTTCCACGCTCCAGCAGCAGCTGGCGGACGCTCTGACGGCGGCCCTGCCGGAGGCCGGTACCGCGGACCCGCTGCTGCGCCGAAGCGACCGGGCCGACTTCCAGGCGAACGGCATCCTCGCCCTCGCCAAGAAGCTCAAGGGCAACCCGCGCGAGCTCGCGGGCCAGGTCACCGCCGCCCTCCCGGCGGGCGGGCTGATCAAGGACATCGAGGTCTCCGGCCCCGGCTTCCTCAACATCACGCTCACCGACCGGGCGATCCTCGAGAAGCTGGCCGCCCGGGCGGCGGACGGCGAGGGCAGGCTCGGCGTGCCGCTGAGGCCGGACGCCGGGAAGACGGTCATCGACTACGCCCAGCCCAACGTGGCCAAGGAGATGCACGTCGGCCACCTGCGCTCGGCGGTCATCGGTGACGCGATGGTCCGGATTCTGGAGTTCACCGGTGAGGACGTCGTCCGGCGCCACCACATCGGCGACTGGGGCACCCAGTTCGGCATGCTCATCCAGTATCTGATCGAGCACCCGGGCGCTCTGAAGCACGAGGGCGGCGCCACGGACGGCGAGGCGGCCATGTCGACGCTGAACCGCGTCTACAAGGCGTCGCGTGCGCTGTTCGACGCGGACGAGGACTTCAAGGCGCGTTCGCGGGACCGGGTGGTCGCCCTCCAGGCCGGGGACCCGGAGACGCTGGAGCTGTGGCAGGGCTTCGTCGACGAGTCGAAGATCTACTTCCACTCCGTCTTCGACAAGCTCGACATGGAGGTCCGCGACCCCGACATCGTCGGTGAGTCCGGCTACAACGACATGCTGGAGGAGACCTGCCGCATCCTGGAGGAGACGGGGGTCGCCGTCCGCTCCGAGGGTGCGCTGTGCGTGTTCTTCGACGATGTGAAGGGCCCGGACGGCAACAAGGTCCCGCTCATCGTGAAGAAGACGAACGGCGGCTACGGCTACGCGGCCACCGACCTCTCCGCGATCCGGAACCGGGTGCAGGACCTCAAGGCCGACACCCTGCTGTACGTGGTCGACGCCCGGCAGTCGCTGCACTTCAAGATGGTGTTCGAGACGGCCCGCCGGGCGGGCTGGCTGAACGAGGACGTCAAGGCCGTGCAGCTCGCCTTCGGTACGGTCCTCGGCAAGGACGGCAAGCCGTTCAAGACCCGTGAGGGCGAGACCGTGCGGCTGGAGGACCTCCTGGACGAGGCGGTCGCCCGGGCCACGGCGGTCGTCCGGGAGAAGGCCGGGAAGGTGGGCCTGTCCGAGGAGGAGATCGTCGAGAACGGCCGGTACGTGGGCGTCGGCGCCGTGAAGTACGCGGACCTGTCGACCTCCGCCGTGCGGGACTACAAGTTCGACCTGGACCAGATGGTGTCGCTGAACGGCGACACGTCGGTGTACCTCCAGTACGCGTACGCGCGCATCCAGTCGATCCTGCGCAAGGCGGGCGACGCGGTCCCGGCCGCCCACCCGGAGCTGGAGCTCGCCCCGGCGGAGCGCGCGCTCGGTCTGCACCTGGACCAGTTCGGCGAGGTGCTCTCCGAGGTCGCGTCCGGCTACGAGCCGCACAAGCTGGCCGCGTATCTGTACCAGCTGGCGTCCCACCTGACCACGTTCTACGACCAGTGCCAGGTGCTCAGCCCGGACAACGCGCCCGAGACCGTCGAGAACCGCCTCTTCCTGGTGGACCTCACCGCCCGGACCCTGCACCGGGGCATGGAGCTGCTCGGCATCCGGACGCCCGAGCGCCTCTGACGCCCGAGCGCCTCTGACGGCACACGTTTGTACGCAGCCGCCTCTACGTACGTCGGCCCCGGCGCCTTCCACAGGTGCCGGGGCCGGTCGCGTACGTACGACGTCACTGCGGGCGCCCCAGCGTCCACCCCGACACGTCCGAGAGCCGTCCGCGCCAGAGCGGCAGCGAGACCGCGCTCATGGCCCCGCCGAGGAACGTCACGTCCCGCAGATGAATCCAGCGCGGCAGCCGGGCCGCCTCCGCGTCCTGCTCCCGCCCGTGCAGCTCCCGTACGCCCTGGTCGACCGTCTCGGGGAACTCGGCGAGCAGGTTGGCCCCCTCGCCCTCGACCTGGCGCAGGCTCCTGGCCCACTCGGCCTTCCACTGCTCGTGCCCGATCACATCGCCGTGCAGCAGGCCGCCGGGGTGCGTGAGGGTGAGGGGCAGGCTCGAGCGCGGGTCCTCGTCGAGGAGCTGGATGAGCAGCTGGAGCTGGAGATCGGGCAAGGGCTCGGTGATCACCGCGGCTGACGGTGCCGGTGCCGCTGCCGGTGAGGTGTCGGCGGAGACGCTCATGGGCCCTTCCCTTCAACGACGTGGCTGCTCTCCCCGCCTGCCCGGTCAGGCCCGGAGCACACCCGAACAGACCGGCCTCAGAGATAGCGCCGGATCGGCAGGACGGCCGCTTCCCGCACCCGCTGGAGGACATCGCGCCGCTTCCACCGCCCGCGCTCGATCAGCACGCTCTTCTCCCGGTCCTCGTCGAAGTGGCCGTCGAGCGCGGCCGTGAACTCCCCGTCCAGGACGGCGAGCATGACCTCCTCGTCGTGGTCCAGGGAGCGCCGGTTGAAGTTGGTGGAGCCGATGAGGGAGGCGATCCGGTCGATGGTGACGGCCTTGGTGTGCATCATCGTCGGCTGGTACTGGTAGATCTTCACCCCGCACGCGGTCAGCTCCTCGTAGTGGCGCTGACCGGCGAGCTGGCAGACCCGCTTGTCGGTGTGCGGGCCCGGCAGCAGGATCTCGACCTCCACCCCGCGCCGGGCGGCGGCGCAGAGCAGACCGGTGAAGTAGTCGTCGGGCGCGAAGTAGGCCGTGGTGAGGCGGATGCGCTCCTCGGCGGATTCGAGGACGACCCGCATCAGGGTCTGCATGTCCTGCCAGCCGAAGGACGACGATCCGCGCACGACCTGCACAACCGCGCCCCCGTGCCGGCCGCTCTCCACGAACCGGTCGCGCTCGTCGAACAGCTCCTCCTGGCACTCCGCCCAGTTCTGCGCGAAGGCGGCGGCCAGCCCGTCGACGGCGGGCCCGCGCAGCCGGACATGGGTGTCCCGCCACTCGTTCTCGTTGCGCGCGTCGCCGCACCACTCCTCGGCTATCCCGACGCCCCCGGTGAACGCGGTGGACTCGTCGATGACGAGCACCTTGCGGTGGCAGCGGTGGTTCTGCTTGAGCGGGGAGAGGTGGAGCGGCTTCCGGAACCAGGCGATGGTCACCCCCGCCTCGTCCATCAGCGCGAGCTGGTCCTTCTCGATCAGGCGGCAGCCGAAGCCGTCGAGCATCAGCCGGACCCGGACGCCCGCGCGGGCCCGGTCGGCGAGCGCCTCGGCGAACTCGTGCGCGATGTCGCCCCGCCAGTAGACGAAGGTCATCATGTCGACGGTGTGCTCGGCGGACCGGATCGCCGCCAGCATCGCGCCGAAGATCTCGTCGCCGTTGCGGAGCGGGACGAGCGCGTTGCCCTCGGTGGCGGCGATCCCGATCAGCCGCTCCAGCCTGCGTCTCAGCCGCTGGGAGCGCTCCTCGCAGACGCGCGGGTCGAGCTGTTCGGCCGGGGCGGAGCCCCCTGCACGGCCCCGGTCGCGCGGATCGGGTTCGGCTGCTCGTTCGGAGGCTTCGGCTATGCCGGACATCGGTCACCTGGGGGTACGGGAACGGGGCGGCCCGTCGACCGGCGCGCGCACGCGGCACCGGCGCGGGCTGCCAGGGCCTCGCCGACTGTACTCCCGGCCGCGCTCCCGGTCTCCGGTGCGTCCGGGCACGCCTCGGCCCGCCGTCTCCCCCGCTCCGTCCCGCACCGCTCGCCCGCCCCGGACTCCGCGTCCCGGCGGTCCGATCCGGCCGAAATCCTCCACCCCCAGGCCCGATGTGACTATGGTTAGCCTAACCTAACTAACGGCTCGTCTCCGGTCGTCCGAAACGCGCCGCCCGCCCCCGGACACCCACGCCCCCGGAGGACCCGTTGACGTCCGCGCCACCGCTCTCCCCGCTCACCACCAGCGAGGCCCTCCCGCTCGACGGCCACCTGGTGCATCTGCCGCCCGCCCCGCCCGCCGGCCTCGCCACCGCGACCGAGGTCGTCCGCGACCACCTCACACGGCTCGGCGCCCGGTTCGGCCCCAGCTCGCGGTCCTGGCACGGGAGCACGGCCGCGGCGCGGGACCCGTACACCCCCACCGGACCCGGCACCGGCCACCCGTACACCCCCACCGGCCCCGAAACCGTCATCGGCCTCAGCGGCCCGCACCACCCCCCGGGCACGGAGCTGACCCTGCGCGGCTGGCCCGCCGGGGACCCTGCCCCCTTCGACGAGACCACCGCCCAGGCCGCGACCGGCCTCATGGCCCTCCACGGCCGCGCCAACGGCGGCCCCCGCCCGCTCGGCACCGACTTCCTCTCCACCCTCGCCGGGGTCGCCGCCACCCAGGCCCTCCTGGCCGCCGCCCTCTCCGGGCTGCGCGGCACCCCGGTCCGCACCGCGCGGGTCAGCGTGACGGAGGCGGCCCTCTTCTCGCTGAGCCCGTACGTGGCCGCCGCGACCGCCGGGGACGAGCCGGAGGAGGTCCCCAGCCCGCCCTACCGCCGCGCCGCCCGGCCCCCGTTCCGCTCGGCGGACGGGGTGCGGTTCGAGGTGGAGGCGCTGGAGGTCCAGCCCTGGCGCGACTTCTGGAAGGCGACCGGCGCCCCCGCCAAGGACATCGCGAACAGCTGGCGCGCCTTCGCCGCCCGGCACGCCCGCGCGGCCTCCCCACTGATCACGACGCTCGCCCAGTGCGCGGCCCGCCACTCCTACGCCGAGCTCCGCCTGATCGCCGAGCGCACCGGGATGGGCCTCTGCGCCCTGCGCACGCTCGCGGACCGGCGGGCCGACAGCGACGTACGGTACGACGACGACCCCTGGGAGCTGCGCGAGCTCCCCCGGGACGACGGCCTGCCGGACATCCCCCACCGGGGCACCCGCCACCCCTCCCTCCTCCCGCTCCCCCTCACCGGCCTCACCGTCGTCGAGTCCACCCGGCAGCTCCAGGGCCCCCTGGCCACCGCCGTGCTGCGGGCGCTCGGGGCACGCGTCATCCGGATCGAGCAGCCGGGCGGCGACCCCTCGCGCGGGGCGGCGCCCCTGGTGGACGGGGTCTCGGCCCGGTTCACGGCGCTCAACGCGGGCAAGGAGGTCCGGCACATCGACGTCCGTACGGCGGCGGGGCGCCGCGCGGTCGCCGAGACCGTGGCGGAGGCGGACGTCTTCCTGCACACCTGGGCCCCGGGCGAGGCGGCCCGGCTCCGCCTGGACGAGGAGGACCTCGCCCGCGCCCGCCCCGGGCTGATCTACGCCTGGGCCTCCGCCTGGGACCGCGCCCCCGGCGCACCCCGCCCGCCGGGGACCGACCCGATGGTCCAGGCGTGGTCGGGCGTGGCCGACACCGTACGGACCCCGGACGGCAGCCCGGCCCCCTCCCTGGTGGCCCTGCTCGACGTGCTGGGCGGCCAGATCGCGGCCGAGGGCATCCTGGCGGCGCTGCTGGCCCGTGAGTCAGGAGCGGCCACCGGGCGGCTCCGCGTCGACACCTCTCTGCTCGGGGCCTCCCGGGTCCTGCTGCGGCCCCAGCTGCGCGGCCTGGACGAGCTCCCGGCGACCACCCCGCCGCCGACGGCCGGTTTCGTCGCCCCGACCGCCGACGGCCTGATCGCGGTCGGCGCGGCGCCGGAGACGGCCCTCGCCGCGACCGGCGACCCGCTGCCGCACCGGACCACGAAGAACGCGCCCGCGCAGTTCACCACCGCCCCCTCCGCCACCTGGCTGAAGCGGCTGACCGCGGCGGGAATCCCCGCCCGCGAGGTGGTCACCGACCTCGCCGATCTCCCCCAAGCCCCTTCCCTCGCCCCGTACTTCACCCATGACGGCTGCGCCCGGCCCACACCTCCCTGGAGTTTCTCGTGAGCGTCGCCACCACCGCCGTGAACGCCACCGCCTGGGTACCGGCCACCCCCGGGAGCCCCGCACCCGGCCCGCTCCGGGCCCACTTCCCCGCCCACTCCCACGACGAGGCGGTGGCCGCCGCGCGGGCGCTGGTGCCCCGGCTCCGGGCGTACGCGGCCGAGGCCGACCGGCAGCGCGTCCTGTCGGCCGAGGCCGTGCAACTCCTCGACACGGCCCGCCTCTTCGATGTCCTGACCCCGCGCGTCTGGGGCGGCAGCGGCCTCGGCTTCGCCACCGCCCTCCTGACCGCGGAGGAGCTCTCCCGGGGCTGCGCGTCGGCGGGCTGGCTGTGCGCGGTCATGGGCGGCACCACCTGGACGGTCGCCCAACTCCCCCCGGAAGCACGCCGGGAGGTCTTCGCCGCGCCCTCCACCCGGGTCGCCCTGCAACTCCGCCTCAGCGGCCCGCCCGCCCAACGGGTGCCCGGCGGCTTTCTGTTGCGCGGGATGTGGGGCCGCTTCTGCTCCGGCATCGACCACGCCCAGTGGATCGTCGCCGGGGTGAACGCCCCGCCCGCCCCCGGCGCCGAACCGGAACCGCACGTCATGCTCCTCCCACAGGAGCGGACCGTGGGCATCGACGACTGGCACACGAGCGGTCTGCGCGGTACGGGCAGCCGCTCGTTCACCGTCCCCGAACTCCGCGTCCCCGCACACCGCGTGCTCCCGCTGAGCGCCCTGAACCCGCTGGTCCCCGCGCCGTACGGCCGCCCGAGGACGGCCGCGTACCGGATGGCACCCGACGCCGTCGGCACGGTGGCGTTCGCGGGCGTCCTCCTCGGCACGGCACGGGCGGCCCTGGACGCCTACGCGGGCCCGGCCCGGGACGGGCGCGGCTCCGGGCTCGACGCCACCGCGCTCACCGCCACCGTCGACACCGCACGCGCGCTGCTCCTCGCCGATCTGGAGATGCTCGCCGCCTCCGGCACCCCCGGCGGCACCCCGGAGGAGCGGGCCCGGATGCGCCGGACCATCGCGTACGCGGGGACGCGGTGCCGCGAGGTCGTCAACACGGTGTACGAGGCGTCCGGTTCGGCCGTGATCTACGACGACTCCCCGGTCCAGCGCATCTGGCGCGACGCCAACACCGCCGCCCAGCACCCCGCGTTCGACCTCCGCCGCTGGGGGCAGTCCCCCTCCTGAGACGGGGTCCGGCCGCTGCCACGGACAGCGGCCGGACCCTCCTCAGCCTCTGCGGGAACGGCTCAACCCGCTTGGTACGGCTCCCACTTCACCTCGTCGTTGCCGTACGCGTACGCGGGCCGCCCCCGCATCCCGCTCGTCCGGAACGGCTTCCCGTGGTCGTCGATCCGCAGCATCCCCTCACGCCCGCCGCTGCTCCACTTCAGCTCCAGGTACCAGGTCACGTCGTACCCGGCGGCCTTCATGTCGAGGTTGAGGACCTCCACGTCCTCGGAGGACACCTTGAACGGGAAGGGCCGAGCGGGAAGCGTACGGTCGCCCTGCGTCCCCGGTACGGGAGTGATGACCGGGTGCCCCGTGTCGAGGTCGGAGGCGAAGGTCTGCGGCACGATGCTGCTGCCGCAGCCGTTGCCCATCAGGTACGCCGACCAGGGCGGCGGCGACTTCCGGGACACCACCCGCACGTACAGGCCCTTCAGGACGACCGCCTCACGCACGGTGCCCTGCACGGTCAGCTGGAGCAGCGTGTTCCCGCCCTCCACCCCGCCGTACTTCCGCGCCCAGCCACGCCGGTCCTGCGGCGGGGGCGGCGGATCGACGCCCTCCGGCCCCCGGTTCAGCAGGTAGAACTGCCCGCAAGGCTCCTCCCAGTTGTACGAGGAGAGGGTGACGGCCGGGGGTGCGCCGAGGCCCGTACCGGGGGCGGCGGACCCGTCGTCCTCCGGCGGTTCGTCGGCCGAGGGCTCGGCCGACGGTTCGCCGGAGGGTTCGTCTGCGGACTCGTCGGCGGACCCGGACGGGGAGGGGTCCCCGGAGGGAGCGGCGGAGTCCGGGGAGCCGGAGGGGCCGGGCGAGGTGGTGGCGGGCGGGAAGAAGGTGTCGTCGCCCGCCCGCTCGCCCCGCCCCGGAGCCGCCGCCCCGCCCTCCGCCCGCGCCCCGACGAGATCAGCGGCGACGACGGAGGTGGGGACGAGGAGGGCGGCAACCCCGGCGGCGGCGATGAGCACCCGCGTACGCCGGGAGAGCCGGGCCCACGGGGAGCGACCGCCGCCCACCGCGTCAGCGACCGGTACCTCGGCCGGTGCGACACCAGCGGCCGAGGACTCCGGAACAACAGGTTCCGGATCAGGGACAACAGGAGCAGAAGCAACAGCAGCAGGAGCCGGAACAGGAGCAGACGCGGGCGCAGGAGCCGGAGCGGGCGCCACCACCCCCGCCCCCGCCGGTCGCCGCCGGGCCGCGTCCGCCACGATCCACCGCCGGTGCAGCTCCACCAGCTCGTCGCCCGTCGCCCCGCACAGCCGGGCGAACCGCTCGACCGGGGCGTACTCGTTGGGCACCGCGTCACCGTTGCAGTACCGGTGAAGGGTCGATGTGCTGACGTGCAGTCTCCCCGCGAGCACCCCGTAGCTGCGCCCCGAACGGCCCTTCAGTTCCTTGAGCAGGGCCGCGAAATGCTCGGCCTCCGGCGTAGCCACGAAGGCGCTCCCTCCCTCTTCCGTCCCGGAACGGCGTTCCAGGGACATCACGTTCCCGCAGGTCACCGTATGCGTAGACGTTCCGGCGTCCCCAATGGTTGGCCGGGCGTTGCGGCCGGAATCCGTCACCCCGCAAGCTCGGACCAGACCACGGAAACGACCGATCCACCGAACACGGGGAGTACCACCCTCATGCGCACCAACCGCATCCGCACCACCGCGCTCGCCGCCACCGCACTCGTGGCCGCCCTCTCGCTGACCGCCTGCAACGGGAACGAGGGCACGAAGAGCGCCGGTTCGGCCCCGGCGGCCTCCACCGCCCCGGAGACGCCGGAGACGCCGGAGGCATCGGAGAGCCCGGAGGCGTCGGAGGCCCCGGAGACCTCCGCGTCCCCGACCGAGGCCCCCTCCGGGAGCGCCGCCACGCCCGCCCCCGGCAACACCAACGGCACCGCCCAGAGCGCGAAGGGGACGGCGGCCAAGGACCCCGGCCCGGTCCGCACCGCCTGCACGACGGCGAACACCAAGGTGACGGTCACGAAGGTGACCCGCCCGATCAACCACCTGCTGCTCACGCTCAAGAACACCGGCTCCGGCCACTGCAACGCCTACTACGCGCCGCACCTCGGCTTCGACGGAGCGCAGTCCGTCTTCCCGATCCTGGAGGACAGCAAGCCGCAGGCCGTGACCACGCTCGCGCCCGGCGAGGAGGCGTACGCGGGCATCGGCCTCAGCGGCGAGCCGGGCCAGGGCAAGCCCCACCGGAGCAAGAACCTCACGGTGCACTTCGCCAAGAGCAACGGCTCGACCTACGACAAGCCCGCCACCCTGAAGCTCCCGTCCGAGACCTTCTGGGACGGCAACGGCTTCGTCACCTACTGGCTGTCGGACCGCGCGGACGCCCTGATGTACTGACCACTGAAACCCCAAGCAAAAGCCAGAGCTTGATGGCCTGTCACCCCGTGCCCGCCCGTACATATTTCTTGTACGGGCGTGGCGTGCGTGAAGTGCCTTCCGGGGTGGGAGTGGGACCGTATGCACCCCAGAAAGCGACCGCGCAAGAACGCGACGGCGATGAAGCTCGTGGGCCAGTTGGTTGCCCTCTTCCGTGTCGAGGCGGGCCTCACGCAGGCCCAACTGGCCGAGATCGCAGGCGTACAGGAGGACACGATCGCCTCCATCGAGCAGGGCAGACGCTCGCTGCTCCCGGATCTCGCGGCGATCCTGGACAAGCACTTCAAGACGAAGGGCGTCCTGGCGACGGCGGTCGACAACCTGCCGGATCTCGACCTGATCCCGCTCTGGGCCGAGCAGTACATCACGATGGAGAACGAGGCGCTGACGCTGTCCTGGTACGACAACCAGGTCATCCCGGGGCTGCTCCAGACGAAGGCGTACGCGGAAGCGGTGTTCAGCAACAAGATCCCGGTCTACAGCCCGGAGGAGATCGAGACGCAGACGGCGACGCGTCTGCAACGCCAGGAGATCCTGCACCGGAGCAAACCGCCCACGCTCAGCATGGTGATCTGGGAACCGGTCCTGATGATGAAACTGACCTCGGACGAGGACCACCGGGAACAGCTCCGCCACCTGTACGAAATGGCCCAACTCCCGGGCGTCTGCCTTCAGGTGCTCCCGCTCGACAGCAGGGTGCACGCGAGTCTCGCCGGCCCCTTCACCCTCCTGGAAACACCCGACCACCAGTACGCCGCCTACACCGAAACCCAACGCGGCAGCCAGCTGATCTCCGACCCGAATGAGATCAGCATCCTGGCCCAGAAATATGCGATGCTGCGAGCCCAGGCGCTCACCCCTCTTGAGACCCTGCGCCTGCTGGCCCGTTTACTGGGAGAGACATGAGCACCGCACTGAACTGGTTCAAGTCGAGCTACAGCAGCGACGAAGGGGGTCAATGCCTGGAAGTCGCCTACGACTGGCGGAAGTCGAGTTACAGCGGTAGCGAGGGCGGGCAGTGCCTCGAAGTCGCCTACAACTGGCAGAAGTCGAGCCACAGCTCCGACGAGGGCGGGGCCTGCGTAGAGATCGCCGCGCACCCCGCCGCCGTCCACATCCGCGACTCCAAGGACATCGAGGGTCCGACGTTCAGCGTCACGCCCGCCGCTTGGACCACGTTCGCCGCGTACGCCGGTACGGCCAACTAGTCGTTCTCGTACGGCCGTACGGAGCACTCCAGAACGCGACCGTCAACGGTCCCGATCAGCACGTGCCCCTGGGGCGCCACCGCGAGGGACAGTGCGGCGGTCGGTGCCCCGTCGACCTCCAGCTCGGTGTGCCAGCGCACCGAGCCGGTGTCGGCGTCCAGGCCCGTCAGGGTGCCGGAGTTGCAGGCCACGAAGACCGTGTCACCGTCGGCGTCCAGGGCGGTGGCGGGGTGATCGGTGCGGTGCTGCCACCGCACCGCACCGTCCGGTGACCGCCGTACGACGTAGGCGCCACCGGGCTGGAGCCCCTGCCCGTGGTGGACGGTCCCGGCGTGGACCAGGGACCGTCCGATGTCGACCGCGGGCCCCCCGAAATGGTGCTCCCCGGGCACCCAGGCATGAGGGAAGAGCCGCCGCAGCGTCCCGTCGGTGCCCACGGCGGTCACCCACTTGTCCCGGTGCGACGCCTCCGGGTCCATGCCCACCAGAACGTAGGGACCGTCGGCGCGACGGACCGCGAACGGGTGATTGAACGCGTCGAAGGCCCCGACCTCCGCACCGGTCTCCCCGCTGCCGAGGTCGAACATCATCAGCCGTTCGGGGCGACCGCGGCGGCCGGCCAGCGGCCTCAGGACCACCCTCCGGCCCCCGGCGACGAGAACCGCGAACACCCCCGGGCTCAGCGTCTCCAGCACCTCCCCCGTATCGACGGAGATCCGGGCCGTCCGGGGCCCGGACGTCTCCCGGCCGCCTCCGGTCCCCCTGCGGAGATCGCGGCGTTCGGCGTTGGCCCAGACCGATGTTCCGTCGGCCCCCGGAACCAGCTGGCGACCGCCCTCCTCGTCCTCGACGGCCCACGCCCGTTCCCCCGACGGCAGCCAGCACTCCGCCAGAACCCCGTCCAGAGCGGCCAGCACCCGGCCGTCGTCCGTCCCTTCGACCGCCCACACCCTCCGGCGTACGGCCCACCGCTGCCCGTCCGAGGCCGCGAGCCGCGTGAGGAGCCGCCGGGCCTCCGCCCCGCGCTCCGGCGGGAGGAAGGGCTCCGCCGGGGCGGCCAGTTCCTCGGGACCGACCGTTTCCGGCCCGACCGCGCCCCAGTCCGCACGCGTGACGACGACGGCATGACCCTGTTCATGTGCGCGCGGGTTGTTCCAGTCGTCGCACGGCGCGAGGACCAGGCCCAGCTCGGTCGCGCTGCGCCACTCCACGTCGTGCACCTGCCGTGGGTACCGCAGGGCGGAGACCACATCGCCGGTGTCCAGGCGGATCAGCAGCAGTTCGCCCTCGAACGAGTAGCCGCCGTCGTAGCTCCCGGTGCCGACGGCCAGCAGGGGGAGGCCGGGGTGAAAGGCGAGGGACCGTACGGGGTACCGGGACCGCACCAGGTTCCGGCACCGCAGGCCGTCCTGCTCGTAGATCCCGATCCGGTGTCCCGTCCACCCGGATTCCGCGGCCGCGCCGCCGCTCCACTGGACCGGCCCGAGGTCCCCGCCCACGGCAACCCTCCGCGCACGCTCGTCGACGACGGCCGACGCCGGTTCTCCGATCTCGGCGAACGGCCCGCCGCCGAACACGCGCCGGACGACGGGGACACGGGTCGTACGGGTCATACAGGGTCCCTCCCAGGGGCAGCGGCTCAGTCGCCCCGGACCGTCGCGTACCGCAGGAGCACCACCCCGTTGCCGAACGCCCGGGTCTCCAGCAGCCGCAGCCCCTGACGGCTGTCCACGTCCCGGAAGAAGGGGCGCCCGCGCCCCAGGAGCACGGGGTGAACGTAGACACGGTACTCATCCACGAGATCCAGCCGCCGGAACGTCTCCAGCAGCCCCGCCCCACCGGCCACCAGGTCCCCCGATGCGGCATCCCGCAGACCGCGCACCTGCTCGGGGTCGACCTCGCGCAGCAGGGTCGCGTTCGGCCCCACGGTCTCCAGCGTCCGGGAGTACACGTACTTCGGCATCCCGCGCCAGATGCCCGCGAACTCGGCCATCGGCCCTTCGTTGGCGGGGTCCTGATCGGCGGTCGGCCAGAACTCCTCCATCAGCTCGTAGGTGACGCGCCCTTCGACGAACGCGCCCATCGTGCGGAGGTAGTCGTTGAAGTGCTGGTGCAGCTCCTCGTCGACGGTGTGCCAGTCGATGTCGTGACCGGGCCCTTCGAAGAAGCCGTCGAGGGAGACCGAGACAGAGAAAACGATCTTGTTGGTGGGCGTGTTCACGGACGTGTTCATGGGAACCACCTGCCGGATCGGCCCGATCGGCGATGACCGGGCGGCGCACAACGGGGCACGACGATACGTTCCCCGCAGCCGATCCACCGGGACATGGGCCCTTCCGCGACAGGCGTCGCCCTTGGGGTCGGTGTTCCCGGGCCGGGGCGCGTACGGTCAACGGCTCCGGCGGGGCGTCAAGTCCAGCATGCCCACCGCACTCAATCGTGCGGATATGCCCCTGTCAGGGGCCTGCGGGGCTTCTTGATCACTTAGCGTCGGCCACGCACTCCGTTGGACTTCACCGATGCCGTCCGCTCGAAGCGCGGGCGCGAACGAAGGGCTGGTCATGCCGAAGATCAAGGCGGAATTCAGGATCAACTCGAAGACGTGGGCCACCTTCGACGGATACGTGGAGCCGGACACCGCGACCGGCTACCGGTTCGAAGGCACCATCACCGCCATCACCATGCTCGACCGCAGCAGCGCCGACTTCCCCAACAAGGTGCGTATCGGGCACGGGGGCACCAAGAACAAGTACGAGCGCCTGGAGTTCGAGATCCAGGGCGTCGAGACGGAGAACACCTTCACGGTGAAGGGCCACGGAAGCCGCCAGGCCAACGACACCGTGGACTTCTACGTCGGCCTGAACAACGGCGTGACCGGCTCGTTCAAGGACGGCCCGGAGGTGACCACCGCGGTCGGGGGCCCGTCCCAGAAGCTCACCCCGGTGTACCAGAAGCGGGACTCCTACGACGCCCTGACGTACGACGTGCGCTTCGACGGTTCGGCCCGCGCCGACGGGGAGACCGGATTCGTCCTGACCGGGGCCTTCGACGGGTCCGACGGCCCCGGCACGATGACGACCCAGTCCGCGACCCTCGGGTACAAGACGGACAGCGGCTCCTGGCAGTACAAGACCTACGCGTTCAAGGACCTGCCGCAGGAGATCAGGGTCGTCGGCACCCGCAAGCCCGGTGAGGGGCTGACGCTGCAACTGGGCGCCACCAGCGGCGTCGCGAACATCTATGAGTACGGCGACCAGGAAAAGGTGACGCTGCCCGACACGTTCTGACCGGCATCTGCCGAAGCGACTCCGCAGCTTCGAGACTCCGAAGCTCCGAAGCTCCGAAGGCCCCGGCCCTCCCGCCGATCCGGTGGGAGGGCCGCCCGGTTTCGGCGGCCGGACCGCTCAGAGCCTTCCATCCCTGGCGTTGTCAGTGCCGCCGCCTAGGCTCCCCACCATGGCGACGCTCCCGAACCCCCTGCCCTCCCTGGCCACCTCCGGCCTGGACCTCCCGCCCGGCTCCCTGGTGACCGACACGATCGACGGCCCCTGGGACGAACCGCTGCTCTGGTACGCGGACGGGCCCGCCGCTCCCCGTGACTGGGCGGCCCTGCGCACGGCCGGGCGGCGGCTGGGCCTGCTGCCGGTGCTGGTCCACGGCGGCTCGCGCGACCAGTGGCCCGAGGAGTGGGACCTCTGCCCGGACACCACGACGTACGCGGGCGACCACGACGCGGACGAGGTGCTGGCGGGGTACTGGACGGCGTACGCGGACGACGAGGTGGACTCCGGGGAGGGCGGGGAGGGTTCGGGCCACGCCCCCTGGCCCGGTCTCGCCCCGGCGCCCGCTCAGGAGGGCCCGGGCGACCCGGACACAGCGGCGGCCGAGCTGGCCGACTTCATCACAGCCGACCCGGACGGCTGGCTCTCCGGGTCCCGGCTCGCGCTCGTCCCGGCCCGCCGCAGCGCGGACATACCGGCGGCGATGGGCTGGTCGGGCCCGATGAACCACGAGAACGACGTGGCCCGGCTCTGCGCGGTGCTCCGCTCCTGGGAGGACCGCTACGACGCCCGGGTCGTGGTGCTCGGCTTCGACACGATGATCGTCTCCGTGGGGCGCCCGCCGACCACACCGGAGGAGGCCCACGCCCTGGCCGCCGAGCACTACGCGTTCTGCCCGGACAACATCGACCAGTCCCCGCCGTACGATCTGGGCGTCTACGCGGAGAAGCGCGTGCTCGATCAGGAAGTGTGGTCGTTCTGGTGGGACTGACGGGCGGGTGGAACTGACGGGCTTATGCCCGGTGCCCGGGCCTGCCTGCCGGATGTACCGGATCTGCCGGATCTGCCGGATCTACCGACGGACGACTGAGCCCCGGTACTCATGCGGGCGCCGGGCCCACCGGGTTCACTCGTACGCATGCGCGACATCACACGTGACCCCCGCGGCTGGATCGCCCCGCTGACCGCCACCCTCGTGACGGTACCGGCGGGGTTCATCGCCCTGCTCTTCGGCGGCCTCACCCCGATGGCGTGCGACGCGTGCAACGGCGCGGCGGCCGACCGCTTCGACGCGAGCTTCGGCCCCGCGTGGACCGTCCTGTGGGTGGGGCTGCTCATCGCCCTGCTGGTGCTGATCGCGGGCTGGACCACCCCCTGGCAGGTTCGCAACGCGTCCCGCCGTCTGGCCCTGGCGCTCACCGCGCCTGCCACCGTCCTGGTCACTTTCGTAGCATTCATGGCACTGGTCGACTGGCCCTGACAGAAAGTGTCCACCCCCATGAACGACACGAACCCCCCGACCACGGCAGCCGCGGCAGCGGCCGAAGCCGCCGAACGCCTGATAGCCGAGTTCCGCGCCCTGCCCCCGGGCAGTGACCGCAAGCGCGAGATCATCACCGAACTGGACGCCAACGCCCAGGCGTTGCCGTTCCTCGTGTCGGTGGTCGCCGACGCCGAGGAGTACGGCCTCGCCCGCGTCGAGAGCGCCACCGTCCTGCGCCTCTGGCCCCCGGCCGACCCCGACCTCCGCCGCCGCGCGGGCCGTGCCCTGCTCACCGCCCTGCGGGACCCGGAGGAGGACCTCGTCCGCCAGTACGCGGCGATGTCGCTGGCGCCCTACACGTCCGACCCGCTGGTGGCGATGGCCCTGGACTCCACCGCCCGCGCGGACCAGGACCCGCTCGTACGGGACAGCGCCCGCTTCTCCATCAAGGAGGCCCACCGGCTCCAGGAGACCGGAGCCGGCGGCCCCTGAGACCTCGGCCCCCGGCCGGGGTTCAGCCCCGGCCCGCGTCCCGGCCGAGCCACTGGGCGACCTCGGTCGCCCAGTAGGTGAGGATCATCTGCGCCCCGGCCCGCCGGATACCGGTCAGGCTCTCCAGGACCGCCTTGTCCCGGTCGATCCAGCCCTTCTCGGCGGCGGCCTCGATCATCGCGTACTCGCCGCTGATCTGGTACGCCGCGACCGGCACGTCCACCGCGTCCGCGACCCTGGCGAGGATGTCCAGATACGGTCCGGCGGGCTTCACCATGACCATGTCGGCGCCCTCCTCCAGGTCGAGCGCCAGCTCCCGCAGCGACTCCCGGGCGTTGGCCGGGTCCTGCTGGTAGGTCTTGCGGTCGCCGCTCAGCGAGGAGCCGACGGCCTCGCGGAAGGGCCCGTAGAAGGCGGAGGAGTACTTCGCGGTGTAGGCGAGGATCGACACGTCCTCGTGGCCGGTCTGGTCCAGGGCGTCCCGGATCACGCCGACCTGGCCGTCCATCATCCCGCTGGGGCCCACCACATGGGCCCCGGCGTCCGCCTGGACCTGGGCCATCTCCGCGTACCGCTCCAGGGTCGCGTCGTTGTCCACCCGCCCGTCGGCGTCCAGGACCCCGCAGTGACCGTGGTCGGTGTACTCGTCCAGGCACAGGTCCGACATGACGACCAGGTCGTCCCCGACCTCCTCGCGCACCGCCCGCAGAGCGACCTGGAGGATGCCGTCCGGGTCGGTGCCCGCCGTGCCCTGGGCGTCCTTCTTCGCGTCCTCCGGCACCCCGAAGAGCATGATCCCCGAGACCCCGGCCGACACCGCCTCGACGGCCGCCTTCCGCAGGGTGTCCAGGGTGTGCTGGTGCACGCCGGGCATGGCCGAGATGGCGACCGGGGCGTCGATGCCCTCCCGTACGAACGCGGGGAGGATCAGGTTCGCCGGGTCGAGCCGGGTCTCGGCGACCATCCGCCGCATCGCCGGGGTCGTCCGCAGCCGCCGGGGGCGGGAGCCGGGGAAGTTTCCGTACGCAGTCATCCTCCGACGATAGACCCGCCCCCACCGCCCGCTTACCGACACCGGCGCCGGGAAAGACCGGGCAACGACAGCGGGCCCGGCCGCCGAAGCGACCGGGCCCACTCACCGCCGTAACGCTGTTACGTCGTCGTCCGGCGCCTGCGCGCGCCCGGGCGGCGCTCGCTCGGCCGGGTCACCGGGTCACCGGCCTCCTTCGCCGCGTCGCGCCGCTGCGCACCGAAGGCGGAGAGCGCCTCGGCGAGCTTGTGCACGGACGGCTCCGGGGACAGGACGTCCACGCGCAGGCCGTGCTCCTCGGCGGTCTTCGCGGTGGCCGGGCCGATACACGCGATGACCGTGACGTTGTGCGGCTTGCCCGCGATGCCGACCAGGTTCCGGACGGTCGAGGACGAGGTGAACAGGACCGCGTCGAAGCCGCCGCCCTTGATCGCCTCGCGGGTGTCGGCAGGCGGCGGCGAGGCGCGGACCGTGCGGTACGCGGTGACGTCGTCGACCTCCCAGCCCAGCTCGATCAGCCCGGCCACCAGGGTCTCGGTGGCGATGTCGGCGCGCGGCAGGAACACCCGGTCGATCGGGTCGAAGACCGGGTCGTAGGGCGGCCAGTCCTCCAGCAGCCCGGCGGCGGACTGCTCGCCGGAGGGCACCAGGTCCGGCTTGACGCCGAAGTCGACCAGCGCGGCGGCCGTCTGCTCGCCGACGGCCGCGACCTTGATCCCGGCGAAGGCCCGGGCGTCGAGCCCGTACTCCTCGAACTTCTCCCGGACCGCCTTGACGGCGTTGACGCTGGTGAAGGCGATCCACTCGTAGCGCCCGGTGACCAGGCCCTTGACCGCGCGCTCCATCTGCTGGGGCGTACGCGGCGGCTCGACGGCGATCGTCGGGACCTCGTGCGGGACGGCACCGTACGAACGCAGCTGGTCGGAGAGCGAGGCGGCCTGCTCCTTCGTGCGCGGGACGAGCACCTTCCAGCCGAACAGCGGCTTGGACTCGAACCACGCGAGCTGGTCGCGCTGGGCGGCGGAGCTGCGCTCACCGACCACGGCTATGACCGGCCGGTGCCCCTCGGGGGAGGGCAGCACCTTGGCCTGCTTGAGGACCTGGGCGATCGTCCCGAGGGTCGCCGTCCAGGTGCGCTGGCGGGTGGTGGTGCCCGCGATCGTCACGGTGAGCGGGGTGTCGGGCTTGCGGCCCGCCGAGACCAGCTCACCGGCTGCGGCGGCGACCGCGTCCAGCGTGGTGGAGACGACGGCGGTCGCGTCGCTCGCGCCGACCTCGCTCCAGCACCGGTCGGATGCGGTACGCGCGTCGACGAAGCGCACGTCGGCGCCCTGCGCGTCCCGCAGCGGCACCCCGGCGTACGCGGGCACGCCGACGGCGTTCGCGACGCCCGGGACCACCTCGAAGGGCACCCCGGCGGCGGCGCAGGCGAGCATCTCCGCACCCGCGTTCCCGTCCAGGCCCGGGTCCCCGGCGACAGCGCGGACCACCCGCCTGCCGCCCTTCACGGCCTCCATGACAAGATTGGCCGCATCCCTGAGAACGGGTACTCCGGCGGTTGTTGACGCCACGTCAACAACCGTCAGCTCAGGCGTGCTCACGCCTGCCCGCGCATGCCCGCGGACGACGTCGAGCACATCGGGCTCGGCGACAAGGACGTCCGCGCTCGCAAGCGCCTCGACGGCGCGCAGCGTCAGCAGTCCCGGGTCGCCGGGACCGGCGCCGAGGAAGGTGACCTGGCCTTGTGGGGACAGGGGCGGAAAGTCGGATGCGGCGGGGCCGGTGGGGCTCAAAGTGCTCGCTCCCCCATAAGACCGGCCGCACCCTTGGCGAGCATCTCGGCCGCGAGTTCGCGTCCGAGGGCCGCCGCGTCGTCGTACGACGTGGGAACGGGACCGGTGGTGGACAGCTGTACCAGCGAGGAACCGTCGGTGGAACCGACGACTCCGCGCAGGCGCAGTTCGTTGACAACCTGTCCGTCGACCAGGAGGTCGGCCAGCGCACCCACGGGTGCGGAGCAGCCGGCCTCCAGGGCGGCGAGCAGGGCGCGTTCGGCGGTCACGGCGGCCCGGGTGTACGGATCGTCGAGCTCGGCGAGCGCGGCGGCGAGGTCGGCGCTGGACGCAGCGCACTCGATCGCCAGTGCTCCCTGGCCGGGAGCGGGCAGAACGGTGTCGACCGGCAGGAAGTCGGTGACCTCACCGGTGCGGCCGAGGCGGCTGAGCCCGGCGGCGGCGAGGACCACCGCGTCGAGCTCCCCGTCCCGCACGAACCCGATCCGGGTGTCGACGTTGCCCCGGATGGGGACGGTCTCGATCCGCAGGCCGTGCGAGCGGGCGTACGCGTTCAGCTGCGCCATGCGGCGCGGCGAACCGGTGCCGATGCGGGCGCCGTCGGGCAGCTGCGCGAAGGTCAGCCCGTCGCGGGCCACCAGGGCGTCGCGCGGGTCCTCGCGCTGCGGCACGGCGGCGAGCAGCAGCTCCTCGGGCTGGCTGGTGGGGAGGTCCTTGAGCGAGTGGACGGCGAAGTCCACCTCGCCCCGCAGCAGCGCCTCGCGCAGGGCCGCGACGAACACACCGGTGCCGCCGATCTGCGCCAGGTGCTCGCGGGAGGTGTCACCGTACGTGGTGATCTCGACGAGCTCGACGGCGCGCCCGGTCACCTCGCGGACGGCCTCGGCCACCAGGCCGGACTGGGCCATGGCCAGCTTGGAGCGCCGGGTGCCCAGCCGGAGCGGCGCGGCGCTCCGCGCGTCCGGCGTTGAGTTGTCGGTCATGACCGCCCTCTATTCGGGTCGTTCAGGTCGGCCCGGGAGACGGCGGCCACCGTCTGCGGGTCGAGGTCGAAGAGTTCGCGCAGCGCGTCCGCGTACCCGGCGCCGCCGGGCTCGCTGGCCAGCTGCTTGACCCGCACGGTGGGCGCGTGCAGGAGTTTGTCGACGACGCGGCGCACGGTCTGGGTGATCTCGGCGCGCTGCTTCTCGTCCAGGTCGGGGAGGCGGCCGTCCAGCCGGGCGATCTCCCCGGCGACCACGTCGGCGGCCATGGTGCGCAGGGCGACCACGGTCGGGGCGACATGGGCGGCGCGCTGGGCGGCGCCGAAGGCGGCCACCTCGTCGGCGACGATCGTGCGGACCTGGTCCACGTCGGCGGCCATCGGGGCGTCGGCGGAGGCGTCGGCGAGCGACTCGATGTCGACGAGCCGGACACCGTCGATGCGGTGGGCGGCGCCGTCGATGTCGCGCGGCATGGCGAGGTCGAGCAGGGCGAGCCGCACCGGGCCGGTGGACTGCGCGGGCAGCGTGACGCGGCGCGGGGCCTCGGGCGCGGAGGTGGCGGAACCGTTCTCCACCCAGGCGGCGTGCTGGTCGACGTCGGCCGGGGCCGGGATCGGGGCGAGGGCGACGGCGGGCGCCCGGTCCGGGACGTCCAGGGTGACCCCGAGGGCGTCCGCGAGGGCGTCGGCGGTGAGGACGAGGCCGGTGGAGCCGGTGCAGGAGACGACGATGTCGGCACGTGTCAGTTCGTCGCCGACCGCGGACATCTCGACCGCGTGCGCGCGGACGGTGGTGTCGTCGCCCTGCTGGAGGATCTCCACCAGCCGGTCGGCGCGGGCGCGGGTCCGGTTGGCGACGACGATCTCGGCGACCCCGGTCCGGGCCAGGGTGGCGGCGGCCAGCGAGGACATCGATCCGGCGCCGATCACCAGGGCGCGCTTGCCCCGGGCCCAGAGACCCGGGTCGGCCCCGGCGGCGAGTTGCTGGAGCCCGAAGGTGACGAGCGACTGCCCGGCCCGGTCGATCCCGGTCTCGCTGTGGGCGCGCTTGCCGACCCGCAGGGCCTGCTGGAAGAGGTCGTTCAGCAGCCGTCCGGCGGTGTGCAGCTCCTGGCCGCGCGCGAGCGCGTCCTTGATCTGGCCGAGGATCTGGCCCTCGCCGACGACCATCGAGTCCAGCCCGCAGGCCACCGAGAAGAGGTGGTGGACGGCCCGGTCCTCGTAGTGCACATAGAGATACGGAGTGAGCTCGTCCAGTCCGACGCCGCTGTGCTGGGCGAGCAGGGTGGAGAGCTCGGCGACGCCCGCGTGGAACTTGTCCACGTCCGCGTACAGCTCGATGCGGTTGCAGGTGGCCAGCACGGCGGCCTCGGTCGCGGGTTCCGCGGCGAGGGTGTCCTGGAGCAGCTTGGCCTGGGTGTCGGCAGCGAGGGAGGCCCTCTCCAGTACGGAGACGGGGGCGCTGCGGTGGCTCAGTCCGACGACGAGGAGGCTCATGCGGGCATCACGGCGGGCATGTCCCCGTCGGGTCCCTTCCGGCTCGCGGGCGTGGCACGCATCGGCGGGGCCTCGGGGTCCTCGCCCTCCACGGGCGCGTCCTCCCCGGCCTTGCGCTGCTCGTGGAACGCCAGGATCTGGAGCTCGATGGAGAGGTCGACCTTGCGTACGTCGACGCCCTCGGGCACCGAGAGCACGGTCGGCGCGAAGTTCAGGATGGAGGTCACCCCGGCGGCCACGAGCCGGTCGCAGACCTGCTGGGCGGCGCCGGGCGGGGTGGTGATCACACCGATGGACACACCGTTGTCGCTGATGATCCGGTCCAGGTCGTCCGTGTGCTGGACGGCGATCCCGGCCACCGGCGTACCGGCCATGGCGGGGTCGGCGTCGATCAGCGCGGCGACCCGGAAGCCGCGGGAGGCGAAGCCGCCGTAGTTGGCGAGGGCCGCGCCGAGGTTGCCGATGCCGACGATGGCGACCGGCCAGTCCTGGGTGAGGCCGAGCTCGCGCGAGATCTGGTAGACGAGGTACTCGACGTCGTACCCGACACCGCGGGTGCCGTAGGACCCGAGGTAGCTGAAGTCCTTGCGCAGCTTCGCCGAGTTGACGCCGGCCGCGGTGGCCAGTTCCTCGGAGGAGACCGTGGGGACCGATCGCTCGGAGAGCGCGGTGAGGGCGCGCAGGTACAGCGGAAGTCGGGCGACGGTGGCCTCGGGAATTCCTCGGCTACGGGTCGCCGGTCGGTGAGTTCGGCCAGTTGCCACGGTGCTCCTGCGGGATGAGCGGGGCTGCAGGCGGCCGTATGTCCCAAGACCGCCCCGTCGAATGCAGGCTATGTCTTTGTGAACGCGTGCACAAAGATGGTGTCCGTTTTGTCCGGTCAAAGTGACCGGGGTCACGCACATACCCCGTGCGATCCCGGAACCAAGGACCGCATCAGCCCGTTGCAGCCTCGAAGGGGGCAAAGCGGTACACACTCCTCACGTCCACTCCCCCGAGACCACTCAAAACGCCCATGATGTTAACCGAGTTTCACTCACGCACCCAGTGCCTTGCGCAGCCTCTCCGGGTCCACCCGCCAGAACGTGTGCTGTTCGCCGTCGATCAGCACCACCGGGATCTGCTCCCAGTACTCCTTGTACAGCTCCTCGTCCTCGGTGATGTCCTTCTCCACCCACGACGCACCGGTCTCCCCGCAGACCGCGTCCACCACCGCGCGGGCGTCCTCGCACAGATGGCAGCCGGGCTTCCCCACCAGGGTGACCACCCGGTCGGCGGGCTTCTTCTTCGTACGGCGCAGCAGAGGACTCATGCCTTCATTCTGCGCCCGGCCGCCCCTCGCTCCGGACCGTCCGGAATCGCCCGATTAACGATCCGGCCCCGCAGAGTTCACGCCACCGCATCCCGGCAGGTCGGGCACGTACCGGCGGACTGGCTATGCTCACCGCATGGCCGCTCTTGGATGGCTCACACCCCGTAGGCGTTCCGCGACTGCACGGAGCGTCCTGGCAGGCGAGGCAGCGGCCGAGGCCGCGCGCAAGACCTCGGCCGAGGACGAATCCGCCCTGCTGGCCAAGTCCCCCGAGGAGACCCCCGAGGAACCCGCGTTCCCCGTCGCCGGGGACGACCGCGCCGCCGCCTTCTTCGACCTCGACAACACCGTCATGCAGGGCGCCGCGATCTTCCACTTCGGCCGGGGCCTGTACAAGCGGAAGTTCTTCGAACGCCGCGAGCTCACCCGGTTCGCCTGGCAGCAGGCGTGGTTCCGGCTGGCCGGTGTCGAGGACCCGGAACACATGCAGGACGCCCGCGACAGCGCCCTGTCCATCGTCAAGGGCCACCGCGTCTCCGAGCTGATGTCCATCGGCGAGGAGATCTACGACGAGTACATGGCCGACCGCATCTGGCCCGGCACCCGCGCCCTGGCCCAGGCCCACCTGGACGCGGGCCAGCGCGTCTGGCTGGTCACCGCCGCCCCGGTGGAGACGGCCACCATCATCGCCCGCCGCCTCGGCCTGACCGGCGCGCTCGGCACCGTCGCGGAGTCGGTCGACGGCGTCTACACCGGCCGCCTGGTGGGCGAGCCCCTGCACGGCCCCGCCAAGGCCGAAGCCGTACGCGCGCTGGCGGCGGCCGAGGGCCTCGACCTGGAGCGGTGCGCCGCCTACAGCGACTCGCACAACGACATCCCGATGCTCTCGCTGGTCGGCCACCCCTACGCGATCAACCCGGACACCAAGCTCCGCAAACACGCCCGCGCCCTGGACTGGCGGCTGCGCGACTACCGCACCGGGCGCAAGGCGGCCAAGGTCGGCATCCCGGCCGCCGCCGGGGTCGGCGCGCTGGCGGGCGGCACCGCCGCCGCGCTCGCCCTGCACCGCCGCCGTCGCTGAACGCGACGCGAGAGCGGCAGAGCGACAGATCGCGAAGCAATTCGATCAATAACTGATCACGATGCGCTACTCGTTGCGTCACTTAGCGATACAAGAAACGACGTAATCGGTGATTTAGACAACTGGGTGTAGCGCCGCCTGCACGAAGCGTTATTCTCCTCAGACGCATCACGGAGACCGTCACTCGCTACGACGAGTGATGTTTTTCGAACTGCTCGTGATGGAAGCTCTGCCTCTGGGAGTCCCGTGTACCCACACGTCGGGGTTGACGCCTCGGGCCTGGCTACGCTGCGTGCATCGGTCATTGACCGCCTGCGCGGCTTCGTCCCCACCGCGTACGCCGTCCCCGCCTTCGCCACCCCTGCACCTGTCGGCCCGTGCTACGCCATGGCCGAACGCAGTGCGGCGGTCGGAAGACGCAGTACCCGCGCCGCCGCCTCGACCACGTCGACCGTCCGCCGTCCCACCGCCGACAGCGACAGCGCGCGCATGATGGACCTCGTCGAGCGCGCACAGGCCGGAGAGGCGGACGCCTTCGGCCGCCTGTACGACCAGTACAGCGACACCGTGTACCGGTACATCTACTACCGCGTGGGCGGCAAGGCGACCGCGGAGGACCTCACCAGCGAGACCTTCCTGCGCGCGCTGCGCCGTATCTCCACCTTCACCTGGCAGGGCCGCGACTTCGGCGCCTGGCTGGTCACCATCGCCCGCAACCTGGTCGCCGACCACTTCAAATCCAGTCGTTTCCGACTGGAAGTGACCACCGGCGAAATGCTCGACGCCAACGAGGTGGAGCGCTCCCCGGAGGACTCCGTCCTGGAGTCCCTCTCCAACGCCGCACTGCTCCAGGCCGTGCGACGGCTCAATCCGCAGCAGCAGGAGTGCGTCACCCTGCGCTTCCTCCAGGGCCTCTCGGTCGCCGAGACGGCCCGGGTGATGGGGAAGAACGAGGGCGCGATCAAGACCCTTCAGTACCGCGCCGTCCGGACGCTCGCCCGGCTGCTGCCGGACGACGCCCGCTGACGGACACCACACGGACTGGTCCGATCATCTTTCGTGCGTACATCTTTCGTGCGTAACCCAAGTGCCGCGCCACTCGTTGTGCCGGTTGCAGGCCCCCTGTCGTCACCCCCTGTCCGCGACCGCTCACTCCATCGAGTGGAAGCGCTCAAGGTGTGCAACTTCCGGACCGCCAGGGGAGTCGACCGTCATGACGAGAGGAGGTGCCGCCAGTGATCGCAAACGTTTCGGCACACCGGCGGGCGAACGCCTTCGCCCAGGCCCTGGAGGAGCAGAACCCCCAGGGTGCGGCGGCCGTACAGCCCGAGGAGCCGGCCGCCCAGGCCGACCGCGGACCGCTGTTGGCCCTGGCGAACGGCCTCGGTGAGCTACCGAAGCCGCAGTTGGACCCCGAGGTCAAAGTGGTGCAGCGAGCCCAGCTCGTCGCCGCCATGGAGGCCATGTTCGCCGAGGGCGGCGCGTCCACGGGCCCTACGGTGCCCGTACAACGGGGCAAGGGGGCCCACCGGGCCTCACCACTGCGCAGACTGCGTCCCCGCTCCCGCTGGGCGAAGGGGCTGACCGCCGGCGGGCTCACCGTGGGTGTGGCAGCGGGCGCGTTCGGCGGAGTGGCCGCTGCCAGCTCCGACGCCCTGCCCGGTGACTCGCTGTACGGGCTGAAGCGCGGGATGGAGGACATCAGCCTCGGCATGACCAAGGGCGACGCCGACCGCGGCGCGGCCTATCTCGACCAGGCGTCCACCCGGCTCAACGAGGCCCGCAGACTCATGGAGCGCGGCCGGGCAGGCCAGCTGGACCACGAGTCCCTCGGCGCCGTCAGACGCGCGCTCAACGGCATGTCCCACGACGCGTCCGAGGGCCACCGCCTGCTCCACTCCGCGTACGAGCGCGACGGCTCCATCGGCCCCATCCAGACCCTGGACTCCTTCTCCCGCTCGCACCGCGCCACCTGGAGCAGCCTCCGCGACCGGCTGCCCGTCCAGCTCACCGACGTCAGTAACGAGGTCAGCTCGGTCTTCGAGGCCATGGAGGACGACGTGGCCCCGCTCCAGTCCCTCCTGCCCCGCCCCCCGGGCACGAGCAGCCAGGACACCGGCCGCACCGACACCACCACCCCGGACACCGGCACCCCCCGGACCGACGACGCCCCCGCCCCCGCGCCCCCCGACCGGTCCGAGGGCCGCCCCGACTCCAGCACCGCACCGAAGCCCTCGGGCTCGTCGGGCTCCTCCGGCTCCACCGGCACGGCCCCCGAGAACGGCCTCCTCGGCGGCGGTACGGACGGACTGCTCGACGAGCTCCCCACGGACGGGCTCACCCAGCCGTCCCCGGAGAGCAGGCCGAGCACCACGCCGCGCCCCGCCCCGGACGTCACCCTGCCCCCGCTGCTCCCCGGGCTCCTCCCCGGCCTGGGGATCGACGGGGAGAACCTCAAGCCGAAACCGTAGGCGCGGAAAATACGGAGAGGGGGCCGGTACGCACAGCGCGTACCGGCCCCCTCTCCGTACCCAGGACGCCCGGTTCAGAAGAAGACCGACCTCCGCTGCACCAGCAGCTTGTACAGCGTGTGCTGGATCTGCTCCCGCACCTGGTCCGTCAGGTTGAACATCAGCATCGGGTCCTCCGCCGCCTCCGGCGGATAGCCGTCCGTCGGGATCGGCTCACCGAACTGGATCGTCCACTTCGTCGGCAACGGCAGCGCGCCCAGCGGCCCCAGCCACGGGAACGTCGGCGTGATCGGGAAGTACGGGAAGCCCAGCAGCCGGGCCAGCGTCTTCGCGTTGCCGATCATCGGGTAGATCTCCTCGGCGCCCACGATCGAGCACGGCACGATCGGCGCCCCCGCCCGCAACGCCGTCGAGACGAACCCGCCCCGCCCGAACCGCTGGAGCTTGTAGCGGTCGCCGAACGGCTTGCCGATGCCCTTGAAGCCCTCCGGCATCACCCCGACGATCTCGCCCAGCTCCAGCAGCCGCTGCGCGTCCTCCGCACAGGCCAGCGTGTGCCCGGCCTTCCGCGCCAGCTCGTTGACGACCGGGAGGTGGAAGACCAGATCGGCGGCGAGCAGCCGCAGATGGCGCTCGGCCGGGTGGTGGTCGTGCACCGCGACCTGGAGCATCAGCCCGTCCAGCGGCAGCGTCCCGGAGTGGTTGGCCACGATGAGCGCCCCGCCCTCCGACGGGATGTTCTCGATGCCCTTGACCTCGACCCGGAAGTACGTGTCCGCCAGCGGCCGGAGCGCCGACATCAGGACCTGGTCGGTGAGCTCCTTGTCGTAACCGAACTCGTCGACCTCGTAGTCACCGGTGACCCGCCGCCGCAGGAACGCGAGCCCGCCCGCGATCCGCCGCTCCCAGCCACCGTCCGCCCCCGCCGAGGGCGCCGGGGACGCCGAGGACGCCGGGGACACCGAGGGCTCCGGCGGCTCCTGGGGCTCCTGCGCGCCCGCCCCGCCCTCCGGGGCGGGCTCGGGCAGCCGGCCGCCCGGCAGGGCGCTCACAGGGGCCGTGGAGCCGTCGCCCCGGCCACCGGCGCCGGTCCGGCGCCGGGCCGGACGTGAGCCGCCGCCGGACCGCGAACGGTCGTCGTCGAACGGAATGACCTTGGCGTCCGCCATCGTCGGTGCGCTCCTCTACCTGGCGCCGTGAGTCGTCTGTACCGCACCGGTCCCGCGTTCCCGCGACCCGGCACCCCCGCCCGGCAGCGGCAGTGCCGCCAGCCGGTCCACCGCTCTGCCCGCCGTCTCCGGCGGCAGCAGACCGGGCCCCCGGCTCCGCGCGAACTCCGCGAAGGTCTCGGCCGTGGTGAACGCCGGGCGGAAACCGAGGGTCTCGCGCATCTGCACGGTCGAGACCACCCTGCCATGGGTCAGCAGCCGGATCTGCTCCGGCGAGAAGTCGGTCATCCCGATCGTCCGGAGCGCCGAGCCGACCCAGGTGACGGCGGGCAGCAGCACCGGCACGGTCGGCCGCCCCAGCCGCCGCGAGCACTGCGAGAGCAGCAGCACGCCCTCCCCGGCGATGTTGAAGGTCCCGCTGTTCAGCGTCCCGCGCCGGGGCTCGCGCGAAGCGATCCCCAGGACGTCGATGACATCGTCCTCGTGCACGAACTGGAGCCGGGGGTCGTAGCCGAAGACGGTCGGCAGGACGGGCAGCGAGAGGTAGTCCGCGAGCGGCGAATCGGGCCTCGGCCCCAGGATGTTGGCGAACCGCAGCACGCAGACCGCGACGTCCGGGCGGCGGCGGGCGAAGCCCCGTACATACCCCTCGACCTCCACCGCGTCCTTCGCGAACCCGCCGCTCGGCAGCGACTTGGGCGGGGTGGTCTCGGTGAAGACCGCCGGATCGCGGGGCGCCGACCCGTACACGCTCGTACTGGACTTCACCACGAGCCGCTGCACGGTCGGCGACTTCTGGCAGGCACCGAGCAGCTGCATGGTGCCGATGACGTTGGTCTCCTTGATCGCCGTCCGGCTCGCGGTGCCGAGCGCCTTGCCGGAGACGTCCAGGTGCACGACCGTGTCGACGGCGTACTCGGCGAGAATCCGCGCCAGGGCGGACTGCCGGATGTCCGCGCGGACGAACTCCACGTCCCCCAGGGGATGCGCGGGCGCGACCGCGTCCACGGCGATCACCCGGTCCACCCCGGGCTCCCGCTGGACGCGCCGGACGAAGCGGCCCCCCAGCTGCCGGGCCACTCCTGTGACGAGGACGACCTTCCCCACGACCCGCGCCTTCCGTCGGACCGGGAAGCGAGACCTGCTTCCCGCGGTAACTTCCCTGGCGGTCACCGTAGCGGGTGGACGCCGTCCTGTGACGACCCCGTGCCCCGAAACGCACCGCAGCCCTCCCACCGGAACGGCGGGAGGGCTGCGGATCTCACGAACTGCGTTCGCTTACTTCTTGTTGCGACGCTGAACGCGCGTGCGCTTGAGCAGCTTGCGGTGCTTCTTCTTGGCCATCCGCTTGCGCCGCTTCTTGATAACAGAGCCCACGACTACCCTCGCTCACTTCTTTTTCACTGGTGCGGGGCGTCTGGGCCCACACGACCTACGTCGGCCTAGCCTACCCGCCACTGGGTGAGGGACGTAATCCGAGGGCAGACCTCAGGCGTCCGAGGGCGGCGTCAGGCTGATTCCACCCCCACAAAGGACTCGCGGAGATACTCGTGAACCGCTTGCTCCGGCACCCGGAAGGACCTTCCCACCCGGATCGCCGGCAGATGACCGCTGTGCACCAAGCGGTACACGGTCATCTTCGACACTCGCATGACCGAGGCGACTTCCGCCACGGTCAGAAACCTGACCTCGTTGAGAGGCCGTTCGTTGTCAGCAGCCATGACCCACCTGTACCTTCCGCACCGGACGCGCACCGGCTTCCCCTCCGGTGACTCTTCGTCGCTGTGCGCTCACTCCCCAGATTAGGTGCGGGTGGTGCGAGTGGGGAAGAGGAGGGACGACCGGGCCGTCACGAGGGCAGATCCGCACGCTGGAGCACATAGCGCGTCAGTGGCCGGTAGTAGTGCGAGCGGACCCCGTCGTCGAGCGGCACGGCGACCGAAACCCGCCCCTCTGCCTCGCCGACGAAGAGCGCCGGATCGTCCGTATCCGCCGGTCCGATCGCTTCGATACCGAGCTGACCTGCACCGCAGACCCACCCGTGGTCCCCGATCACCAGCTCCGGAAGCACCCCGTGCCGCTCCGCCGCGTCCTGGAGCGCCACCCTGACCGGCAGCGGGGAGTGGGTGTGTGCGCCGGTTTCACCACCGGTGGGGCGCCCCCCGGGTTCGCGCACCAGGGCGACCCCCCGTACGTAGTCGAGACGGTACGTACGTACGCCGAACCGGGTCGTTATGTCGATACATCGCCCCTGCGCGGGGGTGAGGACAGGGCATCCCGCCGCCGACAAGGCGTCTGCCAGCCCGGCGTAGAACCCCAGCAGCCGGTGCGGATGCCCGGTCCCCAGCAGCACCGGAGCCCGCCGCGCCGCCGCGCGCCCCAGCCGTTCCGCGAACGCGTCCAGCGCGGCCACCGTCCGCTCCGGGTCGATCGCGTCGGGGCCCGAGACATGCGCGGGATCGGCCGAGACCCCGCACCGCTCCGCCATCAGCCGCAACAGCTCCGGCTCGTCCCAGGACCGCTCGGGCGTGAGCCCCAGCGTCACCCGCGGATCGCGCGCGGCGAACAGCCGGTAGCTGCGCAGGCTGTTCTCGCGCGGGGTGGCCACGGGCCCGGCCAGCCGGGCCGCCAGCAGATGGGCGCGTAACGCTCCGGTGCTCAACACCCCATGGATGCTGCCGCACCGGCCCGCCCCGGTGCCGGGATTCCCGCTTTCACCCCACCGTTGGCGTAACCGCGCGGCACAATGCCCCACCCGGTACGCGCCGGGCTCAGGCGAGCAGCCCCCGCAGCGGGAACGCGGCCTTACGGGTCGCGAGGACGGCCTGGTCGAGCCGGTCCGCCGGGTCGTACCCGTCCTCCCAGGACTGCCAGGAGGGCGTACGCCCGTCGGTCATCCGGCCGGGGCCCAGCTGCCGCGTACGGGCATAGACGAGATCCCGCCACGACGACGGCACCACCGACTCCGGATCGACAGGAGCATGCGCGGCGATCCCGACCAGATGCGTCCACGACCGGGGTACGACGTCCACCACCGCGTACCCGCCCCCGCCGAGCGCCACCCACCGCCCGCCCTCGGCGTACCGGTGGGCCAGCTCGTGGCAGGACTCCATGACCGCCCGCTGCGCGTCCAGCGACACGGCGAGGTGGGCGAGCGGGTCCTCGAAGTGCGTGTCGGCCCCGTGCTGCGTCACGAGCACCTGGGGCCGGAAATCGGCCAGCAGCTCGGGCACGACGGCGTGGAAGGCCCGCAGCCACCCGGCGTCCCCGGTCCCGGCGGGCAGCGCCAGGTTCACCGAGGAGCCCTCCCCCGCCCCGGCCCCGGTCTCCTCCGGCCACCCGGTCTGCGGGAAAAGGGTCCGGGGATGCTCGTGCAGCGAAATGGTGAGCACCCTCGGGTCCTCCCAGAACGCGGCCTGCACCCCGTCCCCGTGGTGGACGTCCACATCCACGTACGCGACCCGCTCGGCGCCCAGCTCCAGCAGCCGGGCGATGGCGATGGCCGGATCGTTGTAGATGCAGAACCCGGCGGCCGCCCCCGGCATGGCGTGATGCAGCCCCCCGGTGAAGTTCACGGCGTGTTCGGTCTCACCCCGCCACACGGCCTCGGCGGCCCCCACGGAGAGCCCGGCGATCAGTGCGGACGCCTCGTGCATCCCGGCGAACGCCGGATCATCGACGGTCCCGAGCCCGTACTCCTGGTCGGCCGTCCGGGGGTTGGCCGAGGCCGCCCGCACCGCCGACACATAGTCCTGCCGGTGCACGAGCCGCAGGGTGGAGTCCCCCAGGGCCCTGGCCCCCCGCAGGTCCACCGCCTCGTCCAGCCCGAACGCCCGCACCAGCCCCATCGTCAGGGCCAGCCGGACCGGGTCCATGGGGTGGCTCTCCCCGAAGTCGTATCCCGTAACTGCGTCATCCCACATCAGCTGTGCGCGGCCGCTCATGCCCGCCACCGTATCGGGCGGTCTCCGACGCGAACGAGCGGGCATACACCAGCGTCACCAGCACCAGAACCATCGGTACGAGCATGGCCCCCCGATAACTCCACGCGTCGCCCACAACCCCCACCAGCGGCGAACCCACCAGGAACCCCACATAGTTGAAGATATTGAGCCGGGCCACGGCGGCGTCGCTGTTCCCCGGGAACATCCGCCCGGCCGCCGCGAAGGTCTGCGGCACGATCACACAGAGCCCGAGCCCCAGCAGTGTGAACCCGAGCATCCCCACCCAGGCCCCAGGCGCCCCGGCCACCACCGCGAACCCGCAGGCCGCCAGCAGACTCCCGCCCCGCACGACGGCGGCCGCCCCGAACCGCCGCACCCCGAGATCCCCGACGGCCCGCCCCAGCAGGGTCGTCACCATATAGACGTTGTACGGAACCGTCGCCAGCTGCTCGGAGCTGCCGAGCACGTCCTGGAGGTACTTGGCACTCCAGTTGGAGACGGTCGCGTCACCGATGTACGCGAAGCACATCACCAGGCAGAGCGGCAGCAACAGCCCGAACGGCACACCCCCGCCCGCACGTGCTCCGCCGACCTCCCCCTCCTCGCCCTCTCTCCCCTCCGTGTACCACCGGCTGCCGACCAGCACGGCGGGCAGCAGCACAGCCACCACCGGCAGGTACGACACGAACAACGACAGATCCCAGCGCGCCCCGGCCCAGGCCAGGGACGCCCCGACGATCCCGCCGAAGCTGAACGCGGCGTGGAACCCGAGCATGATGCTGCGCCCGTACGCCCGCTGAAGGCTGACGCCCATCATGTTCATCGAGGCGTCGAGCGCCCCGACCGCCAGCCCGAAGACGCCGAGCGCCACGGCGACCTGCCACATCTCCCGCCCCGCGCCCGCACCGAGGAGGGCGAGCAGGACGAGCGGCTGGGCCCACCGCAGGACGACACCGGGCCGCACCCGCCCGACCAGCTTCCCGGTGAACACACTGCCGACCCCCGCCAGAACGGGAACGGCGGCGAGGAAGGCGGGCAGCAGCCCGTCGGATATCCCGTACTGGTCCTGAAGGGCGGGGATACGCGTCACCAGGAGAGCGAAGGCCACCCCCTGGGCGCCGAAGCTCAACGCCAGTGAAGCCCGGCCGTACCGCAGCCCCGGGCCGACCGCGCCCGGAGGTGTCATGCCTCCATCTGTCATGCCCGCGTCTGTCATGGCCGCGAGCGTAGGCCCAGGCTCTACCCATGGGTAGATGGATCAGGCGAGCAGTTCCGGGAGTTGGGACATGTCCGAGAAGTACCCGGTCACTCCGGTCAGCCGGTCGGCGGGCATCATCGACGTGAACCCGTACACGTCCATGCCCGCGGCCCGGGCCGCCTCGACCCCGAGCGGACTGTCCTCGATGACGACGCACCGCTCCGGCGCGACGCCCATCCGCTCGGCGGCGTGCAGAAACAGGTCCGGTGCAGGCTTGCCCCGCCCGACATCCTCGGAGCTGAAGATCCACTCCTCCTCGAACCACTGGTCGATCCCGGTCTTGCGGTGCCCGACCCGGATCTTCTCGTGGCTCCCGGACGAGGCGACGCAGTAGTCGACCCCGTCGGCGACGAGCTTGCCGAGCACGTCCTCGGCCCCGTCCACCGCGACCAGCTCCTGCTGGAAAGCGGCAAAGGTACGGGCGTAGAGGGTGGCCTCGAAGTCCGCGGGGAGCTTCTCACCGCCCCGCTCCTCGACGAGGTCGTGCACCCGGTGCACGGCGGCCCCCATGTAGTCGCGGAGCGACTCCTCGTACGAGGTGGGGTGACCGAGCTCGGTGAGGTAGCCGGCGAGGATGGTGTTGGCGATCGGCTCACTGTCGACGAGCACACCGTCGTTGTCGAAGATGACCAGTTCGTAGCGCATGGTTCGACCCTAGACGTTCAGAACGCAGGAAAGCCCCGCACCACAAGGGTGCGGGGCTTTCCCACAAAGATTGTTCGGCGGCGTCCTACTCTCCCACAGGGTCCCCCCTGCAGTACCATCGGCGCTGAAAGGCTTAGCTTCCGGGTTCGGAATGTAACCGGGCGTTTCCCTAACGCAATGACCACCGAAACACTATGAAACTTTGAACAAACCGGGTGTTGTCACGGCTGTTCGTTATTTCAGAACTAACACAGTGGACGCGAGCAACTGAGGACAAGCCCTCGGCCTATTAGTACCAGTCAGCTCCACCCGTTACCGGGCTTCCACATCTGGCCTATCAACCCAGTCGTCTACTGGGAGCCTTAACCAATCTAGTTGGTGGGAATACTCATCTCGAAGCAGGCTTCCCGCTTAGATGCTTTCAGCGGTTATCCTTTCCGAACGTAGCCAACCAGCCATGCCCTTGGCAGAACAACTGGCACACCAGAGGTTCGTCCGTCCCGGTCCTCTCGTACTAGGGACAGCCCTTCTCAATATTCCTACGCGCACAGCGGATAGGGACCGAACTGTCTCACGACGTTCTAAACCCAGCTCGCGTACCGCTTTAATGGGCGAACAGCCCAACCCTTGGGACCGACTCCAGCCCCAGGATGCGACGAGCCGACATCGAGGTGCCAAACCATCCCGTCGATATGGACTCTTGGGGAAGATCAGCCTGTTATCCCCGGGGTACCTTTTATCCGTTGAGCGACAGCGCTTCCACAAGCCACTGCCGGATCACTAGTCCCGACTTTCGTCCCTGCTCGACCCGTCGGTCTCACAGTCAAGCTCCCTTGTGCACTTACACTCAACACCTGATTGCCAACCAGGCTGAGGGAACCTTTGGGCGCCTCCGTTACTCTTTAGGAGGCAACCGCCCCAGTTAAACTACCCATCAGACACTGTCCCTGATCCGGATCACGGACCCAGGTTAGACATCCAGCACGACCAGAGTGGTATTTCAACGACGACTCCACAACCACTGGCGTGGCCGCTTCACAGTCTCCCACCTATCCTACACAAGCCGAACCGAACACCAATATCAAACTATAGTAAAGGTCCCGGGGTCTTTCCGTCCTGCTGCGCGAAACGAGCATCTTTACTCGTAGTGCAATTTCACCGGGCCTATGGTTGAGACAGTCGAGAAGTCGTTACGCCATTCGTGCAGGTCGGAACTTACCCGACAAGGAATTTCGCTACCTTAGGATGGTTATAGTTACCACCGCCGTTTACTGGCGCTTAAGTTCTCAGCTTCGCCACCCCGAAGAGCAGCTAACCGGTCCCCTTAACGTTCCAGCACCGGGCAGGCGTCAGTCCGTATACATCGCCTTACGGCTTCGCACGGACCTGTGTTTTTAGTAAACAGTCGCTTCTCGCTGGTCTCTGCGGCCACCCCCAGCTCACGGAGCAAGTCCGATCACCAGTGATGGCCCCCTTCTCCCGAAGTTACGGGGGCATTTTGCCGAGTTCCTTAACCATAGTTCACCCGAACGCCTCGGTATTCTCTACCTGACCACCTGAGTCGGTTTAGGGTACGGGCCGCCATGAAACTCGCTAGAGGCTTTTCTCGACAGCATAGGATCATCCACTTCACCACAATCGGCTCGGCATCAGGTCTCAGACTATGTGCACGACGGATTTGCCTACCGTGCGTCCTACACCCTTACCCCGGGACAACCACCGCCCGGGCTGGACTACCTTCCTGCGTCACCCCATCGCTTACCTACTACAAGTCTGGTTCATCGGCTCCACCACTACCCTCAACTCCGAAGAGATCGGGCCGGCTTCACGGACTTAGCATCGCCTGATTCAGTACTGGGCGTTTCAAAGCGGGTACCGGAATATCAACCGGTTGTCCATCGACTACGCCTGTCGGCCTCGCCTTAGGTCCCGACTTACCCTGGGCAGATCAGCTTGACCCAGGAACCCTTAGTCAATCGGCGCACACGTTTCTCACGTGTGTATCGCTACTCATGCCTGCATTCTCACTCGTGAACCGTCCACAACTCGCTTCCACGGCTGCTTCACCCGGCACACGACGCTCCCCTACCCAACCCAACAGGCGTTGGCCCTATATGTTGGATTGACACGACTTCGGCGGTACGCTTGAGCCCCGCTACATTGTCGGCGCGGAATCACTTGACCAGTGAGCTATTACGCACTCTTTCAAGGGTGGCTGCTTCTAAGCCAACCTCCTGGTTGTCTCTGCGACTCCACATCCTTTCCCACTTAGCGTACGCTTAGGGGCCTTAGTCGATGCTCTGGGCTGTTTCCCTCTCGACCATGGAGCTTATCCCCCACAGTCTCACTGCCGCGCTCTCACTTACCGGCATTCGGAGTTTGGCTAAGGTCAGTAACCCGGTAGGGCCCATCGCCTATCCAGTGCTCTACCTCCGGCAAGAAACACACGACGCTGCACCTAAATGCATTTCGGGGAGAACCAGCTATCACGGAGTTTGATTGGCCTTTCACCCCTAACCACAGGTCATCCCCCAGGTTTTCAACCCTGGTGGGTTCGGTCCTCCACGAAGTCTTACCTCCGCTTCAACCTGCCCATGGCTAGATCACTCCGCTTCGGGTCTAGAGCGTGCAACTCAAACGCCCTGTTCGGACTCGCTTTCGCTACGGCTTCCCCACACGGGTTAACCTCGCTACACACCGCTAACTCGCAGGCTCATTCTTCAAAAGGCACGCAGTCACGACACACCGAGCAAGCTCGATGTGCGACGCTCCCACGGCTTGTAGGCACACGGTTTCAGGTACTATTTCACTCCGCTCCCGCGGTACTTTTCACCATTCCCTCACGGTACTATCCGCTATCGGTCACCAGGGAATATTTAGGCTTAGCGGGTGGTCCCGCCAGATTCACACGGGATTTCTCGGGCCCCGTGCTACTTGGGTGGTTCTCAAACGAGCCGTCAATGTTTCAGCTACGGGGGTCTTACCCTCTACGCCGGACCTTTCGCATGTCCTTCGCCTACATCAACGGTTTCTGACTCGCCTCACAGCCGGCAGACTGTGAAAGAGAACTCCCACAACCCCGCATACGCAACCCCTGCCGGGTATCACACGCATACGGTTTGGCCTCATCCAGTTTCGCTCGCCACTACTCCCGGAATCACGGTTGTTTTCTCTTCCTGAGGGTACTGAGATGTTTCACTTCCCCTCGTTCCCTCCACACTGCCTATGTGTTCAGCAGCGGGTGACAGCCCATGACGACTGCCGGGTTTCCCCATTCGGAAACCCCCGGATCAAAGCTTGGTTGACAGCTCCCCGGGGACTATCGTGGCCTCCCACGTCCTTCATCGGTTCCTGGTGCCAAGGCATCCACCGTGCGCCCTTAAAAACTTGGCCACAGATGCTCGCGTCCACTGTGCAGTTCTCAAACAACGACCAGCCACCCACCACCCCGTCCTGAGGACGAGTTCACTGGGGCCGGAACGAAGGAACAACCTTACGGCCGTACCCTCAGACACCCAACAACGTGCCCGACACGATACTTCGCTCATCACGTTCCACGCTCCGAAGAGCAGTACTAGTGACAACCAAACCATCGTGCCGAATAGTCAACGTTCCACCCATGAGCTGACCACCGTCGAACATTTGCCGACGTAGTGGCTCTGGATTCCCGAAGGAATCTAGATGCTCCTTAGAAAGGAGGTGATCCAGCCGCACCTTCCGGTACGGCTACCTTGTTACGACTTCGTCCCAATCGCCAGTCCCACCTTCGACAGCTCCCTCCCCACAAGGGGGTTGGGCCACCGGCTTCGGGTGTTACCGACTTTCGTGACGTGACGGGCGGTGTGTACAAGGCCCGGGAACGTATTCACCGCAGCAATGCTGATCTGCGATTACTAGCAACTCCGACTTCATGGGGTCGAGTTGCAGACCCCAATCCGAACTGAGACCGGCTTTTTGAGATTCGCTCCGCCTTACGACATCGCAGCTCATTGTACCGGCCATTGTAGCACGTGTGCAGCCCAAGACATAAGGGGCATGATGACTTGACGTCGTCCCCACCTTCCTCCGAGTTGACCCCGGCAGTCTCCTGTGAGTCCCCATCACCCCGAAGGGCATGCTGGCAACACAGAACAAGGGTTGCGCTCGTTGCGGGACTTAACCCAACATCTCACGACACGAGCTGACGACAGCCATGCACCACCTGTATACCGACCACAAGGGGGCACCATCTCTGATGCTTTCCGGTATATGTCAAGCCTTGGTAAGGTTCTTCGCGTTGCGTCGAATTAAGCCACATGCTCCGCTGCTTGTGCGGGCCCCGTCAATTCCTTTGAGTTTTAGCCTTGCGGCCGTACTCCCCAGGCGGGGAACTTAATGCGTTAGCTGCGGCACCGACGACGTGGAATGTCGCCAACACCTAGTTCCCAACGTTTACGGCGTGGACTACCAGGGTATCTAATCCTGTTCGCTCCCCACGCTTTCGCTCCTCAGCGTCAGTAATGGCCCAGAGATCCGCCTTCGCCACCGGTGTTCCTCCTGATATCTGCGCATTTCACCGCTACACCAGGAATTCCGATCTCCCCTACCACACTCTAGCTAGCCCGTATCGAATGCAGACCCGGGGTTAAGCCCCGGGCTTTCACATCCGACGTGACAAGCCGCCTACGAGCTCTTTACGCCCAATAATTCCGGACAACGCTTGCGCCCTACGTATTACCGCGGCTGCTGGCACGTAGTTAGCCGGCGCTTCTTCTGCAGGTACCGTCACTTGCGCTTCTTCCCTGCTGAAAGAGGTTTACAACCCGAAGGCCGTCATCCCTCACGCGGCGTCGCTGCATCAGGCTTTCGCCCATTGTGCAATATTCCCCACTGCTGCCTCCCGTAGGAGTCTGGGCCGTGTCTCAGTCCCAGTGTGGCCGGTCGCCCTCTCAGGCCGGCTACCCGTCGTCGCCTTGGTAGGCCATTACCCCACCAACAAGCTGATAGGCCGCGGGCTCATCCTTCACCGCCGGAGCTTTCAACCCCCACCCATGCAGGCAGGAGTATTATCCGGTATTAGACCCCGTTTCCAGGGCTTGTCCCAGAGTGAAGGGCAGATTGCCCACGTGTTACTCACCCGTTCGCCACTAATCCACCCCGAAAGGCTTCATCGTTCGACTTGCATGTGTTAAGCACGCCGCCAGCGTTCGTCCTGAGCCAGGATCAAACTCTCCGTGAATGTTTACCCGTAATCGGGTGCACACACACGAGAGCGGAACAACCGGTCGGAATAAGACCCGTTGTTCACAGCGTCCTCGCTGTGTTCATTGCCTGCCCGATGCCACCCGAAGGCGACCCGTGCAGGACTTTCAAAGGAACCACCAACCCCCACGAGTGTGGAGGCCGGGGTATCAACATATCTGGCGTTGACTTTTGGCACGCTGTTGAGTTCTCAAGGAACGGACGCTTCCTTCGGTCCCGTATCACCGGGCCCCTCCGGGCGCTTCCCTTCAGTTTTTTCTTTGTCCTGCTGTCTTGCGTTTCCGACTCTATCAGACCCTTTTCAGTGTCTGACCCCCGGTCGAAGCGGGGCGCTTTCGAGGTTCTTCGCTTTCGCGTTTTCCCTTTCCGGCGAGTCCGACTCTATCAGATCCTTTCGGGCCTGACTCCCAGTCAGCGGGGCTTGTCCTCCCGGCCGTTGGGCCGTTCCGACGAGTGAGACTTTAGCGGAATCCTCGCCCCCGACGCTAATCGGGGTGCGTTCCTTCGAACGCGGATTCCTCATTTCGCGAATGCGCACGAAAAGGCAGGCGACATGGAGTCGCTCGCTGATCGTGGTTACTGCGGAATGGCTGTCCGGGGACCGACCGGGGTCGGCGCTCACGTCGGACAACTCGGAGCACACTACGGACCCGGCCGGGGTGTGTCAACCCCCGGCCGGGGCGGGGGTCAGCCGTTGCCGGAGGCCAGTTCGCGGCTGCGGTCGCGGGCGGCTTCGAGGGCGGCGATGAGGGCTGCTCGTACGCCGTGGTTCTCCAGTTCGCGGATGGCGCTGATCGTGGTGCCGGCGGGGCTGGTGACGGCCTCGCGGAGCTTGACCGGGTGTTCGCCGCTGTCCCGGAGCATCACGGCGGCACCGATCGCGGCCTGGACGATGAGGTCGTGGGCCTGGGCACGGGGCAGGCCCAGCAGGATGCCCGCGTCGGTCATGGCCTCGACCAGGAAGTAGAAGTAGGCGGGGCCCGAGCCGGAGAGGGCGGTGGCCGCGTCCTGCTGGGACTCCGGGACGCGCAGGGTCTTGCCGACGCCACCGAAGATCTCCTCGGTGGTGGTGAGGTGCGCGGCGGTGGCGTGGCTGCCCGCCGAGATGACGGACATGCCCTCGTCCACCAGGACCGGGGTGTTGGGCATGACCCGGACGACCGGGGTGCCCTGGGTGAGCCGGTCCTCGATGAAGGTGGTCGTGATGCCTGCCGCCGCGCTGATGACCAGGCGGTCGGCGCCGACGTGCGGGGCCAGTTCGTCGAGGAGCCTCCCCATGTCCTGCGGCTTCACCGCGAGGATGAGGATGTCCGCCGCCTTCGCTGCCTCGGCGTTGCTGGCCGACTCGACTCCGTACCGCGTGTGCAGCTCCTGGGCGCGTTCGCCTCGGCGGGTGGTCACCAGGAGGTCGGCCGGTCGCCAGCCCGCCCGGATCATGCCGCTGAGGAGGGCCTCGCCGATCTTGCCGGTGCCGAGGACTGCGACTGTCTGGGTCATGTGTTCACCCTCCGGGCGGTGCTGGGGTCGGGATGGGGCGGACGGCCTCGGATGCGTCGCCCGTCATGGCCGTCGTCGTGTTTCGTCATCCTTGCACCGGGGGCCCCGGGCGTGCGGCGGTGTCTCAGGGCGTGCGGCGGCGCAGGGTGATCGCGCCCAGGCAGAGGACCAGGAGGGCGCTGCCCGCGACGACCGCGATGTCCCGGAGGAAGTCGCCGGTGGGCGCGGAGTGGTGGACGACCTGGTTCATGCCGTCGACGGCGTACGACATGGGCAGGACGTTCGAGATCGCCTCCAGTACCGGGTGCATCCGGTCGCGCGGGATGAACAGGCCGCAGAGCAGGAGCTGGGGGAAGATCACCGCGGGCATGAACTGGACGGCCTGGAACTCGGACGCGGCGAACGCGGAGACGAAGAGGCCCAGCGCCGTGCCGAGGAGGGCGTCGAGCAGGGCCACCAGGAGCAGCAGCCACGGTGAGCCGGTGACGTCCAGGCCGAGGAACCAGACGGAGACGGCCGTCGCCAGGGCGGACTGGACGACGGCGATCGCGCCGAACGCGAGGGCGTACCCCGCGATCAGGTCGCCCTTGCCGAGGGGGAGGGCGAGGAGGCGTTCGAGGGTGCCCGAGGTGCGTTCGCGCAGGGTGGCGATCGAGGTCACCAGGAACATCGTGATCAGCGGGAAGATGCCGAGGAGCGAGGCCCCGATCGCGTCGAACGTCCCGGGGGCGTCGTCGAAGACGTAACGGAGCAGCGTGATCATCGCGACCGGGACGACCAGGAGGAGCGCGATCGTGCGCGGGTCGTGGCGGAGCTGGCGCAGGACCCGGGCCGCTGTGGCCGTCGTACGGGACGGGGTCAGGGGGCCGGGCGGGGTGGCGGTCGTCGTGGTCATCGGCCTGGGTCCTCTCCGTGCGTGGCTGCCGCTTCGTCGACCAGGCGGAGGAACGCCTCCTCCACCGTCCCGGTGCCCGTGCGGGTGCGGAGTGCCTCGGGGGTGTCCTCGGCGAGGATGCGGCCTTCGCGCATCAGGAGCAGGCGGTGGCAGCGTTCGGCCTCGTCCATGACGTGGGACGAGATGAGGAGGGTGGTGCCCCGGTCGGCGGCCAGGCGGTGGAAGAGGTCCCACAGGTCGCGGCGGAGTACGGGGTCCAGGCCGACCGTCGGTTCGTCCAGGACCAGCAGGTCGGGGGTGGAGAGCAGGGCGACGGCCAGGGAGACGCGGCTGCGCTGGCCGCCGGAGAGCGCACCGGCGAGGGCGTCGGCATGGCTGGTGAGGTCCACCTCCTCGATGGCACGTGCCACCGCGGTGCGGCGGGTGTCCCGGTGGGCGCGGCCGGGGTGGAGGACGGCGGCGAAGTAGTCGAGGTTCTGGCGGACGGTGAGGTCCGTGTAGACGGAGGGCGCCTGGGTGACGTACCCGATGCGGGGGCGCAGGGCCGGGGCTCCGGCGGGGTGGCCGAGGACGGTGAGCGTGCCCGTCACCTTGGCCTGGGTACCGGCGACCGCGCGCATCAGGGTCGTCTTTCCGCAGCCCGAGGGGCCCAGGAGGCCGGTGATGGTGCCGGGGCGGAGGGTGAAGTCGAGGCCGCGCAGGACCATGCGGTTCCCTCGTACGACGGTGAGGTCGCGGGCCTCGACGGCTGGGGGCGGGCGGTCTTTTCCGGGCCTGTCGGGTTCGTAATTCATCATGTGATGAATTACAGACCTGATGAGCCCCCGCAGTCAAGGGGGGCGGGGAGTGCCGGGGCACGGCGAGGCCGCGGTGCTGGAACCGGGAGGTGGTGCCGGTGCGGTCGAGGGGTCCGGAGTTCTCGTCGTACGCGGACGTCCTGACGGCCTGCCGGAAAGTGCGGCCGGAAGGCGCGGCCGGGGCTGGGCAGGCTGCGGCCGGGGCTGGGCGGGCTGTGGCTGTGGCTGTGGCTGTGGCTGTGGCTGTGGCTGTGGCTGTGGCTGTGGGACAACGGTCGCACCGGCCACGCCTGCGCCGCCGGGCCGGAGGGGCGGGCCGCTCAGCGCGAGCCCGGCGGGCGGATCGCTCCGTACGTCAGCGGCGCTTCGAGCGCTTGCGGGCCGCCGGGTTGCCGGTGCGGGTCGAGCGGCGCTTCTCGAACTGGGCGCGGGCCGTCTCGTACTCCGTGCGGCGCAGCTTCTCGCCCGGCGCCTCGATGAGCGAGCGGACGAAGTAGGCGAGCAGCGAGCCGACGAACCCGATGGACTTCAGGCCGCGCAGGCTGTCCTCGCGGGCCGGGTCCTTGGGGCGGGCGCCGAAGCCCTCCCAGGTCTTCCGGAACGCGATCGCACTGCAGACCGCGAACATCACGATCACCAGCATCCCGACGATGCTGCCGACCTCCGCGATCTCCAGGCCCTGGTAGGCGAAGCGCAGGACGAAGCAGGCGGCCGCCGCGGCGACGAGCGAGCCCACCGCGACGCCGACGCGCCGCAGCCCGTAGCCGCCGTCGCGGTCGACCCAGGTCGTCCCGAAGAAGCGGATCGGCTCGGGCTGCGGGCCGGGAGGGGTGGAGGCGCCGCCGGAGCCGTTCGCTCCGGCGGGCCGGGTGCCGGGGGTCTCGCTGTTCTCGCTCACGGGGTCGATTATCCCCGGGCGGGGGCCGTTCCGTGAGACGCGGCCGTACGGGGCCGGTGAGGCGGGCGGTCAGTCGCAGCGCGGGGCGATGTAGCCGTCGCTGCCGGTGTACACGTAGGCGTCCGAGACGAACTGGCCGTTGGCGATGTTGTCCCAGAGGTTCGACGTGCCGTACGGGCCGGTGACCCGCTCCCCCGGCTTCTGGCAGTAGATCGGGATGCGCATCCCGACCGGGAGCGTCCGCACGATCCGGTAGCTGGTGCCGGGGCCGGTGCGGACGTTGACCCGGTAGCCGGGGGCGATCGGGTACTTGGGCAGGGCGGCCGGTGCCGCCGCCGCAGCCGCGGCGGTCGTGGTGGATTCGGCCGCCTCGGCCGTCGTCCCCTCCGCCTGTTCGATGGTCTGCTCGTCCTTGCCCATCAGGGCCTCCCCCACTGAGAAACGATGTGAACGATGTGTTCGAAGGCGTACGACGCGCAGGCTAACAAGCCCCACGCCGCTCGCACGCACCATCGACTAGGCTCCGTGCGTCGCGCTTGCGCATCACAACACGGGGGTGGGCGATGCCGCCGCTGCCAGGGGCCGGAGCGCATCCGGAAGCGGAGTTTCCGGAATACGCGGGTACCTACCGCCTTGAGGCATGTCTCGGCTCGGGCGGCATGGGCGTCGTCCACCTGGCGCGCTCCGCCTCCGGGCTCCAGCTCGCGGTGAAGGTGGTGCACCGGCCGTATGCGGCGGACCCCGAGTTCAGGGCCCGTTTCCGGCAGGAGGTGGCCGCCGCGCGACGGGTCAGCGGGGCGTTCACCGCGCCGGTCGTGGACGCCGATCCGGAGGCCGTACGGCCCTGGATGGCCACCCTGTACGTGCCCGGGCCGACCCTCGCCGAACAGGTGAAGCGGAACGGCCCGCTGGCCCCCGCCGAGCTGCGCAGGCTGACCGCCGGACTGGCCGAGGCGCTGCGGGACATCCACCGGGCGGGCGTCATCCACCGCGACCTGAAGCCGAGCAACGTACTGCTCTCCGACACCGGCCCGAAGGTCATCGACTTCGGGATCTCCCGCCCGTACGACAGCGATCTGCGCACCGAGACCGGCAAGCTGATCGGCTCGCCGCCCTATATGGCGCCCGAGCAGTTCCAGCGGCCCCGGGAGGTCGGGCCGGCCGCCGATGTGTTCGCGCTGGGGGCGGTGCTCGTCCACGCGGCGACGGGGCGGGGGCCGTTCGACTCGGACAGCCCGTACATCGTGGCGTACCAGGTGGTGCACGACGAGGCGGATCTGAGCGGGGTGCCGGAGGATCTGGCGGAGCTGGTCGGCCGCTGTCTGGCGAAGGACCCGGCCGCGCGGCCGACGCCGGACGAGGTGATGGCGGAGCTGCGGCCGCCGTCGTACGAGGCCGCCGCGTTCATACCGGCCCAGCGGCGGCCCGCCGCGGTCACCGTCGTCCCGGTGGCGGAGCGGGAGGGGGCCGAGGACGCCACGCATGTGCGGGCGGCGGCGCCTCCTGCCCGGCGCGGGCGGCTGGTCCTGGCCGCCGCGCTGCTCCTGCTGGTGGCGGGGGCGGGCGCCGGGGGGTTCGCGCTGTGGGGCGGCGGGGACGGGGACGGCGGTTCCGTGGAGGCGCCGGAGCGGAAGGCGGCGCAGGAGGCCGTCTTCTCGCCGTGGAGCATCGCGCTGCGGACCTCCGGGAGCGCCACCCCCGTGTGCTCCTCCGCCGGGGCGGGCGCGGCGCTGTACTGCGCGGTGGACGGGTCCGGGACCGCGCGGATCGACCCCGCGAACGGGCGCGTCCTCTGGTCGGACCGGAACACCGCGCTCCGGGACGCGTCGGCACCCATCGTCTCGGGCGGGGTGGTGCTCTCGGCGGGCCCGGACGGGAAGCTGCGCGCGTACGACCCGGTGAAGGGCGCCCCCGTCCGGGAGACCGGGGTCTCCGCGAGCCCCGGCTCGGCGTTCCCGGCGGGCTCCACCCTGCTGGTCGTCGCGGACGGCGGCACGGTCACGGCGCTGGACGGCACGAGCGGGGTGGCCCGGTGGAAGGGCCCGCTGACGGGGCACGTACGGCCGGACTTCGGGCTGTACGACGAGGCGTCCGGCCTCGCGTACGCCTCCGAGCACTCGCCCGACGGCGTCTCCACCCTGGTGACCGCCGTGGACGCGGCGACCGGCCGGGCCGTGTGGCAGCGGCGGCTGGACGGGATGCTCACCCCGGTCTCCACCGCCGGGGCCGGGGAGCTGGTCCTGACGTCGATGAACCGGGACGCGGAGATCGACGGGCTGGTGCGGTACGCCCCCGACGCGCGGGAGGCCACCCGGATCGGGCTGCCCTTCCGGCTGGACGAGCCGCAGGTGGTCATGGCCGGGGACGCCGCGTATCTGCTGGGCCGGGGCGGTTCGCTGCTGGCCGTGGACACGGGGGTGGGCGGCGAGGGCGGGAAGGCCGAGCTGTGGCGGCTGGAGACCGGGGTGGGGAGGGGGTCCGCGCCCGTGCTCGGGGAGGGCGGGCGCCTGTACTTCTCGGCCGCCGACGGGCGGCTGCTGGCCGTCGACACCGTCCGGGGTGCGCTGGTGGGGCAGACCCGGGCGCGGCTGAGCGGGGGGAAGCTGACGTACGCCTCGGTCCTGCCCGCTCCGGTGGCGGCGGGGCGGATGGTGGTGGGGACGGCTCCGGACGGGTCGGTCTTCGCGGTGGACGGGCGGGAGCCGGGGGGCTGGTGAGGGGGCGGGCCTGGCGCCGGGGGCCGGGGTTCGGGGGGGCCGGGCTCCGGGGGGCCGGGCGCCTTGGAGGCGGGTGCCCTTGGGGGTTCCCCGGTGCCCTCCGGGGGCGTAAACCCTCGGCCCCTCCCGAGGTGCGGGCCCGGCCCGGTTGCCCCCGGGGCGCCGCCCCGGACCCCGCTCCTCAAACGCCGGAGGGGCTGAGAATGCGGGACCGGCCACCGGGAGGGGGCGCCCCGCCTCGGCGAGCCGGCGCTCGGAGGGGCCGTCGGCCCCCGCCCCCGGAGGTCAGCCCAGCTTGGAGACGTCCCTGACCGCGCCCCGGTCCGCGCTCGTCGCCATCGCCGCGTACGCGCGCAGCGCCGCCGAGACCTTGCGGTCGCGGGCCTTGGGTGCGTACACGCCGTTCAGCGCCTCGCGGCGGGTGGCCAGTTCGGCGTCGTCGACCAGCAGCTCGATGGAGCGGTTCGGGATGTCGATCCGGATGCGGTCGCCGTCCTCGACCAGTGCGATCGTGCCGCCGGAGGCCGCCTCGGGCGAGGCGTGGCCGATGGAGAGGCCCGACGTACCGCCGGAGAAGCGGCCGTCGGTGACCAGCGCGCAGACCTTGCCCAGGCCCCGGCCCTTGAGGAAGGACGTCGGGTAGAGCATCTCCTGCATACCGGGGCCGCCGCGCGGGCCCTCGTAGCGGATGACGACGACGTCACCGGCCTTGATCTCCTTACGGAGGATCTTGTCGACGGCCTCGTCCTGCGACTCGCAGACGACGGCCGGGCCCTCGAAGGTCCAGATCGACTCGTCGACACCGGCCGTCTTCACGACGCAGCCGTCCTCGGCGAGGTTGCCCTTGAGGACGGCGAGGCCGCCGTCCTTGGAGTAGGCGTGCTCGACATCGCGGATGCAGCCGCCCGCCGCGTCCAGGTCGAGGGTGTCCCACCGCTCGGACTGGGAGAACGCGGTCGCGGAGCGGACGCAGCCGGGGGCCGCGTGCCAGAGCTCGACGGCCTCGGGGGACGGGGAGCCGCCGCGCACGTCCCAGTTCTTCAGCCACTCGGCGAGGGTGTCGGAGTGCACGGAGTGGACGTCCTCGTTGAGCAGGCCGCCCCGGTGCAGTTCGCCGAGCAGGGCGGGGATGCCGCCCGCGCGGTGGACGTCCTCCATGTAGTACGTGCCGCCGGGGGCGACGTTCGGGGCGACCTTGGAGAGGCACGGCACGCGGCGCGAGACCTCGTTGATGTCCGCCAGGTCGTAGTCCAGCTCGGCTTCCTGGGCGGCGGCGAGCAGGTGGAGGATCGTGTTGGTGGAGCCGCCCATGGCGATGTCCAGCGCCATGGCGTTGTCGAACGCGGCGCGGGTGCCGATGGCGCGGGGCAGGACCGTCGCGTCGTCCTGCTCGTAGTAGCGCCGGGTGATCTCGACGACCGTGCGGCCCGCGTTCTCGTACAGCGCCTTGCGGGCGGTGTGGGTGGCGAGGACCGAGCCGTTGCCGGGGAGGGAGAGGCCGAGGGCCTCGGTCAGGCAGTTCATCGAGTTGGCGGTGAACATGCCGGAACAGCTGCCGCAGGTGGGGCAGGCGTTCTCCTCGATACGGAGGATGTCCTCGTCGGAGATGGACTCGTCGACCGCGTCGCTGATGGCGTTGACCAGGTCGAGTTTTCGCACGGTCCCGTCGACGAGGGTGGCTTTGCCTGCCTCCATCGGGCCGCCGGAGACGAAGACGGTCGGGATGTTGAGGCGCATGGCGGCCATCAGCATGCCCGGGGTGATCTTGTCGCAGTTGGAGATGCAGATCAGCGCGTCGGCGCAGTGCGCCTCGACCATGTACTCGACGGAGTCGGCGATCAGGTCGCGCGAGGGCAGGCTGTAGAGCATGCCGCCGTGGCCCATCGCGATGCCGTCGTCCACGGCGATGGTGTTGAACTCGCGCGGGACCGCGCCCGCCGCCTGGATCGCCTCGGAGACGATCCGGCCGACCGGGGCGAGGTGGGTGTGGCCGGGGACGAACTCGGTGAAGGAGTTGGCGACCGCGATGATCGGCTTGCCGATGTCCGCGCTCGCTACGCCCGACGCGCGCATAAGGGCGCGCGCGCCCGCCATGTTGCGTCCGTGGGTGACCGTGCGGGACCTCAGCTGGGGCATCGTCGCTCGCTCCTTCGGCAGGGAGACTGCCTCCGACAGATAAAGAAAGACCACTTCGAGCGTACGCCCCGAATCCAAGATCTGGACAGGCTGTCCGGAATACGGGACACGGTGGCCGCTGGGTGGGCACCGGAGGGCAGGGGAACGGGGCCCGCGCGGGGCCCGGAGCCCGTACGGCTCAGCTCTCCGTCAAGTATCTCTGGAGCGTCGGCGCCACCATCGCGACGATGTCCTCCGGGTCGGCCGAGGCGAGCGGCTCGGCGCGGATCACGTACCGCAGCATCGCGATGCCGATCATGTGCGAGGCGGCCAGCTCCGCGCGGAAGGTGGCGTCCGGCACGTCGAGGTCCGCCGCGATCCGCTCCAGCAGCCGCCGCAGGACGAAGCCGCGCAGCACCTTCGCCGCCGCCTCGTGGGTGAGCGCCGAGCGCAGGACCGCCAGGAGCGGGGCGCGGGTGGCGGGGTTCTCCCATACGGAGAGGAAGTAGTGCGCCAGCCGCTCCCCGAGGCCCTCCGGGGGGCCGCCGAGGACCTCGGGGATGACGAGGGCCGGTTCGAAGGAGAGCTCGACGGCGGCGGCGAAGACCTCGTCCTTCGTACCGAAGTAGTGGTGGACGAGGGCCGCGTCGACCCCGGCGGCCTTGGCGACCTGGCGGATCGAGGTCTTGTCGTAGCCGCGCTCGGCGAACTCGGTACGGGCCGCCCGCAGGATGCGCGTACGGGCGTCGGGTCCCTCGGCGGCGGCCTTGCGGGAGGGGCGGCCCCGGCGCCGGGGGGCGGGCGCGTCCTCGGTCACGGGCGGCGGGGCCCGGGGGCCGGGTCGGTGGGGGCGGAGGTGGGCGCGATGGTCGAGGCCAGGTGGAGGCGGGTGAAGGCCAGAGCCTCGGCGAGGTCGGCCTCGCGTTCGGCGGAGGACATCGCGCGGCGGGTGTTGACCTCGATGACGACATGGCCCTCGAACGACGTACGGGCGAGCCGCTCCAGCAGCTCCGCGCAGGGCTGGTCGCCCCGGCCGGGCACCAGGTGCTCGTCCTTGGCCGAGCCCTTGCCGTCGGCGAGGTGGACATGGGCGAGCCGGTCGCCCATGCGGTCCACCATGGCGAGGCTGTCGGTGCGGGCGGTCGCGGTGTGCGAGAGGTCGACCGTGAAGTGGCGGTAGTCGTCGTTGGTGACGTCCCAGTCGGGGGCGTACGCGAGCATCTCGCGGTCCCGGTAGCGCCACGGGTACATGTTCTCGACGGCGAACCGGACGTCCGTCTCCTCCGCCATCCGCCAGATCCCGGTCACGAAGTCCCTGGCGTAGGTGCGCTGCCACCGGAACGGCGGGTGCACCACGACGGTGGAGGCGCCGAGCCGCTCGGCGGCGGCGCGGGCCCGCTGGAGCTTGACCCAGGGGTCGGTGGACCAGACCCGCTGGGTGATCAGGAGGCAGGGCGCGTGGACCGCGAGGATCGGGACCCGGTGGTAGTCGGAGAGCCGGCGCAGGGCCTCGATGTCCTGGCTGACGGGGTCGGTCCAGACCATGACCTCGACACCGTCGTACCCCAGACGCGCGGCGATCTCGAAGGCCGTCGCGGTGGACTCGGGGTAGACCGAGGCCGTTGACAGGGCGACCTTCGCATCGGGGATGCGCACCACTGGTTCTGCCACCTGGACAGCGTACGGGCAGTGGTGCGCCGCGCCGAGGGGCCCCGGCGGAAAGTGATCAGGGCCATGGGCATGAGTACGCGGGGAGGGCCGTCGTCCCGGGAGCGCGGCCGGGGAGGGCCGTCACCCCGGGAGTACGACGGCGGGGTGCCGTCACCCCGGCAGCGCGGCCCGCTCCACCGGGAGGTGGTCCAGGCGGCGCAGGATGACGCCCTCGCGCAGGGCCCAGGGGCAGATCTCCAGCTCCTCCACCCCGAACAGGTCCATCGCGGCCTCGGCCACCAGCGCCCCCGCGAGCAGCTGGGCGGCCCTCCCCTCGGAGACGCCGGGCAGCCGGCCGCGCTCCTCGACCGTCATCGACGCCAGCTTCGGGACCCACTCCTCCAGGGCGCTGCGGCTGAGGCAGCGCTGCACGTAAAGGCCCTCGGTGGAGCGGGCGGCCCCAGCGATCCGGGCGAGCTGCTTGAACGTCTTGGAGGTGGCGACCACATGGTCCGGGCGGCCGGAGCGGCTGAAGACGCCCACGGTCCGCGCGATGCTGGCCCGGACGTGCCGTCGCAGCGCCCGGACCTGCTCGGGGCCGGCCGGGTCGTCCGGCAGCCAGGTACCGGTGAGGCGGCCCGCGCCGAGCGGCAGGGAGACGGCGGTGTCCGGCTCCTCGTCGATCCCGAAGGCGATCTCCAGCGAACCGCCGCCGATGTCCAGGACCAGCAGCTTCCCCGCCGACCAGCCGAACCAGCGGCGGGCGGCCAGGAAGGTGAGCCGGGCCTCCTCCTCGCCGCTCAGGACGGCGAGGTCGACGCCGGTCTCGACCCGTACGCGCTCCAGGACCTCGTCCGCGTTGGTCGCCTCGCGCACGGCGGAGGTGGCGAACGGGAGCACGTCCTCGCACCCCTTGTCCTCGGCGGCCTGGACCGCCCCGGCGATCGTCGCCACGAGCCGGTCGATGCCGAGCGGGCCGATGGCACCGTCCGCGTCGAGCAGCTCCGCGAGCCGCAGCTCCGCCTTGTGCGAGTGCGCGGGCAGCGGGCGGGCGCCGGGGTGGGCGTCCACCACCAGCAGATGAACCGTGTTCGACCCCACGTCGAGGACTCCGAGTCTCATGACCGGAACGCTACTGCTCCATTGGACCTACTCTGGGCGCGTGCCAAAGACGAAAAAGGCTAAGCAGGACAAAGCCACGAAGAAGCAGAAGTCGAACAAGCAGGCAGCACGGCCGGAGGCGAACGGACCGGACCCGTCCGACGAGAAGGGCCTCGACTTCGCGCGGGCCTGGGTGGAGTTTCCCGACCCGGGCGACGACGAGCAGGTCTTCCGCTGCGATCTGACCTGGCTGACCTCCCGCTGGACCTGCATCTTCGGCAGCGGCTGCCAGGGCATCCAGGCGGGCCGCGCGGACGACGGCTGCTGCACGCTGGGCGCGCACTTCTCCGACGAGGACGACGAGAAGCGGGTGGCCGAGAACGTGGCACGGCTCACTCCCGAGCTGTGGCAGTTCCACGACGTCGGTACGGAGACGGGGTGGGTCGGCGTCGACGAGGACGGCGAACGCCAGACGCGCCGCTGGGAGGGGTCCTGCATCTTCCAGAACCGGCCGGGATTCGCCGCCGGGGCGGGCTGCTCGCTGCACATCCTGGCGCTGCGGGAGGGCAAGGAGCCGCTGGAGACCAAGCCGGACGTGTGCTGGCAGCTGCCGGTACGGCGTACGTACGACTGGATCGACCGGCCCGACGACACCCGGGTGCTCCAGGTGACGATCGGTGAGTACGACCGCCGGGGCTGGGGGCCGGGCGGCCACGACCTGCACTGGTGGTGCACCTCGGCCACCTCCGCGCACGGGGCCGGGGAGCCGGTGTACGTCTCCTACCGCCCGGAGCTGATCGAGCTGATGGGCAAGGAGGGGTACGACCGGCTGGTGGAGCTGTGCGAGGAGCGGCTCGCCTCGCTGCTGCCGATGGCGCCGCATCCGGCGGACCCGCAGGTCTGAGAGCGGCACCCGGCGTGTGCTTTCCGGGCGCCCGTCGTCACTCCGTCGGGTCCGGGGGGCCCGGGTCCGGTGAGGGCGGGGGCGGGTCGGTGGGGGCGGGGTCCGTCGGCTCGGGCGGGTCCGTCGGGTCGGTGGGCGTCGGGTCCGTCGGGGTGGGGTCCGTGGGGGCCGGGTCGGTGGGGCCGGGGCCCGGGCCCGGATCGGTCGGGCCGGGGTCCGTGGGGCCCGGGTCGGAGGGGCCGGGGCCGGGCCGGGTCGGGCCCGGGTCGGTCGGGCGCGGGTCCGTGGGGCCGGGGGAACCGGGTGCGGGGCGGGTCGGGCCGGGCTTGGAGCCGGTCGGCGGGGCCGTGGCGCCGTGACCGTCGATGATCACGGCGGAGCCCGAGGGGTCCAGCGTGATCCGGGCCCGCCACGGGCCGCCCGGGGCCGCCGCGTGGTTCACCGCGGCCGTGATCGTGGTGCTCTTCCCGGCCGCCAGGGTGCCCGACGTACGGCTCAGGTGCAGCCACCGCGCGTCCGTGGCCGCCGACCATTCGACCGGGCCCCGGGCGGAGGCGGTCAGCGTGATGGCCGTGAGCGCGCCGGTGGTCCGGGCGGTGACGGTCAGCCGGCCCGCGCCCTCGCGGTCGCCGCCGGTGCTGACGACCTCGGCCGTGACGTCCGGGGAGTGCACCCCGCGCCGGTCGCCGGGGCGGGCGCTGCCCGCCTTCTCGTACGGGGCTCCGGGGTCGCCGCTCATCTCGCCCGCGCCGTCGATCTCGGTGGCGGTGACCTTGGAGCCGTCGTGGCCCTCGCCGGTGACCGGGGCGCCCCGGTACGCGGCCCACAGGGCGATCACCGGGGCGGCGACCACGGTGGCGACCACCGTCGTCGTGACGACCCGGGCGCGCAGCCGGTCCCGGCGGGCGGCGTGGTCCTTGGGGTCCAGCGGGTAGCCGGTGCGGCCGAAGCGGGGGCCGCCCGAGCGGGAGCGCCGGGCCTGGGCGCGGGCGACGTACACGGAGGGGCGGGGGGCCTCGACGAGCGGCAGCGGTGCGGCCGGGGCGACGGCGGCGCCGGGCCAGGGGCCTGCCGCGTCGACCCGTTCGGCGGCGCGGCGGCACCGGGGGCAGTCGTCGACGTGCCGGACGAGCTCGCGGCGGAGTGCGGCGGAGAGCAGCACCTGGTGGTCGCCGGTGAGCCGGGCGACGGTGGGGCAGTCGGCGGTCTCCACGACGACGAGCGCGGCCCGGGTGCGCTCGACCTCGCAGGCGGCCGCCGCCAGGAGCTCCCGGGCGGTGACCGGCTCCAGGCCGAGCACGGAGGCGACGGCGCGGGGGGTGAGCCGGTGGCGTACGGCCAGTTCGAGCGCTTCGCGCTGCTCGGGGGTGGTACCGGCGGCCTCGGGCCAGGCCAGTGTGGCGAGCTCCCGCCTGCGTGCCTCGGCGGCCGGGGACTCGGCGGGGTCGGGGGTGGTGGCGTCCTCGGGGGTGGGGGGCGCGGGGTCCGGGGCGGGCGGTGCGGGCTCCGCCTTCGCGGCCGGGGCGGTGGCGGGTCTGCGGTGGGACTGGCGGCCCCGCCTGCGCTCGGTGAGGGTGCGCAGACAGGTCCACCGGGCCAGGGCGTAGAGCCAGGATTGACGTTCCTCCTCGGCCTCGGGGCACCGGGCTTCGTGCCGGTCCGCGATGGCCAGGACCGCACCGAGCGCCTCGGTCGCCGCCTCGTGGTCGCAGAGGACGGAGAGGCAGTAGGTGAAGAGGCCGTCGAGGTGCGGTTCGTAACGTGCGGCCGGCCGCCGGTCCGAGGCGTGAGGCGCTCGTCGGTGCGCCCGGTGTGCGCCGGTGGTGTGCGTGGGGGCCTGCATCCTGCTGCTCGTCACCCGGCGACCGTAGGCAGAGGAGTACGTGCCCTTGGCGCCCCTTGAGCGCATTTCATCCTTACGGGTGAAGGTATCGCCCGAAAGGGGACGGAGACCGACGGGACCGGCAGGGATCAACGGGGATCGACGGGATCAACGGGGATCACGGATTTCCGGCCGTGGCGCTTCCGGCTCCGCTCCCGACGCCCGCCCCGACGCTTCCGCTGTCCGCCCCCGGTGCTTCTGTGCGCCCTCTGTGCGGAGGGGCCGCCCCGCGCCCCTGTGCGGCGGGCGTGATCAGCCCGCCCGGCGGGGTGTCCGGGCCCTGCCCGGCGGTCGTCGCCGGGCCCACCCGGCGGGGCGTTGTCAGACCCCACCGATACGGTGACGCCATGGCTGCCCGTACGAAATCCGCGAAGGACCGGCCGTCCTACCGCTGCACCGAATGCGGCTGGACCACCGCCAAATGGCTCGGCCGTTGCCCCGAGTGCCAGGCGTGGGGGACGGTCGAGGAGTTCGGCGGCGCGCCCGCCGTGCGCACGACCGCCGCAGGCCGGGTCTCCACCGCCGCGCTGCCGATCGGCCAGGTCGACAGCCGTACGGCCACGGCGCGCTCGACCGGTGTCGGCGAGCTGGACCGGGTGCTCGGCGGCGGACTCGTGCCGGGGGCCGTCGTGCTGCTGGCGGGCGAGCCGGGGGTGGGCAAGTCGACGCTGCTGCTGGACGTGGCGGCCAAGGCAGCGAGCGACGACCACCGCACGCTCTATGTGACCGCCGAGGAGTCCGCGAGCCAGGTCCGGCTGCGGGCCGACCGCATCCGGGCGATCAACGACCACCTCTACCTCGCGGCGGAGACGGACCTGTCGGCGGTGCTCGGGCACCTGGACGCGGTGAAGCCCTCGCTGCTGATCCTGGACTCGGTGCAGACGGTCGCCTCGCCCGAGATCGACGGCGCGCCCGGCGGGATGGCCCAGGTCCGGGAGGTCGCCGGGGCGCTGATCAGGGCCTCCAAGGAGCGCGGGATGGCCACGCTGCTCGTCGGCCATGTCACGAAGGACGGGGCGATCGCCGGGCCCCGGCTGCTGGAGCACCTGGTCGACGTGGTGCTCTCCTTCGAGGGCGACCGCCACGCCCGGCTGCGCCTGGTGCGCGGCGTCAAGAACCGTTACGGGGCGACCGACGAGGTCGGCTGCTTCGAGCTGCACGACGAGGGCATCACCGGGCTCGCCGACCCCTCGGGCCTCTTCCTGACCCGGCGCGACGTCGCCGTCCCGGGCACCTGCCTCACGGTGACGCTGGAGGGCAAGCGGCCCCTGGTCGCCGAGGTCCAGGCGCTCACCGTCGACTCGCAGATCCCCTCGCCCCGGCGCACCACCTCGGGCCTGGAGACCTCCCGGGTCTCGATGATGCTCGCCGTCCTGGAGCAGCGCGGCCGGATCAGCGCGCTCGGCAAGCGGGACATCTACAGCGCGACGGTGGGCGGGGTGAAGCTCACCGAGCCCGCCGCCGACCTCGCGGTCGCGCTGGCGCTGGCCAGCGCCGCCAGTGACACCCCGCTCCCGAAGAACCTGGTCGCGATCGGTGAGGTGGGGCTCGCGGGCGAGGTCAGAAGGGTGACTGGGGTCCAGCGGAGACTGGCCGAGGCTCACCGTCTCGGCTTCACCCACGCCCTGGTGCCGACCGACCCGGGACGGGTTCCTTCGGGTATGAAGGTCACAGAAGTCGCCGACATGGGGGACGCTCTGCGGGTCCTCCCGCGCCGGTCTCGTCAGGAGGCACCGCAGGAGGACAACGCGCGCCGGTAGACTTTGCCCTGGTCTCGCCCGCCCGTGGACACGGCATGGGGGACGCAAGGGCACCGCAAACCTGTGACCGGAGGAGTGCAGTGGCAGCCAACGACCGGGCGACAGCGCCCGGAAAGTCCGGCCAAGGCACCGGTAACGAGGCGCTGATGCGCGCCTCGTTGAGCGCGGTCGCGCCCGGAATGGCCCTGCGGGACGGCCTGGAGCGCATTCTCCGGGGCAACACCGGCGGGCTGATCGTCCTCGGTATGGACAAGACCGTCGAATCGATGTGTACCGGCGGGTTCGTGCTGGACGTGGAGTTCACCGCGACCCGGCTGCGCGAGCTGTGCAAGCTCGACGGGGCGCTGATCCTCGACAAGGACATCACCAAGATCCTGCGGGCCGGGGTGCAGCTGGTCCCGGACGCCTCGATCCCCACGGAGGAGACGGGCACCCGGCACCGTACGGCGGACCGGGTCTCCAAGGCGTGCGGCTTCCCCGTCGTCTCGGTCTCCCAGTCCATGCGCCTGATCGCGCTGTACGTGGACGGGGAGCGGCGGGTCCTGGAGGAGTCCTCCGCGATCCTGTCCCGGGCCAACCAGGCGCTCGCCACGCTGGAGCGGTACAAGCTCCGCCTGGACGAGGTGGCCGGCACGCTCTCCGCGCTGGAGATCGAGGACCTGGTCACCGTCCGGGACGTCACGGCGGTGGCGCAGCGGCTGGAGATGGTGCGGCGGATCGCGACGGAGATCGCGGAGTACGTGGTCGAGCTCGGCACCGACGGACGCCTTCTCTCGCTCCAGCTGGACGAGCTGATCGCGGGCGTGGAGCCGGAGCGGGAGCTGGTGGTCCGGGACTATGTGCCCGAGCCGACGGCGAAACGGTCGCGCACGGTGGGAGAGGCGCTGACGGAGCTGGACGCGCTGAGCCACACGGAGCTGCTGGAGCTGCCGGTGGTGGCGCGGGCCCTGGGATACAGCGGCTCGCCCGAGACGCTGGACTCGGCGGTCTCCCCGCGGGGCTTCCGGCTGCTGGCGAAGGTGCCGAGGCTGCCGGGGGCGATCATCGAGCGGCTGGTGGAGCACTTCGGCGGCCTCCAGAAGCTGCTGGCGGCGAGCGTGGACGACCTCCAGACGGTGGACGGCGTCGGCGAGGCCCGGGCGCGGAGCGTGCGGGAGGGGCTGTCGCGGCTGGCGGAGTCGTCGATCCTGGAGCGGTACGTCTGATTTCTGGCCGGGTTTGACCGGGGAGGTCGTCCTTTGCGGGCGGCCTCCTTTTGCGTGCCGTCCACCGGGGCCGGAGGTTCCGTCCTCAAACGCCGGACGGGCTGGGATGGCCCGCCTCACCCGGTCCTGTGAGGGCGACGCCCGTCCACGCAGACGGGGCCGTCCTCAAACGCCGGACCGGCTGGAGTGGTGGCGACGGGCGGGCTGAAATCGTGGGCGGTCAGTCCTTCTTCAGGACGAAGGAGGCCGGGCGGATCTTGGTGTTCGGGGCCTTCGCTTCCAGCAGGTATGTGCCCGGGCCCGCCTTCGTGGCCGGTGGGGTGGCGCAGTTGGGGGCGGAGCGGACGCGGTTCCACTCCACCGCGTGCATGACCGTCGCCCCGGCCGGGACCTGGAAGAAGAGCGGGTCCGGGTTCGCGGGGCAGTCCTTCGAGGACCAGATCACGTCGTCGTTCTTCTGCCCGGCCTCGGTGACCGTGAGCACCACGTTCTTCGGCCCCAGGTCGGCCTTGCAGGTGGCCGACGAGGTGTTGCGGGCGATGATCTCGAACTCGGGGCGGTCGTCGGGGCCGTACGTGACCTTCGTGCGCAGGGTCAGCTCCACCGCGCCCGGCTTGCACACGGGGAGCGGGGAGCCCGCCGGGACCTGTCGGCCCGTGGAGCCGCCGCCCGATCCCGTACCGCCACTGCCCGAACCGGCCGTGCCCGCACCGCCGGTTGACGTACCGTCAGATCCCGTACCGTCACTCGCGCCGCCGGAACCCCCGCCCGTGGCGCCGTCGCCGGGGCCGATCGAACCGGCCGTGCCGCCCGAGCCGCTCTCCCCGTCCGCGTCGTCCGACTCGTCGCGCCCGCCCGGCCGTTGGGTGATCGCCGGGCCGGAGCTCGACGGGCCGGGGGTGATCGACTTGACCGGGTCGGAGCCGCCGGGCTTGGCGTCGTCCTTGGTGCCGCCGGAGCCCGCGGAGGTGACCGCCCAGGCGATCAGGGCCGCGAGGAGCGCAACCAGAAGCCCCGCTACCGCCCTTCGTCGCCAGTAGATGCTGGAGGGAAGCGGACCGACCGGATTGCGCATAGATCCCACGGGTCGAACTCTACGAGAGATCGGGGCCGCTTCAGGCCCCACCCGCCGCTCCGGTCACAAGTTTTGCCGATCATCATCAGGTTCTGCCGATGATCATCACGGGGGCCGGTCGCGGGAGTTCGGTCACAGGGGACAGAACGGGTGGCGTTCTCACCCTCCGGGACCGCCGCGCGGGCCGACACCCCCGTACCCGTGACACCGCTCCCGCCTTCCGTGTCAGGATCGTCGGTGCGATGACTGCCATGACTTCGACTTCACCCCAGACGCCCCAGACGCCCCAGGGGCCGCAGACGCCCCCCGCCGCCGCCCTCCACACCCCCGTCATCGGGTGGTTCGAGCAGCACGCCCGCGATCTCCCCTGGCGCCGCCCCGAAGCGGGCGCCTGGGGGGTGATGGTCAGCGAGTTCATGCTCCAGCAGACTCCGGTGAGCCGGGTCCTCCCGGTGTACGAGCAGTGGCTGGCCCGCTGGCCCCGCCCCGCCGACCTGGCCGCCGAGGCGCCCGGGGAAGCGGTCCGCGCCTGGGGCAGGCTCGGCTACCCGCGCCGCGCGCTGCGGCTGCACGGGGCCGCGCAGGCGATAACGGAACGGCACGGCGGTGACGTACCGAGCGAGCACAGCCAACTGCTGGCGCTGCCCGGGATCGGCGAGTACACGGCGGCGGCCGTGGCCTCGTTCGCGTACGGACAGCGGCACGCGGTGCTCGACACCAACGTCCGCCGGGTGTTCGCCCGCGCCGCGAACGGCATCCAGTACCCGCCGAACGCCACCACCGCCGCCGAGCGCAAGCTCGCCCGCGCCCTGCTCCCGGACGAGGACGAGCGCGCGGCGAAGTGGGCGGCGGCCACGATGGAGCTGGGCGCGCTCGTGTGCACCGCGCGCAACGAGAGCTGTGAGCGCTGCCCGATCTCCGCGCACTGCGCCTGGCGGCTGGCCGGGAAGCCCGCGCACGAGGGGCCGCCCCGGAAGGGCCAGACGTACGCGGGGACCGACCGGCAGGTGCGCGGGCGGCTGCTCGCGGTGTTGCGCGATGCGCTCACCCCCGTACCGCAGGCCGCTCTGGACGCGGTGTGGGAGGAGCCGGTGCAGCGGGCCCGGGCGCTGGACGGGCTGGTGGCCGACGGGCTGGTCGAACCGCTGGCGGACGGCCGGTACCGGCTGCCGCTGACGTGAACGGTGACGTGAACCGCCGGTGTGGACCGGTGACGTGGACCGGTGCTGTGAACCGCCGATGTGATGCGGTCCTGAACCGGCGCTGTTACACAACCGATGGACAGCCGTGCGTCGGTGTACGGCTGCTCCGCACAACCTCGTGACAACGCCTCCGTAGCGTCTCCGACAGCAGTACACGGGGATTCCACGGGGACGGAGGCGGTTGTCATGGCGCAGGGCGAGGTGCTCGCGTTCGAGGACTACGTACGCACACGGCAGGAGGCGCTGCTGCGCAGCGCACGGCGTCTGGTTCCCGACCCCGTGGACGCGCAGGACCTGCTCCAGACCGCGCTGGTGCGGACGTACGGCCGCTGGGACGGCATCGCCGACAAGTCCCTCGCCGACGCCTATCTGCGCCGCGTCATGATCAACACCCGTACGGAGTGGTGGCGGGCGCGCAAGCTCGACGAGGTGCCCACCGAGCAGTTGCCCGACGCGAGCGTCGACGACGGCAGCGAGCAGCGTGCGGACCGCGCCCTGCTGATGGACATCCTCGGCATCCTGGCTCCGAAGCAGCGCAGCGTCGTCGTGCTGCGACACTGGGAGCAGATGAGTACGGAGGAGACGGCCGCGGCGCTCGGCATGTCGGCCGGTACGGTCAAGAGCACGCTGCACCGGGCGCTGGCGCGTCTGCGTCAGGAGCTGGAGAGCCGTGAGCTGACGAGCCGCGAGGCGGTCGCCCGCGAGACCGGGAGCCACCGGGGAACCGGGAGCGGCCCGGAGGCCGGGGGCCGCCGGGAAGCCGGGAGCCACCGGAGTGCGGCGCCCGCCGCCACCGGCCGGGTTCCGGCCCAGCGGTCGAAGGTCACCTCCGTCGTGGGAGCGCGGGCGCAGCGGAACGGGCGTCATGACGAGCGGGGGCGGGAGCGGTGCGCGGCCTGACAGGCAGCAGCGACGGCAGCGGGAACGGCGGCCGGAGCGAGGGGGACGGCGTCGGCGGCGGCGGGACGGGTGCCGACGACGGGAGCCCCTCCGGGAGACCCCGCCGGAACGGCAGGTTCCGGGCAGGGATGGCGGCGAGTGGTACGGCCCTGGCCGGACTCGCCGCCTTCGGGCTGTTCTGCGTCGGCTGCTCCACCGGCGGCACCGGCACCCGCGACGAGGGCCCGGCCGGCGGCCAGTCGGTCGCCCAGGTCTCCCCGCGCCCCGTCCCCTCCGGCACGACCCCCGTCACCCGGCGTGTCAACGTGGTGGCCCTCGTCAAGGGCGATCCCGCGGTGAGCGAGCAGGTCAAGGACGTGCTGGAGCCCTGCGCCGGCAAGGCGTACCCGGTCGACACCTCCTACGGCTCGATGACCGACGGGCCGTCCGCCGATGTCGTGGTCAACGTGATGAGCTGCGCCGATTCGGTGGGGATCGGCACGTATGTCTACCGCGCGCGCGAGGACGGCTCGTACGAGAACGTCTTCATGGCCGAGGTCCCCGCCGTCTACGGAACCATCGACCGGGGCGACCTCGTGGTGACGACCCAGGTGTACCGGGAGAAGGACCCGATGGCCTTCCCGTCCGGCTCCGAGGTGGTCACCTACCGTTGGACCGACGGGCGCTTCGCCGAGCACGACCGGGTGCACAACGACTTCAGCCGTGGCCTCGACGACACGGACGGTGAACTGCCCGCACAGACGGAACCGGTGGAACCGGACGAGCCGGAGGAGCGGGCCGAGCCGGACGAGCCGGACGAGCAGGAACGATCGAGCGGGAACTGAAAGCGGGAAGCAGGCGCATGGCCGAGACCCACGTCCTCTTCGTCGAGGACGACGATGTCATCCGTGAGGCCACCCAGCTCGCTCTGGAGCGGGTCGGCTTCACGGTCACCGCGATGCCCGACGGGCTCTCCGGCCTGGAGGCGTTCCGGGCCGACCGGCCGGACATCGCGCTGCTCGACGTGATGGTGCCGGGGCTCGACGGGGTGAGCCTGTGCCGCCGCATCCGGGACGAGTCCACCGTCCCCGTGATCATGCTCTCCGCGCGGGCCGACTCCATCGACGTGGTGCTCGGCCTGGAGGCGGGGGCGGACGACTACGTCACCAAGCCCTTCGACGGCGCGGTCCTGGTCGCCCGTATCCGCGCCGTACTGCGCCGCTTCGGCCACGCGGCCGGACCGGAGGGCACGGGCCGGAGCGGTACGGAGGGGGAGGCCGAGGGGCTCGGCGGGGTGCTGGTCTTCGGCGACCTGGAGGTCGACACGGAGGGCATGGAGGTGCGGCGCGGCGGTGAGCAGGTGGCGCTGACGCCCACCGAGATGCGGCTGCTGCTGGAGTTCTCCTCCGCGCCCGGCACCGTACTCTCCCGCGACAAGCTCCTGGAGCGGGTCTGGGACTACGGCTGGGGCGGCGACACCCGGGTCGTGGACGTGCACGTCCAGCGGCTGCGCACGAAGATCGGCCAGGACCGGATCGAGACGGTCCGCGGCTTCGGCTACAAGCTGCGCGGATGAGGCGGCTGGGGGCAGGGCGACCGGTGAGGCGTCCGGGGGCGGGACGGCCGGTGGGACACCCGGGGGCAGGACAGCCGGTGGGGCGGCCGATGAGGCATCCGGGGGCAGGACAGCCGGTGGGACACCCGGGGGCGGGACGGCCGGTGAGGTGCCCGTGAAACGACTGGCCCTGCGGACCGGTGTCCGCTGGAAGATCAGCATCGCCATCGCCGCGGTCGGCGCGCTCATCGCGGTGGCGCTGAGCCTGGTGGTGCACAACGCGGCCCGGGTCTCCATGATCGAGAACGCCCGCGAGGTGCAGCTGGAGCGGCTGCTGGGCGCGCAGCGGTTCTACGAGGCGACGGGCATGCAGAAGAACGCGCCCAAGTTCGGCGCGAAGCTCAACGACCCGACGATCCCGCCGAGCCTGCGCGACGAGGTCCGCAAGAACCGGCGGGCCACGCATGTGGCGCAGACCCCCGACGGGGTGCCCGATGTGTGGGCGGCCGTCCCGCTGGCCAACGGGGACGTGCTCTCGCTGCACACCCGGTTCGCGGACCGGTCCGCGACGATCATGAAGGACCTGGACCGGGCCCTGATCATCGGCTCGGTCTCCGTGGTCTTCGTCGGCTGCGCGCTCGGCGTCCTCATCGGCGGCCAGCTCTCGCGCCGCCTCCGGAAGGCGGCGGCAGCGGCGGGCCGGGTCGCCGAGGGCCACACCGACGTACGGGTCCGGGAGGCCGTGGGCGGGGTCGTCCGCGACGAGACGGACGAGCTGGCGCGGGCGGTCGACGCGCTGACCGACGCGCTGAACGAGCGGATCGAGGCTGAGCGCCGGGTCACCGCCGACATCGCCCACGAGCTGCGCACCCCGGTGACCGGGCTGCTCACGGCCGCCGAGCTGCTGCCGCCGGGCCGCCCGACCGAGCTGGTACGGGACCGGGCCCAGGCGATGCGGACGCTGGTCGAGGACGTGCTGGAGGTGGCCCGCCTGGACAGCGCGTCGGAGCGGGCGGAGCTCCAGGAGCTGCCGCTCGGGGAGTTCGTCAGCCGACGGGTCGGGCTGCTGGACCCGGACGTGACCGTGCGGGTGGTGCACGAGTCCTGGGTCTCCACGGACCCGCGCCGCCTGGAGCGCATCCTCGGCAATCTCCTCGGCAACGCGGCCAAGCACGGCTCCACCCCGGTGGAGGTCACGGTGGAGGGCCGGGTGGTACGGGTCCGGGACCACGGTCCGGGGTTCCCGGAGGAGCTGCTGCGGGACGGGCCGAGCCGGTTCCGTACGGGGTCGATGGACCGCGCCGGGCACGGGCACGGCCTGGGCCTGACGATCGCGGCGGGCCAGGCGCGGGTGCTGGGGGCCCGGCTGACCTTCCGGAACGCGGCGCCCTCGGGTGCGGCGGAGGGCACGGGGGGTGCGATCGCGGTGCTGTGGCTGCCGGAGCACGCGCCGACGACGACGGGGAGCTTTCCGGTGCTGCGGGTGGCGGAGGAGCGGCAGCCGCAGGGGTGAGCCCCCGGACCCGGGCCCTTCCGCCCTCCCGGCCGGCTGTCCGTCCGTCCGTCCGGTACAACGCCGACGGCGACCCCGAGGAGTGAGCCGTGAGGCTGTCCTCGACGTCGCCGTCGGTCGGGTGACCCGGGCGCACGCCCCGGGTACCGGGGTGTAACGGGTCCACTGAAACGCTCTTCGGTTGTGCTGCGCGCCCGCCGGGTACGGACCGGTTCGCCGGTCTCCGGGCCGGGGTCGCGCGGTTACGCCGGCCGGATCAGATGGAGACGTGCACCGAGCGGAGGAACGCGGCCGGGTTCAGCGCCGAGCCGTAGTTCGGGGTGGTGCGGATCTCGAAGTGCAGGTGCGGGCCGCTGGAGTTTCCGGTGTTGCCGGACAGGGCGATCTTCTGGCCCGTCTTGACCTTCTGGCCGATCTTGACGTTGACCTTCGACAGGTGCGCGTACTGCGAGTACTTGCCGTTGGCGTGCTTGATCACGACGGCGTTGCCGTACGCGGGGCCGTCACCGGCGCCGTTCGGGCCGGCCTTGACGACGGTGCCGGTGTGGACGGCCGAGACCGGGGTGCCGACCGGCACCGCGAAGTCCTGGCCGGAGTGCTTGGCGGCCCAGCGGGCGCCACCGTTCCCGTAGCTGGCGGTCAGCGTGTACTTCTTGACCGGGGACTTCCAGGAGGCGGCGTTCTTCTTCGCGGCCTTCTTCTTGTCCTCGGCCTTCTTCTTGGCGTCGGACGCCTTCTTCGCCGCCGCCTTCTTGGCCGCGTCGGCGGCCTTGCTCTGCGCGGCCGCCTGCTGGGCGACGGCCTCGGCGGCGGAACCCGGGGCAAGAGCGGCGGTACCGGTGGTACCGGATGCGAACGCCGTGCCTGCACCCAGCACCACGGACGCTCCCAGGCCGGCGGCCAGGACGGCGCCGCGGATACGGGAAGCGGTCGGGCGGATGGTGTGCTGGTTCGTTGCGCGCTTCATACGGTGAAGTCCTCCGAAGGTGAGTGGACCCGGCGTGCTGTCCGGGCTTGCTCAACCTTGGTAACCCGCCCCCCGGCCGATGCTCAAACACCCCATCTACGAAGAAAAGCCGTAGAGAGGGGCCCGGGAATTCGTCTCGGTTGTCCCGTTTCGGGGCCCGGGGCGGGCGACGAAATCCCTCACCCGAATGAGGTTTAAACGCTGTTCTGCGGGCACTTTTCCGGACATGGGGCCACGAACGGGCCGTATCGCCCGATGCTCCGGACCGGGCTCCGCCCGCCGGGCCGAAGGACCCTCCGCCGATCCCAGCGCCGTCTACGGCCGTGGATAGTAGGCATGTTTCGGCCTGTGCGCCTTGTCACCGCCGGTGGGACCTAAGTCCTTCCGATTCAGGACCTTCGGCCCGCTACGTCACTACGCTGACGGGAAAGCGGCACGCACCCCCGGGGGGACCCACCATGACGGCAGAGAGCACCCACGACCTGGACGGCATCGAGCTGGCCGATGCCGTGGAATCCATCCGCAACCAGCTGGTGGAGGCGGCTTCGCGGGCCACGGGGCGGCCTCTCGCCTTCGAGGTCGGGGACATCCAGATGGAGTTCACCCTCGAACTGCGCAAGGAGGCCAAGGCGGGCGGCAAGGTCAGGGCCTGGGTGGTCGAGGCGGGCGCCGACGCCTCCCGGGCCACGGGCCGCACGCACAAGGTGGCGTTCACCCTGAGCCCCCGGAACGCGGTGACCGGGGAGGCATGGGAGATCGGCACGGAGGACGACGGGAGTACGGCGGGGTTCGGGGCCACGGCGGGGTCCGGGGCCACGGCGGGGTCCGGTGACGGGCCGGTCCGCTCGTGAGCATCTCGTACGTACGCCCCACCCACCCCGCCGACCGTACGGTGGCCGTCTTCGGCGCCCTTCAGGGCAGCGGCGTCCTCCTCACCGACCGGCTGGTCCTGACCTGCGCCCATGTCGTCAAGACCGGGTCCATCCAGGTGGCCCACCCCGCCCGCCCGGACCGCGTACGGGCCACGGTCGCCTGGATCGACTACCGGCTGGACGTGGCCCTGCTGGAGGCCACCGGGCCGGTGCGGCAGGTCCCCCCGGCCCGGTTCGGCGCGGTAGACACCCGCCAGGCGATCCCCGGCTGCGATATCACCGGCTTCCCGCGCGTCCAGCGCTACGGCCCCGACCGGCGGCTGGAGGCGGACCAGTACACGGCGACGATCCTGCCCATGGCGGGACGGCTCCGTGACGTGCTGGTCTGCAATCTGGACGGCCCGCCGCCCGCCCGCCCGGACAGCGAACCCCCCGCCCTGTCCGGGCTCTCCGGCGGCCCGGTCTTCATGGGCGACGTGCTCCTGGGCATCGCCCGCCAGGTCCCGCAGGAGCGCGAGGGCCGACGCCTCGACTGCGTCCCGCTCGGCCCGGTGCTCGCGGCGCCCCCGTTCCGCCTCGCCCTCCAGCGGGCAGGCATCGAGCCGCGCCTCGAAAGCGTCCACGAAAGCTTTCCGCAGGACCAGCGGTACGAGGCCGAGTACGCCCAGGCCCTGGGCGCCAAGTACCGCCGTACGAAGATCTTCGGCCTGGACGAGCTGGACCGGCACGACTCCGAGTGGGACCTCGACACGGCCTATCTCAGCCTGGAGGCCCAGGCGCAGGACCGGACCCGGGACCGGGCCGCGCGGGACCTGGGGACCCCGGACCAGGCCGCTCCCCTCCCCCAGCGCATCGACACCCTCCTCACCGACCGCCCCCGCGTCCTGCTGCGCGGCGACGCGGGCGCCGGGAAGACGACCCTGCTGTGGTGGCTGGCCGCCCATGCCTCGGCCCGCACCCTCCCCGACGACCTGGCCCCGCTGAACGGCCTGGTCCCCTTCGTCGTACCCCTGCGCTCCCTGCGCGCTCGCGGCGGTACGTTCCCGGGCCCGGCGGAGCTGTCGACCGTGGCGGGACTGGTGATCGACAGGGCCCCGGAGGGCTGGGCGGGCCGGGTCCTGGCGTCCGGGCGGGCGTTACTGCTCGTGGACGGCCTGGACGAGGTGCCGCCGGAGGACCGGGAGCAGGCACACACCTGGCTCTCCCAGCTGCTGCGCCGCTATCCGGAGACCCGGTGCGTCACGACCGTACGGCCGCTCGCTGTCGAATCGGACTGGCTGCGCTCGGACGGCTTCGCCGAGTTACGCCTGCTGCCCATGCGGAACGAGGACATCCAGGCGTTCGTCGTCTCCTGGCACCGGGCGGCCCGGCTCTCCGAGGAGGACGACGCCGACCGCCTGGACGAGCTGGAACGCGACCTCTCCCGCCAGTTCGACCAGAACCCCACGCTCCGCGACCTGGCCCGTACGCCGCTGCTCTGCGCGGTGATCTGCGCCCTGCACCGCCGCCGCGAGGGCCTGCTCCCGGAGACCCGGTGGAGCCTGTACCGCTCGACGCTGGAAATGCTCCTGGGCCACCGCGACCGCATCCGCCGGATCGACGGTCCCGAAGGCATCGAGCTGGACATCGAGGAGCACACCCAGCTGCTCCAGCGGATCGCAGCCTGGCTGGTCCGTGAGGGCCAGTCGGAGTTCACCCGGAACCAGGCGCTGCGCCAGATCCGGCGCGCACTGGCCGGAATGGAGCGGGCGAGCCACCAGGGGCGGCCCGAGGCGATCCTCACCCACCTGCTCAACCGCAGCGGCCTCCTCCAGAAGAACGCCGATGACGCCTACCAGTTCATCCACCGGACCTTCCAGGACTACCTGACGGCGAAGGAGCTGATCGAGGACGAACATCTGAAGGAGCTGCTGCGCCACGCGGACGAGGAGTCCTGGCACGACGTGATCCTGCTGGCGGCGGGGCACTGCGGCCGACGTCAGCTCGCCGCGCTGGTGGGCGGTCTGCTGGACGCGGGGCTGAAACACGAGGCCGGAACGGACGAGCGCACCACCGTCCATGTGCTGGCCGCGCTGTGCGCGCAGTACGCGACTTACCTGGACGGCCCGGTACGGTCCCGGGTCCGGGCAAGCACAGCGGCGCTGTTCCCGCCGTCCACCAGCAGCCAGGTGCGTTCACTGGCCCGGCTGGGGTCGGCCGCACTGGAGTTTCTGCCCGACCCGGGGCGCATGTCCGGCGACAGGCAGCGCATCCAGAAGGTGGCCGAGCTGATCGTGGATGTCGGAGGAGCCTCCGCCGTCGCCCACGCCGGCGCGTGGGTCCTGGCGCACCCGTACCTGAGCAACGCGTTCGCGAGCACCTGGGAGCGCTTCCCGCCCGAGGAGTATGCCACTGAGGTGCTGGCCCACTGCGACCTCACGAAGACGATCCTCTCCGTGAGCAACCGGAAGCAGTTGGGGGCGCTGCGGCACCTTCCCTCCCTGCGCGCCCTGGAACTGCGCTCGGACCTGCCCGAGGCGGAGATCGGCACGGCACTGGAAGGCTCCCGGCTCGGCACGCTTCTCCTCGTGAAGAACGAGCGGCTCACCGGGGTCCCGGACCTGAGCGCCGTCGCGGAATCCCTGAAGTGGCTGGGCATCCATCAGTGCCCCGGAGTCCGGGACCTGGGACCACTGGCCGGGCTCCGCAACCTGAGGCACCTGGACCTGGACACGCGGGAGCTGCGGCTCGGGGAGCTGGCACCGCTGACGGAACTGCCCAGCCTGTCGGACCTCGCCCTGAACCACCTCGCTGCGGACCGGCTGAGCGAAATCGCCGTTCACCCTGGCGTCACCGAGCTGTCCCTGGGGAACGTCCGCCCTCTCGCGCTGGACGGACTCGACGCCTGGAAGTCGCTCACCGACCTGAGGGTCTCGGAACTCGCCGCGCTCGACGAGGCCCTCACCGCCCTGCGGGAGCATGCCCGGCTCGCCCGTCTCCGCCTCCCCGCGTTCCCTTGGGCGTATCGGCCCGCACGAAGCGTGTCCGCCCCGGGGATCAGGGACCTGTCCGTACAGGCCCCTCAGAGCGACGGGGACCTGGGGATGCTGCGATCGCTCTTCCCCGGGGTCGTCCACCTCACCCTGAACGCCTCCCGACGGAGCGCCCTGGATCTCACCCCTCTGCACGCCTGGCCGGACCTGGAGGTGCGGGTGACTGGACTGTCCCTGCACCGCCTCATCGGGGCGGAGGAGCTGAGCGGACGGCTCAACGTCTTCCCCTACTGACCCCGAAAAGGGGCTGCCCCGGACCCGGCCGTGAAGCCGATTCCGGGGCAGCCCCTTCACACATGCCAGGGCTCACGCCCTACCGACGCGTCACGCGTCCTTCGTCAGGTTCGGGCCCGCGCCGCCGCCTGCCGCCTGCTCGATCGGGGGAACGTCGGGCAGAGCCGACTTCTCCTCGCCGCGGAAGGTGAACGTCTTGTCGTCACCCTCGCCCTCGACGCCGACGACCACGATGTGACCGGGGCGCAGCTCACCGAAGAGGATCTTCTCGGAGAGGACGTCCTCGATCTGGCGCTGGATCGTCCGGCGCAGCGGCCGGGCGCCCATCACCGGGTCGTAACCCTTCTTCGCGAGCAGCGTCTTGGCCTCGCCACTGAGCTCGATGCCCATGTCGCGGTCCTTGAGACGCTCGTCGACCTTGGCGAGCATGAGGTCGACGATCTGGATGATGTCTTCCTCGGTCAGCTGGTGGAAGACCACCGTGTCGTCGACACGGTTGAGGAATTCCGGCCGGAAGTGCTGCTTGAGCTCTTCGTTGACCTTGACCTTCATGCGCTCGTAGTTGGTCTTGACGTCGCCCTGGGCGGCGAAGCCCAGGTTGAAGCCCTTGGAGATGTCCCGGGTCCCGAGGTTGGTCGTCATGATGATGACCGTGTTCTTGAAGTCCACGACCCGGCCCTGGGAGTCGGTCAGGCGACCGTCCTCCAGGATCTGGAGCAGGGAATTGAAGATATCGGGGTGGGCCTTCTCGACCTCGTCGAAGAGGACGACGGAGAACGGCTTGCGGCGCACCTTCTCGGTGAGCTGGCCGCCCTCTTCGTAGCCCACGTAGCCGGGGGGCGAACCGAAGAGGCGGGAAACCGTGTGCTTCTCGCTGAACTCCGACATGTCGAGGGAGATCAGCGCGTCCTCGTCGCCGAAGAGGAATTCGGCGAGCGTCTTGGAGAGCTCGGTCTTACCGACACCGGACGGACCGGCGAAGATGAACGAGCCACCGGGGCGCTTCGGGTCCTTCAGACCGGCTCGCGTACGGCGGATCGCCTGCGAGAGGGCCTTGATGGCGTCCTTCTGGCCGATGACGCGCTTGTGAAGCTCGTCCTCCATGCGCAGCAGACGGGAGGACTCCTCCTCCGTCAGCTTGAAGACCGGGATACCGGTGGCGGTGGCCAGGACTTCGGCGATGAGCTCGCCGTCGACCTCGGCGACGACGTCCATGTCGCCGGCCTTCCACTCCTTCTCCCGCTTGGCCTTCGCCGCCAGCAGCTGCTTCTCCTTGTCGCGGAGGGAAGCCGCCTTCTCGAAGTCCTGGGAGTCGATGGCCGACTCCTTGTCGCGGCGGACACCCGCGATCTTCTCGTCGAACTCGCGGAGGTCCGGCGGCGCGGTCATCCGGCGGATGCGCATCCTCGATCCGGCCTCGTCGATCAGGTCGATCGCCTTGTCCGGCAGGAAGCGGTCCGAGATGTACCGGTCGGCCAGGGTCGCGGCCTGGACGAGGGCCTCGTCCGTGATGGAGACCCGGTGGTGGGCCTCGTAACGGTCGCGCAGACCCTTCAGGATCTCGATGGTGTGCGGCAGCGACGGCTCCGCGACCTGGATCGGCTGGAAGCGGCGCTCGAGGGCCGCGTCCTTCTCCAGGTGCTTGCGGTACTCGTCGAGCGTGGTGGCACCGATGGTCTGGAGCTCGCCCCGGGCCAGCATGGGCTTCAGGATCGAGGCGGCGTCGATGGCGCCCTCGGCGGCACCCGCACCGACCAGCGTGTGGAGCTCGTCGATGAACAGGATGATGTCGCCGCGGGTGCGGATCTCCTTGAGGACCTTCTTCAGGCGCTCCTCGAAGTCACCCCGGTACCGCGAACCGGCGACCAGGGCGCCGAGGTCCAGGGTGTAGAGGTGCTTGTCCTTGAGGGTCTCGGGCACCTCGCCCTTGACGATCGCCTGGGCCAGGCCCTCGACAACCGCCGTCTTGCCGACGCCGGGCTCGCCGATGAGGACCGGGTTGTTCTTGGTCCGGCGGGACAGCACCTGCATGACCCGCTCGATCTCCTTCTCGCGCCCGATGACCGGGTCGAGCTTGGACTCACGAGCGGCCTGGGTGAGGTTCCGGCCGAACTGGTCGAGCACCAGGGAGGTGGAGGGCGTGCCCTCCGCGGGGCCGCCCGCGGCCGCCGTCTCCTTGCCGCCCGAGTATCCGGAAAGCAGCTGGATGACCTGCTGCCGCACCCGGTTCAGGTCGGCGCCCAGCTTCACGAGGACCTGGGCGGCGACGCCCTCGCCCTCGCGGATCAGGCCGAGCAGGATGTGCTCGGTGCCGATGTAGTTGTGGCCCAGCTGAAGGGCCTCGCGGAGCGACAGCTCCAGGACCTTCTTGGCTCGCGGGGTGAAGGGGATGTGCCCGGACGGAGCCTGCTGGCCCTGCCCGATGATCTCCTCCACCTGCTGGCGGACCGCCTCGAGCGAAATCCCGAGGCTCTCCAGGGCCTTAGCGGCGACACCCTCACCCTCGTGGATCAGGCCCAGGAGAATGTGCTCGGTGCCGATGTAGTTGTGGTTGAGCATCCGGGCTTCTTCCTGAGCCAGGACGACAACCCGCCGCGCGCGGTCGGTGAACCTCTCGAACATCGTTAATCGCTCCTCAGAGCGGTCGGTCAGTGAGGGGTCGGTCCCCTCCCAGTCCTTCCGCATGCTAGTCCCGCAGGACGGGACAGCTCATTCCAACTGCCGACATCCGTCCGGATCACCCCGCACCGGGCGGGGATTCTTACTGCCGAACAGCTGACAACTGCTCCAACCCGATGGTGCGAGACGATGTTCCCGCAGGCCAGGCAGATACCCCTTTCGCCAGTACGCCGATGGCGAACGTGAGACGCCTCGGCCTGCGTGTCGCCCCTTCCCACTAGGAAAGTCTTACCCGCAATCACTGACAGTCCATGCGGCGCGCCCCGGTTCCCTCCGCTACGGGCGAACAACCTTGCGCTGCCGGACACTCCTTTGCGCCCTCCCGATCCGGACACCATGTGATCATCCGGCGACATCGCGTAACTTCGGTGGCGGTTCGGCGGTTCATCGGACATGGCCGCCACCGTCCCGCCGCCCCGGTCGTCACCCGACGCCGGACCGCATCCCGCCGCCGGTCCCGTCGTCGGCCCCGTCGCCGGGACCGATGCCGGGGCCGCCTCCGGGTCCATCACCGCCTCCGGGTCCGTCGCCGAGTCCGAGTCCGAGTCCGTCGCCGGGGCCGTCTCCGGGCCCGACGCCGTCGCCCGGCGGATCGTCCGGTGGTACGAGGACGAGCTCGGGTGGGCCACCGAGGGGCACGCTCCGGTGCGGCTGCTCACGGGGCTCCGCTTCGACGTGCTGGACCTTCCCGCCGAGGCCGGTCACGCGCTGCTGCGCCGTCCGGTGCGGACCGGGCCGGTGCTGCTGGCCGGTGGACGGATGGGGCTGCTGGTCGCCGCGGGCGGCGCCGATGAGCTGCCGGGGCTGCTCGACTGGCTGGAGTGGGGCCCGATCGACCTCGATCTGACCGCCGTGGGGGCCGGGGGCCGGATCACGGCTCCGTCGCCCCGGGGTGGCACGGGCTCGCCGGGGGCCGCTGTGTGGCTGCGGCCCCCTGATCCGATGCGTGTGCCCGGGCCGGCGCTCCCCGCTGTCGCGGGCTTCGGGAGCAGCGGTGGGGATGCCCCCGATCTCGTACGCCTGGTGGATGCCGCGGCGGCGGAGTGCCACCGGGTCCGGCTGTCGCACGCCCGGGCCGGGCTGCCGGTCGTCGGTCCGGCAGATCAGCCGTTGGCCTTCTCGTAGGCTTCACGGATCTCGGCGGGAACGCGGCCGCGGTCATTGACGTTGTGGCCGTTCTCCCGGGCCCACCGGCGGATTTCCGCGGTGTCCTTGTTGCCACCGGCCACGGCGCGGCCCTTGCCCCGGCCCGTGGCGGCGCGGCCACCGGTGCGACGGCCGCCCTTGGTGTAGGGCTCGAGAAGGCCGCGAAGCTTGTCCGCATTGGCCGTGGTGAGGTCGATCTCGTACGTCTTGCCGTCGAGCGCGAACGTCACGGTCTCGTCCGCCTCGACCCCGTCGAGGTCATCTACAAGAAGGACCTGAACCTTCTGTGCCACGGGATTTCCTTTCATCGAAAATGGAGTACGCGGAAAGGAAACCGCTTTTCTCGGGAAAACACAAACCCCCGGGAGAGGTTCAGGAGCTCGAGAACGCGGGAAACGTACGCGATTCGGACATAGGGATGCAGGGCTTCCGCTCATCACAGGTGCAGAAGCATCCGGCTGTTGCCCAAGGTGTTCGGCTTCACTCGTTCGAGACCGAGGAACTCGGCGACACCCTCGTCGTAGGAACGCAGCAGCTCACTGTAGACATCCATGTCGACCGGTGTCTCTCCGATCTCGACGAACCCGTGCTTCGCGAAGAAGTCCACTTCGAAGGTGAGGCAGAAAACCCTGCGCACTCCCAGCCATCGGGCCGTCTGCAAGAGCTTCTCCAGTACGTGATGCCCCACCCCGGCGCCCCTGATGCCGGGGTCGACGGCGAGAGTACGGACTTCCGCGAGGTCTTCCCACATCACGTGGAGTGCGCCGCAGCCGACCACCCGGGCGTCCTCGTCGCGTTCCGCGACCCAGAACTCCTGGATGTCCTCGTAAAGGGTGACGGTGGCTTTGTCGAGCAGGATGCCGCCGGACACGTACCCGTCGAGGAGTCGGCGTACGGAAGACACATCACTCGTCCTCGCACGTCGGACGGTGATGGCGGGCTTATTTACCGACGGGTCGGTATGAAAATCGCTATCCGGTTCGGTTTGCGGCTGCTCTGAGGACATGCCCCAGACGCTATCGCCCGCTCTCCGGCCCCGTGTCATCGGCCGGGGCAGGTCCTTCGGAGGCCGCCCCTGCCGGTTCCGCCGGTTCCGCCGCGTCGGCCGCCGGGCCGGTCGTCGGATTGTCGGGGGGATTGCCGGCGGAGTTGTCCGCCGGGCCGGGGGAAACCATACGGACGGCGTCCTGAAGTGCTTCGCGCTGCTCGGGCGACATCATGCCGAAGAACGCGACAAGGGCGGCGGCCGGGTTGTCGCTCCGGGACCAGGCTTCGTTCATCAGTGCGGCCGAGTAGGCGGCCCTGGTGGAGACGGCCATATATCGATATGCGCGGCCGTCGACTTCCCTGCGGACCCAGCCCTTCTGATGGAGATTGTCCATTACCGTCATCACCGTCGTGTAGGCGATGGACCGTTCCTGCTGGAGGTCCTCAAGGACTTCCCGCACCGTGACCGGACGGTTCCATTGCCAGACGCGTGTCATCACGGCGTCTTCCAGCTCTCCCAATTGACGGGGCACAGGATCACTTTAGTGCCAGATGTCCCGAATGACTGGTTATTTACAGAGCCAAAAGAGCGCACGGCTCTCATGAGCCGTGCGCTCCAGGGTGTGCGCCGGGTTCCGCGGTGCCGGTGGGCGGCTTCCGCCGCCCTTCCGCAGCCCTTCCGCCGTCAGGCGTTCTCCGGACGAGCGGTCTGCTTTACCGATTCCGCGCGCGCCATCGCCGCGTCCACGGCATCGTCCTCCTTGGTCTTGTTCGGACCGCCCTGACTCTTGACGATCGTCACGACCACACCGATGAAGAAGACGGCCATCACCACGGGGGGCACGAGCGCGGATACGTAGTCCATGCCGTCCAGAGTAGCGAGCCTCCTACGACGGGACGCGGCGACCTCCCGTCTCCTCGGGAAGGCCGCCGCGTCCGGGCGTACGGGGGCGGGGATCAGCCCGCCGCGCGCTCCTCCTCGGGCGGGGGCGGCACGGGGCGGCGCCGGGGCGGGAAGACCTCGGAGGGCTTGGGCATCGGGCGCGGGCCGGGCGCCGGTGTACGGCCGGGGGCGGGGGTGGCCGGAGCCTTGGGGCGTTCCGCCTCCCGGTCGGCGGCCCGGCCGCCGGGCAGGGCGAGCAGCCTGCTGCGGGGGCCGGGGGCCGCCGGGGCGGCGGAGCGGCCTGCGAGCCGGGCCCGCACCGAGCGCTCGGCGAGGATCTGGCAGCGCTCCAGGAGAGCCGCCGCGAGGGGTTTCCCGCGCAGGGCGCGCAGGGCCGCCAGATCGTCGGGGCGGGGGTCGTAACCGGCGGCCAGGGCGTCCTGGAGGAGCTCCAGATAGCCGGTGACGGAGCCGGGGAGGGCGTCGCGGTAGCGGGCCAGGTCGGCGAGGAGGAACGCTCGCAGCCTGCCCGCCTCCCCGACCGCCTCGTCCACGGAGCCCGCGAGCCGCAGGCAGTCCTGGACATCCTCGTCGGACAGGGGCATGGGGTGGAGGGCGATGGCGAGGGCACGTCGGAGCACCCGCAGCTCGTCCGCGCTGAACGCCATGCCGCCTCGTGAACCGTAGGGCGTGGGCATGACGCGACAATACGTGCTAAATGGACAAAATCCGTTTAACTGGTCGTCGGTGGCGCGGCGCCCGCGCACGGCGGCCGGAGCCCCCGCCGCCGCTCCGCCGAGAGCCGTTCCCGCTGGTGCGCCGCGCCCGTGCGGCCGGATCGGGCCCGGTCGGCTACGACCGGGACACGTTCCGCTCGTAGACCAGGCGCAGCCCGATGAGCGTCAGCCACGGCTCGTGCTCATCGATGACGGAGGACTCCCCCAACACCATCGGAGCAAGGCCGCCGGTCGCGATGACCGTGACGTCGTCCGGGTCGGCGGTCAGCTCCTTCTTCATCCGGGCCACCACCCCGTCGACCTGGCCCGCGAAGCCGTAGATGATGCCGGACTGCATGGCCTCGACGGTGTTCTTGCCGATCACGCTGCGCGGCCGGGCCAGCTCGATCTTGCGGAGCTGGGCGCCCCGAACGCCGAGCGCCTCGACGGAGATCTCGATACCGGGGGCGATGACCCCGCCCGCGTACTCCCCACGTGCGGAGACCGCGTCGAAGGTGGTGGCGGTGCCGAAGTCGACGACGATCGCCGGTCCCCCGTACAGCTCGACGGCGGCGACCGCGTTGATGATGCGGTCCGCGCCGACCTCCTTGGGGTTGTCCATCAGGATCGGCACGCCGGTCTTGACGCCGGGCTCGACCAGGACGGCGGGGACGTCCCCGTAATAGCGGCGGGTGACCTCGCGCAGCTCGTGCAGGACCGAGGGGACGGTCGCGCAGATCGCAATGCCCTCGATGCCGTCGCCCAGCTCCATGCCGAGCAGCGGGTGCATGCCCATCAGGCCCTGGAGCAGGACCGCCAGCTCGTCCGCGGTGCGGCGGGCGTCGGTGGAGATCCGCCAGTGCTCGACGATCTCCTCGCCGTCGAAGAGGCCGAGGACCGTGTGCGTGTTGCCGACGTCGATGGTGAGCAGCATCAGGCGTCGGCCCCGTCACTGGTGCGGTCCGTGGCCGCGTCGCGGAAGTCCAGGCCGATGTCCAGGATCGGCGAGGAGTGGGTGAGCGCCCCGACGGCCAGGTAGTCCACGCCCGCGTCCGCGTAGGCGCGGGCCGAGTCGAGGGTGAGGCGGCCGGAGGACTCCAGGATCGCGCGCCCGTCGACCAGGGCCACCGCCTCGGCGGTCTCCGCCGGGGTGAAGTTGTCCAGCAGAATCAGGTCGACGCCCGCGTCCAGCACCTCGCGGACCTGCTCCAGTGTGTCGACCTCCACCTCGATGGGCAGGTCGGGGAACTCGGCGCGGACCCGCTTGAACGCCTCCGCGACCCCGCCCGCCGCGACGACGTGGTTGTCCTTGACCAGGGCGGCGTCGGAGAGCGACATCCGGTGGTTGACGCCGCCGCCGCAGCGCACCGCGTACTTCTCCAGCGCGCGCAGCCCCGCCGTCGTCTTGCGGGTGTCGCGGACCTGGGCCTTCGAGCCCTCCAGCACGTCCGCCCAGGCGCGGGTGGCGGTGGCGATGCCGGAGAGGCGGCAGAGCAGGTTCAGGGCGCTGCGCTCGCCGGTCAGCAGGTCGCGGGTGCGGGTGGTGACGGTCAGCAGCTTCTGGCCGGGGGCGACGCGCTCGCCGTCCTCGACGTGCCGCTCGACCTCGAACTCTTCGGTGCAGACGATCGACAGGACCGCCTCCGCGACCCGGAGCCCGGCCACCACACCCGCCTCGCGGGCGGTGAAGTCACCGGTGATCACGGCGTCCTCGGGGACCGTCGCCACGGTCGTGACGTCCACCCCGCCGTCGAGGTCCTCCTCGATCGCCACATGGGCGACGTCCTCGACCTGGACGGGGTCGAGACCCGCCTCGGCCAGCAGCAGGGCGAGCGCGGGGTCGAGCCCGCACTCCAGGGCCTCGGGGTCGAACCCCTCGTCACCGCCACAGCCGCAGCCGTCACCGCAGCCCCCGGAGGGCGCGGCGGGTTCGGGCGCGCCGACCCGGATCAGCGGTACGTCCACAGGTGTGGGGCGCGGATTCTCTTCGGGCGTGGACACGGTTGCGGCTCCTCGGGGCGTGGCGGGTGGTGCGGTGCTTCTCTGTGCGGGTGCGGCTGTGCTGCTGCTGTTCGGGGGCGGCTCGCGCCGTTGCTTCCAGCAGTCTGCTCAATGCGCCGGGCGTACGGGCGGGAATGCGGCGGTCTCCGTACGGTGGACGACCGGCGTGCGGTCCGGGGCGATGCGGACGACCAGGTGGCGGCGCCAGTGCTCGTCGTCGCGGTCGGGCCGGTCCTCGCGCCAGTGGCAGCCCCGGGTCTCCTCGCGCTCCCGGGCGGCGGCGACCAGGACCCGGGAGACCAGCAGCAGGTTGGTGACCTCCCAGGTGTCGACGCCGGGGACGGCGAGCTTGGGATCGGGGTCGTCCGCGTCGGCGGCGGCGCTGCGGTGCAGGGCCTCCAGCTCCTCGGCGGCGGTGGCCAGGGACGCGGCGGAGCGGAGGACTCCGGCGCCCCGGGTCATGACGCGCTGGATCGCCGTACGGGTCTCGGGGGCGATCAGCGCGACGGGGTCGTCCCCGCCTTCGCTCGCGGCCTCGGCCGGTTCCGTGCGGGGCGGGCGGGTCTCCGCGATGTCGGCGGCGATGCGCTCGGCGAAGACCAGCCCCTCCAGGAGGGAGTTCGACGCCAGCCGGTTGGCCCCGTGCACCCCCGTGCAGGCGACCTCGCCGCAGGCGTACAGACCGGGGACGGTCGTCCGGCCGCGCAGGTCCGTGCGGATGCCGCCGGAGGCGTAGTGCGCGGCCGGGGCGACCGGGACCGGCTCGGTGACCGGGTCGATGCCGTGGGCGCGGCAGGCGGCCAGGATGGTGGGGAAGCGCTGCTCCCACATCGCGGCGCCGAAGTGCCGGGCGTCCAGATACATGTGCTCGGTGCCGTGCTCGTGCATCCGGCGGGTGATGGCCTTGGCGACGATGTCGCGCGGGGCCAGCTCGGCCAGCTCGTGCTGCCCGAGCATGAAGCGGGTACCGGAGGCGTCGACGAGATGGGCGCCCTCGCCCCGTACCGCCTCGGAGACCAGCGGCTGCTGGCCCTCGCTGTCCGCGCCGAGGAAGAGGACGGTCGGGTGGAACTGGACGAACTCCAGGTCCGAGACCTCCGCCCCGGCCCGCAGCGCCAGCGCCACGCCGTCCCCGGTGGAGACCGAGGGGTTGGTGGTGGCGGAGAAGACCTGGCCCATGCCGCCGGTCGCGAGGACCACCGAGGGGGCCCGGACCGCGCCGACGCCGTCGTGCTGGCCCTCGCCCATGACATGGAGCGAGACCCCCGCCGTACGGCCTTCGGCGTCGGTGAGGAGGTCCAGGACGAGCGCGTTCTCGATGATGCGGAGGGCGGCCGCGCGGACCGCCTCGACCAGGGCGCGGGAGATCTCCGCGCCGGTCGCATCGCCGCCCGCGTGGGCGATGCGGCGGCGATGGTGGCCGCCCTCGCGGGTGAGCGCGATGTCGCCGCTGTCGGTGGTGTCGAAGTGCGCGCCCGTGGTGATCAGGCGGCGTACGGCGTCGGGGCCCTCGGTGACCAGGGTCCGTACGGCCTCCTCGTCGCAGAGGCCCGCGCCCGCGACCAGGGTGTCGGCGAGATGCTGCTCGGGGGTGTCGCCCTCGCCGAGGGCCGCGGCGATACCGCCCTGGGCCCAGCGGGTCGAGCCGTCGTCGAGCCGCGCCTTGGTGACGACCACGGTGTCCAGGCCGGCGGCGGCGCAGCGCAGGGCGGTGGTGAGACCGGCGACTCCGGAGCCGACCACCACGACGTCCGCGTCGATGGCCCAGCCGGGGGCGGGGGCGGTCAGCCGTATTCCGGTCACGAGAGGGCTCCGAAGGTGAGGGGGATGTTGTCGATGAGGCGGGTGTCCCCGACCCGGGCGGCGACGGCGAGGATCGCATCGCCGCTCTCGCGGTCGTCGGGGATCTCGGTGAAGTCCGCCGGGTCGACCAGGGCCAGGTAGTCCAGGACGAGCGGGTGCCTGCTCCGGGCGGCGGCCTCGTCCAGGATCGTCCGGGCGGTGGCCCGTACGGCGGCGGGCGCCCCGTTCGGCCGGGCCAGCGCGACGGCCTGGGCGTCGGCGGCGGCACGGGCCTCGCCGAGCCGGTTGAGCCCGGCGGCCCGGTCGCCGCCGGAGCCCGGGGCGGTGGCCTTGGCCCGCTCGTGCAGGGCCTGCTGGGCGGCGAGCCGGTCCCGGGCCGCGAACAGGGCGCGGGACAGGGCGAGGGCGGTGTGCCGCTCGTCGGCGCTCAGGAAGCGGTTGCGGCTGGAGAGCGCGAGGCCGTCCGCGTCCCGGACGGTGGGTACGCCGGTGATCCGGACGCCGAAGTTCAGGTCGCGGACCATGCGGCGGATCAGGGCGAGCTGCTGGGCGTCCTTCTGCCCGTACAGCGCCTCGTCGGGGCGGGTCAGGTGTAGGAGCTTGGCGACGACGGTGAGCATGCCGTCGAAGTGGCCGGGGCGGTGGGCGCCTTCGAGGCGCTCGCCCATGGGGCCCGCGGAGATCCGGACCTGGGGCTCGCCGCCGGGGTAGACCTCGTCCACACCGGGGGCGAAGACCGCGTCGGCGCCCGCCTCGGCGGCGGTGGCCAGGTCGGCGTCCAGGGTGCGCGGGTAGCGGTCGAGGTCGGCCGCCTCGCCGAACTGGAGCGGGTTGACGAAGACGGTCACCACGACCTGCCCGTCCGGGCCCGCCGCCTGCCGGGCGGCCCGGACGAGGGTGGCGTGGCCGTCGTGGAGGGCGCCCATGGTCATGACGACGACCCGCTCGGCGCCTGCGGGACGGGGGAGGGCGTCGAGCTCGGCGGCGGTACGGAGGAGGGCGGGGGCGGGACGCGGGGTGCCGGTGGCGCCCCGGCCACCCGTGGCGCCCGAGGTATCCGCGTTGTTCGCGTCTCCGGTCGGGGCGCCTGAAGCGCCTGCGGGGGTGGGGGCGCCAGCGGGGGCGGGGGCGCCAGCGGGGGCGGGGGCGCCTGGAGTGCCTGCGCTTCCGGTCGGGGTGGCCGAGGCGCCCGTGGGTCCCGGCGTACCCGTGGCGCCCATGGGTCCCGTGGCGCCCGTAGGTCCCGGCGTACCGGTGTTTCCGGTCGTGGTCATCGGGTCTCCCCCGTTCCGGGACGGCTCTCCTGGTCGGCCAGGGCGACGAGCAGGTCCTCCGCGAGCTCCGGCTTGAGCAGGCCGTGGGCCAGCGCCCGGTCGGCCGTGGCGCGGGCCATCGCGAGGTAGCCCCCGACCATCTGGGGGGCGTGCGCGCGCAGCTCGCCGACGTGGGCGGTGACCGTGCCCGCGTCGCCCCGGGCCACCGGGCCGGTCAGCGCGGCGTCACCGGAGCGCAGGGCGTTGTCCAGGGCGGCGCCGAGGAGCGGGCCGAGCATCCGGTCCGGGGCGCCGACCCCGGCCTTGGCCAGCAGCTCCATCGACTCGGCGACCAGGGTGACCAGGTGGTTCGCGCCCAGGGCGAGGGCCGCGTGGTAGAGCGGGCGGGACTCCTCGGCGATCCACTCCGGCTCGCCGCCCATCTCGATGACCAGCGCCTCGGCGGCCAGCCGCAGCTCCTCGGGGGCGGTGACCCCGAAGGAGCAGCCCGCCAGCCGCTGGACGTCGACATAGCTGCCGGTGAACGTCATCGCCGGGTGCAGCGCGAGCGGCAGGGCCCCGGCCCGCAGCGCGGGGTCCAGGACCCGGGCCCCGTACCGCCCGGAGGTGTGGACGAGCAGCTGTCCCGGCCGTACGGCACCGGTCTCGGCGAGCCCCTCGACCAGCCCGGGCAGCGCGTCGTCGGGGACGGTCAGCAGCACCAGCTCGGCGCGGGCGAGGACCTCGGCGGGCTCCACCACGGGCACGTCGGGGAGCAGGGCCGCCGCACGGCGCCGGGAGGCGTCGGAGACGCCCGAGACCGCCACCGGGCGGTGCCCGGCGAGCTGGAGCGCGGCGGCGAGCGCGGGGCCGACGCGGCCCGCTCCCACGACGCCGACGGTGAGGCGGGCGGGGCGGTCCCTCGCGTCGAGGGGTTCCTTGGGAACTGTCGTATTCACGCGGCGATGGCCTTCCGTTCCAGTCCGCGGGGGGTACCGGACGATTTCTCTGCATGCTACGCCAGCGTTTCGGCGAAGCCCGCCCACTGCCCACAGCCTGTGGATAACTTCGCGGGGCGGCGGAAATCCACGGGCCCGGCCGGAGGGCGCTGTCAGCGGCCCGGGGGATGATCGTCCCATGACAGCCATGGATGAGCAGGAGCAGCGGCGCCGCCGACTGGCCGCCTGGCGGGGGTCCCGGCGGGTGCTGGCCCGGATGGGCGCGGACGGCACACTGGGCGAGCGGCTGGCGGCGCTGACGGCCGACGCCTCCTCCGTACACGATCCGGACGACGCGGTGGATGTGTACGGGGGCGGGGTCGTCGCCGGGCTGGAGCGGCGGGTGGCCGGGCTGCTGGGGACGGAGGCGGCGGCGTTCTTCCCGACCGGCACGATGGCCCAGCAGGTCGCGCTGCGGTGCTGGGCGGAGCGTACGGGCGATACGACGGTGGCGCTGCACCCCCTGTCCCACCCGGAGCTGCACGAGGGCGGTGCGCTCGGGACGGTCAGCGGGCTGCGCACGGTGCACCCGACGTCCGCGCCCCGGCTGCCGGACGCCGAGGAGGTACGGGAGTTCCCCGAGCCGTTCGGCACGCTGATGCTGGAGCTGCCGCTGCGGGACGCCGGGTTCGTGCTGCCCACGTGGGACGAGCTGGAGGAGGTCGTGGCGGCGGCCCGGGAGCGGGACGCGGTGGTCCACCTGGACGGGGCGCGGCTCTGGGAGTGCACCGAGCACTTCGGGCGGGGCGTCGAGGAGATCGCGGCGCTCGCGGACAGCGTGTACGTGTCCTTCTACAAGTCGCTGGACGGGCTGTCCGGGGCGGCGCTGGCGGGCCCTTCGGCGCTGGTGGAGGAGGCCCGGGTGTGGCGCCACCGGTACGGGGGCCAGGTCTTCCAGCAGTACCCGGCGGCGCTCTCCGCCCTGCTCGGCCTGGAGCGGGAGCTGCCCCGGCTGCCGTCGTACGTGGCCCACGCGAAGGTGGTGGCGGCGGCGCTGGCGGAGGGGTTCGCGGAGGCGGGGGTGCCGTGGTTCCGGGTGCGTCCGGAGCCGCCGCACACGCACCAGTTCCAGGTCTGGCTGCCGTACGGGGCCGAGGTGCTGGACGAGGCGTCGGTGCGGCAGGCGGAGGAGACGGGCGTGACGCTGTTCCGCCGCTGGTCCGAGGGGACGGCGGGGGCGGCCGGGCTGCCGCCGGGGATCTCGTTCACCGAGGTGACGGTGGCGGGGGCGGGGCTGGAGTGGTCGGCGGAGGACGTACGGGAGGCGGTGGGGGTGTTCGTGGGGCTGCTGGAGCGGGTGTCGCAGGAGCAGAGGCCGTAGGAGTAAGCAGGAGTCAGGAGGGGCGGGGCGGGGCGGTGCCGGTGGTCGGCCTCCGCGCCCGGAGGGCCGCCGGCCGGTCCTCGCGCCCGGAGGGCCGTCGGCCGTCCCCGTCCTCGGGGTTCCGTCCTCGTGGGCCCGTCCTCCGGAGGCCCGCCCTCGGGGCCCGCCCGGGGTCCGCTCAGGGGTCCGTCCTCAAGCGCCGGGCAGGCTGTTCCCCCGTCGACGGGTGGGTCAGCCAGTGCCGGTACAGATCGCGCAGGGTCGTACGGTCGTGGCGGCCCGGCGGGGGCGGCGCGGGCTCGCCCAGGCGGGCCGCGCGGTAGGTGTCGAGCAGGTGCTGCTGGATGGCGTCCATACGTCCAGCGTGCGCCGGTCACCGCAGGTCCGCGCGCTGATTGACGGCCGCCGTCAAATGGGGCGACACCCCGTCCCCGTACCGCGCACCATAGGACGCGTGAGCGTGGACATCGACATCGCCGGCCTGCCCGCCGACCGCATCGTTTTCGCGGTCTCCCCGCTCGCGGAGCTGGGGGACGCGCTGCACGCGCTCTCCGAGCCCGGCCACCACCCCGGCGTGCACGGCTGGGCCACCGCGACCTCGGCAGCCCTGGAGCCCGGTCTCGCCGACCGGCTGCTGGAGGCGGAGTTCCTCTGGCGGCACAGCTTCTCCGACATCTTCATGCCGTACGCCGGAATCCCCGGGGGCGACGGCAGGCCCGGGGCGACCCTCGCCGAGGACCTGGACATCCTGGACCGGCTGGACGACGAGCGGTTCGTCACGGCGGCGCTGGAGTTCACCTGCGCCGGGCTGTACGGGGAGGATGCCGCCTCCCCGCTGTCGGACCCGGCGATGCGGGACCGCGCCCTGGAGCTGGCGGCGGCGCGCGGCCCCCGGCAGGTGAGGTTCACCCAGCGGCTGCTGGCCGACCCCGCCCCCGTACGCCGCTGGATTCGGCGGCTCTTCGAGGACTGCGACCAGGCGTTCTTCGCGGACACCTGGCGCCGGGTCTCCGTCCAGCTGGTCGCCGACGCCCGGTACAAGACGGAGGTGCTGCGGCACAAGGGCGTCCGGGAGGCACTCGGCGCGGTCTCCACCGCCCTGACCCTGGACGAGGAGGCGGGCAGGCTCTCCGTCGACAAGCTGTCCGAGGCCCGGACCACCGCCGTCGACCCGGACGTCGGCACCGGCCTCACCCTGATGCCCAGCAGCTTCGGCTGGCCGCACCTGATGGTGGTGTACGCACCGGGCTGGCGGCCGGTGATCCAGTACCCGGTCCGCCTCCCCGACCTGCCCGCCCCCGCCTCCGTGGAGCTGCTCCAGCGCCGGATGGAGGCCCTGGCCCACCCCATGCGGATGCGCCTGTGCCGCAACCTGGCCCGCTCGGCGTACACCACCGGCGAGCTGGCCGACGCCCACCGGATCACCGCGCCCGAGGTCTCCCGGCATCTGTCGGTGCTGAAGAAGGCGGGCCTGATCACGACGCGGCGCCGGGGACGGTACGTACTGCACCAGCTGGATCTGACGGTCGTCGCCCGCATCGGCAGCGACTTCCTGGAGGGCGTGCTGCGCTGAGCCCACCTGGCCCCCGCGCACCGGGGTCCGGCGCTCTCAGTCGAAGCGCAGGTGCCGCAGGCCCGTCCAGGTCCGCCGCAGCCGGTGGCGCAGCCGACTGTCCGTGTCCGGTGCGAGCGTCAGCCCCGCCGCCCCCGCCACCAGGTCCGCGACCTGGGGCACCGTGATGTCGTCCGTACGGACATGGCGGGCGAACTCCGGCCCGGCGAGCCGCTCAAGGCAGTCGTCCAGCCGCCGCACCGCGAAGCTCTCCCGCTTCAGCCCGAGCCCGAGGCCGCGCTCCCGCAGCCGCCGCAGCACCGTCTCCCGGTCGGCGAGCAGGGCGCTGTGGTGGACGGTGTGGCCGTCCTCGCGCAGCCCTCCGACGATCTCCGCGAAGTACCCGGGGTCGACCAGGGTCATCGGCGCGATCACCGGCCCCGGATGCCCCTTCAGCGCCAGCCCGAGCACTTCGCGGACCCCCGCCCGCCAGGCGGCCAGGTCCTGGAAGTCGCCGCGCAGCTCCGGCGGCAGGGTGCGGTGCAGGCCGAAGCCGATGTGCTCCGGGTCGCAGACCGTACTGCCCGGCAGCCGCCGCCGGATCTCGTACGCGGTCTGCGTCTTGCCGCCCCCGAACGGGCCGTTGATCCACAGCAGTGTTCCCATGCGCCGAACCCCCGTTCCCTCGTCAGCTCCTCAGCCCGCTCCCCCGCCCGCCCGCACCAGCCCCGTCTCGTAGGCGAGGACGACGACCTGGACGCGGTCGCGCAGGCTCAGCTTGGTGAGGATGCGGCCGACGTGGGTCTTGACCGTCGCCTCGGAGAGGACGAGGCGGGCGGCGATCTCCCCGTTGGAGAGGCCCTGCGCGACCAGGAGCATCACCTCGCGCTCGCGTTCGGTGAGCTTCTCGATGTGCTTGTTCTTCGGCTCCTTCTCGCTGCTGGGCAGCATCGGCGAGAAGCGGTCGAGCAGCCGACGGGTGGTGGAGGGGGCGACGACGGCGTCGCCGCTGTGCACCGAGCGGATCGCGGAGAGCAGTTCGGCGGGCGGCACGTCCTTGAGCATGAAGCCGCTGGCGCCCGCCTTCAGCCCGGAGAAGGCGTACTCGTCCAGGTCGAACGTCGTCAGGATCAGCACCTTCGGCGGATTCGGCTGCGCGCAGATCCGGCGGGTCGCCTCGACCCCGTCCAGCCGGGGCATACGGACGTCCATCAGGACCACGTCCACGGCCGTCGAGCGCAGGATCTCGATCGCCTCGGCGCCGTCCCCGGCCTCGGCCACGACCTCCATGTCGGGCTGGGCGGCCAGGACCATGCGGAAGCCCGTACGGAGAAGCACCTGGTCGTCGACGAGCATCACGCGGATGGCCATGGGGTCTGTGTCCTGTCCTGTATGGGGCCTGTACGGGTGGCAAGAAGTCGCTGGGAAGGGACGGGGTGGGGCGGTGCGGGGTGCTACTCGGCCGGTTTCAGCGGCAGCAGCGCACTGATCCGGAAACCCCCGCCGGGGCGCGGCCCGGCGTCCAGGGTGCCACCGACCATGCCGACCCGCTCCCGCATCCCGATCATCCCGTGTCCGGCGCCGTCCGCGCCGCCGTCCTCGTACAACTCGTGCGCCGCGCCCCGGCCGTCGTCCTCGACCAGCAGCCCGAGGCCGTCGTCGAAGTAGACCAGCCGGACGCTGGCCCCGGCGTCGGGGCCGCCGTGCTTGCGGGTGTTCGTGAGGGCTTCCTGCACGATCCGGTACGCGGTCAGCTCCACGCCGCTCGGCAGCGGGCGGGCGGTGCCCTCCACCTTGAAGTCCACGGCCAGACCGGTCTGCCGGACCTGCTCGACCAGTTCCTCGATCTGCTCCACGTCGGGCTGCGGGACGTACTCCCCGCTCTCCCGTGTGTCACCGGTCCGCAGCACCCCCAGCAGCCGACGCATCTCGGCCAGCGCCTGGCGGCCGGTGGAGGAGATCGTCTCCAGCGCCTGCCGGGCCTGGTCGGGCGCCGCGTCCAGGACGTAGGCCGCGCCGTCGGCCTGGACCACCATCACGGAGACGTTGTGCGCGACGACATCGTGCAGCTCGCGGGCGATCCGGGCCCGTTCGGCGGCCACGGCCACCTTGGACTGCGCCTCGCGCTCCCGCTCCAGCCGGGCGGCGCGCTCCTCCAGCTGGCTGAAGTAGGCCCGCCGGGTGCGCAGCGAGTCGCCCATCACCCAGGCCAGCACGAACGGCACCGTCATGACGACCGTCACGAAGATCATCTGGGGCCAGGAGCCGCCCGGCTCCGCCTCCCAGCGCAGCTGCGACAGGGCGGCGGCGCTCAGGCTGCACACCAGGGCGAGCCGGGAGGCCCAGCGCTCCCCGATCGTGGCCACCGTGAAGGTGATCACCAGCATCGCGAAGTTGCCGATCCCCGGCCGGACGTCGAAGAGCAGCTGGCAGAGGCCCACCGCGATGGCGAGCAGCAGCATCCTCTCCGGGACCCTCCGGCGCAGCGCCACGACCGTGGAGAGCCCGAACGCGACCGGAACCGCGAGGATCTCCTCCCGCCCGGCGGCGTACATGCCCGACGCCATCGACATGCCGGAGAGCCCGAGGAGGACGACCGCCCAGAAGACGTCGACGCCCGTCGGGTGTCTGCGGAGAAAATCGTAGAGGCGCTGCACGTAGCCAGCGTAAGGACAGCGGATAGGTGCCCGGGTCAACCGGAGGGTCGATCCAGATCCTGGGGCCGTACTCCCCAAGGTGGAGACTTGCCCGTATGACGGAGGAGTGGCGCGGGTGGCGGGAGGCGGCCGAGGCCGCTCTGTACGGGGACGGGGGCTTCTACCGGAGCCCGGTCCGGAGCCCGCGGGGACCGGCGGGCCACTTCCGTACGTCGGTCCACGCCTCGCCCCTGTTCGCCCGGGCGGTGGCCCGGCTGCTGGCCCGGACCGCGCGGGAGCTGTCCACGGACTCGGTGGCCCTGGTGGATGTGGGTGCGGGGCGCGGTGAGCTGTTGACCGGGGTGCTCGCCGCCGTCCCGGAGGGGCTGGAGGTGATCCCGTACGGGGTGGAGGTCGCCGCCCGCCCGCCGGGGCTGGACCCCCGTGTCCGCTGGTGCGCCGAGGTGCCCCGGGGCGTGACCGGGCTGCTGTTCGCCAACGAGTGGCTGGACAACGTGCCGGTGGAGGTGGCGGAGGCGGACGGGGACGGCACCCCCCGGTACGTCCAGGTGCGGACCTCGGACGGGGCGGAGCGCCTCGGCCCGCCGGTGACCGGGGCGGACGCGGTGTGGCTGGAGCGCTGGTGGCCGCTGTCCGCACCGGGCGAGCGGGCGGAGATCGGGCTGCCCCGGGACCTCGCCTGGGCGCGGGCGGCGGGTTCGCTGGCGGCGGGGCTCGCGGTGGCGGTGGACTACGCGCATGTACGGGGGGCCCGGCCGCCCTTCGGGACGCTGACCGGGTTCCGGGGCGGGCGCGAGGTGCACCCGGTGCCGGACGGCTCCTGCGACCTGACCGCGCATGTGGCGCTGGACGCGTGCGCGGCGGCGGGCCCGGGGGCGGTGGAGCTGACGGACCAGCGGACGGCGCTCGGCGGGCTGGGGGTCTCCGGCGGCCGGCCGCCGCTGGGCCTGGCCGCGTCCGATCCGGCGGCGTACGTCAGCGCGCTGGCGTCGGCGGGCGAGGCGGCGGAGCTGACCGCGCGCGGCGGACTGGGCGACTTCGGGTGGCTGCTGCACCGGGTGGGTCCGGGCCGGGGGTGAGCGCCCGTACGGACGCGGCGGGCAGGGAATACTGGCCCCCATGACGGAGACGACCATCGGCATCGGCGGCGCGGCGGAGAGCACCGACATGGTGCTCAACATCGGCCCGCAGCACCCCTCCACCCACGGCGTGCTCCGGCTCCGGATCGTCCTGGACGGGGAACGCGTCCAGCACGCCGAACCGGTCATCGGCTATATGCACCGGGGCGCGGAGAAGCTCTTCGAGGCGCGCGACTACCGGCAGATCATCATGCTCGCCAACCGCCACGACTGGCTCTCCGCCTTCTCCAACGAGCTGGGCGTCGTGATGGCCGTCGAGCGGATGCTCGGCATGGAGGTCCCCGAGCGCGCGGTCTGGACGCGGACGCTGCTCGCCGAGCTGAACCGGGTCCTCAACCACCTGATGTTCCTCGGCTCCTACCCGCTCGAACTGGGCGGCATCACCCCGGTCTTCCACGCCTTCCGGGAGCGCGAGGAGCTCCAGGCGGTGATGGAGGAGGTCTCCGGCGGCCGGATGCACTACATGTTCAACCGGGTCGGCGGGCTCAAGGAGGACATCCCGGCGGGCTGGACCGGCCGGGTCCGGGACGCCGTCGTCTCGGTCCGCTCCCGCATGGACGTGTACGAGAACCTGGTCCTCGGCAACGAGATCTTCCGGGGCCGTACGCGCGATGTCGGCGTGCTCTCCGCCGGGGCCGTGCACGCGTACGGGGTGTCGGGGCCGATCGCCCGCGCCTCGGGCGTCGACTTCGACCTGCGGCGCGACGAGCCGTACCTCGCGTACGGGGAGCTCCGGGACACCCTGAAGGTGGTCACCCGGACCGAGGGCGACTGCCTGGCCCGCTTCGAATGCCTGCTGGAGCAGACCCTCAACTCCCTGGACCTGGCGGACGCCTGCCTGGACCGGCTGGCCGGCCTGGCGCCGGGGCCGGTCAACCAGCGGCTGCCCAAGGTGCTCAAGGCGCCCGAGGGGCACACGTACGCCTGGACGGAGAACCCGCTCGGCATCAACGGCTACTACCTGGTCTCCAAGGGCGAGAAGACCCCGTACCGGCTAAAGCTGCGCTCCGCCTCCTTCAACAACATCCAGGCGCTCACCGAACTGCTGCCGGGGACGCTGGTCTCCGACATGGTGGCGATCCTGGGCTCGCTCTTCTTCGTCGTCGGCGACATCGACAAGTAGCCGGTCGGCCGCCCCTCAGGAGACCGCGCCGCGCAGCCGCGCCACGTCGATCTGCTCGGTCTCGTCGTGCGCGGTGAGGTCGATGACCTTGCCGACGGCCCGGTTCTGCGCCGCTCCCGTGCGGTGGACGGCGAGCGCCTCCTCGCCGACGACGTCCGCGAGGTCCTCGTTCTGCACGGCCTCGATCGCGGCGTTCGCCTTCTGGGCGTTCTGCGTGCCGAAGAAGTCGAAGCTGCCCTGCGGGACGAGGTGACGGCGGGCGGCGGCATACGGAACGACGGCCGACGCGGCGGGAACCGTACGCGGTACGTGCACGGGCGCGGCGGAGCCGGAGGCCGCGGGGGCGATCGGGGCCGGGGGCGCGGGGGCCGGGGCTTTCATGGCCGGTACGCCGGTGCCCTCGGGACCGACCGCCGGGGCACCGGGAGCCGGGGTGTTCGGCGTCGGAGCGTTCACGGCCGGGGCGTTCGGGGCGGGGGTGTTCGGGGCGGGGGTGTTCGGGGCGGGAGCGCTCGCGCCCAGGACGTTCGGGGCGGGAGCGCTCGCGGCCGGGGTATTCACCGCCGGGGCGCTCGGTGCCTGGATGCTCGGCGTCTGGGTGTTCGCGGCCGGGGCGGGCAGTGGCGTCGACGGGCGGCGGTGCTGGCCGTGCTCGCCCGCCCCGGTGGCCGCCGCGTCCTTCCCCTGCGGGCCCCCGCCCTCCGCGCCCCGCTCCGGGGCGTCCCGCCGGGCCGCCCCGGCGGTGCGGCGGGCTTCCTGGAGGGCGGCGTTGCGCGTGAGGTTCAGCAGGGCCTCGTCCGCCCGGCGGTACGCCTCCGGGGTCGGCCTGGACCGTCCGGCGGGCAGCTCGGCGGGCGTGGCGGCGGCCTCGATGGCGAGCTGCCTGCGGCCCTCCAGCGCACTGGCCCGCTCGGTCTCGGCGGTGGCGTACCGGCGCAGCAGCCCCGCGTGCTCCCCGCGCAGTCCGGCGAGCTCCACACGCTTGCGGCGGAGCTTGGTCTCCAGACGGGTGCGCAGCGCGCGCGACTCCTCCAGATCCTGCTCCAGCTCGGCTATCCGCTCCTCGGCCCGCCACTCGTCACGGTTGCGCGCCCGCTCCAGCTCGGCGACCCGCAGCCCCGCGGCCCGGTCCCAGCTGCGCATCAGATACGCGCCGGTCAGGGCCGCGGCGGCCACGACGGCCACCAGGCCGCGCAGGACGAGGGGTTCGGCGAGGAGCCAGGCGCCGGAGGCACCGACGACCGACACTCCCGCCACCACGGAGGGCGGCAGGATTCTGTGAAGGGGTGGCGAATGGCGGTGGCGTCCACGTGGCATGGCCTGAAATTTACCGTGTGTACGCGCCACTTGGGGGGCCGCCCGGCAATCTTTCCCCGCCGGTTACCTCGCGGCCCCCCGAAGCGCCTCACTTCTTGATCATTTCCCGGTCGGGAACAACTCCCCGGCCGGGCCCTACTTCTTGATCAGGCCCTTCGACTCCAGATACTCCTTCGCCACGTCGGTCGGCTTCGCGCGCTCGGCGTCGACCTTGCGGTTGAGCTCGGCGAGGTCTTCCGTGGTGAGGGTGTCGGTGAGCTTTCCGAGCGCCTCGGCGATCTCCGGAGCGCCCGCGTCCTTGGCATTGAGGACCGGCAGGACGTTATCGGCGTTCTGGAGCTTCTTGTCGTCCTCCAGGAACACCAGCCCGTCCAGCACCGCGTCCGTGGTGGTCGTCAGGACCAGCTCGACCTTGCCGTCGCGGACGGCCTGCTTGGAGGCGGGGGTGCCGACGCCCTTGGGGTCGATCCCGGTGACGTCGATGCCGTACGTCTTCTTCAGACCGGGTGCGCAGAAGGGCCGCACCTCGCACTCGTCGCCCGCCGCGATCTTCACCTTGAGCTTGGACTTCCCGAGATCGGAAAGGGTCTTGAGGTTGTTCTTCTCGGCGAATTCCTTGGAGACCGCGAAGGCGTTCTGGTCGACGGCCTTCCCGGCCGGGAGCACCTTGAGGCCCAGCGGAGTGGCGAGCTTCTCCAGGGCGGCGACCGTGGCGTCGGCGTCTCCGGAGGCGAGGGGGTTGTTCTGGGCCTTCTCCGCCCCGTTCACCTTGGCGTTGAGGAATTCGGTGATGGTGGCGGCGTATTCGGGTACGACGTCGATCTCGCCCTTCTCCAGCGAGGGCTCGTACAGCTCACGGTTCTTCACCGTGGTGATCGAGGTGCTGTACCCGGCGTCGCCCAGGATCTGCGCGTACAGCTCGGCGAGCACCTTGGACTCGGTGAACGCCGCCGCGCCGACGACGAGCGTGCCCTTCTTGCCGTCGCCCGAGGCCCCGGAGCCGCCGCCCTTCTCCTGCTCCAGGCTGTCGCCGCCGCAGGCCGCCAGCGACCCGGCCAGCGCCACCATGCCGATGACCGCTCCGGCTATCCGCGAGGTCCTGCTCATGTCGTTCTCCGTCCGAACTGAAGAGAAAAGATGACCAAAAGGAAGAAGTGGGGAAGCAGTTGAGGAACCGCCGTCCGGCACCCGCGCGGCGGGCCCGTCACGCGGTCCGGCGGCGGCGCAGCGGGGACAGCAGCCGGTCCAGCGCCACCAGCACCCCCTCCACCAGCAGGGCCAGCGCGGCGACCAGCACCGCGCCCGCGAAGACCTGCGCGGTGTCGTAGGTGTTGAACCCGGCGGTGATGATCCGGCCGAGGCCGCCGAGACCGACCATGGCGGCGATCGAGGCGGTGGCCACGACCTGGACGGCGGCGGAGCGCAGCCCGGTCATGATCATCGGGTAGGCGAGCGGCAGCTCCACCCGGACGAAGAGCTGCCCGCCGGACATCCCCATGCCCCGGGCGGCCTCCACCACGGACCGGTCCACCTCGCGCATCCCGACATAGGCGTTGGTCAGCAGCGGCGGCACGGCGAACAGCACCAGCGCGATGATCGTGGGCCAGTAGCCGGAGTTGCGCAGGGGCGTGACCATGAAGAGGGCCAGCACCGCGAAGACCGGGACGGCCCGCCCCACGTTGGAGATGTTGACCGCGAGCGCGCCGCCCCTGCCGATGTGGCCCAGATACAGGGCCAGGGGCAGGGCGATGCCGCAGGCCGCCGCGAGGGCGACCCCGCTGACGTACAGATGCTCGCCGAGCCGGTGTGCGGCCCCGCTGTCCCCCGACCAGTTGGCCCCGGTGGTCAGCCAGGTCCAGGCTTCGCCGATGACTCCCACGGGTCAGCCCGCCTCCACCTTCGCCGGGGCGGACAGCGCGGATATCGCGGATATCCCCGCAGGACCGCCGGAACCGCCAGGGCCGCCGGAACCGCCAGGACCGCCGGGACCCCCAGGACCGCCCGCGGCATCGCCCGGACCGCCCGGGCCGCGGGAACCGTCCCCGCCGCCCGTACGCGTATCCCCCGTCACCGCGGATATACGCGTCCAGGGCGTCAGCAGCCGCTGGAGGCCCAGGAGCAGCAGGTCGGCCGTGACCGCGAGCAGCACGCACAGCACGGAGGCGGCCAGCACCTGGGCCTTGAAGAAGCTCGGCAGCGCGTCCTCGATGAGATTGCCGAGGCCGCCCTTGCCGACGAGCGAGCCGACCGTGGTCAGCGCGACCGTCGACACGGTGGCTATGCGCAGCCCCGCCATCAGCGCGGGCAGCGCGAGCGGGAGCTCCACCTCCCACAGCAGCCGCCACGGCCCGTACCCCATGCCCCGGGCGGCCTCCTTGGCCTCCGCCGGGACCGCTTCGAGGCCGGCCAGGATGTTCCGTACGAGGATGGTGAGCGAATAGAGCACCAGGCCCGTGACGACCAGCGCGGCGGAGAGCCCGAACAGGGGCAGCAGCAGCGAGAACATCGCCAGCGAGGGCACGGTGTAGAGGACCGTCGTCAGCCCGAGCACCGGTCCGGCGAAGCCGCGGCCCCGGCGGGCGAGCAGCGCCAGCGGGAAGGCGACCGCGAGCCCGATCAGCACCGAGGCCACCGTGATCCCGATGTGCTGCACGGTGGCGTCGGTCAACTCATGGCTGCGGGAGCGCAGATACTCGCCGCAGATCCAGTCGTTCGTCGCCAGGCAGTTTCCTCCGGCCATCCGGCCCCCACCTCCCGATTCCCTGTCATGCCCCCGTGGCGCCGACCGTTTTCCCGTCGCGTTCCCCGTGGCGCCCGATGTCGAACTGATGTCTGGCGAGCCTATCCTCGACCACTGACAATCGCGGAGGGCTGCCACATTCCGGCAACATGCCCTTCACGAAACGCCCGCCACAATGGGGAACCATGATCCGTTTCGAGCACGTCACCAAGCGGTACGCGGACGGCACCACCGCCGTCGACGACCTTTCGTTCGAGGTCGCCGAGGGCGAACTGGTCACGCTCGTCGGACCTTCCGGCTGCGGCAAGACGACCACCATGAAGATGGTGAACCGGCTGATCGAACCGACCGAGGGCGCGATATTCCTCGACGGGGACGACATATCCGCCATCGACCCCGTCGAACTCCGCCGCCGCATCGGCTATGTGATCCAGCAGGTGGGCCTCTTCCCGCACAAGACCGTGCTGGAGAACACCGCGACCGTCCCCCATCTCCTGGGCTGGAAGCGCGGAAAGGGACGCGCACGCGCCGCCGAACTGCTCGACCTCGTCGGGCTCGACCCTTCCGTCTACGGCGACCGCTATCCGGAACAGCTCTCCGGCGGACAGCGCCAGCGCGTCGGGGTCGCCCGCGCCCTGGCCGCCGATCCGCCCGTCCTGCTGATGGACGAGCCTTTCGGCGCGGTGGACCCGGTGGTCCGCGAACGGCTCCAGAACGAATTCCTGAAACTCCAGGCCCAGGTCCGTAAAACCGTCCTGTTCGTCACCCACGACATCGAGGAGGCCGTCCGCCTCGGCGACCGGATCGCCGTCTACGGGCACGGCCGCATCGAGCAGTTCGACTCCCCCGCCACCGTCCTCGGCGCCCCCGCGACCCCGTACGTGGCCGACTTCGTCGGCGCCGACCGGGGGCTCAAGCGGCTCTCGGTGACCCCGATCGAGGAGAGCGACCTCGACCAGCCCCCGGTCGTCCACCTCGACGACTCCCTCGCGGAGGCGACCGCGCGGCTCCGGACCGAGGGCGCGCGCTGGGCGGTCGTCCTGGACGGCCGGGACAACCTGCACGGCTGGATACCGGCCGACAGCACGGCGGCCCCGGCCGCCGGGGCCACCGTCCGCGAGCACGCCCGCCGGATGGAGGCGTGGCTCCCGCTGGGCGCCCCGCTCAAGCAGGCGTTCGCGACCATGCTCCAGCACGACGCGGGGTGGATCGCGGTCGTCGACAAGGAGAGCGAGGGCCGCTTCCTCGGCGTCCTGACCCCGGCCCGGCTGCACGAGGCCCTGCGCCGCTCGATCGACGCGGACGCCCAGGCCGTACCGCGCGCGGAGGTCGCGGTCGAGACGGTCGCCACGGCGTAGCCCTCCCCGGCCCGGGACCGCCACCGCGCAACGCCCTCTCACCCCGCGCTGAGCCGCCCGCTCAGCCACTCCAGGGCGGGCGGGATCTCCCGGCGCCAGGTCGTGAAGTTGTGCCCGCCGCTGTCCAGGACGATCGACGACACCTGGGCGGGCGCCTTCACCTTGTCGATGAACCTCATCGTGCTCTTCAGGTTCCCCTCGCCCTGCCGTGACGTCGTCACCAGGAACGAACCGCCGGACGGCGGCCGGTTCTCCAGCGTCCACATCAGATCGGCCCGGTCCCGCAGCGCCTGGTCCCCGTGGAACAGGTCGCCGGTCGTCGGGTCCTCGGCGGCCTTGTAGTACGCGGAGAGCCCGGCGCTCGCCGCGTACCGGTCCGGGTGGTGCAGACCGACCTTCAGCGCGCAGTAGCCCCCGGTCGAGTTGCCGATGATCCCCCAGTTACGGGCCTGGTTCCCGACCCGGTACGTCCGCGAGACCGCCTCCGGGAGGTCCTTCGCGAAGAACGTCTCCGTCTGCGGCCCCTCGGGGATGTCCACGCACTCGGTGTCCCGGGGCGGGGCCACCGTCGGCCGCAGCATCACCAGGATCATCGGCTGCGCCTTGCCCGCCTTCACCCGCTCATGAGCCGTCTGCGGGTACCGCAGGCCCTTGAGAAGGTTCTCCGCCGTCCCCGGGTAGCCGGTCAGCACGACGACCGCCGGGAACGTCTTCTTCGCATACGCACTGCGGAAGTACTCCGGCGGCAGATAGACGTACGCCGGGGACTCGATGCCCGAGAGCCGCCCGGAGACCACCACCTTGTCGATCCGGCCGCCCGCCGCCGGAACCCCGCCGCCCGGCACGTCCGGCTGCTGGGTGCCGATCCGCGTCAGATGGCGCGAGCCGTTCGCCCCGCCCGCGTGGTCGGTGACCACGCCCAGCTCCTGTTTCCGGCCGAAGAGGTCGGCCCAGGAGCCGTAGAAGAGGAACGCGTTGTTCGCTGCCAGGCCGACCGAGGCGAAGAGCGTCAGCTGCGTCGCCAGCAGCAGCCCGACCCGGCCCGCCACGGCGGCGGCGCTCCGCCGGGCCAGCCGTGGCCAGAGCCAGACCGTGGCGGCGAACAGCCCGACGGCCGCGGCAGCCACGACCGCCAGAACCAGCTTGCTGGTGAGACCCATGAGTGAGCTTTCTCCACCTGTTCTTTGCGTTTCCGCATGCGAAATTTCCGGAATATGGATGAACCCCCGCCCCCCAACCCCCGTCCTAGAGGGCGCACATCGTCCGAAGGGCCACAGCCCGCGGACGGAAGAGTCTCTGCCATCTCATCTGGAGCCACGGGAAGCGATGTCTGTCACGGTAGATGGGGATAAATCAGTATCGGTTCCGCACCGGGTCCGGCGGCTGCTGCGCGGCCCGCGCCCCGAAGCCGTACCGGCCGTCGTCGGCACCGCCTGCACCGTCGTCGGACTGATCGACGTCGCCGCAGGGGTCTTCCCCCGCTTCCGGCACAGCCGGATGCACTCCCTCGCCGAGGTGCTCCCCGGGGCGCTCGGCCCGTTCGCCGCCGCGCTCTCGCTGAGCGCGGGCATCCTGCTGCTCCTGCTCGCGCACGGGCTGAAGCGGCACAAGCGGCGGGCCTGGCGGGCGGCGGTGGTGCTGCTTCCGGCGGGGGCCGTGGCGCAGTTCGCGTACCGGCACTCGGTCGTCGGCGTGCTGGTCTCCCTGACGCTCTGCGCGCTCCTGATCCGCCACCGGGACCAGTTCCGCGCCCTGCCCGACCCGCGCAGCCGCTGGCGGGCGCTGGCCAACTTCATCCTGCTCGGGGCCTCTTCACTGGCGCTCGGGCTGGTCATCGTCTCCGTCCACCCCGGCCGGGTCGTCGGTGACCCGTCCATCGCGGACCGGCTCCAGCACGTGCTGTACGGCCTGTTCGGCGTCGAGGGGCCCGTCGACTACGCCGGGCGGACCAGCTGGACCGTGGCGTACTCGCTGGGCGCGCTCGGCCTGCTCACCGCCGTCACCACCATCTACCTCGCCTTCCGCCCCGAACACCCGGCCGCCCGCCTCACCGAGGACGACGAGAGCAGGCTGCGGGCGCTGCTGGAGACGCACGGCGGACGGGACTCGCTCGGCCACTTCGCGCTCCGCCGCGACAAAGCCGTCGTCTTCTCTCCCAGCGGCAAGGCCGCCGTCTGCTACCGGGTCGTCTCCGGGGTGATGCTGGCCGGCGGCGACCCCATCGGCGATGTGGAGGCATGGCCGGGCGCCATCGAACGGTTCATGGACGAGGCGAAGGCGCACTCCTGGACCCCGGCCGTCATGGGGTGCAGCGAGCGCGGCGGCGAGGTGTGGACCCGCGAGACCGGGCTGACCGCCCTGGAGCTGGGCGACGAGGCGGTGGTGGACGTCGCGGATTTCTCCCTGGCCGGGCGGGCCATGCGGAACGTACGCCAGATGGTGGGGCGCATCGAACGCAACGGCTACGAAACCCGGGTCCGGCGAGCACGTGACATCGGCCCCACCGAGCTGGAGCGCATCCGCCGGGCCGCCGCCGACTGGCGCGGCACCGACACCGAGCGCGGCTTCTCCATGGCGCTCGGCCGGATCGGCGACCCCGCCGACGGCGACTGCGTGATCGCCACCGCCCACCTCCCCGGCTCCGGCACCGAGGACGCCCCGCACGGCGACCTGAAGGCCGTCCTCCACTTCGTCCCCTGGGGGCGCGACGGGATGTCCCTGGAGCTGATGCGCCGCGACCGCTCGGCCGACCCCGGCATGAACGAGCTGCTGATCGTCGCCTCGCTCCAGGCCGCCCCCAAGCTGGGGGTCGCCCGGGTCTCGCTGAACTTCGCGATGTTCCGCTCGGCGCTGGCCCGTGGCGAGCGGCTGGGCGCCGGGCCGGTGCTGCGCTGCTGGCGCGGGCTGCTGATCTTCCTCTCGCGCTGGTTCCAGATCGAGTCGCTGTACAAGTTCAACGCCAAGTTCCGGCCCCGCTGGGAGCCCCGCTTCGTGGTCTTCCGCACCAGCCGCGACCTGCCCCGGATCGGGATCGCGGCGATGCAGGCGGAGGGGTTCGTGAACCTCTCGCTGCCCCGCCCGTTCCGCTCCCGCTCCCCCCGCCCGTGCGGCCACCTCCCGCGTACGGCCCCGGAGCGCGAGGTGAGCGCGGCGTAGGCGCCACGCCCGTACCCCATAGGCTGGTGGTATGAGTACGTCACGCGCGCGGGGCACGGTCCGAGGGCTGCCGGAGTGGGACCGCTGTGCGGTCATGGGGGTCGTCAACGTGACGCCCGACTCCTTCTCCGACGGGGGCCGCTGGTTCGACACCACGGCCGCCGTCAAGCACGGTCTCGACCTGGTGTCCGAGGGTGCCGACCTGGTCGACGTCGGCGGTGAGTCGACCCGCCCCGGCGCCAGCAGGGTGGACGAGTCCGAGGAGCTGCGGCGGGTGGTGCCCGTCGTGAAGGGGCTGGCCTCCGAGGGCGTCACCGTCTCCGTGGACACCATGCGCGCCCGCGTCGCCGAACAGGCCGTCGCCGCCGGGGCCGTCCTCGTCAACGATGTGAGCGGCGGCCTCGCGGACCCGGACATGGTCCCGGCCGTCGCCGCGGCCGACGTCCCGTTCGTCGTGATGCACTGGCGCGGTTTCAGCGAGTCGATGAACAGCCGTGCGGTGTACGGGGACGTGGTCGCCGAAGTCCTCGCGGAGCTGCGGCAGCGGATGGACGCGGTACTGGCGGGCGGCGTCGCCCCGGAACGCCTCGTGATCGACCCCGGCCTCGGCTTCGCGAAGACGGCCCCCCACGACCTGGCGCTCGTCGCGCACCTGGAGGAGCTGCACGCGCTGGGCCGCCCGCTGCTGGTGGCCGCCTCCCGCAAACGGTTCCTCGGCCACGTCCTGGCCGGGCCCGGCGCCACCCCGCCCCCCGCCCGCGAACGGGACGCGGCGACGGCGGCCGTCTCCGCCCTCGCCGCCCGGGCCGGGGCCTGGGCGGTCCGCGTCCACGAGGTCCGGGCCACCGCCGACGCGGTACGGGTCGCCCGCGCCGTCGAGGGAGCCGCGTGAACGAGGACCACGCGTCGGCCGCCGCCGACATCGCCGAGGTCGAGCAGGCCAACACCGCCTTCTACGAGGCGCTGGAGCGCGGCGACCACGAGGCCCTCGCCGACCGGTGGCTGCCGGGCGAGGACCTCACCGTCTCCTGCGTCCACCCGGGGTGGCCGGTGCTCACGGGCCGGGGCGACGTGCTCCGCAGCTATGCGCTGATCATGGCGAACACCGAGTACATCCAGTTCTTCCTCACCGACGTCAACGTCGCGATGACCGGGGACACCGCCCTGGTCACCTGCACCGAGAACATCCTCAGCGGCGGCCCCGCCGAGGAGGGCAACGCGCTGGGCCCGCTGGTGGGCCAGCTGGTGGTCGCCACGAACGTGTTCCGGCGCACGCCCGAGGGCTGGAAGCTCTGGTCGCACCACGGCTCGCCCGTCCTGGCGGAGGGCGGCGAGGAGGACGACGAGGAGCCGTCCTCCTCCTGATGCCGGGTGAAGCGGAGGCTCAGCGGTTCCAGGCCGGGAGGCCGGGCACGCCGGGCACGGTCAGCGGCTTCTTGGCGAAGAGGTCGCCGTCGAGGGGCTTGAAGGGATTGAAGGCCGTGTAGGGCTTGTGGGCCTCGTGCGGCTTGTGGTTCCCCTGCGGCTTGTGTGGCTTATGGGGCTTGCCCCCGGGCTTCTCGCAGTCGTCCACGGGAACCTCGACCGCGCAGCGGCCCTCCGCCACACACGTACCGCCCTCGGCGGTGGGGGTGACCGTGTTCCGCAGGACCCGGTCACCGGTGACCGGGTCGTCCACCCGCACCTGGTAGGTCACCGTCGCGGTACCGTCCGGCGCCAGGACACCGGTCCAGTTCAGCGAGGTTCCGGTGAGCGTGGCCGTCCCCGTCGAGGCGGTGACCGAGCCGGGCACCACCTGGCCGTCGTCCAGCACCCCGGCCAGATCGTCGGTGAAGTCGCCATTGACCGTCAGCGTGCTGGTGTTGGTCACGGTCACGGTGTACGTGAGGGTGTCACCGGCGTTCACCGGCCCGGCGGACGAGGCCGACTTCTCGACCGTGTACGAGGGCTCGGGGCACTCCCCGGCGTCCTGGACGGCCGTCGCCCCGTAGAAGCCGTTGCCGGTCGCCTCGACGACGGTGACGGGCAGCGGGTCGGTCGAGGCCGCCGTCGGGATGTCGGTGAGCCGGTAGATGTCCCCGTTCGAGCCGAAGCCGTACACGCTGCCGCCCGAGAGGGCTCCGCCGAAGACCTGCGGCACGGTGCCGATCTGGGTGACGGTGTTGTCCGGGTGGATACGGAAGACCGCCGACGGGTCGCCCGTGGTCGACCCCACGGCCGTGGCGAAGGCCAGGACGTCCCCGTCGTCGAGCGTCAGGAAGTCACCGGCCGAGACGAACCCGGCGGGGAACGAGGCGGGGTACAGGCTGCTCACCCCGGTGGCCGGGTCGATCAGGAAGATCTGCTCGGACTCGAAGGACCCGGCGATCAACATGCCGTCCGCCCGCGCGGTCAGACCGTTGACGGCGGAGTTCCCCTCCGACACCCTCAGGTCGTCGAGCGGGCCCGTGACCGGCACCGAGGCGGTCTCGGCGCCCGTGACGGTGTCGATGGTGTAGAGCGTGGTCATGTCGTTCCCGGGGAAGTTGACCCCGTACAGCGTCGATCCGTCCGGGCTGAACGCGATGTCGCCGTAGTTGCGGACCAGGGTCGCGGAGGACAGGACTTCCCCCTCGGGGCTGTACTGGAGGAGCTGGGGCCCGGCCCCGCCGGTGTTGGCCCACAGCGGGCTCGGCGGACAGTCCGCGAGCGCCGTACGGGCCGTTCCCCCCGGTGCCGACAGTGCGGCGGCGGTACCGCCCGACGCCGTCACCGCGAGCGCGAGAGCGACCGCCGCACCCAGCAGCCGTCCCCGCCCGGGGAACGTGGGTTTCCGTTTCATCAGACCTCCGTCGTCTGTCGTGGGCGCGTCGGCGCGCCTGCTTCGGCTCCGGGCCGAACTGCTGTATGCCTCCCACACGGCGCGCGGGATGAAGACCGGATTCACCCGCACAGGTGCAGCGGCCCTCCGGCGGGTATCAACCCCCTGGGCCCCGCCAGGACCCCCACGGGCGAGCACTGTCGGTGCCCGCAGGTAGATTCGAAAGAAGGCACCCCGTCGCCCGCACGCGGCCGGGTGCCTCTCCGACCAACGACAGCAGGAGTGATTCGCGTGGATCGTGTCGCGCTGCGCGGCCTCAAGGCCCGTGGGCACCACGGCGTCTTTCCCAAGGAGCGGGAAGAGGGCCAGACCTTCATCGTCGACCTGGTGCTCGGCCTCGACACCCGCCCCGCGGCAGCCACCGACGACCTGGCCCGCACCGTGCACTACGGCGTGGTGGCCGAGGAGGTCGTCGAGGTGGTGACGGGCGAGCCGGTCGACCTGATCGAGACGCTCGCCGAGCGCATCGCCCAGCGGTGCCTGAAGCACGAAGGGGTCCAGGAGGTCGAGGTCGTGGTCCACAAGCCGGACGCGCCGATCACCGTCCCCTTCGACGACGTGACCATCACCATCACCCGGAGCCGAGCATGACCGCGTTTTCCACCGAGGGGCAGAGCGACCCGACCGTCCAGCCGGTGCCCACCGCCGTCGTCAAGCAGGTGGACGCCGCCGACACCACCCTCTCCAACCCCAAGATGGCCGTGATCGCCCTCGGCTCCAACCTGGGCAACCGGCTGGAGACCCTCCAGGGCGCCGTCGACGCGCTGGAGGACACCCCGGGCCTGCGGGTCAAGGCCGTCTCCCCGGTGTACGAGACCGAGCCCTGGGGCGTCGCGGCGGACAGCCAGCCCTCGTACTTCAACGCGGTCATCCTCGTGAAGACCACGCTGCCCCCGGCCTCCCTGCTGGAGCGCGGCCAGGCCGTCGAGGAGGCGTTCGACCGGGTCCGCGAGGAGCGGTGGGGCCCGCGCACGATCGACGTCGACATCGTGTCGTACGCCGACGTCCTCTCCGACGACCCGGTGCTCACCCTCCCCCACCCCCGCGCCCACGAGCGGGCGTTCGTCCTCGCCCCCTGGCACGACATGGACCCCGAGGCCCAGCTGCCCGGCGCGGGCCCGGTCGCCGACCTCCTCGCCGGGGTCGGCCGCGACGGCGTACTGCCCCGCGCCGACCTGGAACTGCGCCTGCCGGAGTAATCGTTAGGCTCGACGGGCACGAGCTGAAGCAGCAGCTGGGAACAGGCGACGAAGGGCGGCTCACGCGGTGAAGCAACTACGGCTCGGGGTACTGGCGGGCCTCTTCACCGCCGCCGGCGTCCTCTCCTGGGGCGGCGCCCGCCTCTGGGACTCCCTCGGCACGCTTCCCAGCGTCCCGCTGGCCGCCTCCATCGTGCTCGCCGTGATCGCGGTGATCCTCCTGGCGACCGCGCTCTCCCTGCGCACCCGCCTCCGCGCCCAACGGGAGCGCCGCCCCGGCGCCAAGGGCGTCGAGCCCCTGATGGCGGCGCGGGCGGTCGTCTTCGGCCAGGCGAGCGCCCTGGTCACCGCCCTGGTCGCCGGGGTCTACGGCGGCACGGGCGTCTTCCTGCTCGGCTTCCTCGACATCCCGCCCCGCCGCGACCAGGCCATCTACGCGGGCGCGGCGGTGGTGGCGGGCATCGGCGTCATCGCCGCCGCCTTCTTCCTGGAACGCGTCTGCAAGCTCCCCGCCGACGGCGACGACACCCACGACGGCACGGGGGCGGCCGCCGCGTAGGGCGGCGGGGCAGGGCCGTCGTGGGCCACGTCGGGCGGGATCAGCGCGCCATGATGAGGCTCATCGCCTCGGCGCGCGTCGCGGGGTCGCGGAGCTGGCCGCGCACCGCCGAGGTGAGGGTTTTCGCGCCGGGCTTGCGGATGCCCCGCATGGACATGCACATGTGCTCGCACTCGACGACCACGATGACTCCGCGCGGCTCCAGGATCTCCATGAGGGACTCGGCGATCTGGGTCGTCAGCCGCTCCTGGACCTGGGGACGGCGGGCGTAGACGTCCACCAGCCGTGCCAGCTTGGACAGGCCGGTGATCTTGCCGGTGGACGCCGGGATGTAGCCGACGTGCGCGACGCCCCTGAACGGCACCAGATGATGTTCACAGGTGCTGAACACCTCAATGTCCTTGACCAGGACCATCTCGTCGTGACCCAGGTCGAACGTGGTCGTCAGGACGTCCTCGGGCTGCTGGTACAGACCCGCGAATATCTCCTTGTACGCCCGTGCCACCCGCCCCGGTGTCTCCCGCAGGCCCTCCCGGTCCGGGTCCTCCCCGACGGCGATGAGCAGTTCGCGTACGGCCGCCTCGGCCCGCTTCTCGTCGAATTCGCCGATCGATCCCTGGCCGTCCAGCGTCACCGGGTCGGTCATCTGTGCCTCGTTCCTCAGTGCTGCCCCGTGCGCGGTTCGCACGTGGACATCGCAGGCATACGGAAAAGCCGCGCCCCCACAGGCTAAAACCTGGGGGGCGCGGCATCCATTCCGGGCCTGGTGAGGCGCCCGTGACGGGGGTCTCACCAGCGGAGCGGGGCTAGCTCTCGGGACGGTCCTCGGGGATCGACTCCGGGGAGGGAGCGATGTCCTTCGTGAGGTCCGTCGTCGGGGCGATCTCCGGCGGGGTGGCCGAGCCGTTGGCGGTCGAGGCGCCGTTGGTGAGGGCCAGCTCCTTGGGCGAGAGCACCGGGGGCCGCGTCGACGGGGTGCGCCGGGCGGAACCGGTCCACGCCGGGCGGGCGGGACGCTTGACGATCGGGGCGAAGATCTCCGCGATCTCGTCCTTGTTCAGCGTCTCCTTCTCCAGGAGCTCGAGCACGAGGTGGTCGAGGATGTCGCGGTTCTCGACGAGGATCTCCCACGCGTCGTTGTGGGCGGTCTCGATGAGCTTCTTGACCTCCTCGTCGACCAGTGCCGCGACCTCTTCCGAGTAGTCGCGCTGGTGGCCCATCTCACGGCCGAGGAAGGGCTCCGAGTTGTCGCCGCCGAACTTGATGGCGCCGAGCCGCTCCGTCATGCCGTACTGCGTGACCATCGCGCGGGCCGTCGCCGTGGCCTTCTCGATGTCGTTCGCGGCACCCGTGGTCGGGTCGTGGAAGACCAGCTCCTCGGCCGCGCGCCCGCCCAGCATGTACGCCAGCTGGTCGAGCATCTCGTTGCGCGTCGTGGAGTACTTGTCCTCCTCCGGGAGCACCATCGTGTAACCGAGGGCACGGCCGCGGGAGAGGATCGTGATCTTGTGGACCGGGTCCGACTGGGGGGAGGCCGCCGCGACCAGGGCGTGTCCGCCCTCGTGGTACGCGGTGATCTTCTTCTCCTTCTCGGACATGATCCGGGTCCGCTTCTGCGGACCCGCCACGACACGGTCGATGGCCTCGTCGAGGCTCTCGTTGTCGATCAGCTTCTTGTCGCTGCGCGCCGTCAGGAGCGCGGCTTCGTTCAGCACGTTCGACAGGTCGGCACCGGTGAAGCCGGGCGTGCGGCGGGCGACGGCGCCGAGGTCGACGTCCTTCGCGACCGGCTTGCCCTTCTGGTGGACCTTGAGGATCTCCAGCCGGCCCTGCATGTCGGGGCGGTCGACCGCGATCTGCCGGTCGAAGCGTCCCGGGCGCAGGAGGGCCGGGTCGAGGATGTCCGGGCGGTTCGTGGCGGCGATCAGGATGACCCCGCCCTTCACGTCGAACCCGTCCATCTCGACGAGCAGCTGGTTGAGCGTCTGCTCGCGCTCGTCGTGACCGCCGCCCATACCGGCGCCGCGGTGGCGGCCGACGGCGTCGATCTCGTCGACGAAGACGATCGCCGGGGCGTTCGCCTTGGCCTGCTCGAAGAGGTCACGGACCCGGGAGGCACCGACACCGACGAACATCTCGACGAAGTCGGAACCGGAGATCGAGTAGAACGGCACGCCCGCCTCACCGGCGACGGCGCGGGCGAGCAGCGTCTTGCCCGTACCGGGCGGCCCGTAGAGCAGGACGCCCTTGGGGATCTTGGCGCCGACGGCCTGGAACTTCGCCGGCTCCTGGAGGAACTCCTTGATCTCGTGGAGCTCCTCGACGGCCTCTTCGGACCCCGCCACATCGGCGAAGGTCGTCTTCGGGGTGTCCTTGGTGATCAGCTTGGCCTTGGACTTGCCGAACTGCATGACCTTGGAGCCGCCGCCCTGCATCTGGTTCATCAGAAACAGGAAGACGAGCACGATCAGGACGAAGGGCAGCAGCGAGAGGAGGATCGAGATGAACGGGGACTGCTTCGACGGCGAGACGGTGTAACCCTTCTCGATGTCACCCGCCTCGAACTTCTCCTGGAGCGTGTTGGCCAGCTCCACGCCCTGGTTGCCGATGTAGCTCGCCTGGAACTTGTTGCCGGACTCACCGGCGAGCTTCTGGCCCTTCTTCAGTTCGATCTTGATGATCTGTTCGTCACCGGTGGTCAGCCTGGCCTGCTCCACCTGGTCCTTGCTGATCGCCTGGATCACCTTGGCGGTGTCCACCGTCTTGTGGCCGCCCGACGAGCCGACAACCTGCATCAACACGACCACGGCGAGGACGGCCAGCACGATCCACATGACCGGCCCACGGAAGTATCGCTTCACGTCCATCCATACGGAGCGAAGACGCCCCGTCCCTCCTGCCCGTAGGTAAATGCTGCTGTGTGTGAAAAGAGTGTTCTTCGGACGGTACCCCAGTGGGGGCGCCCGCGACCGCTGTGTGCGGCCGGGAAACCCGCTTTCGAAGCTTCAACGGCCCGAAGGCCGCAAGGGTTCCCCGGGGTTCAGCCGCCGTAGACGTGCGGGGCGAGCGTGCCGACGAAGGGGAGGTTGCGGTACTTCTCCGCGTAGTCCAGCCCGTAGCCGACGACGAACTCGTTGGGGATGTCGAAGCCGATCCACTTCACGTCGATCGCGACCTTCGCGGCGTCCGGCTTGCGCAGCAGGGTGCAGACCTCCAGCGAGGCCGGCTCCCGGGAGCCCAGGTTGGACAGCAGCCAGGACAGCGTCAGACCGGAGTCGATGATGTCCTCGACGATCAGGACGTGCTTGCCCTTGATGTCGGTGTCCAGGTCCTTGAGAATCCGGACGACACCGGAGGACTGGGTGCCCGCCCCGTACGAGGAGACGGCCATCCAGTCCATCGTGACGGGGGTGGACAGCGCGCGCGCCAGGTCCGCCATGACCATCACCGCGCCCTTGAGGACGCCGACGATCAGCAGGTCCTTGCCCGCGTACTCCGCGTCGATCTTCGCGGCCAGCTCGACGAGCTTCGCGTCGATCTCTTCCTTGGTGAGGAGCACCGACTGAAGGTCGCTGCCCATGTCCTTCTCGTTCACCCACGTCTCTTTCTCGCCTGCCGGGCCCGGGGTGCGCCCCGGGCCCGGCCCGGCTGTTCGCCTGCGTCTGTGGCGCTCGCGCGTCAGCTCTGCCGAATGACCAGTCTGCCACCCTGCCGTCGGGCCTCGACGCGGCCGGGCAGGTTGATCGCCCGCTGGCCGCGCCAGCCGGTGATCAGGCGGTCGACTTCTTCGAGGTGGCGGGCGAAGAGGGAGCCGGCGGGCGCCCCGGCCTCGATGGCGGCCCGGCGCAGCACCCGGCGGCGTACGGCGGGCGGCAGGACGTAGAGCTTGGCGCACTCCAGCTGCCCGCTGTCGTCGCGTACGGCGAGCTCCGCCTGGGCGGCCCAGGTGTCCAGGGCGTCGGCGTCGTCGCGGGAGAGCTGGGCCGTCCGGGCGAGGGCTTCGACGACGCCCTTGCCGAGCGCCTTCTCCAGGGCGGGCAGCCCCTCGTGGCGGAGCCGGGAGCGGGTGTAGGCGGGGTCGATGTTGTGCGGGTCGTCCCAGACGGGGATCGACTGGACCAGGCACGCCTTGCGGACGGTCTGGCGGTCGAGCTCGAGGAAGGGGCGGCGGTAGCGGCCGGCCGGTCCGGAGGCGGCGGCCATGCCGGAGAGCGAGCGGATGCCGGAGCCGCGGGCGAGGCCGAGGAGGACGGTCTCGGCCTGGTCGTCGCGGGTGTGGCCGAGCAGCACGGCGGCGGCGCCGTGGCGTTCGGCGGCGGCGTCCAGCGCGGCGTAGCGGGCGTCGCGGGCGGCGGCCTCGGGGCCGCCCTCGCGTCCGACGTGCACGGCGACGGCCTCGACGGGGTCGAGGTCCATGGCGGTGAGCCGGGTGACGACCTCGGCGGCACGGAGGGCCGATCCCGGCTGGAGGTTGTGGTCGACGGTGATGCCCCCGGCCCGGACGCCGAGCTTGCGGGCCTCGAAGGCGAGGGCCGAGGCGAGCGCCATGGAGTCGGCGCCGCCGGAGCAGGCGACGAGGACGAGCGGGGCGGCGGGCCGGTCGGGGAGGACGGCGCGGGGGCTTCCCGCGGTGCCCGCCTCGGCGTAACGGGGGCTTCCCGCGGTGCCGGCCTCGGCGTAGCGGGAGAGGGGGGCGGGCGCGGTGCGCCGGGCCTCTTCGGCGGGCCGGTCGTGGCCGTGGTGCCGGTGGGATTCGGTGAGGACGTCGTGGAGTACGCGGCGGACCGCCAGGCGTATCGCCGCGACCGCAGGATGGGGACCCATGTCCGGTGCCCTTCGTGGAGTTTCGGGAGGAGCGTCGAGCGCCGGAACGCGTGAGTCCCGTCACTCAGAGTGCGTCGATGGTGACAGAGGCAAGCTGTTCATCGAGCATTGCACGCCTTCCCATGCCCTCATGGTCCCTCGGATGGGTGATTGGAGGGCAGATCCCCGGCCGTGGGCCGGAAAAGGGTCATGATTCCGCCTTGCGGTGCACCCTTGCGACCCACTCCGCGGGTTTGGCGATCTCCGCCTTGGTGGGGAGGGTGTTGGGCGAGGTCCAGACGCGGTTGAACCCGTCCATGCCGACCTCCTCGACGACCGCTCGTACGAACTTCTCGCCGTCCTTGTACTGGCGGAGCTTGGCGTCCAGGCCGAGCAGTCTGCGCAGGGCCTGGTCGAGGCGGCCGGCGCCCTGGGCGCGGCGCTTCTGGAACTTCTCCCGGATCTCGGTGACGGAGCCGACGACCTCGGGGCCGACGCCGTCCATCACGAAGTCCGCGTGGCCTTCGAGGAGGGACATCACGGCGGTGAGCCGGCCGAGCACCTCGCGCTGGGCGGGGGTCTGGACGACGTCGACGAGGCTGCGGCCGCCGTCCTCGTCGCCTCGCTCGCCCTCGGGGCGCCCCGCCCCTGAGAGGGACTGGGCGGCCTCGCGCAGCCGCTCCAGGAAGGTCATCGGGTCGACGTCGGTCTCGTCCAGGAACGTCTGGATCTCGCCCTGGAGGTGGTCGCGGAGCCAGGGCACGCCGGTGAACTGGGTGCGGTGGGTCTCCTCGTGGAGGGCGACCCAGAGCCGGAAGTCGTGCGGGTCGACGTCCAGTTCCCGTTCGACGTGGACGATGTTCGGGGCGACCAGGAGGAGGCGTCCGCCGCCGTCCGGGGAAGCGGGCAGCTCGCGGGAGGCGGGGGCGAACGTCTCGTACTGGCCGAGGATGCGGGAGGCGAGGAACGAGAGCAGCAGGCCCAGCTCGACGCCGGTGACCTTGCCGCCGACCGCGCCGAGGACGGCACCGCCCGCGCCACCGGGGCGGCGGCCCTCCATCTTGGCCAGCAGCGGGCGGAGCAGTTCGCGGAAGCCCGCGACGTTGGCCTTGATCCAGCCCGCCCGGTCGACGACCAGGACCGGGGTGTCCTCCGGTTCGGTCCCTTCCGGGATCATCCGGGTGAAGAGGCGGACGTGCTCCTCCGACGCCTTGGCGTGGCGCCGGAGCTCCGCGACGACGGCGCGGGCCTCCTCGCGGCTGATCTCGGGCCCGGGCCGCACCAGTCGGGTCGCGGTCGCGACCGCGAGGTTCCAGTCGACCATCCCTGCACCACCGATGCTCGTCATGCGTCAACCGTACGTGAGCGACTCGCCCGGTGGTGGGGTGTTGGGCCGCTCTCCGGGTGCCGGGGGCCGCCCTCAGTCCTCCCGGCCCGCCCCGCCGGTGAGCTCGGCGGCCAGGGCGTCGAGGGCGGCCTCGGCCTCGGCCGGCACTTCGGAGCCGGAGGCGAGGAAGGCGAAGGCGAGCAGTCTGCCCTGTGGGTCGATGACGGTTCCGGAGAGGGAGTTGACGCCGGTGAGGGTGCCGGTCTTGGCGCGGATGAGGCCGGTCGCGCCGGTGCCGTCCCGGTAGCGGGTGCTGAGGGTGCCGCTAAAGCCCGCGACGGGGAGGCCGGTGAGGGCGTGGCGCAGTCCGGGCCGCTCGGGGTCGGCGGCGCGGGCGAGGAGGGTGGTGAGGAGGGCGGCGGTGACCTTGCCCTCGCGGTCGAGTCCGCTGCCGTCGGCGAGGTGGGCGCCCTCGGTGGGCACCTGGAGCTTCCTGAGTTCGGCGGTGACGGCGCGGCGGGCCCCGGCGAAGTCGGCGCTCTCCCCCTTGGCGATGGCGGTCTGCCGGGCGAGGGCCTCGGAGATGTCGTTGTCGCTGTTGGTGAGGGTGCGCTCGACGAGGGCGGAGAGCGGGGCGGAGTGGTGGGTGGCGACGGTGCGGGCCTTGCCTGCCGCACGGGCCTCGCGGGGGGCGCCGGTGACCTCGGCGCCCGCCTTCTCCAGCTCGGCGGCGAAGGCGCGGGCGGCGTCCCCCGCCGGGTCCTCGCTGCGTTGGGCGGGTCCCCGGTCGCTGTCGTCGAGGCGCCCCTCGTTGACCATCAGGGCGGTGACGGGGGCGATGTTGGTGTTGGGGCTGATCGGGTGGAGCACGGGTCCGGTGTAGCGGGAGGTGTCGTACGTGAGCCGTACGGGGCCCTTGCCGTCCTCGCGCAGGGCCTTCGCTGCGGAGGCGGCCAGGGACGTCAGGTCGGCCGGGCTGAGGGTGGGGTCGCCGCCGCCGACGAGGGTGAGGGTGCGCGCGTCCTCGGAGAGCCGGACGGTGGTGGCGATGCGGTGGTCGGGGCCGAGGGCGGAGAGCGCGGCGACGACGGTGGCGATCTTGATGGTGGAGGCCGGGGTCATCGGGGTGGCGGGGGCGCGCCCGTACAGCTGCTTGCCGGTGGCCGTGTCGATGACGGAGGCGGTGGTCCGGGTGCCGAGCTCGGGGGCGCCGATGAGCGGGGCGAGGGCGGTGCGCAGACTCGCGGGGTCCTGGGGGGCGGAACGGGTGACCGCGGTGTCGAGGGCGCCCAGGACGGCGGGGGCGCTGGGGGCCGGTTCGGGGGCGCCCGGCAACGTACGGCCGTGATGTGCGCCACCTGTACGGTCCTCGGCGGCTGCGAGCTGCCGCTCGGCCTTACGCTGACCGTTGTCCCAGGGACCGGCGGCGAGGACGGCGCCGGTGGCCACGACCAGGCCGAGCGCGGTGGAGCCTGCGACGACCTGCCAGGTGTTGGACCCGGAGCGTTTGCTCTTCAGGTTCTTGATCCGGCCCCACGGGTCCGACGGGCGGTTCGACGGTTCTTCCACCGGCTCGGCCACCGTTGACCAGCCCCTTTCGCGAGCACTCTTCTGCGTGGGGGACACTTAACCACCAGTCGTATGTGTTGATCATGGAGGAGCCACCCGTGGAGTTCGACGTCACCATCGAGATCCCGAAGGGTTCGCGGAACAAGTACGAGGTGGACCACGAGACCGGTCGGATCCGTCTGGACCGTCGGCTCTTCACCTCGACCAGCTACCCCGCGGACTACGGATTCGTCGAGAACACCCTCGGCGAGGACGGCGACCCGCTGGACGCGCTCGTCATCCTGGACGAGCCGACCTTCCCCGGTTGCCTCATCAAGTGCCGCGCCATCGGCATGTTCCGGATGACGGACGAGGCCGGCGGCGACGACAAGCTGCTGTGCGTCCCGGCGTCGGACCCGCGCGTGGAGCACCTGCGCGACATCCACCACGTGTCGGAGTTCGACCGCCTGGAGATCCAGCACTTCTTCGAGGTCTACAAGGACCTGGAGCCGGGCAAGTCCGTCGAGGGCGCCGACTGGGTCGGCCGCGCCGAGGCGGAGGCCGAGATCGAAGCCTCGTACAAGCGTCTCGAGGCCCAGGGCGGCAAGCACTGACGTCCCTCTTCCGGTTCCGTTTGTGAGCCGGACGGCCGTACGGGAACGGGCGGCACACCTTCGCGGGTGTGCCGCCCGTCGTGCTGTGCGCCCCCGCTCGTCATGCGGCGGTCATGTCCGTGGCCATACTGGGCAGACGTGCGCCCGGAAGAGCAGCCGAGGAGGAGCGAGGTCGAGTGGTGGCGGAATCGGGCGGTCAGGAGGACCAGAAGCCCCAGTCCGACGAGGCACGGAGCGCTTTCGCCCCGCCTGCCGGGACCATGCAGCCGGTGTCGCCGCCCGAGGAGGACCATCCGACGTCGGAGTTCGCGCTGCCGGCCGGGGTGCACCAGGAGGCGGGCGGTTCCGGGGGTTCCGGCGGCGGTTCGACGGGCGGCCCGAACTCGGACACGCTGAGTTCCGCTTTCACCCCGCCGAGCACGTACAACGCCCAGCAGTCGCCACCCGCCTTCACCCCGGCGCAGGGCATTCCGATGGTCAGGCTGACCAAGGAGGCGCCCTGGCAGGACCGGATGCGCACGATGCTCCGGATGCCGGTGACCGAGCGCCCGGCCCCGGAGTCCGTCCAGCGCACCGACGACGACACGGGCCCCGCCGTGCCCCGTGTGCTCGACCTGACGCTGCGTATCGGGGAGCTGCTGCTCGCGGGCGGTGAGGGCGCCGAGGACGTCGAGGCGGCGATGTTCGCGGTGACGCGTTCGTACGGTCTCGACCGCAGCGAGCCGACGGTCACGTTCACGCTGCTGTCCATCTCGCACCAGCCCTCGCTGGTCGACGACCCGGTGACGGCGAGCCGTACCGTACGCCGCCGGGGCACCGACTACACCCGGCTGGCGGCGGTTTTCCGGCTGGTCGACGACATCACCAGCGAGGACACCGAGGTCTCCCTGGAGGAGGCGTACCGGCGGCTGGCGGAGATCCGCAGGAACCGGCACCCGTATCCGGGCTGGGTGCTGACGGCCGCCGCCGGGCTGCTGGCCGGTTCGGCCTCCGTGCTGGTCGGCGGCGGGGTGCTGGTCTTCCTCGTGGCGGCGGCGGGCGCGATGCTCGGCGACCGGCTGGCGTGGCTGTGCGCCGGGCGCGGGCTGCCGGAGTTCTACCAGTTCACGGTGGCCGCGATGCCGCCCGCCGCGCTGGGGGTGGCGCTGACGCTGTCCCATTCGACGGACATCCGCCCCTCCGCGGTGATCACCGGTGGGCTGTTCGCGCTGCTGCCGGGGCGGGCGCTGGTGGCGGGTGTGCAGGACGGGCTGACCGGCTACTACATCACCGCCTCCGCCCGGCTCCTGGAAGTCATGTACTTCTTCATCGGGATCGTGGCGGGCGTGCTGATCGTCCTCTACCTGGGCGTCCAGCTGGGGGCCCAGCTCAACCCCGAGGCGCAGTTCGTGCCCAACGACCGGCCGGTGCTCCAGATCCTGGCGTCGATGGGGCTGAGCCTGGCCTTCGCGGTCCTGCTCCAGCAGGAGCGGTCCACCGTGCTGGCGGTCACCCTGAACGGCGGGGTGGCCTGGGTCATCTTCGCGGCGATGGCCCGGACCGGGGGCATCTCGCCGGTCGCGGCGACGGCGGTGGCGGCCGGTCTGGTGGGCCTGTTCGGCCAGCTGTTCTCGCGCTACCGGTTCACCTCCTCGCTGCCGTACATCACGGCGGCGATCGGGCCGCTGCTGCCCGGTTCGGCGACGTACTTCGGTCTGCTGGGCGTGGCGCAGAACGATGTCACCCGGGGGCTGACCTCGCTGTCGACGGCGGTCGCGACGGCGCTGGCCATCGCGATCGGGGTGAACCTGGGGAGCGAGATCTCACGGCTGTTCATGGGGGCGCCGGGGGCGGTCGGCGGGCGTCGGCGGGCGGCGAAGCGGACGCGGGGGTTCTGAGACCGGGCCCGTACGTTCCCGTACGCGCGGAAAAGCCCCTCCCGGCTGCGGGGAGGGGCTTTTCCGGTGCGCTCGCGTCCGTACGCGTACGTATTACGTGTACGGGAAAGGGGTCAGCGCTTGGCGTGGCGGCCGCGGCCGGTGGCCGGGGGGGCCGGGGGCGCCGTGCCGTCGGGGTTGTCCCGCGCCGCGGCGGCGGCCTTCTTGTTCTGGCTCCGGGCCTTCAGGACCTCGACCACGATCGGCATCACGGAGAGCAGAACGATCAGGATGAGGATCTTCTCGATGTGCTCGTGCACGAAGGCGATCTTGCCGAGCATCGCGCCGAGCACGGTGACGCCCACGCCCCAGAGCAGCGCGCCCACGATGTTGTAGATCACGAACAGGCGGTAGTTCATCCGGCTGACGCCCGCGATGATCGGCGTGAAGGTGCGCACGATGGGCACGAACCGCGCCAGGACCAGCGACTTCGGCCCGTGCTTCTCGAAGAAGATGTGGGCCTTCTCCACGTTCTCCTGCTTGAAGAGACGGGAGTCGGGGCGCTTGAAGAGGGAGGGGCCGACCTTGCGGCCGAAGAGGTAGCCCACCTGGTCGCCGACGATCGCGGCGATGGCGATGAGGGTGCAGACGAGCCAGAGCGGGTACTTCAGCTGTCCTGTGGTGATCAGCAGCCCTGTGGTGAACAGCAGGGAGTCGCCGGGCAGGAAGAAGCCGATCAGGAGTCCGGACTCGGCGAAGACGATGAGAAGAAGGCCGGGGAGGCCGAACGTGTTGAGCAGATAGTCCGGGTCCAGCCAGCTCGGGCCGAGCGCAAGCGTATTCAAGGGTCCGGGCTCCAGGATGATGTGTGCGATGGGGCTGCGTAGCAACCCAAGCTACCAACGCCCGGTGAACGCCCTTGGTTCCAGTGGCGCACAGCGGGAATGCGCATCCTGCGGAACGGGACGAGGCTGGCCACAGGAGGTGCCACAAACATGGGCATTGAGGAATTCGGCGGCGGCCAGACCGCCCAGGCGGACGTGCTGGTCGTCACCACCAATGACGTACCGGGCTACGAGGTGACGCAAGTCATCGGCGAGGTCTTCGGGCTGACCGTGCGGTCGCGCCACCTCGGCAGCCAGATCGGCGCCGGACTGAAGTCGATGATCGGCGGCGAGCTGAAGGGGCTGACCAAGACCCTGGTGGAGACCCGCAACCAGGCGATGGAACGGCTCGTGGAGCAGGCCAGGGTGCGGGGCGCCAACGCGGTCCTGATGATGCGGTTCGACGTCACGGAGGCGGCGGACGTCGGCACGGAGGTCTGCGCGTACGGGACGGCGGCGGTGATCCGGAAGGTGTGACACGGCACCATCCGGACCACCGACAGGGCGTTATGCCCGATTCATGAACCTTGCGAATCTATGGTGGCCGGGTGGCTGCCCCCGAACCCCCCGCGCCCCCGTCCCCCGCTCCCCAGCACCCCGCCTCCACTCCGGCCCGTCGGCTCCTGCCGCTCGTGCTGCCCGCGATCGTCGTCGGTGTGGTCTGCGCGCTGATCCTGCTCGGGGTCAGCCTCCTGGCCGAGCGGCTTCAGGACGTGCTCTGGGAGACCCTGCCCGACGCGCTCGGCGTCGGCGGGTTCTCCTCGCTCTGGATGATCGTCATGCTCACCGCGACCGGTCTCGCGGTGGGCCTGGTCCTGCGGGCCGTCCCCGGGCACGGCGGGCCCGACCCGGCCACCACCGGGCTGGTGGACGCCCCGATGCGGCCGGGCACCGTCCCCGGGCTGCTCCTGGTGACCGTGCTCGCGCTGGCGGGCGGGGTGAGCCTCGGGCCGGAGAACCCGATCACCGCCGCCAACATCGCGCTCGCCTTCTGGCTCGGCCGGCGGGCGGCCCCCGGCGCACCGGCCGAGCTGTGGGTGGCGCTCGCCGCCGCCGGGACGATCGGGGCCCTGTTCGGCACGCCGATCGCCGCCGCGCTGATCCTCTCCGAGACGCTGGCCTCGCAGCCGGGCCCCGGGGCGTTCTGGGACCGGCTGTTCGCCCCGCTCGCGGCCGGTACGGCGGGGGCGCTGACCATGTCGTTGATCGCGGAACCCAGCTTCGACCTCTCGCTCCCCGCCTACTCGGGCCCGCACTGGGGCGACCTCCTCGCCGCCCTGCTGATCGCCTCGGCGGGCGCGCTGCTCGGCCTGCTGGCGGTGTACGCGTTCCCGTGGGTGCACCGGGCCTTTCGCGCCCTGCGCCACCCCGTGCTCGCGCTGACGCTCGGCGGGCTGGTGCTGGGGCTGCTCGGGGCGCTGGGCGGCCATCTGACCCTCTTCAAGGGGCTGGAGGAGGTCAAGGAGATCGCCGGGGACCCGGACGGGTGGTCGGCCGGGGAGTTCGCGGTGATGGCGGTGGTGAAGACGGCCGCGCTGGTGGTGGCGGCCACCTGCGGCTTCCGGGGCGGGCGGATCTTCCCGGCGGTCTTCGCGGGGGTGGCGCTCGGGCTCTGCGCCCACGCCCTGGTCGGGGCCGTACCGGCGGCGCTCGCCGTCTCCTGCGCGGTGCTGGGCGTCCTGCTCGCCGTGACCCGGCAGGGGTGGGTGAGCCTGTTCACGGCGGCGGTGCTGGTCAGCGACGCGTCCGTACTGCCGCTGCTGTGCGCGGCCGTCCTGCCCGCCTGGCTGCTGGTGACCGGACGGCCCCAGATGCAGCTGGACGGGGACGGCAAGGCGCTGCGGTGAGGCGGAGCCACTTCCGTACGCGTACGGAAGTGGCTCCGCCCGACGCGCCGGACGCCACGAACATCCGTATCGTCGCCTTCGTACCGGTAGGCACCTTTTCGCCCTGCTGCTGATGCTGTCCCGACGGAGGTTCCCGCATGTCCACGCCCGTCAACGTCGCCGTCATCTACTACTCGTCCACCGGCACGGTCGCCACGATCGCCAAGGCCATCGCCGAGGACGCGGAGCGGGCCGGGGCGCGGGTGCGGCTGCGCAAGGCGGCCGAGCTCGCCCCGCAGGCGGCCATCGACTCCAACCCGGCGTGGGCCGCCAACGCGAAGGCGACCGCTTCCATCCCCGAGGTGTCGCCTGACGACATGGTCTGGGCGGACGCGGTGATCTTCGGTTCGCCGACCCGGTACGGGAACGTCACCGCGCAGCTCAAGCAGTTCATCGACACCCTCGGCGGGCTCTGGCAGTCCGGGCAGCTGGCCGACAAGGTCTACAGCGGCTTCACCGCCAGCTCCACCGCCCACGGCGGCCAGGAGTCCACGCTGCTCGCGCTCTACAACACGATCCACCACTTCGGCGGCATCCTCGTCGCCCCCGGGTACACCGACCCCTCGAAGTTCGTCGACGGCAACCCGTACGGCACCTCGCATGTGTCCGGGCAGGGCGACATCCCGGTCAGCGAGGTGACGCTGACCGCCGCCCGGGTGCAGGCCGAACGCGTCGTGAAGGTCACCCGCGCCCTCAAGGCCGGGCTCGCCGCCGAGAGCTGAGAAACCGAAGCCGAGGAAGCAGTCGAGGAAGAGGACTCCGCCATGCCGCTCCACCGAGGCGCCCACCCGCAGCGGGACGAACACTCCGAGGAGCGGCTCCGGCTCGCCCTCAACCCCTTCTACGGCGAGGCCGATCCGACGGGGGCAATGAACACCGCGCCGCCCCGGCACAAGCTCCCCGACGGGCCGCTGCCGCCGCTGACGGCGTACCGGCTGGTCCATGACGAGCTGATGCTCGACGGCAACTCCCGGCTCAACCTGGCCACTTTCGTCACCACCTGGATGGAGCCGCAGGCCGGGGTGCTGATGGGCGAGTGCCAGGACAAGAACATGATCGACAAGGACGAGTACCCGCGCACCGCCGAACTGGAGCGGCGGTGCGTGGCGATGCTCGCCGACCTGTGGCACGCGCCCGATCCGGCGACGGCCGTGGGGTGTTCGACCACCGGGTCGAGCGAGGCGTGCATGCTGGCCGGGCTCGCCCTGAAGCGCCGCTGGGCCAAGCGGAACGCGGACCGCTATCCGGCGACCGCCCGGCCCAATCTGGTGATGGGCGTCAACGTGCAGGTCTGCTGGGAGAAGTTCTGCAACTTCTGGGAGGTGGAGGCCCGGCAGGTCCCGATGGACGGCGAGCGCTTCCATCTCGACCCGCAGGCCGCCGCCGAGCTCTGCGACGAGAACACCATCGGGGTCGTCGGCATCCTCGGCTCCACCTTCGACGGTTCCTACGAGCCCATCGCCGACCTCTGCGCGGCCCTGGACGCCCTCCAGGAACGCACCGGCCTCGACATCCCCGTCCATGTCGACGGGGCCTCGGGCGCCATGGTGGCCCCCTTCCTCGACCCGGACCTGACATGGGACTTCCGGCTGCCGAGGGTGTCGTCGATCAACACCTCGGGCCACAAGTACGGGCTGGTGTACCCGGGGGTCGGCTGGGCCCTGTGGCGTACGTCGGACGAGCTGCCGGAGGAGCTGGTCTTCCGGGTCAACTACCTGGGCGGCGACATGCCGACCTTCGCGCTGAACTTCTCCCGGCCCGGGGCGCAGGTGGTGGCGCAGTACTACACGTTCCTGCGCCTGGGACGTGACGGCTACCGGGCGGTCCAGCAGTCCGCCCGGGACGTGGCGCGCGGGCTGTCCCGGTCGGTGGAGGAGCTCGGGGACTTCCGGCTCCTCACCCGGGGCGACGAGCTGCCGGTCTTCGCCTTCACGACGAACCCGGACGTCCACGCGTACGACGTGTTCGACGTCTCCCGCCGACTGCGGGAGCACGGGTGGCTGGTCCCGGCCTACACCTTCCCCGCCAACCGGCAGGACCTGTCGGTGCTGCGGGTGGTGTGCCGCAACGGGTTCTCCTCCGACCTGGCCGCCCTGCTGATCGAGGACCTGAAGCTGCTGCTCCCCGAACTGCGCGCGCAGAAACATCCGTTGAGCCATGACCGGGCGGTCCGGACGGCCTTCCACCACTGAGGGCCGTCAGCCGAGGGCGAGGGCGACGTCCTTGTCGGCACAGAGGCGGCGTCCTTGTCGGCACAGAACCGCAGGACGGACGGTGACCGGCTGACCGACGTCTTCGACGCGCCGCCGCAGGACGGGGTCGCCGCCGTCGCCCCCCTTTGCTTTCCCGACGCCCCGATGCCCCGACGCCCCGGCTCTCCCTGCCCGGTGACAGAAAATCCGAAGCCGGGACGTGGCGCCCGTCGGCTGCTGTAGGTTCCTGCCCATGTCCACGAAAAAGGTCATGGAGAACCCCGAGTCGCGCTTCTCCGCGCTCCTGGCTGCCGCGGCACGACTTCCGGGCGCGCGTATCGACCGGGAAGCGTACCTCCGAAAAGCGCTGTCCCGCCATTGCTCCGAGGCGGAAATCCGAAGGGCGATCGAGGAGAGCCCGGCGGCGGCGGGAATTCCGGCCGAGATCCTGGACCGGGCGGCCGGGGAATCCATCAACTACGAGACCGCCAAGGCCAGCGCCCTCTCCGCTGCCGCCGGGATACCCGGCGTCCTCGCCCTCCCCGCCACCATACCCGCCGATATGGCCCAGTACTTCGGCCATATGCTGCGGATCGCCCAGAAGCTCGCCTACCTCTACAGCTGGCCCGACCTGTTCGCCGACGACACCGACCTCGATGACGCGACCAAGAGCGTTCTCACGCTCTTCATCGGCGTGATGTTCGGTACCCAATCGGCGAACAACGCGGTCGGGAAAGTCGCGACGATGATGTCGAAAGAGGTCGCCAAAAAGCTTCCGCAGAAGGCTCTCACCAAGGGTGTCGTCTACCCCATAGTGAAAAAGGTCGCAGGATATCTCGGCGCGGAGATGACCAAGCAGACCTTCGCGAAATCCGTTTCCAAGGCCATCCCCGTCGTCGGAGCCGTCGTTTCCGGCGGGCTCACTTTCGCGACCTACCGCCCCATGGCGAAAAGGCTGAAGAAACACCTCTCCGGCCTGGAGCTGGCGAAGCCCGCGCCCTGCGTGGTGGTCGGAGAAGTCATCGACGTCCACGACTCCCCGATCCCCGCACCGGGCCGGGCCGGGCCGGGCTGCACGACAGCGCCTAGCGGTCGAGGCGGGCGAACTTCCGTACCGCCAGCGGAAAGAACACCGCGATGATCGCCACCGGCCAGAGCACGGCGAGGAGTTGGGCGTGCTCGGCTGCCCAGGAGCCGGTGGCGCCTCCCGGGTTGCCGAACAACTCCCGTACGGCGGTGGCCGTCGCCGACATCGGGTTCCACTCGACCACCGCGCCCAGCCAGCCCGGCATCGACGCCGGGGTGGCGAACACGTTGGAGAGGAACGCGACCGGCCAGACCAGGATCTGGACCGCCTGCACCAGCTCGGGCCGGCCCGCCACCATGGCCAGGTGGATGCCGACCCAGAGCATCGCGAACCGGAGCAGGAGCAGCAGCCCCACCGCCGCCAGCGCCGCGGCCGCCCCGTTGTGCCAGCGCCAGCCGACCGCGTACCCGACCCCGGCCATCACCGCGAGCGCCGCCGCCGACTGGAGCATGTCCGCGGCGCTGCGGCCGACCAGGACCGCGCCCGGGGCCATCGGCATGGAGCGGAACCGGTCGATGACGCCCTTGCCGAGGTCCTGGGTGACCGCGAGCATCGTGCTCTCCAGGCCGAAGGCCATGGTCAGCGCGAGCATCCCGGGGACCAGGTACTCGGTGGGGTCGCCGTCGACGCCCCGGCCGCCGCCGACCAGGTACGTGAACATCAGCAGCAGCATCACCGGGAAGACCAGCCCGACGAGCACCTCCACGGGCTGCCGGGCCCAGTGCGCCAGTTCGCGGCGGGTCATCGTCCAGGAGTCGGCCAGCGCCCAGCGGAGCCGGCCGCCGCCCTGCCCGGTGGACGTGGTGGACGTGGTGGACGTGGTCGCGTCCACGCTGTCGCCGTAAGCCGTCGTCGTCTTCGTACTCATGCCGCCGCCGCCCTCTCGCGTACCGCCTGTTCACCGGCGGGCCGCCCCGTCAGGGACAGGAACACCTCGTCCAGCGTCGGGCGGCGCACCGCGATGTCCTCGGCCTCGATGCCCGCCTCCTGGAGCGCCCGGACCGTCCGGGTCAGGGCCGCCATCCGGTCCGGCGCGGGGGCGCTGATCAGCCGACGGTCCGGGTCAAGCGCGGGGTCCTCGGCGTCCAGCAGCGCCGCCGCCTCCGCCAGCCGGGCCGCCTCGCGCAGGACGACGTCGATCCGGTCGCCGCCGACGAGCGCCTTGAGCTGGTCGGAGGTGCCCTCGGCGGCGGCCTTCCCCTCGTCGATCAGGGAGATCCGGTCGGCCAGCTGGTCCGCCTCCTCCAGATACTGCGTGGTCAGCAGGACGGTGGTGCCGCCGCCGACCAGGGACCGTACGGCGTCCCAGACCTCGGCCCGGCCGCGCGGGTCCAGGCCGGTGGTGGGCTCGTCCAGGAAGAGGACGGCCGGTTCGGTGATCAGCGAGGCGGCCAGGTCGAGCCGTCGGCGCATCCCGCCGCTGTACTGCTTGACCGCCTTGCGCCCGGTGTCCGCGAGCCCGAACCGCTCCAGAAGCTCGTCGGCCCGGCGGCCCGCCCGGCGTGCGCCCAGGTGGTACAGCCGCCCGAACATCTCCAGGTTCTGCCGCCCCCCGAGCTGTTCGTCCACCGCCGCGTGCTGCCCGAGCAGCCCGATCCTGCGGCGTACGCCGGAGGCCCGGTCGCGGACGTCGAGCCCGGCCACCGTCACCCGGCCCGCGTCGGGGCGCAGCAGCGTCGACATGATCCGTACGGCGGTGGTCTTGCCCGCCCCGTTGGGGCCGAGCACCGCGTGGACGGTGCCCGCGCCGACCGTGAGGTCCAGCCCGTCGAGGGCGCGTTTCTCCCCGTACCTCTTGTGCACACCGTCCAGGACGATCGCCTCGGTCACGAATCCCGCCACCCTTCTGTAGTCAAACTTGACTAGCGACTGGAAGGTCTCGAAGGTAAGGCAGGTTCCGCCATTAGTCAAACTTGATTAGTCGTGATCCCCGGGGTCCGGGACACCCGTCGCGTACGGGTTCTCCTCGCCCTCGCCGAGCACGCCGACGAACGGCTCGCCCTCGCCCGCGAAGGTGTACGCGCCGCCCTCGATGCGCTCGACCAGCCCCCGGGTCCACTCCGCCCCCGAGTCGGCCGAGTGCACCCACAGGTTCATGATCTCGCCGATGTGGCCGAGGGATTCGGGGCCCTCCTCGGGGGTGTAGTACTCGGTGACCGAGTCCCGCCACTCCCTGATGCCCTCGATCCGCTCCTTGAGCAGCGCGACCGCCTCTTCACGGGGCAGGTCGACGATGAAGCCGATCGCCGCCGAGAGGACGTCCAGGTTCTGGTCGTAGGAGCGGATCGCGTCCCGCAGCAGGGTGCGGTACTCCGCGAGCCCCTCCTCCGTGACCTCGTACTCGGTGCGCGGCGGGCCGCCGACCGTGGAGGGGGCCGTCTCGTGCGCGTGCAGCAGCCCCTGCTTCGCCATCTGCTTCAGGGCGTGGTAGATCGACCCGGGCTTGGCGTTGGACCACTCGTGCGCGCCCCAGTACTCCAGGTCGTTGCGGACCTGGTAGCCGTGCGCGCGGCCGTGCATGCGCACGGCACCGAGGACCAGCAGCCGGATCGCGGACATGGCACCCATCTTCCTACTCAATCCCGACCAGGGTAGCCCGCCCGGTTGCGGACGGCCGGACGGTGTGCCCCGCCGCGTACGGCCATGGCCAGCACCGCCGCCACCAGGCATCCCGCGGCCAGCGCGACCCACACCACGTCGTACGTACCGAAGAGGTCCCGGGCCGTGGCGCCGAGGAAGGCCGAGGCGCCCGCGCCCAGTTGGTGGGCGGCGTTGACCCAGCCGAAGACGATGGGGCCGTCCTCCCCGTAGGCGCGGTGGCAGAGCTCGATGACCGGCGGCACGGTCGCCACGTCCACGAGCCCGTAGACGAACACGAAGAGGAGCATCGGGGGCGTGACGGCGGCGGAGAACACCAGGGGCAGCGCGAGCAGGGTGAGCGCCCGGACCGCGAAGCAGACGGTCAGCAGGCGGCGCGGGTCGAAGCGGTCGGTGAGCCAGCCGGAGAGGACGGCGCCGAGGGCGGAGAAGACGCCGATCAGGGAGAGCAGCGAGGCCGCCGAGGTGACCCGCATCCCGTGATCGTGCGCGGCGGGCGCCCAGTTGGACCACATGATGCCGTTGGTCGAGGCACCGCAGATCACGAACATCCCGGCCAGCAGCCAGAACGGACCGGTGCGCAGGGCGGCGGCCAGCACCTTCAGCGTACGGGCCGCGGCCCCGGCTGCCGGTGGCGGCTTGGGCACGAACTCCCTTGCCCCGTACGGCTTTACGCCGATATCGGCCGGGTGGTCGCGCAGCGCCAGGAACACCAGAGCGGCCACGGCGAGCGCCACCAGCGCCAGGGTCACCACCGGGGGCCGCCAGCCGTGGCGCTCCACGGCCCCGGCGAGCAGCGGCAGGAAGAGCAGCTGGCCCAGATGGCTGGAGGAGCTGAGCGCCCCGGTGACCAGGCCCCGGCGGCGGTCGAACCAGCGGGCGGTGACCCCGGCCGCGAACGTCATGGTGAGGCAGCCGCTGCCGAGGCCGATCAACACGCCCCAGTACGCCACCAGTTGCCACGGCCGGGTCATGAAGGCGGTGAGCACGGCACCCGCCGAGACGAGCAGCAGCGCCCCTGCGACCACCCGGCGGATGCCGACGCGGTCCATCAGGGCCGCCGCGAAGGGGGGCGGTGAGACCGAAGAGGACCATGTTGACGGAGGCGGCCAGCGCGATCTGCCCCCGGTCCCAGCCGTGCTCCTCGCGCAGGGGCGTCACCAGCAGGCCGGGCACGGTGGTGAAGGCCCCGGCGGTGACGATGGCCGCGCCCGCGACGGCGGCGACCACCCAGGCGCGGTGGAAGCGGGGGCCCGGGGAGGAGGGTGGGACGGGCGGGGTGGGCGAGGCGGACGAGGTGGACGGGGTGGGCTGTGCGGGGGTCGAAGGGGCCATGGAACCAGCCTGGCGACCACGGCCCCCTCCGCTGCGAGTGTCCAGATGGACCAGGTGCGCAAGAATATGGCCATGACTCCTGCCCTCACCCACCCCGTCTTCACCCACCCGGGGCGGCACCGGATCGCCGTCCTCGCCCGCCCGGTCCTCCTCCCCATCGAGCTGGGCATCGTCCACCAGCTCTTCGGCCAGGCGAGAGCGGGCGCGTCGGCGGACGGGGAGCCGCTGTACGAGGTCGCCACCTGCGGGCTGCGGGCGGGTGACGTACGGACGGACGGAGACTTCGCGGTCACGGTCCGGCACGGGCCCGAGGCGCTGGCCGAGGCCGACACGGTCATCGTGCTGTCGTCGTACGAGGACTACGTCCAGGACACCCCGGAACTCCCGGCCCCCCTCGCCGAGGCGTTCGCCCTGATCCGGCCCGGCACCCGCATGGCCTCGATCTGCACGGGCGCCTTCGTGCTGGCCTCCGCCGGGCTGCTCGACGGGCACACCGCGACCACGCACTGGCGGTACACGGACCTCTTCGCCCGGCTGTTCCCACGGGTCGAGCTGGACCCGGACGTGCTCTACACCGACGGGGGCAGCGTCCTGACCTCGGCGGGGTGCGCCTCCGGGATCGACCTGTGCCTGCACATGATCCGCCGCGACCACGGCACGGCCGTGGCGAACGACGTGGCCCGGCGGACCGTCGTACCGCCGCACCGCGAGGGCGGGCAGGTGCAGTACATCCGGCGGCCCGTGCCCGCCCCGTCGGCCCCGGCCACCTCGGCCGCCCGCGAGTGGGCGCTGCGGCGGCTCAAGGAGCCCATCACACTGGGGCAGTTGGCGGCGCGGGAGGCGATGAGCGTACGCAACTTCAACCGGCGCTTCCGCGACGAGGTCGGCACGACCCCGATGAACTGGCTGAACCAGCAACGCATCGAACTGGCCCGGGAGTTGCTGGAGGAGTCCGATCTGCCGGTCGACCAGGTGGCCGAGCAGGCCGGACTCGGCTCGGCGGCCAACCTGCGCCAGCACTTCCACGCGGCGCTCGGCACCTCGCCGAGCGCGTACCGTGCGACGTTCCGTGGACCGGCGAAGTAAGCTTCGACTTACTGTTCTTGACGATGTATCAGAACGGGAAGACCGAGCGCCCGTGCTGGATCGACATCCACTTCTGCGTGGTGAACGCCTCCACGACCGCCTCGCCGTTCAGCCGCCCCACCCCGGACGTCTTCTCGCCTCCGAACGCCACCAGCGGATCGTCCTGGACGGTGGAGTCGTTGACGTGGAACATCCCGCTGACGATCCGCTGCGCGAACCGCACCCCGTGCTCCACATCGGCCGTGTGCACGGCGCCGCTGAGCCCGTAGGGGCTGTCGTTGACCATCCGTACGGCGTCGTCCTCGCCGTCGAACGTCATCAGCAGGGCCACCGGGCCGAGGATCTCCTGCGTCAGGAGCGGGGAGTCCTCGGGGAGGTCCGTCAGGACGGTCGGCTCCACGACGTTGCCGCGGGTCCGGCCCCGTACGAGCGCCGTGGCACCCTCCGCGAGCGCGCGGTCGACCAGGGCGGTGAGGGCGTCGGCCTGGAAGGCGTTGACGACGGGGCCGATCCGGGTCTCCGGGTCCCGGGGGTCCCCCGACTTCAGGGCGGCCACCTCGGCGGTGAAGCGCTCGGTGAACTCCGCGGCCACCGAGCGGTCCACCAGGATGCGGTTGGCCGCCATGCTGACCTGGCCCTGGTAGAGGAAGCGGCTGAAGACCGCCGCCCGGACCGCGTGGTCGAGGTCGGCGTCCGCCAGGACCACCAGGGCGCTGTTGCCGCTCAGTTCGAGGATGGTCCGCTTGAAGAACCCGGCCGCCGTCGCGGCTATGTGGCGGCCGACCCGGTCGGAGCCGCTGAACGAGATCACCTTGGGCACGGGGTGCTCGATGAACGTGTCACCGATCTCGGCGCTGTCGGTGATCAGGACGTTGAGCAGCCCGGCCGGCAGCCCGGCGTCCTCGAATATCTTCGCGATCAGTCCGCCGCCCACGACGGGGGCGCTCTGGTGGGGCTTCACGACGACGGCGTTGCCGAGCGCGAGCGCGGGGGCGACCGACTTCATGGTCACCAGGAAGGGGAAGTTGAAGGCGCTGATCACGCCGATGACGCCGACGGGGAGCCGGTAGAGGCGGTTCTCCCGGCCGTCGGACACGGCGGGCAGCAGACGGCCCGTGGGCCGCAGCGACTGCCGGACCGCCTCGCGCAGGACCTCGATCGCGCCGCGCACCTCGTACTCCGCGCGCGGCCGGGTGCCGCCCAGCTCGTCGATGACCGCTTCGACGATCTCCTCGGTGCGCTCCCCGGTGATGCGCAGGGCCCGCTCCAGGACGGCCCGGCGCTCGTAGGGGTTGGTGGCCGCCCACTCCCGCTGCGCCCGCTCGGCGGCCCGGTACGCCTGGTCGACCTCCAGCGCGGTGGCGACGGTGACGGCGGCGAGTTTCTCGCCGTTGTAGGGATTGAAATCGATGATGTCCCATGAGCCGCTGCCAGTGCGCCACTCGCCGTCGATGTACTGGTGGGCCAGTTCATGGAAGAAGGACATGCAATCCCTTACTGCAGGCGTTCGCAGACTCCTGATATGACGTCATGGTACTGATTAATCACGTCAGTTGGAGGAGTCCGCGCAGGAGATCCCGGCTCTCCTCCGGGCCGGGGCTGTCCTTCCGCAGGCACCCCATGGCCTTTTCGTACTGCGCGACTTCCTCGGGCTTGTCCAGATAGAGCGCACTTGTCAGCTGCTCCAAATAGACAATGTCCGACAGATCGGATTCCGGGAAACGGAGCATCGTGAACGAACCGCTCTCGCCCGCATGCCCTCCGTAACTGAAGGGCATCACCTGGAGGGTGATGTTCGGCTGCTCCGACATGTCGATCAGATGCCGCAATTGCGCGCGCATCACCTCGCGTTCACCGTAGGGACGGCGCAGGGCCGCCTCGTCGAGAACGGCGTGGAAGACCGGGGCCCGTTCGGACACGAGCACCTTCTGACGCTCCAGGCGCAGCGCGACCCGGCGGTCGATGTCGGCGGCGGAGGCCCCGTGCATTCCGCGCGAGACCACGGCATGGGCGTACGCCTCGGTCTGCAACAGACCGTGCACGAACTGGACTTCATAGATACGGATGAGGGAGGCCGCTCCCTCCAGACCCACATAGGTCTGGAACCAGCCGGGCAGCACATTGCCGTAACTGTGCCACCAGCCCGCCACATTGGCCTCGCGCGCCAGGCCGAGGAGCGCGTCGCGCTCGGCCTCGTCCGCGACACCGTAGAGCGTGAGCAGATCCTCGACGTCCCTGGCCTTGAAGCTCACCCGTCCCAACTCCATGCGGCTGATCTTCGATTCGGAGGCCCGGATGGAGTAGCCGGCCGCCTCACGGGTGATACCGCGCGACTCCCGCAGCCTTCTGAGCTGAGAGCCCAGCAGGATGCGCCGCACCACCGATCCACTCGACTCGCCTGCCGACACTGGCCTGACCCTCCCCATCGCCTACCGGGCACTCGGGGCGCCCCCGAACCTCGAACCCCGAACTCCGGATTCTGCCACCAAAACGCTTCAGCCCGTACTCATTCGGTTACGGAAATGGGAAGACGTCCGGAAAGCTCCGAAACTGCCCGGCAGAAGAAATACCCCTTAATCACCACGGTATCGGGCAGTTCCGGCGCGTGCACGTGCATCTGCCCTTGCATCTGCTCTGCGCATTGGGAAGCATGACCCCTGCGCACCTGCGTGCTCGTGTTGTGTCGCTGTACCCCCCGCAGTACCGCTTACAGGCAGTGCCGCTACAGCCGCGAATCCCGGGAGTGCCTCGTATGGGGACGAATGGATCGACGATGCTCGAGCCGTTACGGCAGGGGCTTCCCCCGACCGACCCCTCAGGGGTCGCCGGCTCGGCCTCCTGCGCTCTGCCCGCCCGCTACGAAGCGGTCGGCGGAGCACGGCAGTTCACCAGGTCCACCCTGGAACGGTGGGAGCTGAGCGACCGTTTCGACGATGTCGCCCTGGTGGTGTCCGAGCTCGTCACCAATGCCCTGCGCCACGCGCTGCCGACCGACCCGCCCCGGGAGTTCCAGGACCCGCCGGTGCGGCTGCATCTGATGCGGTGGAGCTCACGGCTGGTCTGCGCGGTGCGCGACCCCAGCCGGGAGAGCCCGGTGGCGGGCGAGGCGGCGGACTCCGCCGAGTCGGGGCGCGGTCTGTTCCTGGTGGAGTGCGTCAGCGACAGCTGGGGCTGGCACCCCTCCCCCGCTCCGGCCGGGATGTTCCCGTCAACACCCCTGTACGGCAAGGTGGTCTGGGCCCTTTTCCGGCTCTCGGACTGCGCGAAGAACGGGTGAACCGGGGCTGCGGGTGGCCGGGTGAGCCCTGCGGTGAGGGCCCCGGTCGCCGCTGTGCGGTCGGCCGGAATCAGCCTCCGGTCGCCAGGTGGTCGAACTCGCCGTCCTTGACACCGAGCAGCAGCGCCTCGATCTCCGCCGGTGTATAGACGAGCGCCGGCCCGTCGGGGTGGCGCGAGTTGCGCATCGCCACATCTCCTCCGGGCAGTTTCGCGAACTCCACGCACGATCCCTGGGAGTTGCTGTGCCTGCTCTTCTGCCAGACGACTCCGCGAAGCTCTGTGGCCGCCATGCCGTTGTACACGTGGTGCACAGGACGCTCCCCGAGTTGCAAGGTGCAAGTGTCAACTAGATCGGATCATAGCTCTGTTCATATGCCGATGCATGAGCAGATGCACGTGCACGCGGGGTGTTCCTTCGATTACAGGATTTCCGCTCCCGCCGGGACGGTCTCCCCGCCCTTCCGGAAACCCCCGGGAAACCTTCCGGAGTAGAGACGAACGGCACGCCTATTTCGCTCCCGCTCACCGGAGTTGACCGTACGGAGCTTGGTAACGTGACGCGGTCATTCGACCGAGAACAGCAAAAGGGGAACTCCACGTGACCAGGTTCGTACGCACCGGTGGTGTCGTGGTCGCCGCGCTGGCCGCCTCGCTGGCCCTGACCGCCTGCGGCAGTGACGACGACGCGGGCAAGGGCGCGGGCCCGGACGCCGGGTCGAGCGCGACGCCCGGCGACGGGGGCGGGGACGGGGAACCGGCGGGCGGCGGCGCGGACGCCGCGGCGCTGGAGGGCACCTGGGTGGGGCTGACGGACGGCAAGAACGTCACCGTCTCCATCACCGCGCGCAAGGTCGTCGTCGTCGCCGAACAGGCCGTCTGCCACGGCGATGTGAAGGACATGGGCGAGGTCATGCTCGCGGTGAAGTGCCCCGGCGGGGCGGCCGACCGCACGATGGGCGCGATCGAGTCCAACGACGGCAAGAAGCTGGTCGTCTCCTGGGACGGCGGGACCAAGGACACGCTCTCCAAGGCCGACCCCGGCAACCTGCCGTCGGGCATGCCCACGCTGCCGGAACTGCCGGAGCTCCCGGAGATCCCTGAAGTACCGGAGATCCCTGAGGTGCCGAAGATCCCCGAGGTGCCGTCGGCCTCGTGAGCCGACGTACGGTGCGCGGGCTCGGTTCCCGGGGAAGGCGCTGCTCACCCCGCGCGGGGCTCAGTTCTCCGCGAGGGTGCTGCTCACGCGGGTGGAGCCGCCGCGCTCGTCCAAGGCGCGGGTGAACTCCTCCAGCGCCTCCAGGAGCAGCGCCGCGCCCCGGCGCACCACCGGATCGCCGACCGGCGTGGTGCCGTCCTCCGACGGTGTCGGCACATCCCAGTGGGCGACCGCGTCCACCACCGGCTGCCAGTCGGGCAGCCGACGCTCCCGTACCGCCTTGGCGCCCTTCTCCGTGGCCCGGCGCAACGCCTCGGCCAGCTGTGCGGCCCCCGGCACCGGGTCCGCCGAGGCGGGCGGGAGGTGGGCCTCCAGGACCATCGCGGACCGGCCGAGCTGGGCCAGGGCGTGCTGGGCGTCGGTGGCGGCGGCCCGGGAGATGCCCCGGTGGCGTACGGGTTCGTGCTGGGCGGTCGCCAGCGCCTCCTGCCAGGCGACCCTGGCCTCCCGGGTGGCGATCAGGGCGTCCCGTACCTCCTCCAGGTCGCGGTGGGCGGGGGCCGCGTACTGGTCGACCACCGTCGCCGCGTACCGCCCGTCCGCCACCAGCCACTCCGCCAGCCGGTTGCGCAGCCGCGGGGTCTCCCAGGCCGGGTAGAGGGCGTACGCGATCATCGCGAGGAGCCCGCCGACCAGGGTGAGCACGATGCGTTCGGTGACCGTCTGGGACCAGTCGTCGCCCGCCATGCCGAGCAGGAAGACGACGTAGGCGGTGACGCAGACCTGGCTGACCGCGTACCCGGTCCGCATCAGCAGGTACATCAGCCCGGCGCAGACCACCGACAGGAGCGCGGAGAGCCGGGCGTCGGGGTGGGCGGTCTGCACGATCGCGGTGGCGAGCCCGATGCCGACCAGGGTGCCGCCGAACCGGGCCACGGAGCGGCCGTACGTCTGTGAGAACTCCGGGCGCATCACCATGACGGCGGTCATCGGCGCCCAGTAGCCGTGCCCGAGGGGCATCGCCTCACCGACGAAATACCCGCACACCGCGACCACCGCGACCCGGATCGCGTGGCGCAGGATCGGGGAGCCGTGGTGCAGCTCTCGGCGCATCGCCTTGATGACGACCGGCACCAGCCGGAGCAGGGTGGGGCGGTGGCGGGTGTCCGGGGCGAGGTGTTCGGGGACCCCGCTGTCGGTGCCGGTGCCCTCCGCGATCTCCAGGACGTCGTCGAGCAGGGCGGCGAGCCGGTCGGCGGCGCGGAGGGCGGGGCCGACGAGGATCACGTCGTTGTCGGGGGTCTTCAGGACGCCGAGGTCGGTGGCGGAGAGGTGGACGGGTTCGCCGTGGCGGACGGCCCGCGCGGCGGCGTCGAGCACGGACCCCGCCGCGCCCAGCAGCTCGTTCACCCAGGCCCGCTCCAGGCCCTCGGCGGGTACGCCCATCGCCGGGTCGGCCAGCGAGGCGAGGACCGGACGCAGGCGTTCCGCGATGCCCCGGGCGCCGTGGAGCTCGGCGGGGCGGCGGCGGGCCTGGCGCGGGGTGACGGCGGCGGCGCTGCGGGCGGTCATCAGGGGCAGCGGGTCGAAGGGGGCGACCGGGTCGTGGCGCAGCCGCCGGGCGTAGTCGGCCTCGGCGGCCAGTGCGTCGGCGAGCGCGTCGCGCTGGGCGCCCCATCTCCGTACCGGGAACAGGACGATCAGCGCCGCCTGGACCACCCCGCCGACCAGGATCATCCCCGCGTGGGCGGCCGCGTCCACGACGGAGGTGGGCAGGGTGATCGTGACCAGCATGATTGCGACGTTGGACGAGGCGATGATCCCGCCCGTCGGCCCCGCCGCCCAGGCCAGACCGGCGAGGAAGGTCCAGGCGCCGAGCAGGCAGAGGAAGAGCACGGGGTGCGAGGCGGAGACGTAACCGACGAACGTCGACACGGCGAGGCTGGCGCCGGAGACGAGGGCGAGCACCGGGCGCGGGCGCCAGCTGCGCTGGAAGGTGGCGATGGCCGCCTGGAAGGCGCCGAACGCCGAGCTCGCCGCGATCTCCGGCCCGAAGAGGACGAGGCTCGTCCCGACGACGAGGGCGAGACCGGCCGCCCCGCGGAAGGCGATGAGCGGTTCGAGTCGCTGCCGCTCGATCTCCAGCCCCGAGCGGGCGGTCTCCTTCAGCGCCCGGAGCCAGCTCATGGGCCGAGCCTAGCCCCCCAACGCGTACAAGTCGGACTTACGCCATGATTTCGCCGTCGCGTTCCCGGGGCGTCCGGCCGCGCGCGGAGCCCATGCGGGCCCGGTCGGCGGCCTCGGTGCCGTGGTTCCAGCCATCCAGGTCGGTGGCGCCCCGGACCCGGGTGGTGGTGGTCCGGGGGAACATCCGCTCGGTGGTCTCGGTGACGGCGAGATCCCGGGCGGCGAGGACGGGGAGCAGGCCGGTGGTGGCGGTGACGCTCTCCGGGTCCGCCCCGGTGGCCGTGGCGGTGTCCGCGTCGGCCTCCGCCGTGGCCCGTTCGGCGCTGTCCGCGAGCCGGGAGCCGAGCCGCTGCGCGTACGCCATCAGGAACGACTGCCGGAAGGTCTTGGTCCGCTTACGGCCCGAGGCCCGCTGCCCGGCCTCCGCCCGGGTCATCGCCGCCGTCCCCTGCACCAGCAGCGAGGTGAACAGCAGCTCGACGGCGTCCAGGTCCGGTTCGAAGCCGATGACCGTGCTGAAGCCGAGGTCCCCGTTCCAGACGGCCTGGCAGCGGTTGGCGGAGGCCACGGCGTCGAGCAGGATCGCCTTCGCGCTCTCGTACGGGGGTTCCACCCCGATCCGGCAGGCCCCGGGCGTCTCGGTGCTCCGGGTACGGGCGGCGACGACGGCCCCGTCGATGCTGTGCCGGGCCATCAGCTCCTGGGCCTTGCTCGTCAGCGCCTCGGCCTCCTCCGGGAAGCCGGTGGCCTCCGCCTTCGCCAGCAGCGCCCGGATACGGGTGAGCATCCGGGGCTCGTCGGGGGCGGGCGCCCGGTGGAGCCGGTCGGCGGCGGTGCCGGGGACCGGCCCGACGGGCTCGATCGCGGGGAGCCGCAGCAGCAGCCGGTACAGCTCCAGGAGATCGGAGGCGTACGAGAAACGGTCGGGCTTGTTGCGCGGTACGGGTACGGCCCCGGGCAGCCCGGCGAGCTGGGCGCGCCAGCGGGGCGGCAGCTCGGCGTACCGGGCGGTCTCGGCGGCGATCAGCGTGCCCGCCAGCGCCGCCCGCCGCTCATCGAGCTCCAGCCGGACGAACCGGACCAGATCGGCGGGGTGCCAGCCCCTCCCCCAGGCCCGGGTCACGAACTCCTCGCCGCGCCGGTGCAGGGCATCGTCCGCGTCGGGCGCGGCGGCGAGCAGGGAGGCCCCGGTGTCCAGAGCCGCGTCACCCTCCGCGTAGAGCGCCGCCGCGCATGCCTGATCGATCACCGGTTCCATCCGACCAGGGTAGGCGGGGCGCAACGGCGGCTGTACGGGGCGGCGACCGGGCGGGGCAGGTGTGGGGGGGGGGGGAGCCGTGGGGCCCGGTGGGCGCGGGGCGACGCGGCCGTGTGGGCGCGGAGGGCTGTGCGGGGCGACCCTGGCGGGACAGCCGGGCGAGGCAGCTGTGCGGGCCCGGAGGGCGCGGGGGCGCGGGGCGTGGCCTCGGCTCAGCCCCCGGCCCCCGGCCCCCGGCTCCGGCTCCAGCTCCAGCTCCGGCCTGGACTCGGGCTCCAGCTCCGGCCTGGACTCGGGCTCCAGCTCCGGCCTCGGCTCCGGCCCAGACCTGGACTCCGGCCCCGGCTCCAGCTCAGCCCGTGGCCCCGGCTCGGGACAGCTGGGACGGGAAGGCGCGGGCCGTGGCTCAGGTCCAAGCCGTGGCCCGGGCCCGGCTCAGGACCAGGCTCAGCCCCTGGCCCCGACCTCGGCTCCAGCTCCGGCCTGGACTCGGGCTCCAGCTCCGGCCTCGGCTCCGGCCCAGACCTGGACTCCGGCCCCGGCTCCAGCTCAGCCCGTGGCCCCGGCTCGGGACAGCTGGGACGGGAAGGCGCGGGCCGTGGCTCAGGTCCAAGCCGTGGCCCGGGCCCGGCTCAGGACCAGGCTCAGCCCCTGGCCCCGACCTCGGCTCCGGCTCCGGCTCCGGGGTGCTGTCAGTGGTGGGTGCCAGACTCGCATCCATGACCGAACGGTGGGCGGTGGCGGCTGCGGACGGGGGCGGGGGCGGCGCGCTGCTCGTACCGCTGGGGCGGGACGGTACGCCCGCCGGGCCGGTGCTGGCCGAGCCCGACCTCGTCGAGGCGGTCCGTTCCCGGCCCGAGGTGGGGCGCTGGGTGTGGCGGTCCACCGCCGAGCTCTACCCCCGGCTGCTCGCCGCCGGGGTCCGTGTCGAGCGGTGTTACGACATCGAGTGCGCCGAGCTCCTGCTGCTCGGGCACGCGGGGCGGCTCGGCGAGCCCCGGTCCGCCGCTGCCGCGCTGGCCCGGCTGGAGAACGCCCCCGTACCGCCCGACCCGCCCGCCCGGTCCGCCGAACCCGGCTCGCAGTCCTCCCTCTTCGAGCCGTCCGCCGGGCCCGGGGTCCCCTTCGAGGGGCTCCTGCGGGTCTACGCGGACCAGGTGCGCCGCCACGACACGGCCGAGCACCCGGACCGGATGCGGCTGCTGACCGCCTCGGAGTCGGCGGGGATGCTCGTCGCGGCCGAGATGCACCGGGCCGGGCTGCCGTGGCGGGCCGACGTCCACCGGGAGGTGCTGCACGGGCTGCTGGGCGAGCGGTACGCGGGCGGTGGCGAGCCCCGCAGGCTGGCGGAGCTGGCGGACGAGGTGTCGGCGGCCTTCGGCAGAAGGGTCCGGCCCGATCTGCCCGCCGATGTGGTGAAGGCGTTCGCGCAGGCCGGGATCGCGGTGAAGTCGACCCGGCGGTGGGAGCTGGCGGAGGTGGACCACCCGGCGGTCGAACCGCTGATCGCGTACAAGAAGCTGTACCGGATCTGGACGGCCCACGGCTGGAGCTGGCTCCAGGACTGGGTGCGTGAGGGCCGCTTCCGCCCGGAGTACCAGCCGGGCGGCACGGTCAGCGGGCGCTGGACGACCAACGGCGGCGGGGCCCTCCAGATCCCCAAGGTCATCCGGCAGGCCGTCGTCGCCGACGAGGGCTGGCGCCTGGTCGTCGCGGACGCCGACCAGATGGAGCCGCGCGTCCTCGCCGCGATCTCCCGTGACCGGGGCCTGATGGAGGTGGCCGGTCATGACGGCGACCTCTACAAGGCCCTGTCCGACCGGGCGTTCCACGGCGACCGCGAACACGCCAAGCTGGCGCTGCTCGGCGCGGTCTACGGCCAGACCTCCGGCGACGGGCTGAGGAACCTGGCCGCCCTGCGCCGCCGCTTCCCGCTCGCCGTCGCCTACGTCGACGACGCGGCCCGGGCGGGCGAGAACGGGCGGATGGTGCGGACCTGGCTGGGCCGCACCAGCCCGCCGGTCGCCCTGGCGGGCCAGGACGAGGAGGCGGGCATCCCCCAGGAGGGCGGCGAGGCGGCCCCCGACGGCGGATCGGCCCGGGCCAGGGGCCGCTTCACCCGGAACTTCGTGGTCCAGGGCAGCGCCGCCGACTGGGCCCTGCTGCTCCTGGCCGGACTGCGCCGCACCCTCCACGAGCAGGGGCTCCGGGCCGAGCTGGTCTTCTTCCAGCACGACGAGGTGATCGTGCACTGCCCGGCCGAGGAGGCCACCGCCGTGACCGGGGCGATCCGGGCGGCGGGCGAACTGGCCGGCCGGATCGCCTTCGGGGAGACCCCGGTCCGCTTCCCCTTCACCACGGCGGTGGTGGAGCGCTACTCCGACGCCAAGTAGCCAAGCAAACGGCCCCGCCCCGGGGGGGCGAAGGGCCCGATGCCTGGTGCCCGGCGCCTGATGTCCGGCCCCCCCCCTGCGCCTGGCGCCCAAGGTCCGACGCCCAAGGTCCGACGCCCAAGGTCGCTCCCGTACCTCCGGTGTGGTGCCGACTCCTCCCGGATGTGGTGTCGGCTCCTCCCCTCAGGGTGCGGTGGCGGCTCGCCCTTGGGTACCGGGGCGGCAGAGCCCGGTACCCGGCGCGCCCCCTACTTCTGCTGGAGCTTCAGCCACTCCGGGCTGGTCGCCACCGCCTTGAGCTGCTCCAGGGTGAGCGCGGGCTCCGGGCGGGTGGCGGGTGAGGACTGCGTGCCGGAGTTGAAGGCCGAGACGACCACCCGCATGCCGTCGGGCCGCATCGTGTCCGCCGTCCACCAGACGACCCCGGTGCCGCCCTTCTCGCCGGGCTTCTGCGAGGTGGCGAGCAGCGTGCCGTCGGGCAGGGTGGTCGCGTCGCCGTACAGATCGTGGGCGACATCCCGCATATCGGGCTGCACATTGATCTGCACGAGGGTCTTGCCCCGGCCGTCGTTGACGACGACGGAGGCGAACTCGCCCCCTTCGTCCGTCTTCTCCCCCACTGTGAGCCCCTCGGGCAGCAGCTTCAGGAAGGTGGGCATCAGCAGCGTGTAGTCGAGGGAGGGCGCCGGGGAGCCCTCCGCCTCCGGGCCCGACGGGTCCGGACTCGATGTGCCCTGGTTCGACGGGGCCGACGAGGGCTTACCGGTCTGCGGGGTCTCCTTCTCCGTACGCTTCGCGTCCTCGGCGTCGGGCGACGGCGTCCCAGGGGTGGGCGAGGGCCCGTCCGTGTCAACCGTGTCGGCGTCGGCGCCGTCCGCCAGCGCGGCAGCCAGCGGGCGCCACTCCTCGGCCCGCGCCAGCTCCATGAGCCCCCTGGTGTCGAGGGCAGGGGCGGAACGGGTGGCGCCCGACCCACTGTCTATCACCCGGTTATAGGCGCGGGCGTCCACCGCGACGCCGCCCGCCGTGAAGAAGACGGCGCGTACGCCACCCGTCCAGCCGACCGGGCCCGGCTTGTCGGCGTTGTAGAAACAGTAGGTGAGCCCGGCGTTGTACCCCTCCTCGCCGCTGACGATGCCGGGGGCCGTGCCCGGCGGCTTCTCGCAGTCGGTGGCCTCGACCTCCTTGCTGCCCGGCGCGGGGTAGAGGAAGACCTGGACCGAGCCCTTCCCCTTGCCGTCGTCGTAGACGGCGGAGGCCGACGCGCGCTCCGGGCCGTCCGGCCCCCTCGTCACCGCACCCCGTGCCTGCTTGGCCGTGCCGGGCGGAAGCAGCTTCTCCAGGACAGCGGCCAGCTTCTCCTCGGAGAGGCCGCCCGCCAGGTTCGCGGGGGTGGCGGGCCCGCTGCTCGCCACCCCCGTACCGCCGCCGGGGCCACCGCCCAGCAGACCGGCGCCGAACGCTCCACCGCCCCCGACCAGGGCCAGGGCCAGCACGCTGCCCGCCACGGCGGCGCTCCGGCGGCGGCGGAGCGAGCGGCGCCCCTGTTCCAGAGCGCCGTCCACCACTGCGGTGCGGCCGGGCAGGTCGAAGGTCTCCCCGGTCCGGCGGAGTTCCTCGCTGAGTTCGTCTTCAAAAGGCATGGGAAACCACCACTTCTCGTTCTGGATGCGCAAGCCTGGATGCGCAGACCTGGGTGTGCGGTCTGCGTGCACAGCGGTTGACAGCGGGCGAAGTCTTCGGGGGTCAGGGGGCGGCGAACTCCGTGATGCTGCCGCCCAGCAGGGCCCGCAGCCGCCCGAGGGCCCGCACACAGCGGGTCCGTACGGCGGCGGGGCTGACCTGGAGCGCGATGGCGGTCTCCTCGATGCTCCGGTCCTCCCAGTACCGCAGGACCACCACCGCACGGTCCTTGGGAGCCAGTTGAGCCAGCGCCCGGAGCAGCGTCATCCGCAGCGCCGGGTCGTCGGGATCGGCCCGGGCGCCCTCGGGCAGCTCGGCCAGCGGGCGTTCCGTGGCCGAGCGACGGCGCCGGTGGGTCAGGAATATCCGGACGAGCACGGTCTGCGCGTACGCCGCCGGGTTGTCGATCCGGCGGGCCCGGCCCCACTGGACGTACATCCGGCCCAGCGTCTCCTGCACCAGGTCCTCGGCGAGGTGCACATCACCACTGGTCAGCAGACACGCCGAGCGGTACAGATGGCTCGCCCGCGCTGCGGCGAACTCCTTGAACTCCTCGGCACGCGATGTCCTCATGCCTTCCCCCGTCCGTCGTCTTCCGTCCTCCGTTCCGCCCTTCCACCTCATCGACGCACCGGGGCCGGGCAAATGTTTCAGACCTCGGAAGAATTCCGCCAGATCCCGCCTGACCGGCGAATCCGCACGCGAATCCGCATGCGAAAGCGCCCCGTTCACGCGCCGGACGGCGTGAACGGGGCGCGGGGCGGTGGTGCGCCTTCGCTGCTGCGGTGTCTACCCGCGTTCCCACAGCGCGGGGACGTTCGGCGGCTCCCAGCCCGTCATCGACTGGTGTGCCTGCCGGCAGCGGTAGGCGACCCCGCCGTAGGTGACGCGGTCTCCCGCGCGGTAGGAGGTACCGGGCGCCCAGGTGCCGCCCGGCGGGTCGGTGGGCGGATTGGTGGGCGGATTAGTGGGCGGATCGGTCGGGCCGGGCGTCTGGGCGACGTCCAGCACGAAGTCGAAGCTGCCCTGGCGCCCGTTGCCGACGCTGCGGACGTTCATCAGCAGCCTCGGATCGAACAGGGCGTCGGTGTTGTTGCGCGGTTCGTTCGGGAAGTACAGCTGGGTGGTGAGGATGCGGCCTCCGGGTGCCTGCGCCTTCACGTGGATGTGGCGCGTGCGGCCCGGGTAGAGGCCCGGTACGACGGTGGTGAGGCTGAACGCCCCGTCGGGGCCGGTGAACTGGTGGCCCCGGAAGGCGTACCGGGCCATGTCGTACGCCCCGTTGGTGTCGGCCTGCCAGAAGTCGAGCAGCGCCCCGGAGATGGGCCGGCAGGCCCGCCCGAAGACGTAGCCGCTCACGGTGAGCGGCACCCCGGGGGTTCCGGGTGTCACCAGGCTGTTCCTGCGCGGGGAGTTGGGCTTGAAGTACGGGCCCTCCATCTGCGGCGGGGTCGGGTCGTCCCCGTCGTCGCACTGCGGGGTGGGGTCCAGGAGGCCGCCGCTCCCGTTCGGCGCTGCGGAGTCCCGGGCGAGCGCGACGCCTCCTCCGGCGAGCAGAGGAGCCGCGCCCGCGACGATCGCGGCCTTCAGGAGACCCTTGCGGCTGATGTGCCGCCGGTCTGCCGACGCCTCGTCGGAGGCGTTCGGCTCATGGGGGGTTGCGTTGTCCATTTGTGGGGTCATGACAGTTCCTCGGAGTCCTCGGTGCGGGGAGGCAGAAGAGGTTCAGGAGGTTCGGTGACGCCGGATGTCCAGTGGGGTGGGTGGGGCAGGCGCCCCGGGTAGGACGGCGGCGGTGGTCAGATCCGCCGCCGTGGGGTCAGACCCGCGACTCCGTGGTCAGACCCGCTGCCAGAGCGCCGGGACGGCCGGCGGGGTCCAGCCGGCCTGCGCCGTGTGGGCCTGGAGGCAGCGGTAGGTCGCTCCGCCGTACGTCACCGTGGCCCCGACGGCGTACGAGGTACCGGCCGCCCAGGTGCCGCCCGGCTGCTCGGTGGGCGGCTGCGTGGTGGGCGTGTTGGTCGGGGTCGGCTGGCCGCCGCCGCTGGTGACGAGCGTCAGCCCGTACGCCTGGAGGGCCGGGAGCAGCGGCTGGAAGTACGTCGTACCGCCCGTGCGGCAGTTGCCGGAGCCGCCGGAGGTGACGCCCTGCGCCTGGCTGCCGGAGATGTACGAGCCGCCGGAGTCGCCCGGTTCGGCGCAGACGCTGGTGCGGGTCACGCCGGAGATGGTGCCCTCCGGGTAGGTGACGCTGGTGTTGAGCTGCTGGATCGTGCCGCAGTGCCAGCCGGTGGTGGAGCCGGAGCGGCAGACGGAGGCGCCGACGACGGAGGGGGTGGAGCCGGTGACGGTCACATCGCCGCGCCCGTAGCCGTTGACCAGGGGCCTCGGCACCCAGTTGGCGTTGGTGGCGACCCAGGCGTAGTCACGGCCGGGGAAGGTCGAGCCCTGGAAGGTGCCCTGGGCCTGCTGGTTGACGCCGTTGGTGGTGGTGCCGACCCGGCCGCAGTGGCCGGCGGTGACGAAGCCGTTCTGGGTGCCGCGCGTCACGGAGAAGCCGACGGAACAACGGCCTCCGCCGCCCATGTAGTACGCGTCGCCGCCCCGGATGTCCGCCAGGGCGCGGGGCTGCTCGGCGGTGCGGGCGACGGTGATCAGCTTGTCGCTGACCCCGGCGGCCTTCACGAACGCCTCACCGGCCCGGACACTCGTGGCGTTGACGACGACCCGGTTGGCCTCGACGTCGACGTACCAGACGGGCACGTTCTTCGGGGCCTTGTCCAGGGCCGCCTTGTCGAGTACGTCCTTGGCCGCTTCGAGCCGGTCCAGGCTGTGGCCGACGACCTCGGCCCTGGCGCCCGCCTTCGTGATGAGCGCGGCCTCGGAGGCGTCGGTGGTGGAGACGGTGAGGTCCGCCTTGTCCCCGCTGACCCGGGCCCCGGCGTAGCTGGCGCCGAGGGACTTCTCCAGGCCGGTGACGATGGCGGCGGCACGGTACTCGCCCGCTATCCGGGTCTTCGCGGCCTCCGCGTCGAGTCCGAGGTCGCGTTCCATGGCGGCCAGCAGGCCGGGGGAGAGGCTGTCGGCGGAGACGGCCGGAGTGCTGGTCGCCGGAGCGCCGGCGGACGCCACTCCGTTCAGTCCCGCGATGGCGAGCGCACCCACGGCCACCGTGGCGGTGGCCGTGGCGAGGGCGCGTCTGCGGAGCGTGGTGTTCTCCACGTAACTCTCCTTGTTTCAGGGGGGTGTCCGGTCCGGTTGGGGGTTGGTCCGGACCAGGGAATTGCCGACACCGTAGCCGCGGCCGGACGCGGCACAGGAGATCTCGTTCACCCCCTCCTCCCGCGTTATGGGGGCCTTTCCGGCGGAGGGCGGCCGGATCGGCGCGCACCTCCCGTGAAGGCCGTCTCCTCCCGTGAAGGGACCCGTCGTCTCCCCTTCGGTGGTGGGCCCGGGTAGGTTCGGCCCCATGCACACAGGGCAACTTCTGGGCTCGGGGCGCACCGCCGACGTGTACGAAATCGACGGCTCCTGGGTCCTGCGCCGCTACCGCGACCGCTCCGACACCACGGAGGAGCTGGCGGTGATGTCGTACGTCCGCGCCTTCGGCTACCCGGTGCCGCGCATCGGCCCGCCCGCCGACGGGGTCCTCCCCACCGACCTGGTGCTCCAGCGGCTGACCGGCCCGACCATGTCCGAAGCGCTGCTGGCGGGGGCCATGGGCGCCGCCGAGGGGGGCGCGCTGCTGGCCCGGCTGCTGCGCGAACTGCACGCGATCCCGCCCCGGGTCTCGGCCGATCCGCAGGACTGCATCCTCCATCTCGACCTGCACCCGGCGAACGTGATGCTGACGGACCGGGGGCCGGTGGTGATCGACTGGTCCACCGCCACCGAGGGCCCGCCCGGCTTCGACCGAGCGATGTCGGCGCTGACCCTGGCCCGGGTGGCGCTCGACCCGGAGTTCCCGGCGCCGGAAACCCAGGCCCGTACGCTGCTGGCGGCGCTCCTCGCCGAGCTGGCCGAGGACGGGGGCGCCGACGCCGCCGACCTGGACCGCGCCCGGGCCCGGCAGCGGGAGAACCCGTTCCTGACGGCGCCCGAACGCGGCTGCCTGGACGCGGCGGTGGAGATGGTGCTGGGCTGCTCGCCCCGGAGCTGAGGGCTGGGGGGCCGGGGGCCGAACGCCCTGGAGCAGCTGGATCAGAGGGACTTGGGCCGGAGGTTGAAGGCTCTCCGTACCGGAACCACCGGAGGTGCCGGAGGTGCCGGAGGTGCCGGTCAGAAGACGAAGTCGGGGCGCAGTGCTCGGATGGGCGGCACTCCGCCGGTGCTGTTCTCGGCGACGACAAGGTAACGGTCGCCGTGGACGGTGAGTTCCGCGGGCTCCTTGTATGTGAGGTCGGTCAGGGTGAGCGCCCGGAGGTGACGCCCGTTCATGGGGTCGATCCGGAAGAGCTTCTCCCTGCCGAGCACCCACACCGATCCGTCGCCCGTGGCGATGCCCCGCGTCTCGTCGTCGAGCTCCGAGGTCCACCGCCGTTCCCCGTCCTCCAGGGAGATCGCGACGAGCCTGCCGTCGTAGTCGATGAGGTGGCCGTTCCGGTTGGAGACGACGCTCCGGTCCCCCGGCTCGACGGCGGGGGCGATGAGCAGGCCCTCCACGACGACGGCGGCGGGCAGGGGCCGCGCCCCGAAGGTCACCGCCCGGTGGGTGCCGTAACTGCCGACGAGCAGCGTGTGGTCGCTCGCCCGGGTGGGGATGGTGGTGCGCACCGCGCCCCGGTCGTCGATGACCAGAACAGCCCGGGTGCCGCGCACCACCGGCTCCTCCACCCACAGGGTGAGCGGGTCGGCGGCCACCATCGCATAGCGCGTGAAGGGGTCCTGGACCGGCAGGGCGGTCCGGGTGGAGACGGCACCCGTGGCCGGGGCGAGCCGCAGGGCCTCCGCCCGGCCGGACTCCGGACGGGACGGGCAGTGGACCACGGCCAGCACCGTACGGAGGGCGGCGTCGACGACGGCGGGACGGCAGCCCTCACCGGCCTCGGCGTACCACCGCTCCCGGCCGTCGGCGGCGGACAGACCGCGCCAGCCCGATCCGTCCTGTACGACCGCGACGTCCCCCGCGAGGGCCACGGAACGGGAGAACAGATCGTCCGCGGAGAGCCCGGGGGCCTTGTCGCGGTGCTCCCACCGCGTGGTGCCCTCTTTCAGATCGAGTGCGGCCGTACGGCGGCACGGCCGTCCCTCCGGCGCATGGCCGATGAGCCCCAGCCCGCCGTGGGTCGCGGTGCTCATGGCGCACACGGTGTCCCTGTCGGGCGGCTCCCACGTCCATACGGCGGCGCCGTCGCTGATCCGGTACGCCGACACCAGGTCCTGCTGCGCGCGCACCACCAGGTCGGAGGTGGTCCACGTACCGACCGCGTCAGCCGCCCCCGGGCGGTCGTCCGGCACCGCCCAGACCTCCTCCGCCCAGTTGGACCGGTAGCCGACGAACATCGACGTGGCCAGGACGAGTCCCGCAAGCGCGCCGCAGGCACCGGCCCACCGCCGTCGGCTCAGCCGTGAGGCTCCGGAGAGGACGGTCAGTACCCCAATGAGCACGGCCAGGACCAGCGTGAAGAGCACGGCGAACGACGGGCCGTCCATCGCCAGCAGCACGACCGCGCCCACGATCAGCCCGCCCGTGGCACCGGTCAGCAGCCCCAGCCCGAGAGCGGCTGCCCGCTGCGCCCACACCGGAGTGCCGGAATCGGTCTTCTCCATGCCCTGCCCCCGTTCGCCCGGCCCCCGCCGACGGTGCGACTCTATGGCCCCCGTACCGCCAGGTCATTGCCCGGTTCCGGCAACGTCCCGGCCGTGCCGACTGCCCGTCGGCTCTGTCAGCCCTCTCGGCGCTGTCAGCCCTCTCGGCTCTCTTGGCCCTCTTGGCCCTCTTGGCCCTCTTCGCGCGGCCCGCACGGGAACGCTCCCGACGCAGGACCGCAGGGCCACAGGACCGGACCACTCCCCCCAGCCGCGCATGTCCGCATCGGCATGCGCTTGACAGGCACACTCCCACAACTCCATGATTCCATTAATTGACTAATGGAATTGAGGCGAGGCGCGTGGCAGACACGAGCACCCCGAACGGGACTCCCGGCAACTGGGCACTGGAGGCCCGCGGCCTGAGCAAGCGCTACTTCGGCGGCTGGGCGCTGCGCGACTGCTCCTTCCGCATCCCCACCGGACGCATCTGCGGACTGGTCGGCCCGAACGGCGCGGGAAAGAGCACGCTGCTCGGTCTGGCCACCCGCCAGGTGCAGCCGACCGCAGGTGAGCTGCGTATCTTCGGCGTACCGGTCGACGACCCCGCCGTGATGCCGAGGTTCGCCTTCCTCGGCCAGGAGAAGCCACTGTTCAAGCGGTTCACGGTGGCCGACACCCTGCGGATGGGCGCCGAGCTCAACCCCGGCTGGGACGCGGCGGCGGCCGAGCGGATCGTCCGCTCCGGCCATGTGCCGCTCCACGCGAAGACCGGCGACCTCTCCGGCGGGCAGCGCACCCGCGTCGCCTTCGCGCTCGCCTTCGGCAAGCGCCCCGACCTGCTGCTCCTCGACGAGCCGATGGCGGACCTCGACCCGCTGGCCCGCGACGAGATGAGCACGCTGCTGATGGCCGAGGCCGTCGAGCGCGGGACCACGGTGGTGATGTCCTCGCACCTGCTGACCGAGCTGGAGGACATGTGCGACTACCTGCTGGTCGTCGCGGAGGGCCGGGTCCGGATGGCGGGCGACACCGACGCGCTCGTCCCGGCCCACACCCTGGTGAGGGGCGTGGCCCCGGACGGCTCCCCGCCCGCCGGGCTCGACCTGCACACGGTGATCGAGACCCGCGTCCAGGGACGGCAGTTCCAGGCGCTGATCCGGCCGAAGGGCCCGCTGCCCGACGACTGGGAGAGCGCCGAACCCTCCCTGGAGGAGGTCCTGCTCGCCCACCTCCGCTCACCGGACGCCCCCTCGCTCTACACCCAGGGCGCCCGCGTCGAAGCCGAAGGGACCCAGGCCGCATGAGCACCCCCACCCTGACCGAGACCCCCACCGCGCTCCGGCCCCGGCGCCGCCTGTTGCGCGGGCTGCCCTGGCTCGTCGTACGGCAGCACCGCACCGCGCTCTCCTGCCTCCTCGGCCTCACCGTGCTCGGCGCGCTGTGGATCGTGTACCAGCGCCACGAGCTGGTCCAGCTGCTCGACGCGGCCGGCTGGCCGGAGAAGGAGGTCCAGCACCAGGTCCAGGAGACCCGGGGGTTCAGCTACGTCGCCTCCCTCCTCAGCGGCCTCCCACTGATCGTCGCCGTCTTCATCGGCGCCCCGCTCATCGCGGGCGACCGGGAGAACGGCACCGTACAACTGGTCACCACCCAGTCCGTCACCCGCCGCCAGTGGCTGATCGCCAAGCTGGCCTTCGCCTACACCCTGGCCCTGCTCTCCGGCCTGGTGCTGTCGGCCGCGTTCACCTGGTGGTGGGAGCCGCACCGCTCCTTCTTCGCCAGCAAGTGGATCGAGGGCGCCATCTTCGACAACACGGGCCCGGTCCTGCCCGCGTCCCTCCTCTTCCTGACCGCCTCCGGCATCACGATCGGCGTCCTGCTGCGCCGCACGGTGCCCGCCATGGTCGTCACGTTCTTCTTCATGATCGCCGCCGGGATGGTCTGGGACGAGATCCGTATCCGCCTCGGCTCCACCCAGATGGTCACGTACCCGCTGGACGGCGAACTCCCGGCCCGCCTCCACGACTCGTACGAGGTGGACCGCTGGGTCGGGAACGCGAAGGGGGACCTCTTCGGCTGGGGCTCCTGCGCCGAGGCGACCGAGCAGGCGCAGGACGCGTGCATCAAGGAGAAGGGCATCGTCAACCACGTCGTCGAGTACCTCGAACCCAGTCAGATGGCGGCGATGCAGTGGACCGGGGCAGGGCTCCTGCTCGCGGGGACGGCGCTCCTCACGGCGTTCGTCGTGTGGCGGGTGTCGCGCCGACCCCTGTAGGGCGGTACGCGTCCCGTACGCGAACGGTGCGCATCCCCTACATAAAGTGTCGGCAATCGAACGGAAGGTGGAGTCCGTGGTCGTATTCCGCATCGACCGCCGCAGCGGAGTGGCGACGTACCTCCAGATCGTCCGCCAGGTCGAACAGGCCCTGCGCATGGGGGCCCTGGAGGAGGGCGACCGGCTGCCCACCGCCGCCCAGGTCGCCGCGGAGACCAAGGTCAACCCGAACACCACGCTCAAGGCATACCGGGAGCTGGAACGGGCCGGGCTGGCCGAAGTGCGCCAGGGTGCGGGCACCTTCATCACCCGCACCCTCGCCCAGCCCCGGTCCGGCCCCGACTCGCCGCTCCGCACCTCCCTGACCGAGTGGATGCGGCAGGCCCGCGCCGAGGGGCTCACGGGCCAGGACGTCACGGCCCTGTTCCACGCGGCGTTCGCGACCGCGTACCCGGGCGAGGCACCGGACTGACGGCAGAACGACCGGCGGCGGCCCCGGCACCGGTCCCGGCGCCGCGGGCCGGAACGGGGACGGTCCTGGCCGCCGCCCGCCCGGTCGGAGGCGGGGCAGTGCCCGCGGCTCCACCCCCGCAACCCCGCCCTCGCCCTCCGCTTGCGCTCAGGCGCGGTTGTAGCGGTAGCCGCTGCCGTGGGCGGGGCCGACGTCGTGCCGGATGCCGGACCCGTCGACGACGAAGAACGAGGGGTCGGAGTCCCGGCACATCCCGGTGGAGCGGCCCTTGTCCACCGTGGCGGTACCGACGTTGATCCGCTTGCCGCCGTCCGCGACGGAGGTGAGCGTCGCCGTGTACTCGCAGTGCCCCGTGCCCTGTACGTCGGCGACGAGGGTCACCGCCTGCTGACCCGGGGACACCCGCCGGATGGCCACGGTGTGCGGCCGGAGGGAGTACTGCGACACGACGGACCACGTCCCGACGAAATGCTGGGGCACCCGGTTGTCCGGGGCCGGAGGATCGGGGTCCGTGACGGGCGGCTTCGGGGCGGTACCGGAACCGGAACCCCCGTCGCCGGAGCCCGCGCCTCCGGAACCGCCGTTACCGGAACCACCGCTGCCCGAGCCGCTGTTGCCGGACGAGCCGGAGCCGGAGCCGGAGCCGGAGCCGCCGGGCTGGGAGGACCCGGCGCCCGAACCGCTGCCCGCCCCCGCCGACGTACTCCCCGGAGCGACGGCTCCACCGCTGCCGGACCCCTCCCCGGCACCTGAGCCGCTGCCGCCCTCCTTGTCCTGTCCCTGTTCCTTCTCCTCCCCCTTGCCGCCCTTGCCGTCTTCGCCGTCTTCCTTCTTGTCCTTCTTCTTCGCCTCGTCCTCGTCCCCGTCGGCGGGGGGCGTGGCGGGGGCGGAGGGGGCATCGCCGGTTCCGGGGGATGCGGCGGCGTCACCCTTACGGGCATCCGCGCCGCCTTCCGTCCCCCGGTCGAGGAGGGCGACGGTGGAGCCGGTGGCCAGGACGGCGAGAACCGCGGCCGCCACGACCCACGTACGGCGACGGCGCGAGGTCTTCCGACGCGCATCGGCTGAATCCCCAGCGCTGTCGGAACCGCCGGAACCGCCCGAACCGCTCCCGGAGACGACGAGGGCGGGCGCGGGCTCGGGGGTGGCCGCCGCCTCGGATACGGGTACGGGCGCGGCCTTGGATACGGGCTCGGGCTCGGGTGCGGGTACAGCCTCCGGGCCCGGACGCAGATCAGCCGTGACGACATCGACATCGGCGTTGGCCTTGGCGTTGTCGACGTCGGCACCGGCATCCGCATCGGGGCGAGGCTCCTCCACGACCTCCTCCCCGGCCTCCGCCTTCGGCACGTCCGCGTCCAGCAGCAGCGCCGCCTGGCGGGCGAGGCGGGCCAGGAGCTGCGGCGGGAGCCACGCCCCGCCCTTCAGAGCACCCGGCTTCACGGCACCCGGCTTCGACGCGCCCAACTTCTCCGGCGTACCCAGATCGCCCAACAGCGCGTCCACACCCGGCCGTTCGGCGGGCTTCTTGGTGAGGCAGCGCCCGATCAGCTCGCGCAGCGGGGCGTCCGTGACCAGGGTGAGGTCGGGGGCGCCCTCGACGATCCGGTACATCACGGCGTGCTGGTTGCTCGCCCCGTTCCCGAACGGCAGCTGCCCCGTGGCCGCGTACATCAGTACGCAGCCGAGCGCGAAGACGTCCGCCCCCGTGCCGGTCTCCTCGCCGAGGATCTGCTCGGGCGCCATGAACCCGGGTGAGCCGATGACCATGCCGGTGCTGGTGAGCAGGGACTCGACGGAGACCTGGAGCGCGCGGGCGATGCCGAAGTCGATGACACGGGGGCCGTCGACGGTGAGCAGGACGTTGGACGGCTTCAGGTCGCGGTGCACGATCCCGGCCGCGTGGATGCCGCGCAGCGCCCGCAACAGCCCTTCGGCCAGGGCGTGTACGGACTCGGCGGGCAGCGGGCCGTGTTCCCGTACGGCCTGTTCCAGGGAGGGTCCGGGGACATAGCCGGTGGCCACCCACGGCCGGTCGGCCTCCGCGTCGGCGTCCAGCACGGGGGCGGTGTACCGGCCGCCGACGCGGCGGGCGGCCTCGATCTCCCGGCGGAACCGGGCCCGGAACTCCCCGTTGGCGATGTGCTCCTCGTGCACGACCTTCACGGCGACCGTGCGGCCCCCCGCCGAACGGGCCAGATAGACCCGGCCCATCCCGCCCGCTCCCAGCCGGCCGAGCAGCGGATAGGGCCCGATCCGTTCCGGGTCACCGGCCGCGAGGGGACGTATGCCCTCCATGGCGGTGTACCGCTCGCCGTCGTCGCTCTGTTCCCTGTTCACGCTCATACCGACCTGATCCCCCGATGGCCCGTTCCCCTGCGGACGCCCCGCGCTCGCCCCAGAATAGAAGCCGCCCGCGCGCCCCGCCCATGCGGCCGGGCCCAGGGTGAGGGTTGTTCAACTATGTTCCGTCACACAGGTGCTGGACCGAGAGACGGCCCTCACGGCCGACGGCTCAGAGACGGTCGGGAACCCGGCGCAGGGAGCGGATCGGACGGGCGGCCAGGAGGGCGGAGGCGGTGAGGAAGGAGACCACGACGCCCACCAGGAGCACCGCGTCGGTACCGAACGCGCCGACGGCGGGACCGGCCAGGGCGCTGCCGATCGGGTACATGCCGACGGAGCCCGCGACTTCGTAGGCGTGGATGCGGTTGAGCATCTCGCCCGGCACCTGGGTCTGCACGCTGGTGGCCCACATGACGCCCCAGACGCCGATCCCGGTCCCCACGGCGACCTGGGCGGCGGCGAGCATCCAGACAGGCCAGCCGAGCACGATGCCGAGCGGGTACAGGGGGTACGCCATCATCGCCACGGCCCCGGCGGCGAGCGGCCGTCCGGGCTTGTAGCGGATCGCCAGCAGCCCGCCGATCACGGTCCCGGCGCCCAGCGCGGCGTTGATCAGGCCGAAGGAGCGTGCGCCGTGCTCGGGGACGACGACCCCGGCGGCCACCGAGAGCTGCGGCCCCCAGGCGAGCACCGCATAGAACATCCAGATCACGATCACGCCCCAGAGCCAGCTCCGGGACCGGAACTCCCGCCAGCCGACGGCCAGATTGCGCCACATGGACTCGCCCGCGGGCGGGGCGGGCACCACACCGAGCCGGAGCGCGAACAGGCAGACCGCGCTGGTCCCGTAGGCGACGGCGGAGATCACCATCACCCAGCCGGTGGACCCGAACCCGACCAGGGTTCCGGCCAGCGCCGGACCGCCGAGACCGGTGATCGCCTCGGAGGTGCGCAGCACCCCGTTGGCCCCCTGCACATCCCGGGAGACCAGCGGAACGGTCGAGGCGGCACCCGGCTGGAACAGCGCGTTCGCGGTACCGGCCACCACCAGCAGCCCGTACAGCTGCCAGAGGTGGTCGATGCCGTGGAGGAAGAGGAGGGCGAGCAGTACGTGGGCGGCGAGGTTGGCCAGATCCGCGACGATCATCATCCGGCGGGCGGTGAACCGGTCGGCGAGCACCCCGCCGAACAGCACGAGACCGGCGAACGGGGCGACCAGGAACGCCATCGAGTAGCCCGCGGCGTCGAGCCCGTACCCCTCGATGAGCAGACCGGCCGCGACCGCGACGGGCAGCATGGCCCAGCTGAGGAGCCCCGCGCTGCGGCCGACGAAGTAGTACGTGAAGTTACGGGACCAGATCGCGGGCTCCGGCCCGCCCGCGGACTCCCGCATGCCTGCGGGCGGTTCCAGCTCCGCCACGCGCTCTTCCATGTCCGCTTCAGCCCTTCGGTCGTCGGTCGTCGTGGTGTGCGGCGAGTTCCGCGCGCAGGGCCGCGTTCTCCTCCTCCAGCGCCGCCAGGCGGTCGCTGAGGGGGGCCAGGGCCTCGGAGATCTCGTCCTGGCTGAAGCGGGGGGTGATGTGGTTGGGGCAGTTCCAGGCGTACGCCTCGACCCGGACGGTGACGAGCTGTTCGACCCGGCCCTCGGTACGCGGCGAGTCCAGCCGCCCGGCGAGCTCCGGGTTCTCCCCGGCCGGTACGGCGGTGGCGCGGCCGAACAGTTTGAGGCGGGTGCGGCGGGCGTGGTCGATGAAGAAGAGGGCGACGCGGTCGTTGCCGCGCACGTTGCCGGTGGTGATGTACTGCCGGTTTCCCCGGACGTCCGAATAGCCGAGGGTGTGCTCGTCCAGGACATGGACGAACCCCGGCGGGCCGCCCCGGAACTGGATGTAGGGCCAGCCGGTCTCGCCCACGCTGGAGAACAGGAAGCCGTCGAGACCGCGGATGAAGTCGGCTACGGGACCGGGGAGCGGCTCGGCCTCCCCGTCCGGCCCCCGCGCCTGCCGGCCGGCCGCCGTGGCGCTGCCCATCTCTTCCTGGACCCGGCGCACCGACGGGGTGTGCGCGAGGGCGGCGTACCGGCTCATGGGGAACCTCACTTCGGTCAACGTGCCCGGGAGGGGGCGGCCTTGCGGAGGAGCCCACCGTACGGACCGGGCCTGGTCGGGCTTCTCCAGCCGGACCAGAGGACCGAAGGCGCGCGGGAGGGCGGCCCCAGCCCGAACACGCCCTCACTGACCTGCGGTTTTACGGTGATCAGCGACCGGCAGAGGAGGGAACCGGCAGAACAGGGAAGACTGCCGGAGCAGTTGTCCTGCCCCGGGCCGGTACGACAGCGCGGACCGGACCGGCCGAGATCAGATCAATTCAGATCTGATCTGATCTGATCAGCAGGTGAGCAGATCCGCGGGCGCTTCCCGCCCCGTTGCGGCCCCCGCCGAGAGGCAGACGGGCAGGCTCTCCGCCAGCCGCCGGGCGACGGCGGTGAAGCCGGTGGCGGACGCCTGGAGGACGGCGGCGGCCAGGTTCTCGCGCTCGCTGTCCAGCCACTCCGAGGCCCGGGCACGGTCGGGGAAGACCGGCGCGACCGGGGGCTCCGTACCGGCGTAACCGGCGTACGGGTCCGGGGCGCCGGGGGCGCACTCCGGCGCACGGAGCAGCCGGGCCGCCGCCTCCGTGCGGTGGAGGTACCAGGCGAAGAGCCGCTGCCGGGCCGCGTGCGCCTCCTCCCGGCCCGCCAGCTCACGGGCGTACGGGCGCAGCAGACCGTGCAGCGCGAACCGGCCGACCGGCCGCTCCCGCACCAGATGGGCGTCGGCCAGGCCCACCAGGAGCGCGGCCGATTCGGCCGGGGTCACGTCCGCCAGCGCCGCGCCGCCGTCCGCGGTGAGGTCCGGTCCGGGCATCAGGGCGATGAGCCGGAACATCCGCTGGGCCCCGGCCGGGAGGACGTCGTACGAGAGGTCGAAGGCGGACCGTACCGTCGAGCGCCGGTCCCCCTCGATGCGCAGTCGGCTGAGCATGTCGTCGCCCGCGAGCCCGGCGGTGTGGTCGGCGATACCGGCGTTGCGGGCCACCAGGTTGGCACCGGCGATCCGGATGGCGAGCGGCAGACCGCCGCACGCCCGCACGAGCCTGCGGGCCGCCTCGTCCTCGGCCGCGGCCCGGCACTCGCCGACGATGCTGCCGAGCAGGTGGCGGCCCTCGTCCGGACCGAGCACGTCCAGGCCGATGCGGCGGGCGCCGTCGTTGGAGACCAGACCGGCGAGCTGGCTGCGGCTGGTGATCACCACCGCGCAGCCCCGGGCGCCCGGGATGAGCGGCCTGACCTGCTCGGCGTCGCGCGCGTTGTCGAGGACGATCAGCAGGCGCCTGTCGGCGAGGAGCGTACGGTACAGCGCCGCGGCCTCCTCCTCGTCGGCGGGCAGTCGGCCGGGCGGTACGCCGAGGGCGCGGAGGAACTGTGCGAGGACGTCAGCGGTACGCAGCGGGGGCAGCCGGGAGTGGCCGCGCAGGTCGACGAACAGCTGCCCGTCCCGGAAGTGTTCGCGCCGGGCGTGCGCCCAGTGCGTGGCGAGCGCGGTCTTGCCGACCCCGGGCGCGCCGACCACGGCCACCACCCGTGAACGGGACCCGGGGTCGGGCGGGACGAGGAGGTCCAGCACTTCCAGCTGCCGCTGTCGGCCGACGTAGAAGGCTGCTGCTGAGGGGAGTTGGGCGGGGACGGGACCGGCGGACACCACGGCCCGGCCGCCCGTCACCGAGCGCTTCAGACGGTCCGGGCGGTCAAGGCGCTCCGGAAGGTCCAAATGCCGTGCGAGGGGCAGCTGTTGGCGGAGCACCCGCAGATGGGCGTCACGGACCTCCGCGCCGGGCTCGATGCCGAGCTCCTTGTCGAGCCGGTCGTGCAGACGGCTGAACACGTCGAGCGCGGCGGCCTGTTCACCGCTGCTGGCCAGGGCGAGGATCAGCCGGGCGTGCAGGCCCTCGTGCAGCGGCTCGGTGTTCACCAGGTCCCCCAGGACCGGGACGGCCTCCTCGGGGCGGCGCAGCAGCAGGGCCGTATCGGCGTGCAGCAGCACCGCCCTGACCCGCCGCTCGTTGGCCGCCACCGCGGCCGGGTGCCGACTCAGCACCGGGTCCGCGTCGGCGAGCACCGGCCCCCGCCACCAGCGCAGGGCCCGCGTCAGCGACTCGTACGCCGCCGCCGGGTCCGGTGCGCGGTGCAGGCGCTCCGCGCGGTCCAGCAGATCGTCGAAGTGGCCGAGGTCGATCTGGTTCCGGGCCGCCCGGAGCACGTAACCGGTGGGCGTCCGGGCGACGGTGGGCGGCGGGACGGCACCCGGGCCGCCGCCGCCCGGCTCCAGCAGTCGGCGGACCTGGCTGACGTAGGTGTGGACGAGGCTCTGGTGGGAGCCGGGCGGCCCGGACGGCCAGAGGGTGTCGCTGATCTCCTGCTGGGTGGCGGGCTCGGGGTGCTTGAGCGCGAGCAGCCCGAGCAGGCGGCGCAGCATGGGGCTGGTGACCGGCACGGGGGTCCGGCCGCGCCGGAGGGCGAGCGGCCCGAGGATCAGCAGGCGCGGCCGGCCCGCGCCGTGCGGTGCCCCGGCACGGGCGGCGTCCAGCAGGTCCGCCAGCTCCCCGCCGGTCAGCCCGAGCACCTCGGCGAGGCTCTGGAGGGTACGGGCCCGGGGCCGCCGGACCCGGCCGCGCTCGATGTCACGCAGCGCCCTGGTACTGATCCCGGCCCGCGCCGCGGCCACTTCCTGGCTGAGCCCGGCCCGGCTGCGGAACACCTGGATCTGCGCGCCGAACGGCTCCCGCTCATCCGCCGGGCCTCCCCCGGGGAGCCCTGCGGCCGACGCCCTCCCTGACATGGCACCCCCTCGACTTCACCATGGATCAGTCTGGACTGGACCAATGCACCGGGCAAGGGACCTCCTGCCCTCCCGCCGGACGCACCCCGCAGCAAACCTTCGCAAGAACCGATTCCGCCGTGCCGCGCGTCCTGATCCACGGTGCCATCAGCGGCCCATGGCAGACCGCGGCACAGACGTGGTGGACGACAGGGTTCCGGCCAGGAACGGCTGCATGGCTCCCGGAGCGCAGATTCGATGAGTTCGATGAGGCGGTATTCACCATGAGACTCACCCTCGGCGGTGACTGGACCGCGACGGTGACGGACGGTCCTCTGCGCATCCCCCCGCGCTTCGACTTCCCGGGCCAACGCGTGCGCATCGCGGAGTACGCGGACGTGGAGGAATGGCAGCGGTTCCTCACGGACACGTTCGGCAGCCAGGAATGGCTGTGGGACGATCCCGACGAGTTCCGGTTCGCCCCGGACAGCCGGCACCTGGTGGCCACCGCGCTCCGGTTGCCCGATGAGTCCGCATCCGCCGAGGACTCCGCCCGCGTTCCCGCCCCGTCTGAGGTACGCCCGGGCGGGCTGCGCGCGGACGAGGTGCGGGATTTCCGGCAGGAGATCACCACGGTGCTCTGCCGGACCCCCGGGGACACCGTGCTGACGTGCCTGCGCGACCTCGGCGTGCTGGACGAGCCGCTGGAGGCCCGTATCGGCATCGCCCCGGACGTGGCGCTCCTCGTCCAGCACGGCGCCGTCGTCGGCTGGAGCCTCACGGACCCCGCGCGGTACCTGTGCGCCGCGTTCGCCGCCCCCGATCCCGCCCCACCCTCTCCCGCCACCCGCCGACTGCTCACCGAGTGCCTGGACCTGACCACCCAGCCGCTGATCCACGAGGTGGAGGACCGCGAACCGGGCGCCCTGGACCGCCTCCGGGCGCTCGACGAGGCCCTGCGCACCCAGCACGAGGACCGCCACCGGGCCGACGCCCTGCTGGCGCTCATCAGCACCCTGGTGGAGGACTACGCCGACCGCCCGCCCGGGCGGGAGCCGGGAACCAGGACCTGCCCCGGTCCTGTCACGAATCCGTCACCACCGGAACATCCGCCTCCCCGGGGTACATAGGGCTCGCTACGGTCATGCCTCCATGAACCGCCCGAGGGGGAAAGCCATGAACACCCGTACGCTCACCGCCGCGCTCTCCTGTCTCGCCGCCCTGGCACTCGTCGGCTGCGATCCGGCCGCCACGGACGCGAAGCCCCCGGCCCCGGCGACCGCCGAGCCCTCCGCCACACCTGCCGCGACACCGTCCGAGGAGGAGGGCGAGCCCGCCAGGCCCAAGACGGTGCCGGACTTCATCGGCATGGGTCTCCAGTCCGCGCAGGATGCCGCGCAGGCGGAGGGCTTCTCCTCCCTGAAGTCGCACGACAGTTCCGGCCGGGGGAGGCTTCAGGCGCTCGACCGGAACTGGAAGGTCTGCTCCCAGAACATCCCGGCGGGCACGGCGGCCTCCACCCGCACCACGCTGGACTTCGGCACGGTGAAGCTGGAGGAGACGTGCCCCGCCACCGACGCGAAGGCCCCTGAGGCGGCGGACGGGAAGATGCCGGATCTGGTCGGGGAGTCGCTCAAGGCGGCCCGTGGCGCCCTGGACCCGAGCACCTCGATCACCACGACGGACGCAGCGCAGGACCGCATGGTCCTGCTGGAGAGCAACTGGCAGGTCTGCACCCAGTCGCCCGCCGCCGGAGCCGTACTGAGGGGGCAGCCGGTCGAGTTCACCGCGGTGAAGTTCGAGGAGGAATGCCCGTAGCCGAGCTGTGGCGCCCCTCGCCGACCCGGAATGCGGCGACGGCGAACGGCATCGGCCGGGGCCCCTCAGCCCGGGAGGCCCTTCGCCGGGGGTTCGTCGCTGCGGGCGGACTCCCAGGAGTGCCAGAGGGAGGCGTACGCTCCCTGCGCCGCGAGGAGTTTGTCGTGGCTGCCGAGTTCGACGATGCGGCCGTGGTCCATGACCGCGATGCGGTCGGCGTCCCGGACGGAGTCCAGGCGGTGCACGATCGAGATCACCGTCCGGCCCTCGATCAGGGCCGCGAGCGAGCGTTCCACCCGGCGCGACGCGGTGGAGTCCAGCAGAGCGGTGGCCTCGTCGAGAACCAGGGTGTGCGGGTCGCAGATCAGCAGGCGGGCCAGCGCGAGCTGCTGGGCGGCGGACGGGGGGACCGGGGCGGCGCCCGGCCCGATCTCGCTGTCCAGGCCGTCGGGCAGCGTCCGTGCCCAGTCCGCGAGCAGGACCGTCTCCAGCGCTTCCCACAGCGGCCTGTCCTCCGCTTCCGGCTCCTCTCCCCCGCCGGTCAGGGTGAGGTTGTCCCGCAGCGTGCCGCTGAAGACGTGCTGCTCCTGCGTCACCAGCACGATCTCGCGGCGCAGCTGCTCGACCGGAAGGGCGGACACCTCGACGCCGCCGATCCGCACGGTGCCCCGGTCCGGGTGGTGCACACCGGCCAGCAGCTTGCCGAGCGTGGACTTGCCCGCGCCCGACGCGCCCACCACGACGAGGCGTTCACCGGGCTCGATGTCGAGGTCGATTCCGGTCAGGACCGCCCGGTCCGGCCCGTACCCGAAGCCGACCCCTTCGAGGCGGATCGCGTGGCCCTCGGTGGGCGCGGGCGGGCGTTTCTCCTCGTTCGGCAGCAGGTCCACGCCCAGGATGCGGCGCAACGCCGCGTTGCCGATCTGGAGTTCGTCGGTCCAGGTCAGCAGGTCGTCGAGGGGTTCACCGAGGGCCTGTACGTAGAGGACCACCGCGGTGACCTCGGCCAGGCCCACCGCGCCCCGCTGGTAGGCAAGGCCGCCGATCAGCAGCGTCAGCGCCATCGGGACCGTGGTGGCGAGGTCCAGGCTGGGGAACCAAACGGTCTGCAGCCAGGTGGTGCGCTGCCGCGTGCGGACCACGGCGTCGACCGCCCGGCCGTGCCGGGCGCGCTGCCGCGATCCGAGCCCAAGGGACTCGACGGTCGCGGCGCCCCGCGCGGTCTCGTGCACCACGGCCAGGACATCGGCCTCCTGGGCGAGCAGCCGCTCGTACGCCCGGGTCGCGCGCGGCCGGTACCACCACGTCGACAGCACCGCGAACGGCAGCCCCGCCAGCAGCGCGAGCGAGAGCAGCGGCGAGGTCAGCACGATCGCGGCGACGGTGAACACCAGGGTCACCGCCGCGAGCGCGATCCGTGGCACGGCCTGCCGAATGCTCTCGTTGAGCCGGTCGGCGTCGGTCGTGGCGCGGCTGAGGAGGTCGCCGGTGCCGACGCTCTCGACCTGGGCGAGCGGCAGCCCGAGGACCCGGCGGACGAAGTGCTCACGGGTGGCGGCCAGGACGCGTTCCCCGAGCAGGGTGGCCTGGGTGCGGGCCGCGCGGGCGAGCAGCGCGTGACCGGCCAGGACGCCGAGGAAGACCAGGGCGAACAGGTCGACGCGGCCGGTGCTGGTGCCGTCCTTGACGGACTCGACCAGCTGGCCGAGCAGCCGGGGGCCGACCAGCCCGGCGAGCAGCGCGGCGGCGAACAGACCGAAGGTGAGGGCGAGTCGGCGGGCCTCACGGCGCAGGAAGGCGCCGACCCAGGCCCGTACATCGGTCCGGCCGGCCAGCGGCAGCCGCCCGGGGGCCGTGACCGCTTCGGCGGGGTCGGGCCCGGCGCCCGCTCGGGTGGGAGTGGTCGTCACGAGGGCTCTCCTGCGGGGCGGTCAGGGTGTGCGGGGGCAGGGCCCGGGTTCAGGCGGATCTCGTGGTCGGCGACGCCGCGCCACAGCGGACTGTCGCTGAACACGAGGGTGGTCCGACCCGTGCGGAGCGCGGCGACCCGCTCCGCCACCCGGGCCTCGGTGTGGGCGTCGACGGAGGCGGTCGGGTCCTCCAGGACCAGCGCGTCGGGGGACGCGAGCAACGCGCGCGCCAGGACCAGGCGTTGGCGCTGACCTCCGGACAGCGTCCGGCCTCCCTCGTCCAGCTGGGCGTCGAGCCCGCCGGGCAGCGCGTCGACCACGTCGGTGGCGTCGGCGGCCCACAGCGCCCGGTCCAGCGCCTCCGGGGAACGGGTGGGGTTCGCGGCGGTCAGCTCCTCCCGTACGGTGCCGGTGAACAGCGGGTCGGCGGGGCCGGAACGCAGCGTTCTGGAACGCAGTTCGGCAAGGTCCACACGGTCGAGCGGTACGCCGCCGAGTAGGACGGGCGGAATGCCGTCCGGCCGTACGGGCCGGGTGAGACGGTCAGCGAGGTCCCCGGTCCGGTCGGCGGGCGCCACGACCACGGTCAGCCGCCCGGCCCGGGCGGTGATGCCGGTCTCCGGATCGGTGAGGGAGAGCGGTCCGGGAGGCAGCGGTTCGGGGTGCGGGGGCGCGACGGTGTCGGGCTCCAGGCACAGCAGGGTGCAGATCCGGCCCGCGGCGACCCGGGCGAGGCTCACCGTCTCGGCAGCCTCGGTCGCGGTGCTGACGGGCAGGGTGAGGAAGGCCGAAGCACCGTAGAACGCGATGAGTTCACCGGCGGTGATGGCTCCGTTGAGGGCGAGGTGGGCGCCGAACCAGACGATTCCCACGGTGACGAGGCCCGGCAGCAGAACGCCCGCCGCCTGGAGCCATGCCTCCATCCGTCCGGCCGACTCGCCTGCCCTGCGCACCTGTTGGCTGGTGCGGCGGAAGCGCTCGGCGAAGCGCGCCTCGCCGCCGATGCCGCGCAGGATGCGCAGGCCCGCGACGATGTCCCCCGCCTGGGAGGTGGCGATGCCCATCTGCTCGCGCTGAGCCTCGTCGCGGGCCTGGAGCGGGCGGAGCAGCGGGCCGATGCCGAGTACGGCGGCGGGCACGCCGATGAGGACGGCGAGGCCGAGCAGCGGGGAGGTGACCGTGAGCGCGACGGTCACCAGGGCCGCGGCGATCACCGCCCCGACCGTACGGCCGACGACCTCGAACGCCTGGCCGATGCTCTCGACGTCGGCGGCGGCCGAGGCGGCCACGTCCCCGGAGCGGGCCTTGCCGCGCAGAGTGGCGCCGAGCCGGACGACCTGCCGCATCAGCACCCGATGGCTGTACGACACGGCGTGCGCCTCGGCGCCGACGGCGGCCTGGATCAGGCCCGCGCCCGCGAGGGCCTGGACGGCGCCGAGGCCAAGCGCCACCAGGGCCCACAGCACCACGTCACCCGCGCCACCGCCCTGTCCGGCCCCGTCGATGGCCTGTCCGACGACCAGCGGGGTCAGGGCGAGCGGCACCATCCAGGCCGTGCCGAGCAGCGCGCTGAGCACCAGCGGCCAGGGGCGGGCCCGGACCAGCCACCAGAGGAAGGACCAGGGGCCCCGGACGTTGACCTCGGGTACGGCGGCCGGGGCGACCGAGGGGTCGAAGAGCCGGTTCGTCACAGGTACCGTTCCCGGGTGGCTGTGCGGTCGACCTTGCCGGTGCGGGTGTGGGCGAGCGCCGGGACCGCGATGATCCGGTCGGGTACGCAGTGTTCGGGGAGAACGGATCGCAGCCGCTCCCGCAACTCGTCGGCGGTGGCACTGGCTTCGGCGTTTCCGTCGGTGTCTGCGGCGGCCGTGGTGTCCGCCCCCAGGACCACGAAGGCGACCAGCACCGTGTGTTCGCCCTTGGCATGCGGGGCGGCGGCCACCGCGGTCACGCCGGGGAGCCGCCCGAGCGCCTCCTCGACGTCCAACAGGTCCACCCGGTGGCTGCGGATCTTGACCTGGTGGTCGAGACGGCCGTGGAAGACGAGGCTGCCGTCGGTGGCCTCGTGGACGAGGTCGCCGGTGCGGTACCAGCGGGCCGGGCCGTCGCCGAGATCGGCCTCCGTGAAGCAGGCGGCGGTGCGTTCGGGGTCGTCGAGGTATCCGGTGGCGAGCTGCGGTCCGGCCACCCACAGTTCACCGGGGCCGTCGGGCGTGTCCGTACGGGGTACGACGGCCTGGCGCACGGACGGCAGCGGGCGGCCGATCGGCACGCCCTCGGGGAACGGGCCCGCGGTGTCCGGCCCCGCGAGGACGGCGGTGTGGGTGACGAGGGCGGTCTCGGTCGAGCCGTAGGTGTTGAGCAGCCGGACGTGACCGGCACCGAGCCGGTCCCAGCGCTCCAGCATGTCCGGGCGGACGCCCTCGCCGCCGACGACAACGGTCTCGACGCGGTCGGGAAGTTTGCGGCCGGTCTCCAGCAAGTGGCCGTTGTAGATGTGCCAGTAGTCGACGGGCAGGTTGACCAGCGTGACCTCGTGGTCGGTGAGGACCCGGTCGAGGTCGGTCTCGGCCTCCTCGTCGAGGATGACGAGCCCGCCCGAGAGCAGGGTGGGCAGGATCTCCTCCAGGCAGGTGTCGCCGTCGGCCCGGTGGAAGTTGAGGGCGACGGTGGCCGGACCGGCACCGTACCGCTCGATCAGGTGGGGAAGGACGGCGTGCAGTGCGCCGTGCGGGACCGCGGCGGCCTTGGGCGCCCCGGTGGAGCCCGAGGTGAACAGCACATAGGCGGGGTCCTCGGCCCGGACGGGTTCCCCGGCCTGCCGCGACAGGGGGCGAGGCCGGCTCCAGTTGGGGCGCAGGACGCGCGGCACGGCCGGCAGCCGCCCGCTGTCGGCGGTGGCGACCAGCTCCTCGCAGCGGAGGGCGCGCAGCGCCTCGTCGGGGTGGCCCTCGGGGCCCTCGGCCACAGGAACGAAGGCGCGCCCGGCCGCGAGGACACCGAGGACGGCGGCGATGTCGCGGACGCTGTGGTGGACCATGATGCCCACGGGCGGGCGCGGCCCCGGGGCGCGGGTGGCGACCAGTTCGGCCACTGCCTCCGCCCAGCCGGCCAGCCGGCCGTACGAGACGGTGACTCCGTTGTCGACGACGGCGGGCCGGTCGGGCTGTGCACGGGCGAGGGCGAAGAAGGGGTCGAGCACGCTGGGCAGGGTCATGGCAGGCGTCTTCACTTGTCCGTCCGTGGGGTAGAGGTCGGGGTACGGTCGGCGGCGAACCGTCGGCCCCGGTGTGAGTGGGTGCGTCGCAGGGCGAACCATCGGCCCCGGGTCAGCGGGGGCGTCGCAGGCGCCTCGTCAGATGGTTCCGAGCGCCGGGCCGTTGGCCTCGCATGCCGTGAGGAGGGCGAGCAGGGCCGTCCGGTGGCGGGCGGCGAGCAGGCGCACGGTCGTCTCGTCGTGCAGAGCCGTGGAGTACCACCACTCGACGCGGAGCACCCCGTCGTCGGTGGTGGCGATCACCTCGATGAGGTGGGGACGCACCCAGTGCGGGGCGGTGATCTCCCCGGCCGGCTCGGGCGCCACGTCCGTCAGGAGCCCGCCGAGCGGCAGCGCGTCCGCGTCGTCGCCCTCGAAGTCGAAGGAGATGTCGCTGGGCGGGGCGGAGCGCAGCGCGGCCGCGATCCGGGGGCGGCCGTGGCGGCCGAGCGCGCCGTGTCCCACTCCCCCGCCGGGCATCGCCGCGAGGTGGCCGACCGTCCGGGCGAGCCGCCCGGTCGGGGTACCGGTGGCGAGGTCGAGCAGGACCGGGACGGTGGTGGTGAACCAGCCGGTCGTACGGGCCAGATGGCTGTCGCCCACGCTCTCCTCGCGCCCGTGCCGCAGGATGTCGACGCGGACGGCCGGTTCGTCGAGCCAGCCGGACAGCGCCTCGCCCAGGGCGTGCAGGACGAGGTCGCCGGGGTGGGCGCGGTGGGCGCGGGCGGCCGCGTGGAGCCGGCCGGTCAGCTCCTCGGGCAGCTCCTCGCGGTGGGTGACGGCGGTGGCGGCGGTGTTCGCGGCGCGGGGATCGGGGACGTCGTGGTCGAGCGGGATGCCCGCGGGGGCGCGGACGACCTCCGCCCACCACTCCGCCTCGGCCTCCGCCTCGGGTGTCCGGGCGTGATCCGCGAGAGCGCGGGCCCACTCCGGGTAGGAGGTGCCCTCGGCGCACCACACGTCCCGGCGGCCCGCGGCGAGCGCCTCGTACAGCTCCTGGAGGTCTTCGAGGAGGACGGACCAGGACACCATGTCGATCGCCAGCTGGTGGACGGCCACGAGCAGGCGGCCGGGCCGGTCCGGGCCCGCGTCGAACCGGATGAAGCGGGCCACCCGCCCGGTGCCGGGATCGAGGGCGCCCTGTTCGGCGGCGCAGCGCCGGGTGACCTCGGCCGGCAGGTCCGCGTCGTCGAGCGCGGAAAGGTCGACGGTGTCCAGTATTCCGGCGAGGGCGTCGGCGGGGGGACCGTCGACCGGGACGGCGGCCGCACGCTGCCGGGGCCGCTTGGCCGGGGGCGCCTCGACGGCCAGCCGCAGGGAGGCGTGCCCGGCGACCAGGCGGCGTACGGCCTCCTCGAAGGCGTCCGGGACGATGCCGGGCCGGGTGGTGAAGAGCAGGGTCTGGCTCCAGTGGCCGCGGTCGCCGGTCTGCTCCTCCCACGCCTGCTCCTGGGGCGGGGTGAGCACGACCGGGCCGTGCTCGGCACCGGGCGGGACCGACTCGGGGGCGCCGCGCCGGGCAGCCCGTTCGGAGATCAGCGCGGCCAGCCGCTCCGTGGTCGTCTCCGGGCCGAACAGCTCGCGCAGTTGCAGCCGCACGCCGAAGACGGCCTCGACACGGCGGGCGGTGCGGATGAGGTCGAGGGAGTCCACTCCGAGGTCGCGCAGCGGGGCGGCCGGGTCCGCGTCGGGGGTGAGCACCGCTTCCGCGATCCACTCCACGACCTTGGCGCGGATCTCCTCGGCCGACGGCGTGCCGGGGCCGGTCTCCGCCGTGCCGGGCGCGGGGGCGACGGGGAGCGCGGACTCCCGGGGGCCGCTCACGGGGGTCTCCTCGCGGTACGGGGCGGTCACGCGCCCGCTCCCCCGGTGGAGCGGCGCAGCAGGAACGGCCCGAGCGCCAGGGCGTCCAGCGGGACGCGGTGGAAGGTGGCGAGCGCGTCCTGCGGGCTGCACACGACCGGTTCGTCGCGGCCGTTGAACGAGGTGTTGAGGACGACCGGGGTGCCGGTGTGCTCGCCGACCGCGCCGATGAGCCGGTGGTAGAGCGGGTCGACGGCGGCCGAGACGGTCTGCGGCCGGGTGGTCCGGTCGCGGTGGACCACGGCGGGCATGGCCTCGGCGCCCGCGTCGGTGACCGGGGTGGTGACGATCATGTACGGGAGCGGGACGGAGGTCCCGATCAGGGACTCGGCCGCCTCCTCCTGCATGCTGGGGGCGAAGGGGCGCCACGCCTCGCGGTCCTTGATCCGGATGTTGACGTGGTCGCGGGTGGACTCGGGGGCGGGCACGGCGACCATGCTGCGGTGGCCGAGCGCGCGGGGGCCGCCCTCGGCGCGGCCCTGGAACCATCCGGCGACGCCTCCTCGCGCCAGCACTCCGGCGGTCGCGGCGGCGATGTCCCCGGGCTCGGTGTAGGCGGCGCCCGAGGCGTCGAGGACGTGGCGTATCCGCTCCGGGGTCCACTGGGGTCCCCAGGCGACGGAGCCGTTCATCGGCTTGATCCGGTCGCCGCCCTCGGCGGCGACCCAGACCGCCGCGCCGAGCGAGACTCCCTGGTCGCCCGCGAGGGGCTGGACGAAGAGGTCCTCGACCTCGGGCATGCGCATGAGCTTGCCGTTGAGGGTGGCGTTGAAGCCGACGCCGCCCGCGACCAGGAGCGTGGTCTCGCCGGTCTCCCGGAGCAGACCCCGCACCAGCGCCATGACCGCGCGTTCGAGGGCGGCCTGGGCGGTGGCGGCGAGGTCGCGGTAGTCGAAGGGATCGTGGTCGGTGACGCGTGCGTAGCGGCCGGTGCGCGGGTCGAAGCGGCGCCGGGAGCGGTTCGGGGCCTGCTGGAGGGTCTTCTCCAGGTGCGCCGCCCAGTGCCGGACGGTGGCGTCCTCCTCGTCGGTGCCGCCGGTGGAGCGGAGACCGGGGGGCACCACGCCGACCGTGAAGTCCTCGTCGGTGAAGCCGAGGGCACCGCCGAAGGTGAGGTCCTGGGGCGTGCCGTACGAGGCGAGGCCCATCATCTTGCCCGCGGCATCGGTGCCGAGCCCGGCGTACTCGCAGACGGCGGCGTAGAAGTACCCCAGCGACCAGCCCGGTGAGTGCGACCGCAGGGTCTTGATCCTGCCGTCGATGCCGACGGCGAGCGTGGTGCTCTCGTTCTCGCCCTGGCCGTCCAGGACGAGAACGGCGCCCCGGTCGCGCCCGGAGAGGAGGTAGGCGCTGGCGGCGTGGGCGAGGTGGTGGTTGACGAAGGTCAGCCGGGGGTCGCGGGAGCGGGGGAACAGCGCCTTGGGCAGCAGGTGTTCCAGCGCCTCGGCGTCGTCGGCGAACCAGTCGAGCCCGCGGTCCCCGAAGAGGGTGGGGAGGTCCCACCCATGAGCGACGACGTCGATGTCGTCCAGGGTGAGACCGCCCTCGGCGAGGCAGTGGGCCGCGGCGTGGAGGGGCGCCTGCCCGTAGGCGTGCTTGTCGCGGGTGAAACGTTCCTCCTCGGCCAGGGCTATGACGTCTCCGTCCACGACGAGGCAGGCAGCACCGTCGTGGCTGGCCCCGGGCCAGCCGTTGACTCCGAGCACACGCATGGTCAGTCCCCAAAGGTCGGTCGGGATCGTCCGGCCGCGCCCCGGGCCCGAAGGCGCGCGGCGTGCCGGTCACGCCGACCGATCCTGACGGCCCGCCGGGTTGTACACGACCTGTGCCGTAGTGCGGAGATCCGCCGCGAAGATCGCGGAGGCCGCCTTGAGCACCTCGTTGGCCCGCCGCAGCTCCGCGACCTCGTCGCGCAGGCGGCGCAGCTCGTCGCGCTCGTCGGCGGTCAGCGCGCCCTCGCCACGCCCCGCGGCACGCGAGGGGGCCGGACCGGTCTCCTGGCGCGGAACGCGTTCGATGCCGTACGGCTCCGGACCGTACGGGGCGACGGCGGGCCGGCCGGGGCGCGTGGGCTGTCTGGCCACAGGCTCCGTTTTACGGCGGGCCTCGGACTGTTCGGCTTCCAGTTCCTCGCTGACATCGTGCCAGCGGCGCACCCACGCCGGTACGTCGCCGCCGCACGCGGCCACATAGGCGAGGGTCACCTTCAGCGAAGGTTTGTGCAGGCCCCGGGCCGCTTCCGCGAGCGTCGCCACCGAATAGTGGGCGCTCTTCGCCATGGCGCGATAGGAAGGGTTCCCGGCCTTTCGGCGCAGCCCGCGCAGGTCATGTGCGAATGCCTCCAGCGGTCCGTCCGTGGGGTCCAATAACCGCTCTGGCCTGGCCATATCTCCCCCTGCTCATCGATGGTGTCCCGAACGAGGCGCACGTGCGTCACCGACCCGCACAACCGTGGTCGGCGGTTGTACGGCCGGTCGTACGGCCGGGCGGAGACTGCCGGGCCGACAGAAACCCTCCGCACCTGATCTCTTGAATATTGGTACATGCCACCGACATGCCGATCAAGCGATCGTCTGTCGGTTCCAGCCACTTCGAAAGGTGATCGTCCCGATTTCGGCGCGCCGCACGGCGCTTTCGCCGACGGCACGCCGCCGCCTTCCGCTTCCCGTCCGGCCGGGCGGAGTTGTACGGGTCTCTTGCCTCAGGAGCCCCGTACAACAACCCCCGGCAATCTTCCCTCGTGTACAACCTCCGGCCTCTGCAGGATCAGTGGCGACAGGCGACACGGCCGAAACCGACGAGAACAGGTGGCGGGTTGGTGGACACGGCACGCAACCAGACGGAGACCGCGGCGATAGAAGGCGCCTACGAGTACCGGAGCCGTCCGCTCGTGGAGCCGGACTGGCGACGCTTCCCGGGGTGGCGCGAGGTCACCGCGGCCGAGTGGGCGGACCCGCAGTGGCAGCGCGCGCACTGTGTGAAGGGCGCCGAAGGGCTGCGCGCCGTCATGGGCACGCTGCTGGACGAGGGCTTCTACGAGGACCTGGAGCGCGACCGGCAGGAGCGCGCCACCATGTCGGTTCTGCTGCCGCCCCAGATGATCAACACGATGGCCCCGGAGTCGGCGGGCGCCCGCCCGGGTGAGCTGACCAAGGCGTTCTACGACGACCCGGTGCGGCGCTACATGCTGCCGGTCCTCTCCGACCGGCACCCCGAGTGGCCCTCGCACCCGATGGCCGACCGGGACTCACTGCACGAACAGGACATGTGGGTGGTGGAGGGGCTGACGCACCGCTATCCCACGAAGGTGCTCGCCGAGCTGCTGTCGACGTGCCCCCAGTACTGCGGGCACTGCACGCGCATGGACCTGGTGGGCAACTCCACGCCCCAGATCACCAAGACGAAGCTCACGCTCAAACCGGCCGACCGGGCCGATCTCATCCTCACCCACCTGCGCTCCTCCCCCGGCATCCGGGACGTGGTGGTCTCCGGCGGCGACCTGGCAAACATGCCCTGGCCCCGGCTGGAGCGCTTCCTCGACCAGCTCCTGGACATCGACTCGATCCGGGACGTCCGGCTGGCCAGCAAGGGCCTGATCGGGCTGCCCCAGCACTGGCGCTCCGGCCCCATCCTGGAGGGCGTCGCGCGGGTCGCGGCGAAGGCCAGGGCCCGCGGGGTCCGGATCGCGCTGCACACCCACGCCAACGCGGCCCAGCAGGTGACGCCCGCGGTGGCGGACGCGGCCTGGGCGCTGCTCGACGCGGGGCTGCACGACGTACGGAACCAGGGCGTGCTGATGCGCGGCGTCAACGACAGCGCGCACGAGCTGCTCGACCTGTGCTTCGCGCTCGCCGACCACGCCGGCATCACGCCGTACTACTTCTACATGTGCGACATGATCCCGAACGCCGAGCACTGGCGGGTGCCGTTGCACCGGGCGCAGCTGATCCAGCACCAGATCATGGGCTACCTCCCCGGGTTCGCCACTCCCCGCATCGTGTGCGACGTGCCGATGGCCGGGAAGCGCTGGGTGGACCAGACCGACTCCTACGACCGTGAGCTCGGCGTCTCGCACTGGAGCAAGAGCTACCTCACCCCGCTGGAGGCGGCGGACCCCGAGGCCCGCACCGGCTCCTACCACTACTACGACCCCATCGACACGCTCCCGCTCTCCGGTCAGCGGTGGTGGCGGGACTCCCGTCAGGGATAGAAGGGACAGGTGCAACAGCCATGAGCAGTCTGCGTCCGCGGCACGAGGACCCTCCGGTGCTGGAGGAGTGGTACCGCCGCCATCTGGCCCCCGGCATCCACGACATCAGCTCCAGCGGCGTCCATCCGTACTCCTTCGCCGAGATACGCGAACGGTGCGGCATCCGGGCCGAGGACCTGGACGCGATCGTGATGGACGACAGCGTCTCGCAGGGCGGGGCGGGCGTCCGGCAGGCGATCGCGGACCGTTACGCGGCAGGCGACGCCGACCGGGTGCTGGTCACCCACGGTTCCAGCGAGGCGATCGCGCTCACCCTGCACGCCCTGCTGCGCCCCGGCGACCGGGTGGTCGTGCAGGAGGGCGTCTACCACTCGCTCGCCCATTACCCCCGGGCCGCGGGGTGCGAGATCGCCGAACTCCCGGCCGCCGCCGTGCGCGAGGGCGAGATCGACCCCGGCGCGCTGGAGCGGCTGGTCACACCGGGGACCCGGGCGGTGATCGTCAACTTCCCGCACAACCCCTCCGGGGCGACCCTCTCGCCCCAGGGCCTCGAGAAGCTGACCGAGCACGTCGAGGCGGCCGGCGCGACCCTGGTGTGGGACGCGGCGACCGCCGAGGTCACCCACCGCTGGGAGACCCTGCCGACCCCGGGCCCGACGGGCGGGAACACCGTCTCGTACGGCACGTTCTCCAAGACCTTCGGTCTGCCCGGGCTCCGGGTGGGCTGGGCGGTGGCGCCGCCGGAGCTGATCCGGGCGTCCTTCCCGCTGCGCGACCGGACCACGCTCTTCCTCTCCCCGCTGGTGGAGCTGATCGCCGAGCGGGCCATGCGCCACGCGGACAGGCTGATCGGCGCGCGGGCGGCCGAGGCCCGGCGCAACCTCGCCCGGCTGACCGACTGGGCGGCCGCCCACGCCGATCTGGTGCACTGGACCCCGCCGGAGGGCGGGGTGTGCGCGCTGCCCGTCTTCCGGAAGCTGGCGGACGCGGACGCTCCGCCGGAAGCGGTGGAACGTTTCTGCCTGGAGCTGCTCGACCGGCACCGCACGCTGCTCGTGCCGGGCACGGCCTTCGGCGCGCCCCACGGCGCCCGGCTCGGCTTCGGCGGCCCCGAGGAGAGCTTCCGCGCCGGACTCGCGGGCCTCTCGGCCTTCCTGCGCGAGCACGCCACCACCGGGGCCGCCCGGTGACCGCCGCGACCGCACCCGATGTGATCGGCCTGTGGGACCGCTCCGTCGGCACCCACCCCGAGGCCCCCGCCCTGGTGACCCCCCACCGGGTGTGGACGTACGAGGAGGCGGACCGGCTGACCGATGCCTGGGCCGACTCCCTGGCCGGACAGGACGCGGGCCCCGGCCGGCTGGTGGGCCTCGCCTTCCCCGACCCGGCCCGTACGGTCCTGGGCATGGTCGCCGCGCTCAAGGCGGGGGCCGGGTTCACCGTCCTGGACGACCGGCTGCCCGCCGCCGCGCGCGCCGCGCTCGTACGGCGCACCGATGCGGCCGTGTGGCTGGGCGACGGCGGGCACGCCCCGGCCGGGGCCTACGTACCCGTCGGCCTGAGCGCCGTACGTCCTCCGGTACGGCACCGGCCCGACGATGCGGCCTACGTCCTGTTCACCTCCGGCTCCACCGGGGAGCCCAAGGGCACGGTCGTGGAGCGCGACGCGCTCGGCCGGTTCGCGGCCGGGGTCGCCGAACGGCTGGAGCTGACGCCCGGGGACCGCTGGCTCCAGGTGGCTTCGCTCGGCTTCGACGTCGTCATCGAGGAGGTCTTCCCCGCCCTCGCCGCAGGCGCCGCGGTGGTGTGCCGGGCCGGCACCCGGGCGCTGGACGCGGAGGAGCTGCACACCGCGATGGACCGGACCCGGACCACCGTGGTGGAGCTCTCCACGCAGTACTGGCTGGAGTACGCGCGGTGGCTGACCGCCACCGGCCTGACCACCCCGCCGGAGCTGCGCACGGTGGTGGTCGGCGGCGAGCGGATGGACCCGGCTCCCTACCGCGCGTGGCAGGCCCGCCAGCCCGCCTCGCTGGCCCATGTCTACGGGCTCACCGAGTGCACCGTCAGCTCGGCCTTCTACACCGGGCTCCTCCCCGAGGGGGCCGAGGAGGTCCCGCTCGGCACTCCGCTGCGGGACGTGGAGATCAGCGTCCGGAGGGACGGGCGACCGGTGCCGGACGGCGAGACGGGCGAGATCCACATCGGCGGACCGCTGCTGGCCCGGGGCTTCCTCGGCGACGAGGCCGCCACCGCCCGCCGGTTCGTCCCCGACCCTGCGGCACCCGCTCCCGGCGCGCGGGTGTACGTCACGGGCGACCTGGGGCGGATCGACGCCGACGGCCACCTGGTGTTCCTCGGGCGGGTCGACGACCAGGTGAAGATCCGGGGCCACCGGCTGGAACCGGCCCGGGTGGAGCGCGCCCTGTGCGAGAACCCGGAGGTGGACCAGGCCGTGGTCTTCCCCGACCCGGGGACCGGAACCGCGCTGTGGGCGTTCACCGTCCCGGCCGACCCGCACCGCGCCCCGCCCCCCGGAACGGCGGTCCGCCCGGCCGCGGCCGAACGGGACGCGATGATCCGGCCGTTGGCGCGGGCGCTGCCGGAGTGGGCCGTGCCCCGGGTGCACTACCGGGTGGCCGTCCTGCCGAAGAACCCGCACGGCAAGATCGACAAGAAGCTGCTCGCCGCCTGGGCGGCGGACGCGGACCGCACGACCCCGGCGGAGCCGTACCACCCCGCCGAGGCAACGCCCGTGGAGCGGGATGAACCCCTGGGCACCGTCCTGACCGCCTTCCGTGACGTCCTGGGGGCGCCCGGGCTCGGCCCCGACGACGACTTCTTCGCCCACGGCGGGCAGTCCCTGCTGGCCATGCGGCTGCTCGCCCGGCTGCGGGACTCCTTCCCGGCGGCGGCGGGGCTGCGGGCGAGCACCCTGTTCGCGTGTCCGACGCCCCGGCTGACGGCGGCGGCGCTCGACGCGCGGGAGACCGCCCGCACCTGACCACCCGGCCCCGGAGAGACCACACGCCTCAGGTCCGCATCCGAACAGCCCGGCACAGCGGCCCGGACGCCCGGCCTCCCGTACGGGAGCGGCTCCGGCCCGCGCCGCCTCGGCGCCCCGGCACCGCCACGCACCACCCCGAGGGCCCACGGCCCGGCTCCGGCCGTCCGTGGGCAGCACCCCTTCCCGACCACTCAGCGAGAGTTGGCATGTCGAACCTCACCGACCCGTCCACGCCCGGCTACACCCTGACGCCCGAAGAGGCCGCCGCGACCGCGGAGATCAGTATCCAACTGGCCTCCGCCTACCCGTCCTTCGACGATCCCGCGCTGCTGCGGGACCTGCCGCGGCTGGCCGCGTCGCTGCCGCCGGGCACGCAGCGCTTCCTGCGCGAGTTCCAGCTGAGCGACCGCCGCGGCCACGCGGTGATCCGCGGGCACGTCTTCGACCAGGACCGCATCGGCCCGACGCCCGAGCACTGGCGCGGCCGGAGCAGGCCGGGGCCGGAGTTCCCCGAGGAGCTGCTGCTCATGCTCTACGGCGCCCTGCTCGGAGAGCCGTTCGGCTGGGCCACCCAGCAGAACGGCCACCTCGTCCACGACATCTTCCCGATCCGCCAGCACGAGAACGACCAGCTCGGCATGGGCAGCGCGGAGCTGCTCACCTGGCACACCGAGGACGCCTTCCATCCGTACCGCAGCGACTATCTGATCCTCGGGGCGCTGCGCAATCCCGACAGCGTCCCCACCACCGTCGGCGAGCTGGACCTCTCCTCGCTCTCGGCCGATGACATCGGCATCCTCTTCGAGCCGCGGTTCCACATCGCCCCGGACGAGTCCCACCTGCCGAAGAACAACACGATCACCAGCGACGAGGAGGCGGCCCGGTTCGCCACCATCCAGCGGATGATCGACGAGCGGCCCCTCGTTCCCCTGCTCTACGGATCGCGCCTCGACCCGTACATGCGGCTCGACCCGTACTTCACCTCCGTACCCGAGGACGACACCGACGCCCGGCGCGCCTACGACGCGCTGTTCAAGGTGGTCGACGCCGGAATGCGGGAGGTGGTCGCGGACGAGGGCGACGTGCTCTTCATCGACAACCACCGTGCCGTGCACGGGAGGCTGCCGTTCCGGGCGCGCTACGACGGCACCGACCGCTGGCTCAAGCGGGTGTGCGTCACCGCCGATCTGCGGCGCTCCCGCGAGATGCGGGCCACGACCGAGACCCGGCTGCTCGGCTGAGCGCCCCGATGAACCCCGCCCTCACCGACCTCGCCCGGGACCCGTGGCTGCTGCCGCAGCTGGACGCCCTCATCGGCGCCAACATGCCCGCGTTCATGAGCTGGGAGTCTCCCGGCAACTGGCGCTGGCACGGGATGTACGACCGCTACCCGGCCCACCAGCTCTGCCTGGTGGACGGGGACGGGCGCCTGGTGGCCGCGGCCAACGGGCTGCCGGTCCGGTGGGACGGCACCGCCTCGTCGCTGCCATCGGGCAGCGACGAGGTGCTGGTGGAGGCTGTCGACCACGGCCCGCCCGCGCGTCCCGAGGCGCTGTGCATGCTCTCGGTCTCGGTCGAACCCGCGCACCGGGCGGCCGGGCACGCCGAACGGCTGCTCACCGAGGCCCGCCACCGGGCCGCCGTGGACGGCCCGCGCGGCGTCATCATTCCGGTCCGGCCCACCCGCAAGCCGCGCTACCCGCTGATCCCGATCGAGACGTACGCCGCCTGGAGCGGTCCGGACGGCCGCTGCTTCGACCCCTGGCTGCGTACGCATCTCGAGCTGGGCGCCCGCCAACTCGGCATCGCGGCAGCGTCCTTGGTGATCCGTCAGCCGGTCGAGCGGTGGGAGGCGGAGCTGGGTCACCCGCTCCCCGGGCCGGGTGACCACGTGCTGCCCGGCGGGCTGGTGCCGCTGCGGGTCGGCGAGGACGGCCACGGGACGTACACCGAGCCGAACGTCTGGGTCCACCACACGGCCGCCCCGAGGTCCTGACCGCCCCGCGCCCTGCCCCGTGACGCCACCGCCGCCGCCCCCGCGCCCTGCCCCGTAACGCCACCGCCACCGCAATCACCACCGCTCCCCGCCCCCGTACCCCGACCCCCTGGAGACACCGTGACCACCCCCGTACGCCTCGCCATCGTCGGCTGCGGCGCCGCCGCCGGCGGCTGCCACATCCCCGCGCTCCCCCCGCTGAAGGGAGAAGTGCGCCTCACCGCGCTCATCGACCGCGACCCCGCGCAGGCCCGGGCCGCTCTCGCCCTCTACCGCGAGCTGGGCGGCGCCGACGCCGACGACGTGGTGATCGCCACCGACCCGGCCCAGGCCGCCGACGCCTTCGACGCCGCTGTGGTCGTCGTCCCGCACACCCGCCACGCCCGGACCGTGGAGGGGCTGCTCGACGCGGGCAAGCACGTCCTGCTGGAGAAGCCGATGACCACCTCGGCCGAGGACGCGCGGCGGCTGGCCGCCCACGCCGCGGAACCCGGGTCGCCGGTCCTCGCCATGGCCCACCCGCGCCGCCTGTTCCCGGCCTACGCCTGGGTCAAGCGCCTCATCGACGCGGGCGACCTCGGCGAGATCGTGCGCGTGGACTGGTCCGAGGGCCACCCGTACGCCTGGGAGCCGGTCTCCTGGTCGATGTTCGACCGGAGGCTGGCCGGCGGCGGTGTGCTCACCGACACCGGTTCACATGTCTTCGACACCCTGCTGTGGTGGCTCGGCCCCCGCGTGGAGGTCGTCCACCACCAGGACAACGCACTGGGCGGGGTCGAGACGGACTCCCGCGTCCACCTGCGGTTCGGCGAGGTCGACGTGCACGGCGACTTCAGCCGTCTGCGCGATCTCGGCATCACCTGCACCGTCACGGGCACCCGCGCCACCGTCACCATCGGCACCGACTTCCCCGCCGGGGAGTGCCTGCTGACCACGGCGGACGGTGAGGAGCTGCACCGGGGCGATGTCGAGGCCGTCGCCCCCGCGCAGGACGAGTGGGAGGCGCTCTTCACCGAACAGCTCGCCAACTTCGCCGCCGCCACGCGCGGTTCGGCCACCGTGCACTCCGGCGCCGAGGACGGGGCCCGGGTCGTGGAGCTGATCCAGGAGTGCTACGAGGGTCCCGCGCGCGAACGGACACCGCAGCCCTGGACCACCCGCGGCACCGGGGGCGGGCCCACACTCGACGGCCGTACGGTCGCGGTGACCGGCGCGGGCGGCTTCATCGGGGGCAGGCTGGTCGAGCGGCTGATCCTGGACAGCCAGGCGGAGGTCCGGCCGGTCGTACGCGGCTTCGGACGGGTCGCGCGGCTGTCGGTGCTGCCGCAGGAGCAGCTCGACTTCCGGCGGGCCGACCTGATGGACACCGCCGCGCTGCGGGCCGCCTTCGAAGGGTGCGACACCGTCGTGCACGCCGCCTTCGGCAGCTCCGGCGATGAGGCCGGGCGCTGGGCGGCGTCGGTCGACGGCACCGCCCGCGTCCTGGCCGCGGCGCGCGCCGCGGGGGTCCGCCGGGTGGTGCACCTGAGCACGGTCGACGTGTACGACCCCGCCGTCTCCGGCGATCTGACGGAGGAGTCCCCGGCCCGCCCGGCCGACCCCGCCGACCGTGAGTACGAGCAGCAGAAACTCGCCGCCGAGCAACTGGTGCTGGACGCCCATGGACCGGACCTGGAGACCGTCGTGCTCCAGCCGGGCGTGGTCTACGGCCCCTGGGGCGGACAGTGGACCATCACCCAGCTGCGGCGGCCCGGCAGCGACTTCGCGGCGCTCCCGTCCGGCGACGGCGGCGGTGTGTGCAACGCCGTGCACGTCGACGACCTCGTGGACGCGGTGCTGCTCGCCGTCGACGTCCCCGCCGCGGCCGGTGAACGCTTCCTCGTCGGCCATGACGAGGAGCTGCGCTGGGGCACCTTCTTCGACGCGATCCGCGCCCTGCGCGGCCCGGCGGAGCAGACGGCCGGCCGTCCCGCCGAGCCGGTTCCGGACTGGGAGCTGGAGCTGTACCGCTCCCGGGCCCGGGCCCGTTACGACAAGGCCCACCGGCTGCTCGGCTTCCGGGCCCGCACCTCGTTCGCGGAAGGTGTCGCGGCGACCGGCCGGTGGGCCGCGTGGGCCGGGGAGATCGCGGAGGCGGGGGCATGACCGGCGTCCGTGACGTGCTGGTGGTGGCCCCGCACCCCGACGACGACGTCATCGGGTGCGGCGGCTCCATCGCCAAGCACGTCCAGGGCGGCGCCCGGGTGACGGTGGTCGTGGTGATCGGGCGCGAGCGCAGCGCCCTGGACGACGGGGTCGGCGACGCGGAGTTCGCGGCCGAGACGGCGGCCGCCGCGAAGGCCATGGGCGTACACCGCTGCATCCGTCTCGACGAGCCGTCCCGGGATTTCGCGCTCTCCCGCCGGGTCCATCTGGAGCTGGTCCGGATACTGCGCGAGGTCCGGCCGCAGGTGGTCTACCTGCCGCACGACAACGACGACGACGTGGAGCACCGGATGGTGCACCAACTGGCCACCGAGGCGCTGTGGATGGCGGGGTCGGACTTCTTCCACGAGACGGGCGGGGAGCCGATGCCCGCGCCCCGGCTGGTCCTCGGTTACGAGGTGTGGGCGCCTATGTCCCGGTTCCAGTACGCCGAGGACATCGACGGCCAGATCGAGACCAAGGTCGAAGCGATGCGGGCGTACGCCTCGCAGCTGCGCCATGCCGCCTGGGACGAGGGCATCCGGGGGCTGGCCCGCTACCGGGGCGCGCTGGCCTCCGGCTCCGGCCACGCGGAGGTCTTCCAGGTACTGAGCCTGGGCGCCCCGGCGGCCCCCGGAGGCTGCCGTGACTGACCGGCTCCTGGTATGCGGGCTCGGCTCCGGGATGGACCGGTCGCTCAGCGAACTCAGGTCCCCGAGAACGGAGTTGGTGGTAGCCACCGACACCCCCGGCGACCGGGCCCTGGAGGCCGCGGACACCCTGGTGCTCTGCGACCCCTACGACACCACGGCCGTGCTCGCGGCGCTCTCGGCGGCCGGGATCGACCGGCTGGACGGGGTCTTCTCGCTGGGCGCCGACAATCCTCCGGTGATCAGCGCGGTGGCGCACCGGTTCGGCTGCCCGGGGCTGCCGCTGGAGACCGCGCTGGACTGCACGCTCAAGGACCGGAGGCTGGAGATCCTGCGCCGGGCGGGGCTGGACGTGCCCCGCTTCGCGACGGCCGCGAGCGTGGAGGAGACGGTACGGGCCGCCGAGGGGATCGGGCTGCCGGTCGTGCTCAAGCCCTCCGACCGAACCGGTTCGCTGGGCGTGATGAAGGTGGAGTCGCCCGAGGAGGTGCCCCTCCGGGCCGCGGAGGCGCTCCGGATCAGCGGCGGCCGGATCGTCGTGGAGGAGTTCCTGCGCGGCACGGAGCACACCCTGGCGGGCTTCATGGTCGACGGCACGCTGCACCGGTTCGGCTTCGCCGACCGGGAGTACGGGCGCAAGGAGCAGTTCGCCCCGTACTTCTTCGAGGGCGGTGACACCCTGCCCAGCCGGCTCACCGCCGAGCAGATCGACGAGATCGGCGAGACGGTCCAACGCGGGGCGCGCGCCCTGGGGCTGGACCCGGCGGTGATCAACACCGACATCCTGCGCACCCACGACGGGCGGGTGGTGCTCCTGGAGATCACCTGCCGGATCACCGGTGCCCGGATCGCCACCGAGGTGATGCGGCTGGCGACCGGGGTGGACCCGCTGCCCAACCTGGTGCGCCTGGCACTCGGCCGCCCGCTGGACCTGGCCGAGCTGGAGCCGACGCGGGACCGGGCGGCCGTCCAGCGGTTCCAGCCCGCCGACGGCGGGGTCGTCGAGTGGGTGGGCGACCCCAGGAACGTGACCCGCCGGGCGGGGGTGCACGACGTGTTCTGGGGCATGGAGCTGGCCCCCGGCACGGTCGTACCGCCCTACCGGGGCGGGGCCGACGTCCTGGCAGGCGTGATCGCCCACGCCGACGACGTGGCCACGGCCGAGGCCGTCGCGGCGCGCACCCTTCGCACGCTGCCCCTGCGGTTCAAGGACGCGGCCGGATGACCGCCGCCGGGGCCTCTCTCACCACGACAACAAGGAAGAGAAGGAAGAACAGGATGGCCACCGACCCCATGGACGAGGCCGCGGTCGACCGGGGCATCGCCCGGACCGCGGTGGTGATCGCGCTCCGCGACGATCTGCGGATCGCGGACTGCATCGCCTCGATCGACGAGGACGTGGAGATCGTCCTCGCCCTCAACGGGCCCAGCGACGCGGTCCTCAAACTGATCGCGGACCACCCGAGGGCGCTGACCGTGACCGAGATCGAGGATGTCGGCAACCTCGGCGCGGCCTACAACGCGGGGGCCGCCGCCACCGACCGGCAGTACCTGCTGCTGATGGACTCCGACTGCACCTTCGCCCCCGGCGTGGTGCGGTCCATGGTGCGCTCCGTACTCACCGAGCCGGTGGTCAAGGGGCAGGTGGTGTACGGGGAGTCGGCGGGGCTGCTGAGCCGTCTCACGGCCCGGGTACGGGAGTTCGACGAGGGCGACTACATCAGCGCGCTCTCGCCGCCGCTGATCTACAACCGCGTGATCGTGGACCACATCGGCGGCTACCACTTCGACGAGCTGATCCACTGGTGCGAGGACCGGGAGTTCGACTTCCGGCTCCAGCTCGCCGGGATTCCGGTGACGTATCTGCCCGAGGCCCGGATCTTCCACGACGCCCAGCACGGCTTCGCCAACATGCGCAGCTACTTCCGCTACGGCGTCGGGGAGGGCATCGCGCAGGAGACCGGGGTGTTCACGACCCCGGCGATCCCGGTGGTGTGGCGGCTGTTCGAGGCGGCGCGAACCCTGGTGCACTGCGCCCGGGACAAGGGCCCGGGCGCGGCGGCGTACTACGCGCTGCTCAAGGCGGCCCTCCACACCGGCACCGCGCACCATCTGCTCAACGACCCCTACCGGGTGCGGGACCGTTATCCGGCCTCGGCCAAGCGGGCCCGGATGGTGCGCTCCATCCCGCAGCACAGCACCCGGCTGACCGGTCCGCAGCAACGGCGGCTGCGGCGAGCGCACTGGGAAGCGGGCCGGCGGATCGAGCGGGTGCGTGACCTGTCGGTCTTCCACCCGGACGCCACCGGCCCGGAGTCGTCCTCAGTCGTCGGCGAGGCGCGGCAGCAGCAGGCGTGAGCGGTGGCCGCCGCCGTAGTGGACCGTGTGGTGCGCGACCACCGGGGGGTGCACGTCGAAGCGCGGCGCGTTGCTGGCCGCGATCTCCAGGCGGACCCGGTGACCGGGGCGGAAGACGTGCCCGACGGCGCCCGTACGGACGGTGACCTCGACCGGCCCGCCGTCCCCGGGCACCGCCCCGGCCGTCAGCCGGTGGACGCCGTCGCAGAGCAGTTCGGCCCGGCCGTCCGGGTGGACGTCGACGAGCTTGCCGGTGATGTCGGCGCCCGCCGCGTCCGGGGTGACGAGGACCGTCAGGGCGGTGTCGCCGACGACGGTCAGCGGGGCGGTGAGCGGGGGGCCGGTGAAGCAGAGGACGTCGGCGCGCCGCTCGACCTCGCGCTGGTCGAGCGGTCCGCAGTCACCGCCGGTGAACTGGCCGGGCAGCGCGGTGGCCCCGCCCGTGGTGGGCACGGGATCGGCCGGGTCGTGGCGGAGGAGGCGACGGCCGGGCTCCGCCGGGCCGGGTCCGGGCACGAGCGCCTGCCCGTCCAGGTGGAGGGCGTACTCCTCGGTCCCGGGGACGGGCCAGTCGGGGAAGGAGCGCCAGGTGTCGGCGCCGGTGAGAAAGAGCCGTACGGGGTCCTGCTCCGTACGGGGCTCAAGCCCGCGCAGATGGCGGTCGAAATGGTCCAGGTGGAGTCCGGTGACATCGAGATGCTGTTCGTCGGCGGAAATTCCGTAGCGCCGCTGCGGGAATATCCCCCCGGTGACACCATGAGCCCAGGGGCCGACCACCAGCCGCGATTCCACCCCCTGTCCGCGAATTCCCCGGTAATTCTCCAGGGCTCCGGCGAGAAAGATGTCGTACCAGCCCGTCAGGTGGAGGGCCGGGGCCTGGATCGCGGGATACGACTCGCGGGGCGCGACCCGGCGCCAGTACGGGGCGTCCGTGGGGGTGTCGCGCCACCGCCGGTAGTACGGGGCGAGCCGGCCGAGGAGGTCGTCGGCGGCTTCCGGGGCCCGGTAGAGGTCGTCGATCCGGTCCACCGCTTCCTCGACCTCGGCGCGTTCGGCGCCGGTCAGCCCGGCCCCGTCGAGCAGCAGGTCGTAGAGGACCCAGTAGAGGAGGAAGCCGAGCTGGAGGGCGCCGCCCTGGCGGGTCCACCCCTCGTCGAAGCGGGACGCGGCCACGTGCGGGGCGACGGCCCGCAGGCCGGGCGGCCGTTCGGCGGCGGCGAGCAGCGCGGCCATGCCCTCGTAGGAGCGGCCGAACATCCCCACCGTGCCGTCGCACCACGGCTGCCGCACCGCCCAGGCGACGGTGTCGGCGCCGTCGGCCGCCTCGTTCACGTACGGCTCGAAGACACCCCCCGACCCGAACCGCCCCCGTACGTCCTGCACCAGCAGGGCGTACCCCTGGCGCACCAGCCGCAGCCCGTCGACCGAGGCCCCGCCCGGCCTTCCCGACGTCCCGTAGGGGGTGCGCCGGACGAGCACCGGGACGGGCCCGGAGATATCCGGGCGGTAGAGGTCTCCATTCAATAAACAGCCGTCCCGCGCGGTTATTTTCACGTCACATTCCATCACCATACGCATGATCCCCACTATTCCATCACGGCAAGGGAATTCACAATGCAGTCCGCCGGAGTCTCCTTTCTTGAACCGTTCTTCGGAATGGCGCGCGACGATCCGGACCGCCCGGCCGTCGTCGACAACGGACTCGTCGTCGGATACGGCACCCTGGCCGGCTGGGCCCGGTCGGTGGCCCGGTCCGTCGCCCCGCGCACGGCGGAGCCGCAGCCGCCCGTGGGCATCGTCACCCACCACTCGGCCCGTGATGTGGCGGCGATCCTCGGGGTGCTGGCGGCAGGCCGGGCGTACGTCCCGCTGGAGGCGGGCCACCCCGAGGCCCGGCTGGCGGCGGTCCTGACCCGTCTCGGCTGCCGCGAAGCGGTGGCGACCGCCGAGTCCGGCTGGCAGCCCCCGGTGGAGAGCGTGATCCGTCCCCGCTGGGCACTCACGGACGCGCCGCCCGCCGCCGGGGACGGCCTGCCGGTGGCACCCCGCCCCGAGGACCCGGCGTACGTCCTGTTCACCTCCGGCTCGACCGGTGACCCCAAGGGCGTCGTGGTCCCGCACCGGGCCCCGGCGGCGGTCGTGCCGACCCTGCGCACCCTGTACGGCATCGGCCCGGACGCGTGCGTGCTGCACTTCCACGGCGCGGGCGGCGACACCAGCCTGGAGGAGATCCTGCCGACCCTGACCGGTGGCGCCACCCTCGTCCTGGACGACGCGGCCCAGGAGGGGTTCGGGCGGGTCGTGGAGGAGCAGGGGGTCTCGGTCGCGGTGCTGCCGACCGGGTTCTGGAACACCCTGACCGGCGACCTGCTCCACCAGGGCGCCGGGCTTCCCGCGTCGCTGCGGACGGTGGTGATCGGCGGGGAGGCGGTCCGCGCGGACATGCTGGAGCGCTGGCGGCTGCTGGGCGCCGACGGCGTACGGCTGCTCAACACCTACGGCTCCACCGAGACTGCGCTCGTCACCCACGCGGTTCTCCTCGCCGGGCCGGGCGCTCCCCCGCTGCCGGAGACCGGCGGCGACCTGCCCATCGGCCACCCGCTGCCGCACGTCGGCCAGCGAGTCGGCCCGGAGGGAGAGCTGTACGTCTCCGGCCCGAACCTGGCGCTCGGCTACCACCGCGCTCCGGCGACGACCGCGGCCCGTTTCGTGGAGAAGGACGGCCGCCGCTGGTACCGCACCGGCGACCTGGTGGAGGCGGCCGGGGACGGTGCGCTGGTGTTCCGGGGCCGCTCGGACCACCAGGTCAAGATCCGGGGCTACCGGGTGGACCTGCTCGACGTGGAGGAGCTGATCGGGCGCTGCGAGGGGGTGGCGGCGGTGGCCGCGTCCCGTGTGGAGCGGGCCGGACACAGCACGCTGGCCGCCTTCTTCGTCCCGCTGCCGGACCACGGCCCGGGCGAGGTCGCGGCGGACGTCCGCGCGCGGCTGGCGCGGACCGCTCCCCCGCACCTGGTGCCGAGCCTGATCGTGCCGGTGGAAGCGCTGGAGCGGACCCACACCGGCAAGGTGGACCGCGACGCGACCCGGGACCGGCACCTGGACACCTCGGCGGCCCCCCGATGAGCGCCCAGGACGGCGGGACCGGGTCCCCTGAGCTGATCGCTCACGCCTCAAGGGAGTTGGGGATCGAACTCGATCCGGCGTCGGCGCGGTCCGACGACTCGGGCTGGGACTTCCGGGTCACCCACGTCCGCGCCGCCGACGGCACCCCGTGGATACTGCGGCAGCCCCGACGCCCCGCCGCCTCGGAGCAACTCGCCGTCGAGGGTGCCGTCCTGGGCGCCGTGCGCGACCGGGTCCCGGTGCCCGTGCCGGACTGGCGGCTGCACACACCCGGTCTGGTCGCCTATCCGAGTCTCCCCGGCGAGGCGGCGGGGCAGGAAGACCCCGTCACGCTGGTCTACGGCTGGTCGATGGACCCGCTGGCCCACCCGGACCGCTATCTGGAGCCGCTGGCGCGCTCGTTGGTGGCGGTGCACTCCCTGCGCCCCGACGGGCGGTGGAACACCGCGGGCCGCCCGCCTGCCACCCCGGAGACCGTACGCGCCGGGATCGCGGTGAAGCTGGACCGCGCGCACACCGAACTCGGCCTGAGCAAGGCGCGGCTGGCCCGCTGGCGGCGGTGGCTGGACGACGACCGGATGTGGCCCGGACAGCTGGCGCTCGTGCACAGGGACATCCACCCCGGCCACACGCTCGTGACCCGGCCGCGGCACGGACCACCGGTCCTGTCGGGCCTGCTGGACTGGGCGAACGCGGGCCCCGGGGACCCGGCGGCCGACTTCGCCGACATGCTCTACGCCGGAGGCGAGCCGGTGCTCGACGGCCTGCTGGACGCCTACCGGGCGGCGGGCGGCGAGGTCCGCGACAGCCTGCGCGCGCACGTCCTGGCCCGGGCCTCGTTCCTGTGGGTCCATGTGGCGCTGCGCGGCCTGGACACCGGGCGCCCGGCGTGGGTCGAGCTCGCCCTGTCGAGGGTCGCCCGGTGACCGGCACGAGCGGCACGGACAACACCGGCTACGTCAACGACTTGCCCGGCACAGGCCGTTCGGGCGCCCGAGGGGCCGTACGGGAGACAGGGACGACGCCCGGCGGGACGCCGTACGCCCTGCACGGCACCGGGGAGCCGATCGTCCTCGTGGCGGGCGCGGGCGGTACGGGCAGGATCTGGGAGCACCACACCGTCCCGGCCCTGACGGCAGCGGGCCGCCTCGTCGTCACTTTCGACCACGAAGCGGCCGATGAAGTCGAACTGGCCTCCACCATAGGAGAGTTACTCACCTCCCTGGAACTGGCCTCCTGCCCGCTCGTCGGCCACTCCCTCGGCGCGCTCGCGGTCCAGGAGCTGCTTCTGACCGATCCGCGTCCGGCGGGCGGAGCGGTACTCGTCGCGACCCGGGGCCGTCCCGACCCGGTCGGCGAGGCGCTGGCCCGGGCCGAGGACGCCTGCGCCAGGGCGGGCATCCGGCTTCCGCCGGAGTACCAGGCGTCCGTCCGGCTGGCGCAGAACCTGTCACCACGGACCCTCGCGGACGACCGGGCGGTCACGGAATGGCTCGACATCTTCGAACTGGCCGCGCTCACGGGGGACCCGGCGCCCCGGCCCGCGCGTCTCACGGTCACGGGAGACCCGGCGGCCCGGCCCTCTCGTCACACGCTCACGGGGGACCCGGCGGCCCGACCCCCTCGTCACACGCTCACGGAAGACCCGGCAGCCCGGCCCCCGCGTCGATCCATCCGGAACCGGCTGGCCGAACTCGGCCGGATCACCACCCCCCTGCTGGTGGTCGGCTTCGCCGACGACGTCCTGGCACCCGCCCCGCTCGGGCGCGAGGTGGCCGGGGCGGTGCCCGGCGCCCGCTACGCGGAGCTGGCGGACACCGGCCATCTCGGCTTCCTGGAGCGACCCGACGCCTTCCACACCGTCCTGCTGGACTTCCTCGCCACCCTGCCCCCCGACCGACCCCGGAGCCCTCCATGTCCCTTGATTCCCCCGTTGACTCCCCCCTGTCCCCTGACTCCCCCCCTGCCTCTCGGCTCTCCCGCCACCACCACCGCCACCGCCACTGTCACCGCGACCGCGACCGGCACCGTGCACGTCGTCCATGTCGGTGAAGAGGCTCCCGCGAGCTGGGCGGCAGCCGTCTACCTGTGCGGCCCCACGCCCGCCGACCCGGCCGAGCCGTCCTGGCGCCCGGAGGCCGTCGCCGCCCTGCGTGCCCTCTGGCGGGACGCGGGAACGCTGACCGTCTTCCTGCCCGAGCCCGCACCGGGCGGCTCCTACCCGGGGTACGCGGACCAGATCGAGTGGGAGGAGGACGCGATGCGCCGCTCCGACGTGATCCTGTTCTGGATTCCCCGCGACATGGAGCGGCTGCCGGGCCTGGTCTCCAACATCAAGTGGGGGGCCTGGTACGACTCGGGCCGGGCGGTGCTGGGCACGCCGCCGGAGGCCGAACGCATGGCGTATCTGCTGCACTTCGCCGAGTCCATCGGGGTGCCGGTGGAGCGGTCGGTCGCGAGGGCGGCGGGCGCGGCCCTGCGAGCGGTGGGCCAGGGGTCCCCCCGTACGGGCGGGGAGCGGTCGGTGCCGCTCCCGGTCTGGCGCTCGGAGCCCTTCCGCGGCTGGTACGCGGAGCGCACGGCGGCGGGCGACCGTCTGCTGGACGCCCGGGTGGAGTGGTACACCCGGGAGGGGGACGGAGCCGCATGGCTGCTCACCGTCACCGTCGCTCCGGGTGACGGCTCCGCCCACGCCGTTCACCGGCTGCTGTCGGCTCAGGAACAGGGCTTGCTCATGTAGAGAGCGTGCTCCCCGGCCGAGGAGGTGAACTCGTAGAGCGACGTGTCGAGGCCGCAGAGGGAGAAGCCCATCCGCCGGTAGGCGTGGATGGCGGGTGCGTTGATGTTGGTGACCTCCAGCCAGACCTGCCCGGCGCCGCGCTCCCGGGCGAACTCCTCCGCCCGGGCCATCAGCATCCTGCCGACGCCGCGCCCCCGGTGCCCGGGGGCGACCTCGATGTCCTCGATGGTGAGGCGGCGGTTCCACGGCGCGTACGAGACGGAGACGAAGCCCGCCAGGGACCCGTCGGCGCCGAGGGCGAGGAAGGTGGGGCTGTCCTGGTCCTCCGGGCCGCCGTCCTCGTCGTCGCCGTCGGACTCGTCCTCGGGGAACACCTTGGTCAGAGGCGGGTCCACCGGGGTCTCCCGCAGGGTGAACCCGTTCTCGGCGATCTCCACACGGAAGACGGTGCTCGTGGTGAAGGAGCCGTCCAGCGCCTCGATGGCCTCGGCGTCCTCGGGGCGGGCGGTACGGAGAGCGTAAGTGGTGTCATCGACTGTGGTCATGACGTGACACTACGACCGCTGTCCGAGGCAGGGTCGGTATCCGGCCGTGATGCGGTGGGACAGCCTTCGTAACACACATGGTCCCTCCGTGAGGTCTGTGGAGCCACACTCCCCAGACCTCACGCATGCGGGAGGCCATGGCCTTCCGTCAGGGCATGCCGGGCAGGACGCTGAGGAACGCGTGGAGGCTGCGGCTGTTGACCGGGTCCTGCGCCCGTGCGTCCGGAAACACCTCGGTGATGACGGCGTCGGCGTCCCGGTGCCGAGCCGCGGCCCGTACGGTCTCGTCCCAGCGCTCGTGCAGCAGTGCGAGCTGCGGCCGCCAGTCCAGTCCGGCCAGGCCCGGCGGCAGCCGGTCGATGTCCGCCGGGGGCGGGGCGGGCGACTCCGCGGCGGCGCCCGGCGAGAGGTTGGCCGCGGTGAGGTCGTGCACCTCGCGGCGGGCCCGGCCGTCCTTCCGCAGCACCATGAAGCAGGTGTAGAGGCGGGAGGCACCGAGGGCGTCCGTGTGGGCGTCGAGGCGGCGCAGCAGTTCCTGGGGGGCGTCGCCGGGGTTGTACGGGGCGGCCCGCAGCGCGGTGAGTGCGCTGCGGGTGCGCATCGGCAGCCGTGCGTGGATGGTCACCAGCACCGAGCTGTCACCGGCGAGTTCGAAGATCTCCGGCAGCGCCCAGGGGCCGACGAGGTCTCCGGCGCATTCGAAGCGCATCACCACCGCCCCGCCGTCGCGGAGCATCTGAGGAGCGTTCTCCCATACGGTCCGCACGACGGCGAGTCCGTCCGGGCCGCCGTTCCCGGCGGGGCTGTAGGCCACGGTGTCGGGGACGGGGAGGCCGGGCGGGTTGGCGGCGACGAGGTCATAACGGGCGGCGCCCGCCAGGGCCTGGCGGGCGTCCGCGTGCACGGGCTCGACACGGTCGGTGACCCCGTTGAGCGCGGCGGTGGCGGTGGTCGCGGCCACGCAGTCGGCGCTGATGTCGATCGCCGTGGTGCGCAGGCCGCGGGTGGCCAACGCGGAGGCGGTGAGCCCCGATCCGCAGCCGATCTCCAGGGCGGTGCCCTCGGCGTGCGTGCTCAGCACCCGGTCGGTGAACATCAGCCCGTCCTCGCCGAGGTACACACCGCTGCGGGGCGGGCGGGCGTGGTGGTCGGCGACGGTGAGCAGCCCGCGGAAGGCGGTGAAGTAGTGGTGGGCGGTGCGGTACGGGGCCACGTCCCCACCGGCGTCCGGAGCCGGGTCACCGCCGACGGACCCGCCCGGGGACGCCATCAGGCCCAGGGCGGCCAGGGCGTCGGACAGTTCGGGCGGCGGGGCGCTGTGCGCCCCGCCGAGGTGCAGCAGGCGGAACAGGGGATCGTCGCCCGCCGGGTCGGTCAGCCACGGGTGGTGGATCGCCCCGCCGGCCTGTCGGTACGCCTCCGCCCGTAACGGCCAGTCCAGGGCGCGCAGCACCTTCCCCAGCCGCGACCAGGCGACGAGATCGCCGCGGGGTGCGGGGGCGGGAGGGGCCGCCGGAGCGGTACCGGATGCGGTCACGGGAAGGCCCTCTGCTGTGGGCGGCTGTCCTGGCACAGTTGTCTCGGGCTCCTTCTGGGTTCGGGTGCCGAAGGGGTCACCCCTGATAACCGGGGCGCGGAGCTCCGTACGCGGTTCCTGCCGCCGCGCTTCGCGGGGCGGTCGCGCAACCTCGGCCACCGATCCTGCCGAGCCGGGGAGTTGTGCACCACCGGCCGCATTGTGCGGAACGGTGTTGCCTTCAACTGCCGCACAAAACCGGCACCCGAAACCGGCCTGCCCGCTCGGCCACCCCATGGCCACGACATGGCCACCGCGCTAAGGCCAGTTCAAAGCCCTGCAGGGCAGAACCGCTACCGACTGCAAACTTCAGACCTACGCATTGCGACGCACAGACCGCACGTGCCCGATCAGCCCGAATTCCAAGGTCATCCAAAACAAGAAACCCCAGGTCAGAGGCCCGACCTGGGGTTTCACCACGGAGCCGCCTTCGGGATTCGAACCCGAGACCTACGCATTACGAGTGCGTTGCTCTGGCCAACTGAGCTAAGGCGGCACGCCCTGTCGCACTATGGTGCGATCAGCAGCGGGGCCAAGTCTACACAGTTTCCGGGGGTGCTCCGTACCGGCCGCTCCCGGAGGTGTCTGTGCAGGTCAAGGGGTGGTCAGCGGCACTTCTTGCCGTTCGGGGGCGGGGTGCCCTCCAGGAGGTAGGTGTTGATCGCCGTGTCGATGCAGTCGCTGCCCCGGCCGTACGCCGTGTGGCCGTCGCCGTCGTAGGTGAGCAGGGTGCCGGAGTCGAGCTGGGCGGCGAGGGACTGGGACCACTTGTAGGGGGTGGCCGGGTCGCGGGTGGTGCCGACCACCACGATCGGGGCGGCGCCCTTCGCCTCGGTGCGGTGAGGGGTGCCGGTGGCCTCGGTGGGCCAGTAGGCGCAGTTCAGGGAGGCCCAGGCGAAGCCGCGGCCGAAGACCGGGGACGCCTTCTCGAAGTCCGGGACCGCCTTCTCCACCGCGTCGGGGCCGTCGAAGGCGGGCGGGAGGTCGAGGCAGTTCACGGCCGCGTTGGCGAACATCAGGTTCGCGTAGTTGCCGTCCGGGCCGCGCTCGTAGTAGCTGTCGGCCAGTGAGAGGAGCCCGGAGCCGTCGCTGCGCCGGGCGCCCTCCAGCGCCTCGCGGAGCTGGGGCCAGGCCGCCTCGTCGTACATCGCGGCGATCACCCCGGTGATCGCCAGGGACTCGCCGAGCTTGCGGTCCTCGTCGCCGGTCGGGATCGGCTTCGCGTCCAGGTCCTTGAAGAGCTGCTTCAGCTCGGCCGCCGCGTCGGCGGTGGACGTCGTGCCCAGCGGGCAGTCCGGCTGCTTGACGCAGTCGGCGGCGAAGGACTGGAACGCCCCCTCGAAGCCCGCCGTCTGGTCGCGGTTCATGTCGACGGCCGGGAGGGAAGGGTCCATCGCGCCGTCCAGGACCAGGCGCCCGGCCCGCTCCGGGAAGAGGTCCGCGTACGTGGCGCCCAGGAACGTTCCGTACGAGGCGCCCACGTAGTGCAGCTTCTCGTCGCCGAGCAGGGACCGCAGCACGTCCATGTCACGGGCCGTGTCGACGGTGGATACGTACGGGAGGATCTCGCCGGACCGCTTCTCGCAGCCCTGGGCGAACTTCTCGAAGGCGGCGGTGAGCTTCCGGACCTCCGCCTCGTCGTCCGGTGTCTGGTCGACCTGCGTGAAGGCGTCCATCTCCTTGCCCGTCAGGCACTCCACCGGTTCGCTGCGGGCCACCCCGCGCGGGTCGATGGCCACCATGTCGTACCGCGCCCTGACCTGGGCCGGGTAGCCCAGCGCCGCGTACCCCTGGAGATACTCGATCGCGGAGCCGCCGGGGCCACCCGGGTTCACCAGGAGCGAGCCGATCCGCTCGCCGGGGCCCGTCGCCTTCTTGCGGGAGACGGCGAGGTCGATGTCGCCGTCACCCGGCTTGCCGTAGTCCCTCGGCGCCTTCATCGTCGTGCACTCGAACCCCTCCACCCCGCAGTCGCGCCAGCTCAGCTTCTGCGCGTAGTAGGACGACAGCCCCTCGGGGGCGGCCGTGCCGGTCGCGGAGGCGCTCGGCGACGAGCCGCCGCCGCTGCAGCCGGAGACGAGCAGGCCGGCAGTGCCGATCCCGATGGCGAAGGTACGGAGCAGGCGCCTGGTCTTCATCCTGGGAGCGTATCCGGCGGGTGACGAGTCGTCCGATTCCCTGCTCAATCGGGTGAAGGAGTCGGCCCAAACGCCCCTAGCCCGATCTCAGCGACATCGTCATCGCCTCCACCGCCAGCAGCGGCGCCACATTGCGGTCCATCGCCTGCCTGCACGCGATCACCGCCTCGATCCTGCGCAGCGTCTGCGCGGGCGTCGACGACTCCGCGATCCGGTCCAGGGAGTCCTGTACGTCCACATTGGCGATGGCGATCCGCGAACCGAGCTGGAGCGCCAGCACATCGCGGTAGAACCCGGTGAGCTCGGTCAGCGCCAGGTCCAGGCTGTCGCGCTGGGTCCGCGTCCTGCGGCGCTTCTGCTTGTCCTCCAGCTCCTTCATCGCCCCCGCCGTACCGCGCGGCATCCGGCCGCCCGCGACCCCGCCGAGCGCCGCCTTGAGGTCCTCGGTCTCCTTGGCGTCCACCTCCTCCGCCATCTGCTTGGCGTCGTCCGTGGCCGTGTCGATCAGCTCCTGGGCCGCCTTGAGGCAGCCGCCGACATCGGCGACCCGCAGCGGGACCTTGAGCACCGCCGCCCGCCGCGCCCGCGCCCGCTCGTCCGTGGCCAGACGGCGCGCCCGGCCGATGTGGCCCTGGGTGGCCCGCGCCGCGGAGTGCGCCCGCTCGGGGTCGACGCCGTCACGGCGGATCAGCACATCCGCCACGGCCTCCACCGGCGGGGTGCCCAGGGTCAGGTGGCGGCAGCGGGAACGGATCGTGGGGAGCACGTCCTCGAGCGACGGGGCGCACAGCATCCAGACCGTACGCGGCGCGGGCTCCTCCACCGCCTTCAGCAGCACGTTGCCCGCGCCCTCGGTGAGCCGGTCCGCGTCCTCCATGACGATGACCTGCCACCGGCCGACCGCCGGGGAGAGCTGGGCGCGGCGGACCAGGTCGCGGGTCTCCTTCACACCGATGGAGAGCAGGTCCGTACGGATCACCTGGACATCGGCGTGCGTACCGATCAGGCTCGTGTGGCAGCCGTCGCAGAAGCCGCAGCCCGGCTCCCCGCCCAGCGCCCGGTCCGGGCTGGTGCACTGGAGCGCGGCGGCGAAGGCCCGGGCGGCGGTGGACCGCCCGGAACCCGGTGGTCCGGTGAACAGCCAGGCATGCGTCATCTTCGAGCCCTGCGCCTCGAGCTCCTGCGGCTTGCCGTCGGAAACGGCCGTGACCAGCGCATCGGCGTCCCTGGCGGCGGCGGCGAGCTGTTCCCTCACTCGGTCCTGTCCGACCAGGTCGTCCCATACGGTCATGGGTCACCGCCCTTCCGGTGGTGTCGTGCGGAGACGCGCGGCGGCTTCCGTCGTTCGCCGTCGTCGGATGCCGTGGCGGGCGTCCACGGCAGATTCCATTGTGGGGGACGCCACTGACAGTCCGGCCCGCCCGCCCCTCAAGGGCGGACGGGCCGGGCTCCGGGCAGGTACGGGTCAGCCGCGCGGGCGGCGGCCCCGGCCTCCCCTGGGGTCGTCGTCCTCGTGCCCGCCGAGCAGCTCGTCCGCCAGTGTCGGCAGATCGTCCAGCGGGGTCTCCTCGGCCCAGTCCGGACGGGGGCGCTTGGTCCGGCGGCCCCGGGACGCGTCACCGGCCGGGGGCGCCGCCTGCGGGTCCTCGATCTGCGGCAGCTCCCGGGTGCGCTCGTTCTCGCTCTCCGCCGGCGGGGACGCCGGGGCCTCGTCCCGGAAGAACCCCTGGGGCACCCGGTCGGAGGGGCGGCCACCGCGGACCGGCGGCAGTACGGCCGTCTCGTCGACGTCGCGCGCGTCCCGGCCCGGCCGCTCGTCCGTGACGCGCGGCAGCATCGCCGTCTCGTCCTCCCCGGAACCGGAACCGGAGCCAGAACCGGCCCCAGAACCAGCCCCGGAACCCGCCCCCGACCCGGAACCCGCGTCCGTACCCGAAGCGGAAGAACGGCGGTCGGACGGATCGTCGCCCTCCGGACGCGCCGTGGGCACCGGCTGCGTGATCTCGTTCGGGTTCACGATCGGCGTGGGCACCGTGAGCTCGTTCTCCGGAACGGTGGGCCCGTACCCCTCCGACCGCGACGACGCCTCAGAACCGGAACCACGAGGGTCACGAGAACCATGGGCGTCACGAGAAGCCGCAGCAGCCCGCTCGGCCTCCGCCCGCTCGGCCTCCGCCCGCTCGGCTTCGGCCCGCGCCGCCTCCGTACGGGCAGCCGCCTCCGCCTCCGCACGGCGCCGCGCCTCCTCGGCCCGGACCAGCGCCTCTTCCGCCTTGCGCTGCTTCTCCAGGCGGAGCGCCTCGGCCTCCTTGCGCTGCCGGGCCTCCTCCTCGGCCTGCTTGCGGAGGCGTTCCTGCTCGGCCTCTCGGGCCCGCTCCTCGGCCTCCAGCCGACGGCGGTCCTCCTCCGCCCTGCGGCGGGCCTCCTCGGCGCGCTGCCGGGCCTCCTCCGCCTGGCGCTCGGCCTCGCGGCGGCGCGCCTCCTCCAGCTCGCGCTGCTTGCGCTCCTCCTCCTCGGCGCGCAGCCGGGCGAGCTGCTCCTGGCGCTCCTTCTCCAGGCGCTCCTCCTCGGCCTTGCGGGCGGCCTCTTCCTCCGCCTTGCGCCGGGCCTCCTCCTCGGCCTTGCGCCGCGCCTCCTCTATGGCCGCGATCTCGGCCTCGGAGAGCGGCAGGAGCCGGTCGAGCCGGTGGCGTACCACCGTGGTGATCGCCTCGGGCTCCTGCCCGGCGTCCACCACCAGGTAGCGCGTCGGGTCGGCGGCGGCCAGGGTCAGGAACCCGGACCGGACCCGCTCGTGGAACTCCGCCGGCTCCGACTCCAGCCGGTCCGGCGCCTCCGTGAACCGCTCCCGCGCGGTCTGCGGGTCGACGTCCAGCAGCACCGTCAGATGCGGTACGAGGCCACTCGTCGCCCACCGGGAGATCCGGGCGATCTCGGTCGGGGCCAGGTCGCGGCCCGCGCCCTGGTAGGCGACGGAGGAGTCGATGTAGCGGTCCGAGATGACGATCGCGCCCCGCTCCAGCGCCGGGCGGACCACGGAGTCGACGTGCTCGGCGCGGTCGGCCGCGTACAGCAGTGCCTCGGCGCGGTTGGAGAGCCCTGCGGAGGCGACGTCCAGCAGGATCGACCGCAGCCGCTTGCCGACCGGGGTGGCCCCGGGCTCGCGGGTGACGACGACCTCGTGGCCCTTGGCGCGAATCCAGTCGGCGAGCGCCTCGACCTGGGTGGACTTGCCCGCTCCGTCGCCGCCCTCCAGGGCGAGGAAGAAGCCGGTGGCGGCGGGCGCGACGGCCGGGTCGCCGCCGCGCAGCGCCTCGCGCAGATCGCGGCGGAGCGGTACGCCCGCCCGGTCGTCGGTCTTCGCGACGACGATCGCGGCGAGCGGCAGCAGCAGCGCACCGACCAGCATCAGGGTGAAGGCCGCCCCGCCGTGGGCGAAGACGAAGTCACCGGAGGCGGAGGCCAGCCGGTGCTGTCCGATCGCGGCGGCGAGCAGCGGGCCCGCGACCGCGCCGAGCGCGACGAGCACCCGGACGAGGGCCTGGAGGTGCTCGGTGGTCCGGGCCTGCCGGGACGCCTCGGTCTCCTGGTCGATGATCGCGTGCCCGGTGCTGGCGGCGACCCCGGCCGCGTAACCGGCCAGCAGCGCGATCGCGATCCCGGTCGCCGTGTCCGGCACCAGGCCGAGCGCGAGGAGCGCGATGCCCGTGACGGCGGTGGCCAGCGCGAGCAGGCGCCGCCGCGACAGGGTGGGCAGCACCTTCTGCGCCGTACGGATACCGAGGGCGGTGCCGCCCGTCAGCGCGAGGATCAGCAGCCCGAACGTGGCGGGTCCGCCGCCCAGGTCGTAGGCGTGCAGGACGGATACGGCGGCGGCTGCCGCGATCGCTCCGGCGACGGCCGCGCAGACGGCGACGGTCAGCGGGAGCGCGCCCGTACGGCCCTTGTCGGGGCGGCCGTCGCGGGTGGGGCGGCGCAGCCCTTCCAGGGGCGAGCGCGGCCGGGGGGTCTGGGTGCCGGGCAGTTCGAGGAAGTACAGGGTCGAGATGGAGGCCATGAACAGACCGGCCGCGACATACGACCCCAGGGCCGCCTGGTGGAAGGAGAACCACTCCAGGCCGGTGCCGAGGAGCTTCCCGATCAGCGTGGCGGCCACCAGGACCACCGCGGCGGCGGGGACGGCGAGGAAGTCCGTACGGAGCGACAGCCTGCGCAGGGAGTCGAGGTGGTCGGGAAGCGGACGGACGGCGGCGCCCTCGATCGGCGGGGCGGGCAGCAGCGCCGGGGCGGCGCTCTCCTTGGCCACCGTCCACAGGCGCTCGGCCGCGCCGGTCACGAAGGCGGTGATGAGGATCATCATGAGCGCCTTGTCCGGCACCCAGCTGATCCACAGCGGGGCGACGATCAGCAGGGCGAGCCGCAGCGCGTCCGTCCCGATCATCAGCCAGCGCCGGTCCAGTTTCCCGCCGGGTGCCGTGAGCGATGTCAAAGGCCCCAGGAGTACGGCTCCGAAGAGCACGGTGGACAGGATGCGGGCACCGAACACGGCGGCGACGGCGAAGGCCGCCCCGCGGTATCCGGCTCCGAATGAGCCCTCCAGGACCGCTGCTTGCAGCGACAACAGCACCAGCACGAGAAGGGCGAGTGCATCGCCGATACCGCCGACGAGCTGGGCGCTCCACAACCGCTTCAGCGGGGGAACACGCAACAGGGCTCGTACGGCGCGCTCGCGTGAGTCTGCGGCAAGTGTGTCGGAGGTGGGGCTCACGACCGTTGGCTGCTCGGCTCGCGTCATCCGCCCAGCCTATCGGCAGCGGAGCGGTGGCTGTCGGCCCGTCCGAACATATGGCCGCAGATGACTTCCGGCCAGCTCCCTCAGGGCCGTGACGTACTGCTGCTGCCCGGCACCTTCCTTCAGGTGCCGGGCAGCAGCAGTACGTCGGACAAGAGCCGGTCAGTCCTCCGAGGAGGGCGACGGGGAAGCCGAGGCGGCCTTCTTCACAGCTGCCGTCGTCTTCTTTGTGGCCGTCTTCTTGGTGGTCGTCTTCTTCGCCGCGGTCTTCTTGGCGGCCGTGGTCTTGGTGGCCGTCGTCTTCTTCGCGGCCGTCTTCTTGGCCGTCGCCTTCTTCGCGGGGGCCTTCTTCGCCGTCTTCTTCTTGGCGGGTCCCTTGGCGCGCTTCTCGGCGAGCAGCTCGTAGCCGCGCTCCGGCGTGATCTCCTCGACGCTGTCGCCGGTCCGCAGGGTGGCGTTGGTCTCGCCGTCGGTGACGTACGCGCCGAAGCGGCCGTCCTTGACCACCACCGGCCGCTCGCTGACCGGGTCGGTGCCCAGCTCCTTCAGCGGCGGCTTGGCGGCGGCCCGGCCGCGCTGCTTGGGCTGGGCGTAGATCGCGAGGGCCTCTTCGAGGGTGATGTCGAAGAGCTGGTCCTCGGAGGTGAGGGACCGGGAGTCGGTGCCCTTCTTCAGATACGGGCCGTAGCGGCCGTTCTGCGCGGTGATCTCGACACCCTCGGCGTCCTCACCGACGACACGCGGCAGCGACATCAGCTTGAGGGCGTCGGCGAGGGTGACCGTGTCCAGGGACATGGACTTGAAGAGGGAGGCGGTCCGCGGCTTCACCGCGTTCTTGCCGGTCTTCGGCGTCCCCTCGGGCAGCACCTCGGTGACGTACGGGCCGTAGCGGCCGTCCTTGGCGATGATCTGGTTGCCGCTGACCGGGTCCGTACCCAGCTCGAAGTCGCCGCTCGGCTTGGCCAGCAGCTCCTCGGCCAGCTCGACGGTCAGCTCGTCGGGCGCCAGGTCCTCGGGCACGTCGGCGCGCTGGTGGCCCTCGGCGTCCTTCTCGCCCCGCTCGATGTACGGGCCGTAGCGGCCGACGCGGAGCTTGATGTCGTTGCCGACGGGGAAGGAGGAGATCTCCCGGGCGTCGATCGCGCCGAGGTCGGTGACCAGGGCCTTCAGCCCGCCGAGGTGGTCGCCGTCGCCGTTGCCCGCGTCGGACGCGGAGCCCGCGCCGGCCGGGTCGTCACCGGAGGCGGCGGCTCCGAAGTAGAAACGCTTCAGCCACGGCACGGACTGGGCCTCGCCCCGCGCGATGCGGTCGAGGTCGTCCTCCATACGGGCGGTGAAGTCGTAGTCGACGAGCCGGCCGAAGTGCTTCTCCAGCAGGTTGACCACGGCGAAGGAGAGGAAGGACGGGACGAGTGCCGTGCCCTTCTTGAAGACGTAACCGCGGTCGAGAATCGTCCCGATGATCGAGGCGTACGTCGACGGGCGGCCGATCTCGCGCTCTTCGAGCTCCTTGACCAGCGATGCCTCGGTGTAGCGGGCCGGGGGCTTGGTGGCGTGCCCGTCGACCGTGATCTCCTCGGCGGAGAGCGCGTCGCCCTCGGCGACCTGCGGCAGCCGCCGCTCGCGGTCGTCCAGCTCGGCGTTCGGGTCGTCGGCGCCCTCAACGTACGCCTTCATGAAGCCGTGGAAGGTGATCGTCTTGCCGGAGGCGGAGAACTCGGCGTCCCGGCCGTCGCTCGCCCGGCCGCCGATCTTGACGGTGACCGAGTTGCCGGTCGCGTCCTTCATCTGGGAGGCGACGGTCCGCTTCCAGATCAGCTCGTACAGCCGGAACTGGTCGCCGGTGAGCCCGGTCTCGGCGGGGGTGCGAAAGCGGTCGCCGGAGGGGCGGATCGCCTCGTGCGCCTCCTGCGCGTTCTTGACCTTCCCGGCGTACGTACGCGGCTTCTCGGGCAGGTAGTTCGCCCCGTACAGCTGGGTGACCTGGGCCCGGGCCGCGGAGACCGCGGTGTCCGAGAGGATCGTGGAGTCGGTACGCATATAGGTGATGAAGCCGTTCTCGTACAGCTTCTGCGCCACCTGCATGGTCGCCTTGGCCCCGAAGCCCAGCTTGCGGCTCGCCTCCTGCTGGAGGGTCGTGGTCCGGAAGGGGGCGTACGGGGAGCGGCGGTACGGCTTCGACTCGACGGACCGGACCGCGAAGGAGGAGTCGGCGAGCGCGGCGGCCAGGGCGCGGGCGTTCGCCTCGTCCAGGTGCAGCGTCTGGGCGGAGCCGGGCTTGAGCTGCCCGTCGGGGCCGAAGTCGCGGCCCTGGGCGATCCGGCGGCCGTCGACCGCGCTGAGCCGGGCGGTCAGGGTCGAGGGGTCGGAGGCGTCACCGGTACGGCCGGTGGCGAAAGTGCCGGTCAGGTCCCAGTACTCGGCGGAGCGGAAGGCGATGCGCTCGCGCTCCCGCTCGACGACGAGCCGGGTGGCGACGGACTGGACACGGCCCGCCGACAGCTTCGGCATGACCTTCTTCCACAGGACCGGCGAGACCTCGTAGCCGTAGAGGCGGTCGAGGATGCGGCGGGTCTCCTGGGCATCGACCATGCGCTGGTTGAGCTCGCGCGGGTTGGCGACGGCGGACCGGATCGCGTCCTTGGTGATCTCGTGGAAGACCATCCGGTGGACCGGGACCTTGGGCCGCAGGACTTCCTGGAGGTGCCACGCGATGGCTTCGCCCTCGCGGTCCTCATCGGTGGCGAGGAAGAGTTCGTCGGACTCGGCCAGCAGCTGCTTGAGCTTCCTGACCTGGGCCTTCTTGTCGGCGTTGACGACATAGACGGGCTGGAAGTCGTGTTCGACGTCCACCCCGAGGCGGCGGACCTCGCCGGTGTACTCGTCCGGGACCTCGGCCGCGCCGTTCGGGAGGTCGCGGATGTGCCCGACGCTCGCCTCGACGACGTATCCGGGGCCGAGATAGCCCTTGATCGTCTTCGCCTTGGCAGGCGACTCGACGATGACGAGTCGGCGGCCGCCCTGTGCGGTCTCGCTGGTCGGGGACAACTTCGCTCTTCTCTCCGGTCGACACTCGATGGGCATCCGGGCAGCGTCGAGACGCTTCCCGCGGTGCTGTCGCTGCGGAGTGTGACGGTACAACCCGCCCCCGTGTCAAACGGCAAAAGCCCGCAACGGCCACTCGAACGGTAACCCGACTTCCGCCATTCCTGCCGCCCGGACCGTCGGGTCCGCGTCGTACGGAGGCCGTGCCCGCGGATATCCGAGGTGGTGACGGTGATCGTCCGGCGCACCCCCGACCCGGGCGCGGCCCCGGCGGGGGCGGGGATCAGAGGAGCGTGAAGCACCACACGCCGAGGGCGAGGAAAACTACGCCGAAAAGTGTCGTGAGTGCGGTGGAGGCGACGGGGCTCACACCGTGCAGCACCGGCGCGCGGTGCCGGGCGCGCGCCCCGGTCCAGACGAGGAGGGCGGCACCGAACAGCCCGAAGGCCGTACCGGCGAAGACTGCTGCGACGCTCTCCATGCCCTGCCCGTACCCCTCGCTCCTGCCGCACCGCCCGGTCACGGGGAGGCCGCGACCTCGCCCGGTTACGGGGGAGGCTGCCACCCCGGGGCATCGCCGACACGAACCCCGGGTGAACAACACCCACCCACCGGGAGTACCCGGGCCGTCACACGACGTCAGGCTCGCGCCGACGGCTGCCCCGCTCGAGGACGGCCAGAAGCAGTACAGATCCGGCCACATGGGAGATCAGGAACACATCACGGAAGCGGAGCCCGAGCGCCCCCGGCGCCAGGCCGAACGCCGAGCACCCGGCGGCCGCCGCGAGGAGCACCGCCCCGAGCCCCGGCAGGGCCTCGAGCGGAATCCGCGGGCCGAGCGGGAGAGGAAGCGGCGGTGGGCGTGAAGGCGCTGATGAGAAGGCCGTTGAGGACATGGGGCAGGGCCCGGCCGATCCGGAGCGGAGCCCGGTGGCGGGGCCTGAGGAGGACAGCTCGGTGGGTGCCGTACCGGCGCTCGTCGGAGATCGCCAACGTGCCCCCGTGGACACAGGAGGTGGAGGCGACGAACACCGCGTTGCCCAGCAGAGAGAAGTGGCCGTCGGCCACTTGGATCTCCCGGCCGAGGTGGCCGAAGAAGAGGAGCTGGAGCAGCAGCCCGACCAGCAAGGTGCCGATGAACATGAATGGCGTCGTCCAGTTGAGTCGTCCAGTTGAACAGCGCCCGGTACGAGAGGGCTCCGCCGCCGACGATCAGGCGGCTGGCGGTGATCAGACGGCTGGCGGCTGGCGGCTGGCGGCTGGCGGCTGGGCGGCTGGGCGGCGACTCAGGCAGGCGGCGGCCGACGGCGATTCAGGCGGCCGACGAGCACCGAGAGGTGCTGCGAAACCGTGCTCGGGGCGAGGCCCCGCCGGTCGGCGGGCCCGGCGGCGGTGAGGGGGCCGCCGAGCCGACGCACGGCGGGCCAGTGCTGCGCCAGCGCACCTCCCCAGCGCGCCTTCCCAGTAGGCCACGTACGCCTCGGCGAGCATGGCGCAGGCGCCCTCGGGACCGTCCCCGTACGGCCGTACGAACGGGTGGTCCTGCGTCCCCGCGTACCGCTCCCGCACACCCGCCCGTACGGTGTCGGCCGGGGCGGTCCGGATGGTGTCCAGCTCCGCCTCGACGGACGGGGCGCCGACCGGCCGGGGCAGCGGGGAGTCCGGGAAGCCGCGCGGCCCGTGGGTCAGCAGCCGCGGCGGCCGGGGCCGCTCGTCGTCCCGCAGCACCTCGCGGGCCCGGACGACCCCGTGCTCGTACGGCCAGGAGGGCGTACGCTGCGGCAGCGCCAGGTGCGTGCCGCAGAACGCGTCCCGCAGCGGGTCGACGGCGATCCGGGGGTCCCGAGCGAGGCTTCGGCCGACTCGATCCGGATCATGCCGACGTCACCCGAGGCCCTCCCCCGGAACGGTCCCGGGGACGGCCCCCGGCACCGGCTCCAGGAAGCCCTCCTCGACCAGCAGCCGGATCGCCTGCGGGGTGCGGTCGCGCAGGAGCACCGGGTCCTCGGACATCAGCTGGGCGATGGCGTCCAGAATCCGCCCGGCGGGCAGCGAACCGTCGCACACCCCGGCGAACCCGGCGGCCACCGCGTCGACCTTCGTCGCCCGCATCATCCCGCGGTGCTGACGCAGCACCACATGCTCGGGGTCCTCCGCGCCGGGCAGCCCCACCTGCTCCTGCACGACCTCGGCGGCGAGGGTGAAGTGCCCGGCGAGCAGCGCGGCGTCGTCTTGGTCGCGCAGATAGTCCTGGCGGGCGAAGTGCTCCTGCACGGCCCGGCCCAGCGGCTGCTGCACGGCGTGCGGCCACTCCTCGACGACGATCGACGGGTTCCCCGCGGCCGCGGCGGCGGACTTGCGCAGGGTGATCCAGCCGAAGCCGACGGAGGTGGTCCCGCGCGCCTCGAACTCGTCGAGCCACGCCTCGTACCGCTCCGCGTACGCGGCCGGGTCGCTGCGGTGGTCGCCGCTGTCGCGCAGCCACAGCTCGGCGTACTGCGTGACGTCCTGGACCTCGCGCTGGACGATCCAGGCATCACACCCGGCGGGCACCCAGGAGCGGAGCCGGTCCTGCCACTCCTCGCCCTCCACGTGCTGCCAGTTGGCGAGGAACTGGGCGTACCCCCCTTCGTTCAGGTGGTGCCCGGACTGCTGGACCAGGGTGCGGCAGAGGTCGTCGCCGCCCATGCCGCCGTCCCGGTAGGTGAGCCGGGCGCCGGGCGAGATGACGAACGGCGGGTTGGAGACGATCAGGTCGAAGGTCTCCGAGCCCACCGGCTCGAAGAGGGAACCCTCACGGAGGTCGGCGGGGGCGGCGCCGGACAGGGCGAGGGTGAGCCGGGTGAACTCCAGGGCGCGGGGGTTGAGGTCCGTGGCGGTGACCCGGGTCGCGTGCTGGGCGGCGTGCAGCGCCTGGATTCCGGAGCCCGTACCGAGGTCGAGGGCCGAGGCCACCGGCGTACGCACGGTGATGGAGGCGAGGGTGGTGGAGGCCCCGCCGACCCCGAGGACGACGCCCTCCTCGCGCGAGCCGATCCCGCCCGCACCGCCGACCGCGCAGCCGAGGTCGGAGACGATGAACCAGTCCTGACCGTCCGGCCCGCCGTACGGCCGTACGTCGACGGTGGCGCGGGCCAGGCCGTCCGCCACGGTCACCCAGCCGTCCCGGACGCACTCCTCCAGCGGCAGGGCGGCACGGGCCTGCGCCTCGGGGACGGGGCGCTGGAGGAGGAACAGCCGCACCAGCGTGTCGAGCGGCGAGACACCCCGGGTGGCGCGCAGGGCGGGGACCGTCTCGCTGCGGGCGAGCGCGGCGTAGGCGGACGCGCCGAGCCGGTCGAGGAGCCCGTCGGCGGTGAAGTCCGCGGCGAGCAGGGCCTCGCGGAGGCCGGTGGTGTGGTCGGGTGCGGGAAGCCTGGTCGTACTCACCCGACCATTGTGTCCGCTCCCACTGACAACGGCACCGGTCCGGGCTCCGGCGAGGCCCGGACCGGGCTGAACGGGGGGTGGACGAGCGACATCGGACGGAGGCGGGGCGGACGGACGGAGTCCGGGCCGAACGACGCCGTCACGCTGCTACGCGTTGTCTACAAGCCACCGCGTCTACGCGTTACGCGCTCACGCCTTCTTCTCCTCCGTCGCCGAAGCCGAAGGAGTCGCCTCCGCATCCGCTTCCGGAGCCTTGGAGCCCGACGGGCTGGCGGCCCCGGTCGACGCCTTCGTCTTCTGGCAGCCCTTCTCCTTCGACATCGCGACAGCGACGTCACCGGACTGAAGCTTCTTCAGCGCCTGGGCACCGCTGTTGCCGACCGTGGCCATCTCCCCGACGAGTTCCCTCAGATCATCGGCGAACTGCGCCTGGTCCTTGGTCTGGAGGGCGTCGACCTTGGCCTTCAGCTCGATGTAGGACTTGGAGGAGGCGTTGAGCTCCCGTACGGCGTCCTTCTGCTTGGTCTCGCCATCCTCGACCGGCGGCGGACCGGCCGCCTCCAGGGCCGCGGCCAGCGCCTTGAACGACGCGGAGATCTGCTGGAACGCCTCCGAGTCGGTCTTCTTGACCTCGGCGGGCTTGCTGTTCTCATCGGTCTTCTGCTTGATGGCGGCGTTGGCCGCCTCGTTCTTCTCCAGGTGAGGCTGGATCTGGCCGCAGAAATCCTTGGCCCACGCGTTCAGCTTCTCCTCGCTGTCGTCACTGCAGCCCGACAGCGTCAGTACGAGTACCACACCGCCGGACAGTACGGCCGCAAGCTTCTTGTTCACCGGATGGACCCCTTCCAAGGCTCTCGGCCCCGGAACTTACACGCCACGAGGACTCCATCCGGGTGCCAACTGTCAGATATGCACCCTTTTGAAGCCATTTGCATCAAAGGAAATGAGGGAGATGCCACTCGGCCCGGAATTCAGGCACGCGTACGGCGGCTGAGCCCGGCCGGTTGGACCGGAAGGGCGGCTTCACCGTGCGGGCGCCCGCCGGCGCCCGCCGGCGTGAACGGCGCGCGAACCGGGTCACCACCGGGCGCGCAGTACGCCGTCGCTGTCCGGCAGGACGGCACAGAGCAGCGGGCGGTGTCCGTCGTAGGACAAGGGCAGGACACAGGCGGCCCGGGCGTCGGCGACCCGGGCGGCCAGCTCCCGGTGGCCGGTGCCGGTGTCATCGACGATCACGTGGCTGATGGTTCCGTCCTGCGCCTCCCAGACAAACTCGACGGATTCCTCCTCGTCGGACAGGGCTGCCAGGACGGCCCCGACGTCCGGGGTCAGGTCGGGCCAGACCCTCAGCAGGGCGCGCGGGCCGAGACCGGCGCGTACGGTGTCGAGGTTCTCCGGCGTGATGCGGTGCCAGCATGCGGCGTTGCGTACGTGGTTCTCCTCGAGGAGCAGCGCATGCCGTGAGGCCGGCGCGGTACGCACGCGGGTCCAGAACCCGGCGTCGGCCGGCTCCGTCACTTCCGCCTCATCGGACTCGGCCGCGTAGGGCGAGGCCGTCAGCGGTTCCGGGAAGAGGCCGAGTTCCCTGGTACGTGCCACGGCGCCCGCGCAGGACCGGTCGCTGCCCACGTACACGTACTGGTCCCACCCGACGTGCACCGTGAACGCGTCCCCGGCCTCCAGACGGCACCAGGCACCCTGGTCGCGGAGCATGGCACGGACCAGCTCCAGGGCGACCGGGAGCGAGACTTCGGCCCCGTCGTGGTAGCCGGTGAGGTCGGGCGGGAAGAGACCGCCGAGGCCGTGCCCCGCGACCGGGGGCTCCGCCCCGAAGTGGACGAAGCCCCTGACCTCGGGATCACGGATCTCCAGCCGGTCGACGCCCGACTCCTCCGCGAAGGCGGAGACCGCCGCCAGGTACGCCGCTTCGGCAGGCCCGCAGTCGCCGGCCGTGTCCTCAGTGCCGGTGTAGTGACCGTGCTCGTCGCGGTCGGCGGGGTCGTACTTGGTGATCCGGTGGACGAAGGCCGGTGGCACACTGCTCCTCGGACGGGACGGAAGGAGTGCCCAGCGTAGATTCCCGGGCCTGGGCGGGTTCCGGGTCCGGCCCGAGCGGGGTTCCGGGCCTGAGCGGGCTCTGGGCTGGGCGGATTCCGGGCACGAGCAGAGGCCAGGCCCGAGCAGATGCCGGTCCCCAGTGGATTCCGGTCCTGATCGCCCGCCCCCGTGACGGGCAGGGCCGACGGAACCAGGGAGTCGCCCCCCTCCGCCCGTCGGCCCGCGCCCCTACGAGGCCGCCGCGGGGTCCGGTGACGGGACCGCCGGGCCGCCACCGCCCGGAGAGCCGCTGTCGTCGTCGCCCACGGCGATACCGCGCCGCTTGGACACGTACACCGCGCCGACGATGACCGCGATGGCGAAGACGGCCACCAGCGCCCGTACCCAGGGGTTCGCGTCCGCTCCGTAGCTGAACTGCACCACCGCCGGAGCGATGAGCAGCGCGACCAGGTTCATCACCTTGAGGAGCGGGTTGATCGCCGGGCCCGCCGTGTCCTTGAACGGGTCGCCGACCGTGTCACCGATCACGGTCGCGGCGTGCGCGTCGCTGCCCTTGCCTCCGTAGTGCCCGTCCTCGACGAGCTTCTTGGCGTTGTCCCAGGCACCGCCGGAGTTGGCGAGGAAGACCGCCATCAGGGTGCCGGTGGCGATGGCGCCCGCGAGGTACGAGCCGAGCGCGCCGACCCCGAGGGTGAAGCCGACCGCGATCGGCGCCAGGACCGCGAGCAGCCCGGGCGTGGCCAGTTCGCGCAGGGCGTCCTTGGTGCAGATGTCGACGACGCGCCCGTACTCCGGCTTCTCCGTACGGTCCATGATCCCCGGGTGCTCGCGGAACTGCCGCCGGACCTCGTGGACGACGGCTCCGGCGGACCGGGAGACCGCGTTGATGGCAAGCCCGGAGAAGAGGAAGACGACCGCCGCGCCGAGGACCAGGCCGACGAGGTTGTTGGGCTGGGAGATGTCCAGGCTCAGCCCCAGATCCCCCGCCCCGGCCCCCACGTCGGCGACCGCCGTGGCGATGGCGTCGCGGTAGGAGCCGAAGAGCGCTGCCGCCGCCAGGACTGCGGTGGCGATGGCGATGCCCTTGGTGATGGCCTTGGTCGTGTTGCCGACGGCGTCCAGGTCGGTGAGCACCTGGGCCCCGGCTCCGGTGACGTCCCCGGACATCTCGGCGATGCCCTGGGCGTTGTCGGAGACCGGTCCGAAGGTGTCCATGGCCACGATGACGCCGACCGTGGTGAGCAGCCCGGTTCCGGCGAGCGCCACCGCGAAGAGCGCCAGCATGATCGACGTACCGCCGAGGAGGAACGCCCCGTAGACGCCGAGGCCGATCAGCAGGGCGGTGTAGACGGCCGACTCCAGGCCGATGGAGATACCGGCCAGCACCACGGTCGCCGGGCCGGTCAGCGAGGACTTCCCGATGTCCTGGACGGGGCGCCGCTTCGTCTCGGTGAAGTAGCCGGTGAGCTGCTGGATCAACGCGGCCAGGACGATGCCGATGGCCACCGCGACCAGGGCGAAGACCCTGGGGTCGCCGCCGTGCCCGGCGATCGCGTCGTCGGTGACCCCGCTCAGTTCGGCGTACGAGGACGGGAGGTAGGCGAAGGCGGCGACGGCCACCAGGGCGAGCGAGACCACCGCGGAGACGAAGAAGCCCCGGTTGATCGCGGTCATCCCGCTGCGGTCGGCGCGGCGCGGGGCGACCGCGAAGATTCCGATCATCGCGGTGACGACGCCGATCGCCGGGACCATCAGGGGGAAGGCCAGACCGGAGTCGCCGAAGGCGGCCATGCCGAGGATGAGTGCGGCGACGAGCGTCACGGCGTACGACTCGAAGAGGTCGGCGGCCATGCCCGCGCAGTCCCCGACGTTGTCGCCCACGTTGTCGGCGATCGTGGCGGCGTTGCGCGGGTCGTCCTCCGGGATGCCCTGTTCGACCTTGCCCACGAGGTCGGCGCCCACGTCGGCGGCCTTGGTGAAGATCCCGCCGCCGACCCTCATGAACATGGCGATCAGCGCCGCGCCCAGGCCGAATCCCTCCAGCACCTTGGGCGCGTCGGCCGCGTAGACGAGCACCACACAGGAGGCGCCGAGCAGCCCGAGCCCCACCGTGATCATTCCGACCACGCCGCCCGTACGGAAAGCGATCTTCATCGCCCGGTGCGAGACGGTGGTGAGATCCTTTTCCGGTTCTCCCTCTGCCGGAGTCGCCTCACGCGCCGCTGCGGCCACACGTACATTGCTCCGTACGGCGAGCCGCATACCGATGTATCCGGTCGCGGCCGAGAAAAGCGCGCCCACGAGGAAAAAGAGCGAACGCCCCGCGCGCTGTGACCAGTTGTCGGCCGGGAGCACCAGCAACACGAAGAACACGACGACGGCGAACACGCCGACCGTCCGCAGCTGCCGGGCCAGATAGGCGTTGGCGCCCTCCTGGACCGCCGCGGCGATCTCCTTCATACGCTCGGTGCCTTCGCCCGCCGCCAGGACCTGGCGCACCAGCAGCCGGGCGACGATGAGCGCGGCGACGGCCACGACCGCCACGACGATGACGATCAGCCGGTTGTCGTCGGTGAGTACCGCCGCCGCGAGAGCGGCGGGCCGGTCGGAAAGTGCGGATTCTCGCATCGGTTCGGCCAGGGGGGTGGCCATGGGGGTGGTGAGGAACTCCGCCATACGTCCTCCTTGACGCTCAGCGCTCAAGACGTGGACGGATTGTAGGGAGCGGAACGGGATCAAAACAGTGGTCGGGAAGAGAATTGATCGCACTCCCCCCAACGCCGAAAGATCGACGGAGGAATTCTCCCCGAATGCAGTAATGGGGAAGGCGCATTACGCGAAAGAAATCACGCGGGATAAGGCGGGATCAGGTGGGATCACACGGGGCCGCACGGGGCCGCACGGGGCCGCACAAGAAAGGCCCTGCTCAGCAGGGCCGGAAAAACAAGCAGCACGAGCGGGACAGCGACGACCCCGCACAGCCCACGTACAGGGGGCGGCCGCGCACCCCAGGAAGTGACCGGGCACCGCCCCGAAGCCCACCCACAGGACGTACGGGCTCACGCCCTGCCCCAGGAGCTCAACGCGTTACGGGCTCACGCCGTGCAGGACGGCATACGCCGCAGCCGAGCCGCCTCAGGGGCGCACCGCGGCAAGGGCCGTCGGCCAGCTCATACGGATGGTTCCGCCGCCCGCGCCGGAGCGGACTTCCACGTCGTCGACGAGACCGCTGATGACCGCGAGGCCCATCTCGTCCTCGGCGCCCTCGCTCTCGGGCTCGTCCGGGCCCCCGGGCGCGCCGCCGCGCGCTCCCGGCCCGGCCGGGTCGCTCCCGGGACCGGGAACGCCGTCGCCGACCTCGATGGAGAACGCCTTCTCCTCCTCGATCAGCGCCACACTCACCGGCGCGGTGATGCCGTGACTGCGGTGCAGCCCCACGGCACGGCTGCACGCCTCGCCGACGGCGAGCCTGACCTCGTCGAGCACCGCCTCGTCGACGCCGGCCCGGCGCGCCACGGCGGCCGCCACCAGGCGGGCCGTCCTGACATGTTCAGGCTGGGCGCTGAAGCGGAGTTCAACGGTGGCCATGCGATCCCCCTCGAACGTTCGGGCGTACGCCTCAGAGGCCCCGGGCCTGAGCCCGGCACCCTGATCTTCTCCGCCGGCACCCTGCTTCTTCTCTTCCGGAAGCCGACGGATCTCTTCTCTCTTCCGGAAACCGGCGGAATCGACGAAGCCGACAGCCGGCCCGAAGGCCGACCGCCTGCCCGTCGCGGCCCAGGTGCTGCTGCCGCCGGTCCGTCCACTGCCTGACCGGCCGGCCCGGAGGCCGGCCGAAGCCGACCTCAGTCGGTGGCGGCGACAGCCTCGTCGACCGTGGTGTGAATCGGGAACACCTTGGTCAGGCCCGTGATCCGGAAGATCTTGAGAATGCGCTCCTGGTTGCAGACCAGGCGCAACGAGCCCTCATGGGCCCGGACACGCTTCAAGCCGCCCACGAGCACGCCGAGGCCGGTGGAGTCGAGGAAGTCGACACCTTCCATGTCGACAACCAGGTGGTAGCTGCCGTCATTCACCAACTCGACCAACTGCTCGCGCAGCTTGGGCGCGGTATACACATCAATCTCGCCACCGACCTCGACGACCGTACGGTCGCCACCAGGCCCGGACACATTGCGAGTCGACAGGGACAGGTCCACGGATCCTCCAGCACCTTGCTATCGAGCGGTCGCCCCTCGGTCTCCCCGACGGAGGCCAGGGGACGGATCGCCAGCCGCGATGGCATTCAATCACTTACCAGCAGCCATGCACGACGCCTTGGGACCATTGTCCGTCACGCCAGTGACACACTCGGTGCCGATGGCCAAGAATCACCGTCCCGGACGACCACCCGAGAGTGGGGACATGCGCCCCTCTCCCGACATGATCCTCGACCGGCTCGCCGCAGGGGCGGGCCGGGCCGCGCGCATCACTCATACGGAGCACCTGCCCCCCAGATCGGGAACCCATGCCATCTGGCCGGATCGCATCCGGCCAGAAGTGATCTCGGCGGTCGAAAAGGCCGGGATCGCCCATCCGTGGGCTCATCAGGCGACCGCCGCCGAGCACGCGCTGGACGGCGAATCGGTCGTGATCGCCACCGGTACGGCGTCCGGCAAGTCGCTCGCCTACCTCGCCCCGGTCCTCAGCACCCTCCTGGACGGCTCCGAGGCCCCGAACGGCCGTGGGGCGACCGCCCTGTACCTCGCCCCCACCAAGGCCCTGGCAGCCGACCAGCGGCGCTCCGTGAAGGCGCTGGCGGCTCCCCTCGGCAACGCCGTCCGGCCTGCGGTCTACGACGGCGACACCCCCGTCGAGGAACGCGAATGGGTGCGGCAGTACGCGAACTACGTCCTGACCAACCCCGACATGCTGCACCGCGGGATTCTGCCGTCCCACCCCCGCTGGTCCTCCTTCCTGCGCGCGCTGCGCTTCGTCGTGATCGACGAGTGCCACACCTACCGGGGTGTCTTCGGCTCCCACGTCGCCCAGATCCTGCGCCGTCTGCGCCGCCTCTGCGCCCGCTACGGGGCCGACCCGGTCTTCCTGCTCGCCTCCGCCACGGCGGCGGCCCCCTCGGTCGCCGCCGGGCGGCTGACGGGTCTGCCGGTCAAGGAGGTGTCCGACGACGCCTCCCCGCGCGGCGAGCTGGTCTTCGCCCTCTGGGAACCCCCGCTGACCGACCTGCACGGCGAGAAGGGCGCCCCGGTACGCCGTACCGCCACGGCCGAGACCGCCGACCTGCTCACCGACCTGACCGTCCAGGGAGTGCGTTCGGTCGCCTTCGTACGCTCCCGGCGCGGCGCGGAACTGATATCGGTCATCGCCAAGGAGCGCCTCGCGGAGGTGGACCGCTCGCTGCCGAAGCGGGTGGCCGCCTACCGCGGCGGCTACCTCCCCGAGGAGCGCCGCGCCCTGGAACGGGCCCTGCACTCCGGCGAGCTCCTCGGTCTGGCAGCCACCACCGCCCTCGAACTCGGCATTGACGTCTCCGGCCTCGGCGCGGTCGTCATCTGCGGCTATCCGGGCACCCGGGCCTCCCTCTGGCAGCAGGCGGGGCGGGCGGGCCGCTCCGGGCAGGGCGCCCTGGCCGTCCTGGTGGCCCGGGACGATCCGCTGGACACCTATCTGGTGCACCACCCCGAGGCGCTGTTCCGGCAGCCCGTGGAGTCGACCGTGCTGGACCCGGACAACCCCTACGTCCTGGCCCCCCATCTGTGTGCCGCGGCCGCCGAACTGCCCCTCACCGAGCCCGACATCGCGCTCTTCGGACCCGCCGTGCCCGAGCTGCTGCCGCAGCTGGAGGCCGCGAAGCTGCTGCGTCGGCGGGCCTCGGGCTGGCACTGGACCCGCCGCGAGCGGGCCGCCGACCTCACCGACATCCGGGGCGGGGGCGGCCGTCCCGTCCAGATCGTCGAGGAGGGCACCGGCCGACTGCTGGGCACGGTCGACGCGGCCGCCGCCCACACCGCCGTCCACGAGGGCGCCGTCCATCTCCACCAGGGCCGCACCCACCTGGTCCGGAAGCTGGACCTGGAGGACTCCGTCGCCCTGGTCGAGCAGGCCGACCCCCCGTACTCGACCGTCGCCCGCGACACCACGGCCATCTCCGTCCTGGAGACCGACACCGAGATCCCCTGGGGCCAGGGGCGGCTCTGCTACGGCTCCGTCGAGGTCACCAACCAGGTCGTCTCCTTCCTCCGCCGCAAACTGATCACCGGCGAGGTCCTCGGCGAGACCAAGCTCGACCTGCCTCCCCGCACCCTGCGCACCCGCGCCGTCTGGTGGACGGTCACCGAGGACCAGCTCGACGCCGCCCGCATCAACCCGGAGATCCTCGGCGGCGCCCTCCACGCGGCCGAGCACGCCTCGATCGGCCTCCTTCCGCTCTTCGCCACCTGCGACCGCTGGGACATCGGCGGGGTCTCGATACCGCTGCACCCGGACACCCTGCTGCCGACGGTCTTCGTATACGACGGCCACCCGGGCGGCGCCGGATTCGCCGAGCGCGCCTTCCGCACCGCCCGTACGTGGCTGACGGCGACCCGCGAAGCCATCGCCTCCTGCGAGTGCGAGGCGGGCTGCCCCTCCTGCATCCAGTCCCCCAAGTGCGGCAACGGCAACGACCCCCTGCACAAACGCGGAGCCGTACGCCTCCTCACCGAACTCCTCAGGGCGGCACCCCCGGAGCCGGAGGAGGTCCGGGGATCTCCGTAGAGCCAGGGCCTCCGGAAATCCAGGGGCCGCCGGAGGAGCTGGGGTCTCCGGAGGGCCAGGGGGCATCGGAGGAGCTGGGGCCACCGAAGTTCCAAGGGCCGCCAGGGGAACTGGGGTCTCCGGAAAGCCAGAAGGCTCCGGAGGGCCAGGAAGTATCGGAGAGCCAGGGGGCATCGGAGGGTCAGGGGGCATCGGATCGGACGGCGGAGGCGCGGACACAGGCGCGGGCACGGGCACGGGCACGGGCCCAGACAGCCCGGGAGGCCCGGAAAGCGGAGGACCGGCCCGGGACCTGACGGCGGGTTCGTAGGGCCCGAAGCGCGCCCGGGCGGTCACATCGGCGATCTCCCCCTGCACGGCACAGCGGACGATCACAGCCCCCTGCGCCGCCGCCACACGCCGCGCTGCCCCGCAGGCGGCCTCGACCCCCTCCAGCGCGCGGTCGGCCGCCGCGAGGGCCGCCAGGTCCGCGGCCCCACCCGCCCTGTGGCGGGCGGACACAGCCTGCCCCAGGGCGAGGACGAGGGCGAACACCCCGCACAGGGCGACCACCGTGACAGCCACCCACACCGTCGCCACACCCCGATCCAGCTCCCGACCCCACTCCCCCTCCCGCTCCCAGCTCCGGCCCCGGTCTCTGCCCCGCATCCAGGCCCTGCCCCAGCAGCTCCCCCCGCCCCGGCCCAAGGTCCTGCCCCGCCTCCTGTCCAGATCCCAGCCCTGGCCCCGTTCCCGACCCCGGCCTCTGCCCCAGCCCCGGTGCCGGTCCCGGTCCTGCACGTCCCCTCTCCTCACGGCCCGGCACCTCCCACCGAGTCCTCCGCCAGGGCCGCCGCCTCGGCGTTCAGCGTCAGGGCCAGCGCCGCCGGGCCCGGAGTCGGGGCCTCCACCGTGACGCGCCACAAATCTCCGGCCCTCCGCACCGCGACCCGGGCCCCGCGGGGCGCCGCGTCACGCGCGGCCGAGAGCACCGCCGCCTCCGGCTCCGAACGGGCCGCGGCCCTGGCCCCCGCCCGGGCCGCGTCCACGCACCGGATCTGGGCGGAAGCAGCCACCAGTGCCCAGAGCCACGCCATGGCGAAGGCCACCAGCACCGGGATGACCACGGCCGCCTCCGCCGTCACCGCTCCCCTGTCCCGGCACCGAACTCCGGCTCGGCTTCCGGCTCGCCCTCCGGTTCCTGCTCGTCTCCCGGCCCGGGTTCCGCCCCGGTCCCGGGCCCCGGTCTCAGAACTTCGCATCGAGCGCGCCCTCGACCAGGGACTGCAAGGCCGACAGCACCGGCCCGCTGTTCACCACCTTGTAGAGCACTGCCGCGAAGGCACATGCCGCGATCGTGCCGACCGCGTATTCGGAAGTTGTCATTCCGGAATCGGACGGTCGGCCCGGCCTCGCCGACCACCGCGCGAACCACGTCGACGGCCAGTCCGGCAACCGCGTCGAGCGCCGTGCCCGGCAGGGTGCGCCGGCTGCCTGTACCGCTCGTTCCGTGAACTTCTTCTTGTTCATTTCATCCCCCGATGGGCATCGATCGACAACGCTCGGACGTCCGAACAGAACGCCCTGAGCAAGTGAGAGAAAGCGAGTGAGAGAGAAGAGAAAGGGCAGAGACCGGTCGAACGATGCGCCGACCGGGCCCACCGCTCCTACCTCGCGGCGAGCAGTCCGCCCGCCAGGCCGACGATCACCGGCGCCACCCCGACCGCCAGGAAGGCGGGAAGGAAGCAGAGCCCGACCGGTGCGGTGATCAGGACTCCGGCCCGCTGGGCACGTGCCACCGCCGCACCGGCCCGCTCGGCCCGCATCGCCTCGGCCAGCCGGGAGACCGGCTCAGCGGCCGGGGCCCCGGTGGCTCCGGCCCGGTGCAGACAGCGGGCCAGCGGTCCGGCGCCCGGTATCTCCCCGAGCCGCCCCCACGCCTCGGCGGGCTCCCCTCCGAGGCGGATCTCGGCGGCGGCACGGGCGAGGCGATCGCCGACCGGGCCGCCGATGGACTCGCCCACCGCTTCCGCCGCCTCGCGGGGCCCGGCTCCGACGGCGACGCAGGCCGCCAGCAGGTCGGCGGCCAGAGGGAGCTGCGCGGCGATCACGGCCCGCTCCTCACGGGACTCCCCGGGGCCAGGTCGGGGCCGGGGCCGCTGCCCGCGCCACACCCCGTACGCCGCAGCCGCACCGACGGCGCAGCCCAGCAGGCCGCCCACCAGGAACCACCCCGTCAGCCACACCCCGGCCGGAGCGGCCCACCGCGCGGCACCGGCAGCGGGCCCGGCACGGCCACCCGCCCCGGCACCGCCGCCCGCCCCGGCCCGTACCCGTACGAGGACAGTCCGGGACCACCGGTCGGCCCGCACGGCCGGTGCGGTCTCCAGCAGCCGCGCGCCCCGGCCACGCACCGACCGTCTCCGGCGGCCCGCCGCCACGACGAATGCCGACTGCGCCCCGGCGCCCAGCAGCGCCCCCAGCATCCCCAGGCTGTGGAGAACTTCTCCGGTCACGTTCACGGCGCCTCCCCTCCGCGCACGATCCGGCAGGCCCAGAACAGCCCGGCGGCCTCCAGGAGCACCCCCACCGCCAGACAGAACAGCCCCACCGGCGTGTGGAGCAGCACCCGCAACGGGTCGGCCCCGAGCGCTCCGCCCAGCCCCAGACCCGCCACCGGCAGCAGCGCCAGAACCACGACGGTCGACCAGGCCCCCGCCAGCTGGGCCCGCAGCTCCTCCCGTCTGCGCCGGTCGGCCCGTAACGCCTTCTCAAGCCGGTCCAGGCCGGCCGCGAGACCGGCCCCGCCGTCCACGGCCACCCGCCAGCAGGCGGCCATCCCGGACAGGCCGCCCAGCCCCGGCCCCTCCGCCGCCTGCCGCAGCGCCGCGGGCACATCGCCCCCGAAGCGTGCGGCCGCCAGCACAGCGGCCTCCGCGTCCCCGAGCCACGCGCCACCGCCCGGCCCGCCCCGGGCCCGCGGGTCCCCCTCCGCCGCGCACTCCCGCAGCCCGGCCAGCAGCGCCCGCCCCGGCTCCTGCCCGGCCCGCAGCTCCCCGACCACGGCCCCGCACAGCGCCGCCACCGTGTCCGCCGCCCGCTCGCGCTGCCGCCGCCGGGCGCGACCGTGCAGCCACCTCCGTACCAACGGCACCGCCACCGCTCCGGCGAACAGCGGCAGCACCGACGCACCGAGCACGGCGAGCAGCACCGCCACCGGAACGCACCACCACTCGCGCCGCTCCACGGCGAGCTTCCGGACCCGGAGCAGCCTCGGCCACCACCGCCCCGCCCGCCACGGTTCGACCGGCCCGTCCACGAACAGGACCCTCGCCCGCCGCACCCCCGGGTCCCGCATCGCCACCAGCCACACCGCCGCACCCGCGCAGAGGGCCGCCGCATGCACCGCATGGACCGAAACTCCCCCCGTCACAGCGCACCCCCGATCAGCGACTCCAGCCGCGCCCAGCCCCGCTCCGGAACGAACCCGTCCGCGCCCCAGCTCAGCGCGGGCACCGTGAACACCAGGCCGGCCGCGTCCCGCTCCAGGACATGCACATCGGCGATCCGCCGCCGTCCGGCCCGGTCCCGTACGAGGTGCACGACCACCGAGAGCGCGGCGGCCAGCTGGCTGTGCAGAGCGGTCCGGTCCAGCCCCGCGGCGGTCCCCAGCGCCTCCAGCCGGGCGGGCACGTGCTCGGCGGCGTTCGCGTGGACCGTGCCGCAGCCCCCTTCGTGCCCGGTGTTCAGGGCGGCCAGCAGCTGAGCCACCTCGGCGCCCCTGACCTCTCCCACCACCAGCCGGTCCGGCCGCATCCGCAGCGCCTGGCGCACCAGATCGTGCAGGGTCACCCGGCCCGCGCCCTCCTGGTTGGCGGGGCGGGACTCCAGGCGCACCACATGGGGGTGGTCGGGGCGCAGTTCGGCGGAGTCCTCGGCGAGCACGATCCGTTCGTCCGCGCCGACGGCGCCCAGCAGGCTGGCGAGGAGGGTCGTCTTGCCCGCCCCGGTGCCCCCGCTGATCAGGTAGGAGAGCCGGGCCTCCACCAGGGCCCGCAGCATCCGGTCGCCGCCCGGCGGCACGGTCCCGGCCTCCACCAGCTCCGCCAGGGAGAAGGCGCGCGGGCGCACCACCCGCAGGGAGAGGCAGGTCGAGCCGACGGAGACCGGCGGCAGCACGGCATGCATCCGCGTCCCGTCCGGCAACCGCGCGTCCACCCACGGCCGGGCGTCGTCCAGCCGCCTGCCCGCGACGGCGGCGAGCCGCTGGGCCAGCCGCCGCACCGCCGCCGCGTCCCGGAAGGTGATCCCCGTCAGCTGAAGGCCGCCGCCCCGGTCCACCCACACCCGGTCGGGCGCGGAGACCAGCACATCGGTCACCTCGGGGTCCGCGAGCAGCGGCTCCAGCGCGCCCGTCCCGACGAGCTCGCCGCGCAGTTCGGCCGCCGCCCCGAGCACCTCGGCATCGCCCAGCAGCCGCCCCTGGGCCCGGAGCGCGGCCGCCACTCCGGCAGGTGTGGGCGCGTCACCGCTGCGCGCCAGCCGTTGGCGTACGGCGTCGAGCAGCGCGTCGGTCATGGTGTGCCTCCCCCGGCCGGTGCCACGGCGGAACCGGGCTCCCCCGCCGCCGCTGCCGCCTGCTCCCAGAACTCCGCGCAGAAGCGGGCCAGCGGGCTGCGGGCGCTGCCGCCGGGTGGCGTTCCACTGTCCTGGGCCGTCAGGAGGCCCGGTTCCAGGGGCAGTTCGCCGAGGAGGGGCAGGCCGATGGCCTGGGCGACCCAGCGCTCGTCGAGACCTGCCGCGTAGGGCCCCCGCGCCACCACGCGCAGGTCGTCCAGCACCATGCGGGCCATGGACGCGACGCGCTTGGCCGCCGCGACCGCCCGCAGCTCACCCGGCACCACGAGCAGGCCGAGGTCGAGCTGGGCGAGGGCCTCCGCCACCCCCTCGTCCACCCGGCGCGGCAGATCCACGACCACCACCCCGCCGAGCCGTCGCGCGGCGGCCAGCACCGCCTGCACGGCCTGCGGCGCCACGGCCACCTCGCCGTCCCGGCCCCAGCTCAGCACCCGCAGCCCGTGCAGCGCGGGCAGGGAGTCCTCCAGGGCTCCACCGCCGAGGCGCCCCTTCGAGTGGGCGAAATCCGGCCAACGCATCCCCTCGGCCCGTTCGCCGCCGAGCAGGACGTCGATACCCCCGCCCAGCGGGTCGGCGTCGATCAGCATCGTTCGCCGCCCGGCCCTGGCGGCACTGACGGCGAGGGCACAGGCCAGCGTCGATGCGCCGGAGCCGCCCCGTCCGCCGATCACCCCGACCGTGAGCGCCGGCCTGCCGACACCCTCGGCCGCATTGGCGATCTGGTCGACGAGCCAGCCCTCGGAGTCGGGCAGCCGCAGCACATATTCGGCCCCGATCTCCACCGCACGCCGCCAGACGTCCGGGTCGTCCTGGTCCCGCCCGACCAGCATCACCCCCCGTCTGCGGGCGGCCCCGCGACACCGCGCGGCCGCGTCGTCGCCCACCAGGACCATCGGAGCCCGCTCCCAGCCGCCCCGTCGCGCGGGTGGCCCGTGATGGACTTCCGGCTCCGCCCCGGCCGCCGCGCACAGCCGCAGCAGGTCGTCGAGCAACTCCACGTCCTCCGTCACGATCAGCGGCCCGCCGCGCCGCCCCTCGGCGACCGTCAGCCCTTCTCGCGTGAGAGATCCAGCCACGCCCTCCGCCCCCTTCTCACTGCCCCTTCGGTGCGGTTCGCGGTGATCTCGGAGCGTTTCCGAGATGCGCGATTCCGGTACCCGCGGACTTCGCGGGAGGAATCAACGTGCAGCACCGCGGAAAAACATGTGGATCTTGCTCGAAAACTGTGGACAACTTCAGCGTTGTGAATAACTCCGTCACCCGGACCAGCGACTTCCGCAGCGCAGCCCCGCTGCTACACACTGTGACGAGACGGGGCGGCGCCGACGCCTCGCACGGACAGGCCCGTCGAGGGCCGGGAGGGAGGGAAGCGCTGGGGCCCGGGGAGCAAAACGCGTCCGGACATGCGACGACCCCCGCCGGGGGGGAGAGCGGGGGTCGTCCCCACGGCCGACTCGGGGGGGGAGGAGCCGGACCGGGGTTAGCACGGTCGCGAACGATCCGTGACTTCCATGGTGTACCCGAGGGCCTTCTCAGGCAAACCCACGCGCCGGATTTTACGCCGAATGGCGGGCGCCTATGCTCAGCGTTGTGGAAAACTGCTTCTCGCCGCGCACAGCAGCCTTCTTTGACCTGGACAAGACGGTCATTGCGAAGTCTTCGACGCTGACCTTCAGCAAGTCCTTCTACCAAGGCGGCCTGATCAACCGCCGCGCCGTACTGCGCACCGCGTACACACAGTTCGTGTTCCTGGCCGGGGGTGCCGACCACGAGCAGATGGAGAAGATGCGTGCCTACCTCTCCTCCCTCTGCAAGGGATGGAACGTCCAGCAGGTCAAGGAGATCGTCGCCGAGACCCTGCACGACCTGATCGACCCGATCATCTACGACGAGGCGGCCACCCTCATCGAGGAACATCACACAGCCGGCCGTGACGTGGTCATCGTCTCGACCTCCGGCGCGGAGGTCGTCGAACCGATCGGCGAACTGCTGGGCGCCGACCGGGTCGTCGCCACGCGCATGGTCGTCGGTGACGACGGCTGCTTCACGGGAGAGATCGAGTACTACGCCTACGGACCGACCAAGGCCGAGGCCGTGAGGGCGCTCGCGGTATCGGAGGGGTACGACCTCTCGCGCTGCTACGCCTACAGCGACTCGGCGACCGACGTACCGATGCTGGAAGCGGTCGGCCACCCGCACGCGGTCAACCCCGACCGCGCGCTGCGCCGCGAAGCGACCCTTCGCGAGTGGCCGATTCTCGTCTTCAACCGCCCGGTCCGGCTCAAGCAACGACTGCCCGCCTTCTCGATGCCGCCCCGCCCGGCACTGGTGGCCGCCGCCGCGGTCGGCGCGGCAGCCGTCACCGCGGGACTCGTCTGGTACGCCAGCCGACGGCGCACCGCCGGAGCGACCCTGGCCGGGTGACCGAGCACCCGGACGACCGGGTGACCAGGCGACCGGGGCAGGCCCCACCCGGGGCAGCGGCGAAACGCCGCCCGACCAGCCGTCCAACCACCCACCCGGCCAGCCGCCCGATTCGCCCTTGATTGAACCTAAAAGTAAAGAAGTGGGGCCAGGGCTTTCCCTTCCCCCCTCCCTGGAGTACAAAGGAGTCAACGGCCCGCGAGACCAAGGACATCCGTGAGGATGACCTGTAACGCAGTGATGGCCCCACGGACCGCGCACGGAAGTCGAGCACCCACGCGACGTCGACCCGTCGATTACGGGCCAGCCGCACCAGGTGACGGGCAAAGCACCCGACCTGATGGGCAATTTACGAGGACGCTTGGTAACTGGGCGGACGTGCCAGCGGCGGTACCGCACTTCGGTACCGCCGCAACCCTTTTCCCCGGGCAACAGGCCCCAGGCCCCGCCTACGCGGCGCCGCGCTGCAGGGCCTCGCAGACCGCCGTCGACTCGCGGACCCCCAGCTCGACCGAGCGTCCGCAGTGCGCGATCCACGCGGCCATGCCTTCCGGGGTGCCCGCCGTGTAGCCCTCGAAAGCCGCGACGTATGCCGCCCGGCCCTGTTCGGCATGGCCCACCTCGGCCGGGCAGATGGACTTCGGGTCCAGCCCGCTGCCGATCAGCACGATGCGCTCGGCAGTCCGCGCCACCAGGCCGTTGTGCGAGCCGAAGGGGCGCAGGGCCAGCAGCTCGCCGTGCACCACCGCGGCCGTCACCAGAGCGGGGGCCGCGCTGCCCGCGATGATCAGCTGCGAAAGCCCCTCGAGCCGTCCGGCCACCTCGTCGGCGGCGGGGAGCGGCGCCTCGATCAGGGGTTCGTCGACGGGTTCACCGGCCAGCCTCGGGCGCCCGACCGCGTCCTCCGGTGCGGCCCCGCCGGCCGCCACCAGGTGCAGCCGCGCCAGCACCCGCAGGGGTGACTGCCGCCAGATGGAGAGCAGCTGCCCGGCCTCCGCGGTGAGCCTCAGCGCGGCCCCCACCGTGCGCGACTCGTCGTCACCACTGAAGTCGGTGCGCCGGCGCACCTCCTCCAGATTCCAGTCGGCACCGGCCAGCGCCGCCGAACCGCGGGAGCCCCGCAGCGCCGCTTCGGCGGTGACCTCGTTGCTGCGGCGCCGCATGACGCGGTGACCGTAGACCCGGTCGACGGCCTTGCGTACGGAGTCCACGGCGTCGGGCACTCCGGGCAGGGAACCGAGCGCGGCGAGCGGGTCTGAGGCAGTCGTACTCATAAGTAGCGAGGCTACGCGCCCCCTACACCCGGACCGCCCCCAAGTGGCCATCTTCACGAACATCGACAGCGCACCGCGATCGACCCACTACCCTAGGTGAACATGAAGATCGCTTTCGTCGGGAAGGGCGGCAGCGGAAAGACCACGCTGTCCTCGCTCTTCATCCGCCACCTCGCCGCCAATGAAGCCCACGTCATCGCCGTCGACGCCGACATCAACCAGCACCTGGGGGCCGCCCTCGGCCTCGACGAGGCGGAAGCAGCCGCACTGCCCGCCATGGGTGCGCACCTCCCCCTCATCAAGGACTACCTGCGCGGCACCAACCCCCGTATCGCCTCCGCCGAGACGATGATCAAGACGACTCCGCCCGGCGAGGGGTCACGGCTGCTGCGGGTCCGCGAGGACAACCCGGTCTACGACGCCTGCGCGCGGACGGTCCGGCTCGACGACGGGGACATCCGGCTGATGGCCACCGGCCCGTTCGCGGAGTCCGATCTCGGGGTCGCCTGCTACCACTCCAAGGTCGGGGCCGTCGAACTGTGCCTCAACCACCTGGTCGACGGCCGGGACGAGTACGTGGTGGTCGACATGACGGCGGGGTCGGACTCGTTCGCCTCCGGGATGTTCACGCGCTTCGACATGACGTTCCTGGTCGCGGAGCCGACCCGTAAGGGGGTGTCGGTGTACCGCCAGTACAAGGAGTACGCGCGGGACTTCGGCGTCACGCTGAAGGTCGTCGGCAACAAGGTGCAGGGGCCGGACGACCTGGACTTCCTGCGCGCGGAGGTCGGCGAGGACCTGCTGGTCGGGGTGGGGCACTCCGACTGGGTGCGGTCCATGGAGAAGGGGCGGCCGTCCCGGTTCGAGCTGCTGGAGGCGGACAACCGGATGGCCCTCCAGGCCCTCCAGGACGCCGCCGAGGACTCGTACGAGCTGCGCGACTGGGAGCGCTACACCCGGCAGATGGTGCACTTCCACCTGAAGAACGCGGAGAGCTGGGGCAACGAGAAGACGGGCGCCGACCTGGCCGCCCAGGTCGACCCCGCCTTCGTACTCGGCGAGCGGCACGCCGGGGCGGGCGTCCCCGCACCCGCCTGATCCGCGCCACGCGGACACCCCGCCGCACTCCACAGCCCCCGACGCCCAGCACGCCGTCCCTTCATCGCCCCGTCACCCCGGCGGCCTTCAACCGGGGTGACGGGGCGATGGGGACAGCGGGGCTGCGGGAAGCGAGGGGACTAGCCGGCGTCCCCGGCCTCCGGTCCGGCCGCCTCGCCCTTCTCGGCCCGCTGGGCCGCGACGGCCTGGGCGCCGAGGTAGGTCTGCCAGCCCTCCTTGGGCTCCTCACCGACGCCGAGCGTGGTCAGCTTGGCCAGCACCTTGGGGTCCTGGGCGTCCAGCCAGTCCGCGAGCTGCTTGAAGGACACGCAGCGCACACCTTCCTTGGTGCACACCTTCGCGATGGTCTCCTCGATGGCGCGCATGTAGGTGCCGCCGTTCCAGGACTCGAAGTGGTTGCCGATGATCAGCGGCGCCCGGTTGCCGTTGTACGAGCGGTCGAATGCCTGGAGCAGGCCGTCACGCATCTGGTTGCCCCAGAACGTGTGCTGGGACGGGTCGCCCTGGGTCTTCGTACCGGACTGGTTGACCATGAAGTTGTAGTCCATCGAGAGGGTCTCGAAGGCGCGGCCGGGCATCGGGACGAGCTGGAGCGGGATGTCCCAGATGCCGTCCTTCTTCTTGGGCCAGACCTGGTTGCCGACACCGCTGGAGTCGTAGCGGAAGCCCATGTCACGGGCTGCGGCGACCATGTTCTTCTGCCCTTCGAGGCAGGGGGTGCGGGCGCCGATCAGCTCCTGGTCGTAGTCGAAGGGGAGCGGGGCCTCGCCCTTCAGCTCCGGAGCGTTGGTCTTCCAGTTCTTGACGAAAGCTTTCGCCTGGTTGATCTCGCTCTTCCACTCCTCGACGGACCAGGTGCCCACACCGCGGTCCGGGCCGCAGAAGTGGCCGTTGAAGTGGGTGCCGATCTCGTTGCCGTCCTTCCAGGCGGCGCGCACTTCGGCGAGGGTGTTGCGGATGCCCTCGGTGTCGTTGAAGCCGATGTCGGAGCGGCCCGCGGCGTGCTGGGGCGGCGCATAGAGGGATCGTTTCTCCTCAGGCAGCAGATACACACCGCTGAGGAAGTACGTCATGGTGGCGTTGTACTTCTTGGCGACACCCCGGAAGTGCGAGAAGAGCTTCTGGCTGTCCTCCCCGGCCCCGTCCCAGGAGAACACCACGAACTGCGGAGGCTTCTGACCCGGCGCCAGGCGCTGCGCGGCCGGCACCTTGGGCTGAGCGCCGGTGAAGGCGGTCGAGCCGTCCCCGATGAGCTTGACGGTGCCCTTCGGGGCGGCCTCCGGAGCGTTCTCCTTGGCGCCGTGGGCCCCCTTCTCCGCACCCGCGCCGGTACCGGCCTCGCCGGACGCGGCCCCTCCGGCCCCCGTACCGGAGCAGCCCGCGAGCACGGTGACCAGCGCCGTCGCCATGACGCCCATCGCGATCCTCTTCGTGGCGGCCATCATCCGCCCACCCTCTTCCTTGCAGGTTGTTTGCGTCGAAGTACCGACACGGCGCGGCCAAAGTCGCACGCGATCCCGCGAGAGGAGAGCGACAGGCCGAATGAAAAGCTGCCTATTCGCTGGAATGGGTGACGTGCTGACCTAAATGCCCTATATGCGAACCGCCGAGCTTCACTCTCCATTACGGTTCATTTACCAGGAGTTGCTGAATCGAATTGCTGAATCTCGCCGCCGCACGCCGCCCTGCAGGGCATCGCCCCCACCCACGCGGCCTCGCCCCTCCACCTGCGCACCCGCCGCCAGGACCGCACATCCCGCGGCGCGCGCACTCGCCACACCTCGGGGAACCAGCACCTGAACCGGACGGCCCCCGCACCCGTGAGACCTGGTGACCCCCTCCGCGCCGCACCGCAGAAGAAGCAGGACGGAACAGACAGGACAGACGGGTGGACGGACAGGACGGACAGGACAGAACGGCGGGGCGACTTTGCGCCACACGCCGTGAACACGCGTCGTAAAGCCGCCCTGACCTGCGGAGCGGGATCATGCTTCCATACACGAAGACACAGGTCTAAACCAATTCCCGGCAGACACTTGTCACCCGGCCCCGCGCCTGATGAGCTATGCCCCGGGACACCACGGACACCCTGGGACTGGGAGAAGTCGTGAGCAACGAGAGCCTGGCCAACCTGCTTCGGGAAGAGCGGAAGTTCGCTCCGCCTGCCGCTCTGGCCGCCAACGCCAACGTCACCGCAGCGGCGTACGAGCAGGCCGAGGCGGACCGGCTGGGCTTCTGGGCCGAGCAGGCCCGCCGCCTGACGTGGGCCACCGAGCCGACCGAGACCCTCGACTGGAGCAACCCGCCCTTCGCCAAGTGGTTCGCGGACGGCAGGCTGAACGTCGCGTACAACTGCGTGGACCGGCACGTCGAGGCGGGCAACGGCGACCGGGTCGCCATCCACTTCGAGGGCGAGCCCGGCGACAGCCGCGCCATCACCTACGCGGAGCTGAAGGACGAGGTCTCCCGCGCCGCCAACGCCCTGACCGAGCTGGGCGTCGGCAAGGGCGACCGGGTCGCCGTCTACCTGCCGATGATCCCCGAGGCCGCCGTCGCGATGCTGGCCTGCGCCCGCATCGGCGCCACGCACTCGGTGGTCTTCGGCGGCTTCTCCGCCGACGCCATCGCCACCCGTATCCAGGACGCGGACGCCAAGGTCGTCATCACGGCCGACGGCGGCTACCGCCGGGGCAAGCCCTCCGCGCTCAAGCCCGCGGTCGACGACGCCGTTTCCCGTATCGAGAGCGTCGAGCACGTCCTCGTGGTCCGCCGCACCGGCGAGGACACCGCCTGGACCGAGGGCCGCGACGTCTGGTGGCACGAGATCACCGGCCGCCAGTCCGCCGAGCACACCCCCGAGGCGTTCGAGGCGGAGCAGCCGCTCTTCATCCTCTACACCTCGGGCACGACGGGTAAGCCGAAGGGCATCCTGCACACCTCCGGCGGCTACCTCACCCAGGCCGCGTACACGCACCACGCGGTCTTCGACCTCAAGCCGGAGACCGATGTCTACTGGTGCACCGCCGACGTCGGCTGGGTGACCGGCCACTCGTACATCGTGTACGGGCCGCTGGCCAACGGCGCGACCCAGGTCATGTACGAGGGCACGCCCGACACCCCGCACCAGGGCCGCTTCTGGGAGATCGTGCAGAAGTACGGCGTCACGATCCTCTACACCGCGCCCACCGCGATCCGGACGTTCATGAAGTGGGGCGACGACATCCCCGCGAAGTTCGACCTGAGCAGCCTCCGGGTCCTCGGTTCGGTCGGTGAGCCGATCAACCCCGAGGCGTGGATGTGGTACCGGAAGCACATCGGCGCCGACACGTGCCCGATCGTGGACACCTGGTGGCAGACCGAGACCGGCGCGATGATGATCTCGCCGCTGCCGGGCGTCACCGCGACCAAGCCGGGCTCCGCCCAGCGCGCGCTGCCCGGGATCGCGGCCACCGTCGTGGACGACGAGGCCAACGAGGTGCCGGACGGCGGGGGCGGCTATCTGGTCCTCACCGAGCCGTGGCCCTCCATGCTCCGCACCATCTGGGGCGACGACCAGCGGTTCCTCGACACCTACTGGTCGCGCTTCGAGGGCAAGTACTTCGCGGGCGACGGCGCCAAGAAGGACGAGGACGGCGATGTCTGGCTGCTCGGCCGGGTCGACGACGTCATGCTCGTGTCGGGCCACAACATCTCGACCACCGAGGTCGAATCCGCCCTCGTCTCCCACCCGTCGGTCGCCGAGGCGGCCGTGGTCGGCGCGGCCGACGAGACGACGGGCCAGGCCATCGTCGCGTTCGTGATCCTGCGCGGCAGCGCGACCGCCTCCGACGAGCTGGTCGCGGAGCTGCGCAACCACGTCGGCGCGACGCTCGGCCCGATCGCGAAACCCAAGCGGGTCCTGCCGGTGGCCGAGCTGCCGAAGACCCGGTCCGGCAAGATCATGCGCCGCCTGCTGCGTGATGTCGCCGAGAACCGCGAGCTGGGCGACGTCACCACGCTCACCGACTCCTCGGTGATGGACCTGATCACCACTCAGCTGCCGTCCGCACCGTCGGAGGACTGACGGGACGACCGAGAACGAAGAAGACCTTCTTGTACGGCTCCGATGGGCATCCGGCGACGCGCCGGGTGCCCGTCGTGGCTCCCGTACAGTGAAGGACGTGCCGCACGTGACGTCGTAGCGGCACGACACCGCCGTAGTCGCGAAAATCTTCACAGGGGCGCCGGGAAGTCTGGTCGGCACGGTCATCAGCCATGGCATCATGCCGTTCCCCACCCGGAGGTTCCCCCTCGTGGCCCCGCCCACCCCTGCCTCGCCCACGCCTTCCTCGCCCCGCCCTGCCCCGCCCACGCCCGACCCGGAGGCCCCGCCCCGCCGTACCCTGCTCGGCCGCCTCCCCCTCCCCGAGCGCACCTACCTGGCGGACGCGCTCCGCACCGAGACCGTCGGCGGGCTGATCCTGCTGGCCGCCGCCGTCACCGCCCTGGTCTGGGCGAACAGCTTCGACGGCTCGTACGCGGACGTCAGCGGCTTCCACTTCGGCCCCGCCGCCCTCGGGCTGGACCTCTCCGTGGCGCACTGGGCGGCGGACGGGCTCCTCGCGGTCTTCTTCTTCGTCGTGGGCGCCGAGCTCAAGCGGGAGCTGGTCGCGGGCCAGCTCCGCGATCCGAAGGCGGCCGCCCTCCCGATCGTGGCGGCCCTGTGCGGTATGGCGGTGCCCGCGCTCGTCTACACGCTCACCAACGTGGTGGGCGGCGGCTCGCTGTCGGGCTGGGCCGTTCCCACCGCCACCGACATCGCCTTCGCGCTCGCCGTCCTCGCGGTGATCGGCACCTCGCTGCCCTCCGCGCTGCGGGCCTTCCTGCTCACGCTCGCCGTCGTCGACGACCTCTTCGCCATCCTGATCATCGCGGTGTTCTTCACCGAGGACCTCGACTTCCTGGCGCTCGGCGGAGCCGCCCTCGGCCTGCTGCTCTTCCACCTCCTGCTCCGCTTCGAGGTCCGGGGCTGGTACGTCTACGTACCGCTCGCGCTGGTCATCTGGGGCCTGATGTACAACAGCGGCGTCCACGCCACCATCGCCGGGGTCGCCATGGGGCTGATGCTGCGCTGCACCCGGCGCGAGGGCGAGGCGCACTCCCCCGGCGAGCACATCGAGCACCTGGTCCGCCCGCTGTCGGCCGGGGTGGCCGTACCGCTGTTCGCGCTCTTCTCCGCCGGGGTCTCCCTGAAGGGCGACGCGCTGGCCGGTGTGTTCACCCGGCCCGAGACCCTCGGGGTGGTCCTCGGGCTCGTCGTCGGCAAGACCGTCGGCATCTTCGGCGGTACGTACCTCACCGCCCGCTTCACCAAGGCGGAGCTGAACAAGGATCTGGCCTGGGCGGACGTCTTCGCGGTCGCCTCGCTCGCCGGGATCGGGTTCACCGTGTCGCTGCTCATCGGCGAGCTGTCCTTCGCGGGCGACGCGGGCATGGTCAACGAGATCAAGGCCGCCGTCCTGCTCGGCTCCCTGATCGCCGCCGTGCTCGCCTGTGTCCTGCTCAGGCTGCGGGTCCGCAGATACCGCGAGCTGTACGAGGCCGAGGAACTGGACGAGGACGGCTCCGGGGTGCCCGACGTCTATGAACAGGACGATCCGGGGTACCACCAGCGGATGGCCGCGATCCACGAGGAGAAGGCGGCCGAGCACCGCCGTCGCGCCCAACAGGCGGGGGCAACGGGCAATGAGCCGGACAGTCCGGCATGATCTGACATCGGATGTGTCGAAGACGGAGAGGGAGTCAGGGATGAGCGACCCCGGCAACTACGTGGGCAGCGCGGACCGCAGCATCGGGCAGCTGGTCGCCGCGGCGACGGCCGAGATGTCCGCGCTGGTGCACGACGAGATCGCCCTGGCGAAGGCGGAGGTGCGCCAGGACGTCAAGCGCGGGGCGATCGGCAGCGCGGCGTTCATCGCAGCGGGCGTGCTGCTTCTCTTCACGATGCCGATGCTGAGCTTCGCGGCGGCGTACGGCATCCACAACCTGGGCCTGGGCCTGGCCTGGTCGTTTCTGATCGTGGCGGGCGCCTTCATCCTGCTGGCCGCCCTGATCGGCTTCATCGGGCTGCGGAAGTTCAAGAAGATCAAGCCGCCGGAGAAGTCCATCGCCTCCGCCAAGCAGACCGCCGCCGTCCTCCAGAACGCGAAGCCTCACCCCCGCCCGGCCATCGAGGCCGAGGCGATCCTCAAGCGTTCCGGCTCCAGCCTCGCGGCGGGCAGGGGCGTCGAGAGCCTGCCGGGCGGAGACAAGGCCGGCTCTGTGGCACGCTCGTCCACATGACGGTTCCCGATTCCAGCGCATCCGGCCCGGCGGGCCCGTGGACGAGCCCGGCCGGTACCGGGGGCCCCGTACGGCTCGACGGCCCCTGGACCCACCGGGACGTGGCCGCCAACGGTGCGCGGTTCCACATCGCCGAGATGGGCGAGGGGCCGCTGGTGCTCCTCCTGCACGGCTTCCCGCAGTTCTGGTGGACCTGGCGCCACCAGCTGCCCGCGCTCGCCGAGGCGGGGTTCCGGGCCGTCGCGATGGACCTGCGCGGGGTGGGGGGCAGCGACCGCACCCCGCGCGGTTACGACCCCGCCAACCTGGCGCTCGACGTCACCGGGGTGATCCGCTCCCTCGGTGAGCCGGACGCGGCCCTGGTCGGCCACGATCTGGGCGGCTACCTCGCCTGGACCGCCGCCGTGATGCGGCCCAAGCTGGTGCGCCGGCTCGTCGTCTCCTCCATGCCACACCCGCGCCGCTGGCGCTCCTCGATGCTGTCCGACGTCGCCCAGACGCGGGCGGGCTCGTACATCTGGGGCTTCCAGCGGCCCTGGCTGCCGGAGCGTCAGCTCGTCGCGGACGACGCCGCGCTGGTGGGGCGGCTGATCCAGGACTGGGCGGGCCCCCGGACCCCGGACTTCCCCGACGAGGAGACCCTGGCCGTCTACCGGCGGGCCATGAGCATCCCCTCGACCGCCCACTGCTCGATCGAGCCGTACCGCTGGATGGTCCGGTCGTTGGCGCGTCCCGACGGGGTCCAGTTCAACCGGCGGATGAAGCGGCCGGTGCGGGTACCCACCCTGCATCTGCACGGATCGCTCGATCCGGCGGTCCGGACCCGGAGTTCGGCGGGGTCGGGCGAGTACGTCGAGGCGCCCTACCGGTGGCGACTTTTCGACGGTGTCGGTCACTTCCCCCACGAGGAGGATTCGATCGGCTTCTCCACCGAACTCATCAACTGGCTCAAGGACCCCGAGCCCGACCGGTAGCCGCGCACCCCCCGAGGGAACAGCTGTCCGACGAACGGCCACTTGCCTGCCGCATAAGCCAATTGGCTGACTCGCGCACGATTACCGACCTTGGGTCACGGGCAGACGTCGGGGTATGGGCTGGACGCACGACTTCACTGACGAAGCACGCAACCGCCGCTCCACCGCGTCAGCGGGTGCGAGCACTCATGAGGGGGGCGGCCCCCTGGGCCGGGTGCACGATGTGCAGGACCTTCATCCTCAGCGGCCCGGGACCCACCGTCCCGGTCCGCACCGGCTCGGGATCTCGCGCATCCTCCGCCGTCGGGCCCGCTGGGTCTCGGCGCGGCTGCGCCACCCCCGTAGCTGATCACTCCTGACACCCCGCCCCCGCCGGTCCGCGCACAACGGACCGACGGGGGCCTTCAGTCACCCATGACAGGCTTCGCCTGCCTGGCCGCCCGCACGGCTCAGAGGGCGCAGCCCTGGCTGTCGACCTGCTGGTTGGCCGTGCGGCCGATCTCGATGTCCTCGCGGATCTCGTCGGCCGTCAGCGCGTAACCGGTGTCCGCGTCGTCGAGCGACTTGGCGAAGACCACCCCGTACACCTTGCCGTCCGGAGTGAGCAGCGGGCCGCCCGAGTTGCCCTGGCGCACGGTCGCGTAGAGGGAGTAGACATCGCGGCGGACGGTGCCCCGCTGGTAGATGTCGGGGCCGTTGGCGTCGATACGGGCGCGGACGCGGGCGGAGCGCACGTCGTACGCGCCGTTCTCCGGGAAGCCCGCGACGATCGCGCTGTCGCCGCTCTCCGCGTCGTCGTCCGCGCCGGTGAACTCCAGGGGGGTGGCCCTGAGGTCGGGCACGTCCAGGACCGCGATGTCGCGCTGCCAGTCGTACAGGACCACCTTCGCGTCGTAGAGCCGCCCCTCGCCGCCGATCTGCACGGTGGGCTCCTCGACGCCGCCGACGACATGGGCGTTGGTCATCACGCGGCGCTCGGCGAAGACGAAGCCGGTGCCTTCGAGGACCTTGCCGCAGCTCGGGGCCGTACCCACGACCTTGACGATCGACTTCTTGGCGCGCGCGGCGACCGGACTGCCCACCAGTGCCGGGTCCGGGGCCCTGACCTCGGTGATCGGCTCGTTGGCGAAGGGGCTGAAGACCTGCGGGAAGCCGTTCTGCGCCAGGACGGAGGTGAAGTCCTTGAACCAGTTGGGCGCCTGCTGGGGCATCACCCGGCTGACCCCGAGCAGCACCGAGGAGTTGCGGGCCTGCTTGCTGATGGGCGGCAGCGTGGTGTTGGCCAGCAGCAGCCCGATCAGCCAGGCCACCAGCAGCATCGCCACGACGTTGACCAGGGCGCCGCCGGTGGCGTCCAGGGCGCGCACGGGCGACCACGTGATGTACCGGCGCAGTCTGTTGCCCAGGTGGGTGGTGAATGCCTGGCCGACGGAGGCGCAGACGATCACGATGACGACCGCGACGATGGCGGTCGTGGTGGAGACCTCGGACCCGTCGGTCACCCGGTCCCAGATGATCGGGAGCAGGTAGACGGCGACGAGGCCGCCGCCCAGGAAGCCGATCACCGACAGGATGCCGACGACAAAACCCTGGCGGTAGCCGATGACCGCGAACCAGACGGCGGCGAGCAGCAGCAGGATGTCGAGCACGTTCACCGTCTATAGCCTCGCAGTTTCGTCACCTGCCCGTCGGTGGTGACGGGGTCCGGGCCGGGCCCGGAACAGCGCAGCAGCAGCCAGCGTGTCATGCGCGCCAGTCGAGCGGCACCTGTCTGGCCCGGTCCCACGGGCGTTCCCAGCCCGCGTAGTGCAGGATGCGGTCGATCACTCCGGCCGTGAATCCCCAGACCAGGGCCGATTCGACCAGGAACGCGGGGCCGCTGTGCCCGCTCGGATGGACGGCCATGGCCCGGTTGGCCGGGTCCGTGAGATCCGCCACGGGAACGGTGAAGACCCGGGCCGTCTCGGCCGGATCGACCACCCCGACCGGGCTGGGCGCCCGCCACCAGCCGAGGACGGGCGTCACGACGAAGCTGCTGACCGGGATGTACAGCCGGGGCAGTACGCCGAAGAGCTGGACGCCCCGGGGATCGAGGCCGGTCTCCTCCTCGGCCTCGCGCAGCGCGGCCCGCAGCGGCCCGGTGGTGGCCTGGTCGCCGTCCTCGGGGTCGAGGGAGCCGCCGGGGAAGGAGGGCTGTCCGGCGTGCGAGCGCAGGGTGCCGGAGCGCTCCATGAGCAGCAGCTCGGGACCGCGCGCCCCCTCCCCGAAGAGGACCAGGACGGCGGACTGCCTGCCCGCTCCGCTCTCGGGCGGCAGGAAGCGGCTGAGCTGCTGCGGGCGGACGCTGCGGGCGGCCCGGGCCACGGGGTCGAGCCAGGCGGGCAGGCCGTCGGTGGTGACGTCGATCGCGCCGGGGGCGGCTGCCGCGCGGGCATCGGCGGGGATGTCCGCGCGGACATCCGCGTGGGTGTCGCGGACATCCGCGTGGGTGTCCGGTGTCCCCGTGTGCGGGTGTGGACCGGTGTGCGGATGTGTATCCGTGTGCTGTGTATCCGTGTGCGTGTGCGTCATCGGCACCCCCCTCGTTCCCCTTGTTTCACAACGCCTGTCGTCGGCCATTTCGTTCCGAGCCATTTCGTCGTTCGTCCGGAGGATCGCCCGGAGTGCCGTCCGGAAGTCCGTCCGGAGCGCCGTCCGGAGGGTGCCCGATGCGGCGGTTCCCTCATACGGCTCCCAGCGCGGGAGCGGGCTTGCCCGGGAAGTCGGGGGGCGGGCTGAGCCGCTGGCCCGGGTAGCCGCCCATCTCGTACTTCAGGAGCTTCCGGGCCTTCTCGGGGTCGGTCTCCCCCTCACCGTACGAAGGGCAGAGCGGCGCGATGGGGCAGGCGCCGCAGGCCGGTTTCCGGGAGTGGCAGATCCGGCGGCCGTGGAAGATCACGCGGTGCGAGAGCATCGTCCACTCGCTCTTGGGGAAGATGTCGGCGATCACCGCCTCGACCTTCACCGGGTCCTCCTCGTCCGTCCACTTCCAGCGCCGGACCAGTCGGCCGAAGTGCGTGTCGACAGTGATCCCCGGTACGCCGAACGCATTGCCCAGCACGACATTGGCGGTCTTGCGGCCGACGCCGGGCAGTTTGACCAGGTCCTCCAGACGGCCGGGGACCTCGCCGCCGAAGTCGTCCCTCAGGGCGGCGGAGAGGCCGAGGAGGGACTTCGTCTTGGCCCGGAAGAAGCCGGTCGGCCGGATCAGCTCCTCCATCTCCTCCGGGACGGCCGCCGCCATGTCCTCGGGCGTCGGGTAGGCGGCGAAGAGCGCGGGGGTGGTCTGGTTGACCCTCAGGTCGGTGGTCTGGGCGGAGAGGACCGTGGCGACGAGCAGCTCGAAGGGGTTGCGGAAGTCCAGCTCGGGGTGGGCGTACGGATAGACCTCGGCGAGCTCCCGGTTGATCCGGCGGGCGCGGCGGACCAGCGCGAGGTGCGACTCGCCCTTGGGGATCTTGGGCGCCTTGAGGTCCTTGGGCGCCTTGGGGGCCCTGGGGGCTTTCGAGGCCGCGGGGACCTTGGCGTCCTTAGTGCCCTTGGTGCCCTTGGTGACCGCAGGGGCCTTCGAGGCCGCAGGCGCCTTCGGAGCGCCGGGTGCCTTGGCTGTCCTGGCCGACCTGGGCTCCCTGGACGCCCTGGGTTTCGTTCCGGACTCTGACGATGTCACTGCGGACCTCCTGGCCGACTTCCGGTTCCGGACCGGCCTCCCCGGCCCTCCGGGGGAGAGCCATTTGCGGCACTCTCCGGGCGAACCGGGGAGTGTTCGCCCACAGCGGAATCGCGCTTCCCCGACACTCCATCAGCCCCCTCGGCCCGTGTACTCCCCGGCATTCTGGACACCCGGCCAGCCTAGAGCCCGCCACTGACAACCGCCCCGGTCACCGCGTATCCACCCCCGATCGGCCCCCTGCCGTAGGGAGCGGCACGCCCGTGCGTCAAACTGGTTTGTGATTGATCGCACTGTTTTACCGTCCGGCATGATGGGGACCACGGTTCCCTGAACAGGCCGACAAGGAGAGAACTCGTGGACGACGTTCTGCGGCGCGCCCCGCTTTTCGCGGCGCTCGATGACGAGCAGGCCGCGGAGCTCCGCGCCTCGATGAGTGAGGTGACCCTCGCGCGCGGCGACGCGCTTTTCCACGAGGGCGACCAGGGTGACCGCCTGTACGTGGTCACCGAGGGCAAGGTGAAGCTCCACCGCACCTCGCCCGACGGGCGCGAGAACATGCTGGCCGTGCTCGGCCCCGGCGAGCTGATCGGTGAGCTCTCGCTCTTCGACCCCGGCCCGCGTACGGCGACCGCCTCCGCGCTGACCGAGGTCAAGCTCCTCGGCCTCGGCCACGGCGACCTCCAGCCCTGGCTCAACGCCCGGCCCGAGGTGGCCACCGCGCTGCTGCGCGCCGTCGCCCGGCGCCTGCGCAAGACCAACGACCAGATGTCCGACCTGGTCTTCTCCGATGTGCCGGGCCGGGTCGCCCGCGCCCTCCTGGACCTGTCGCGCCGCTTCGGCGTGCAGTCGGAGGAAGGCATCCACGTCGTCCACGACCTCACCCAGGAGGAGCTGGCCCAGCTGGTCGGCGCCTCCCGCGAGACGGTCAACAAGGCCCTCGCGGACTTCGCGGGCCGTGGCTGGCTGCGCCTGGAGGCCCGCGCGGTCATCCTGCTGGACGTGGAGCGGCTGGCCAAGCGCTCGCGCTGACCCCGTCAGGTGAGCCGACGCACGAAGGGCCCGTGCCGACCGGAGTACGTCCGGTCGGCACGGGCCCTTACCCGTTGACGCGCGAGCCTCTATTACGTTCACGCGAGCCCTACAGGGCCACGCGGGTGCCTTCAGATGAGCCCGTGCCCGGCGAGGTACTCCAGCTGTGCCCGTACCGACAGCTCGGCGGCCGGCCACAGGGAGCGGTCCACATCCGCGTACACCCGGGCCACCACGTCCGACGGCGTACGGAGCCCCGCCTCCACCGCCGTCTCCACCTGGGCCAGCCGGTGCGCACGGTGGGCCAGATAGAACTCCACGGCCCCCTGCGCATCCTCCAGGACCGGCCCGTGGCCCGGCAGCACCGTGTGCACGCCGTCGTCGACCGTCAGCGAACGCAGCCGCCTGAGCGAGTCCAGGTAGTCCCCGAGCCGCCCGTCCGGGTGCGCGACCACCGTCGTACCGCGTCCCAGGATCGTGTCGCCCGTCAGCACCGCCCGGTCGGCGGGCAGATGGAACGAGAGCGAGTCCGCGGTGTGGCCCGGCGTCGGGACCACGCGCAGCTCCAGCCCCCCGGTAGTGATCACATCGCCCGCCCCGAGACCCTCGTCCCCCAGCCGCAGCGCCGGGTCCAGGGCCCGTACCTTCGTCCCCGTCAGCTCGGCGAACCGCCCCGCGCCCTCCGCGTGATCAGGGTGGCCGTGCGTGAGCAGAGTGAGGGCCACGCGCCGCCCGGACCGCTCCACCGCGTCGATCACGGCCCTCAGGTGTACGTCGTCGAGCGGCCCGGGGTCGATGACGACCGCGAGGGCGGAGCCGGGCTCGGCGACGATCCAGGTGTTCGTGCCGTCGAGCGTCATCGCGGACGGGTTCGGCGCGAGGACGTTGACCGTACGGGCGGTCGCTGGACCGGAGGCCACGACTCCGCGCGGCTGCCCGGGGAGGGCCGCTGCGTCGGTCATGCCGGACCACCGCCCTCGCCCGCCGTCGGCACGTGCTTGGTGAACTCGTCGTGTCCGGGCCAGCTCAGCACCAGCTCATCCCCCTCCAGACGGGCCTGCGCGAGTACGGGAGCCATGTCCTGGCCCTCCGCCGCCCCGAGCGCCTCGGCGGCCGTCCTGTACGGCGTCAGGGCCCGCAGCGTCGACACGGTGGGCGGCATCATCAGCAGCTCGCCCAGGTCGTAGCGGCGGGCCGCCTCCGCCGGGGCGATCCACACCGTGCGGTCCGCCTCCGTGGAGACGGCCCGGGTGCGCTGCCCCTCGGGGAGCGCGGCGACGAAGAACCAGGTGTCGTACCGCCTCGGTTCGAACTCCGGGGTGATCCACCGCGCCCAGGCGCCCAGCAGGTCCGAGCGGAGCAGCAGCCCGCGCCGGTCCAGGAACTCCGCGAAGGACAGGTCCCGGGCGACCAGCGCCTCGCGGTCGGCCTCCCAGTCGGCCCCGGTCGTATCGCTGACCACCGTCCCGGCGGTCTCCCCGGCGAGCAGGACCCCCGCCTCCTCGAACGTCTCCCGCACCGCCGCACAGACGACGGCCTGCGCCTCGGCGGCCGTCGCCACACCGAGCCGGGCGGCCCACTGCTCCAGAGGGGGCCCGGCCCACCCGATCAGCCGGTCGTCGTCGCGCGGATCGACACCCCCACCCGGATAGGCGTACGCGCCTCCGGCGAACGCCATGGAGGTCCGCCGACGCAGCATGTGCACGACGGGACCGGCCGTCGCACCGCCGCTCTCCGCCCCCGGATCGCGGAGCAGCATCACGGTGGCGGCCCGCCGGGGTGCCACGGCCGTCAGCTCACCGGCGGCGAGCGCCCTGATCCGGTCGGGCCATTCCGGGGGGTACCACTGACCTTGGGACATGGCCGGAGGCTATCCGGAACCGCGCCGATGTTCGAGAGGCGCCGTGATCATCGTGGCTCGCCGACACACCCCGTACACACTCCCCGTACGCACCCCCGCGCACCCCCTGTACGCATGCGATCCCGCCCGGTCACAGGACCGGACGGGATCGCATGCGTACAGCGGAAAAGGGCGGTGGGCAGGTTCGTACGGCTCAGGCGTCGACGAGCTCGACCTGGACCTCGACCTCCACCGGGGCGTCCAGCGGCAGTACGGCGACGCCGACGGCGCTGCGCGCGTGCACGCCCTTGTCGCCCAGGACCGCGCCCAGCAGCTCGCTCGCACCGTTGATCACGGCGGGCTGCCCGGTGAAGTCGGACGCCGAGGCGACGAAGCCCACGACCTTCACCACGCGCTTGATCCGGTCCAGGTCACCGGCGACCGACTTCACGGCGGCCAGGGCGTTGAGCGCGCAGGTCTTCGCGAGCTCCTTCGCCTCGTCCGGCGTGACCTCGGCGCCGACCTTGCCGGTGACGGCGAGCTTGCCGTCCACCATCGGCAGCTGGCCCGAGGTGTACACGTACACCCCGGACTGCACGGCCGGCTGGTACGAGGCCAGCGGCGGCACGACGGCGGGCAGGGTCAGGCCGAGCTCAGCGAGCTGTGCCTCGACGGCGCCCGCCACTACGCCTTCTCCCGCTTCAGGTAGGCCACGAGCTGCTCGGGGTTGTTCGGGCCGGGAACGACCTGGACCAGCTCCCAGCCGTCCTCGCCCCAGGTGTCCAGAATCTGCTTGGTCGCGTGCACGAGAAGGGGCACGGTCGCGTATTCCCACTTGGTCATGGGCCCGACTGTAACGCCTGGCACGTACGGTCCCGTGCGTAGGCCGGGGCCGGACTGGTTAGGCTCGAATACGTGAGCAGGTTCCAGGTCGTCAGCGGCAAGGGCGGCACCGGTAAGACCACGGTCGCCGCCGCCCTCGCGCTCGCCCTCGCGACCGAGGGCAGGCGCACCCTCCTCGTCGAGGTCGAGGGCAGACAGGGCATCGCGCAGCTCTTCGGTGCCGACGCGTTGCCCTATGAGGAGCGCAGAATCGCGGTCGCGCCGGGCGGCGGCGAGGTGCACGCGCTGGCGATCGACGCCGAGCTCGCGCTCCTCGACTACCTCCAGATGTTCTACAAGCTCGGCGGCGCGGGCCGGGCGCTGAAGAAGCTCGGCGCGATCGACTTCGCCACCACCATCGCGCCCGGGGTGCGGGACGTCCTGCTGACCGGCAAGGCGTGCGAAGCCGTACGCCGCAAGGACAGGCAGGGCCGGTACGTCTACGACCACGTGATCATGGACGCCCCGCCGACCGGCCGCGTCACGCGCTTCCTGAACGTGAACGACGAGGTCGCGGGGCTGGCCAGGATCGGCCCGATACACAACCAGGCCCAGGCCGTGATGCGGGTCCTGAAGTCCCCGCAGACCGCCGTCCACCTGGTGACCCTCCTGGAGGAGATGCCGGTCCAGGAGACCGCGGACGGCATCGCCGAACTGCGCGCCGCCGACCTGCCCGTGGGCCGCGTCATCGTGAACATGGTGCGCCCGCACCTGGTCGACGAGGAGACCCTGCGCACCGCCGCGACCGGCCGCCGCAAGGAGATCGCCAAGACGCTGACCCGCGCCGGGGTGACCGGTTCCGCCGCCCTCGTACGGCCCCTGATCGAGCAGGCGGCCGAACACGCCCAGCGCGTCGGCCTGGAGCGTGAGCAACGCGCCGTACTGGCCGGGCTCGGCCTGCCCACGGCCGAGCTCCCGCTGATCGGCGACGGGGTGGACCTCGCCGCGCTGCACGACCTGGCCACGGAGCTCCGTAAGCAGGGCGTAGGGGAAGGGACGGATTCATGACAGGGGCTGCGGCGGGCGCGAAGGAAGCGACAAGGGCTGCGGCCGACGTAAAAGCAGCCGACGTAAAGGCAGGCGCGAAAGAAGCAGGCGCAAAAGAGGCAGGCGCGAAAAAAACGGGCGTAAAAGAAGAGGGCGTAAAAGAAGACGCCTCCGGCCTGCCCCCGGAGACCGTTCCCGGGCTGGACACCGACGCGCTGCTCGACGACCCGGACATCCGGATCATCGTCTGCTGCGGCTCCGGCGGCGTCGGCAAGACGACGACCGCCGCCGCCCTCGGCGTACGGGCGGCCGAGCGCGGCCGGAAGGTCGTCGTCCTCACCATCGACCCGGCCCGCCGACTCGCCCAGTCCATGGGCATCGACCAGCTGGACAACGTCCCGCGCCGGGTCGACGGCATCGCGGGCGAGGGCGAACTGCACGCCATGATGCTGGACATGAAGCGGACCTTCGACGAGACCGTGGAGGCCCACGCGGACGCGGAGAGGGCCCGCGCGATCCTGGAGAACCCCTTCTACCAGTCCCTGTCGGCCGGGTTCGCCGGTACGCAGGAGTACATGGCGATGGAGAAGCTCGGGCAGCTGCGGGCGCGCGACGAGTGGGACCTGATCATCGTCGACACCCCGCCCTCGCGCTCCGCGCTGGACTTCCTGGACGCCCCGAAACGGCTCGGCTCGTTCCTGGACGGGAAGTTCATCCGGCTGCTGATGGCGCCCGCGAAGGTGGGCGGCCGGGCCGGGATGAAGTTCCTCAATGTCGGTATGTCGATGATGACCGGGACGCTGGGCAAGCTGCTGGGCGGGCAGTTCCTGCGGGACGTGCAGACGTTCGTCGCCGCGATGGACACCATGTTCGGCGGCTTCCGCAGCCGCGCGGACGCCACGTACAAGCTGCTCCAGGCCCCCGGTACGGCCTTCCTCGTGGTCGCGACCCCCGAGCGGGACGCACTGCGCGAGGCCGCCTACTTCGTGGAGCGGCTGGCGGCGGAGGACATGCCGCTGGCCGGTCTCGTCCTCAACCGGGCGCACGGCAGCGAGGCTTCCCGGCTCTCCGCCGAGCAGGCGCTGGCCGCCGCAGAAAATCTTGACGACACCCGCATTGTGGATCAGACCGCCGGGAAAGCTGGCCTTGGTGACCTGAAGGCCCCCGACAGTGACCTCACGACCCCCGACCCGGCGGTCACCGCCCCCGAAGCCGTCGAGCCGTCGCTCTCCCTCGGGCACGCGCACGAGACCCAGCACGACGAACCCCAGCACAAGGACCCCGCGAACCCCGATCAGCTGGACCAGGACCAGGACCAGCAGAATCACGAGCCGCGTACAGAGAACACCGCCGTTGCCCCTGTGGACGTCGACGAACTGACGGCGGGTCTGCTGCGCCTGCACGCCGAGCGCATGCAGGTCGTCGCCCGCGAACAGCACACGCGTGACCGCTTCACCGAGCTGCACCCGGAGGTCCCGGTGACCGCGGTGGCCGCGCTCCCCGGAGACGTACACGACCTGGACGGTCTGCGGGCCATCGGCGACCGCTTGGCGACCGGCCGGACCGACTCGGCCCCGCCGTCCCCGGCCGGAGCGGCGTAGCCACCGCCCACAGCCAGCACCAGACACACGGGCATCGTCCCGACCCGGACGGCCAACCGACCGCGAGCGCGAGACGACCAACCAACCGACCGGCCGTCGTACCCCGACGACCGTCCTGCCCTACCCCACAGCGGCGTACGTCTCGTGCAGCTCGTCGTCCTCCAGCCCGATCACCGCGGGCAGCATGCCGGTGGACCGCTCGTACTCGCTGCGCGCGGTCTCCAGCAGGCGACGCCAGGACGTGACGGTGGGCCGACGGCGCAGCAGTGCGCGGCGCTCCCGCTCCGTCATTCCCCCCCACACGCCGAACTCGACGCGATTGTCCAGCGCGTCGGCCAGGCACTCGGTCCGCACCGGGCATCCGGTGCACACCGCCTTGGCCCTGTTCTGCGCTGCCCCTTGTACGAACAGTTCATCCGGATCGGTAGTGCGGCAGGCTGCCTGCGCACTCCAGTCGGTTACCCAGCCCATGCCGGCGCCGTCCTCTCCCGAATCGAGGCTCCCCCACGGCGGTAGCGGCATATTCACCGCTGCCAGTTGAGGACGTTACGGAAGGCGGGGACAGCACAACACCCCCTTCGGGCCCAATCTTGAATGGTCCGAACGGACTATGCGTATGCGGCAGATCACCCAGGGGAGTGAGGGGAAGACATGCGCGACTAACTCCGCGAAAACGGGACAGTACACCCGAATGGCAACGGACTTTCAGTGACACACGGGGCGATTTCGGGAGCGCCGCGATGTGTGGCTCATCTGTGCGTCGGCCGGGAGAAGAATGACCAGAAGAGGCGCATGGGATGGCAGGGGGGTTGATACGGAACCGGACTGCTGTGACAGTTGAGAACAGCTTAGGCCAAGGCCCGTACGCCTGTCCGGTGAATGAGAACGTAGGCTGCCCCCATGCCAAAGAAGCGCTCGGGCGGGGGTCTCACCACGACCCAGCAGGCCGCCAAATTCCTCGGTGTCGCCGCGCTCTCCGGAGCTGTCCTGGCAGGAATCGCGCTGCCCGCAGCCGGAGCGCTGGGGCTCGCCGCCAAGGGGACGGTCGAAGGGTTCGACGAGATCCCCTCCAACCTCAAGACTCCGCCGCTCAGCCAGCGGACCACGATCCTGGACAGCGAGGGCGGTGCGATCGCGACCGTCTACTCCCGTGACCGCACGGTGGTCCCGCTCAAGGACATCTCGCCGTACATGCAGGCCGCGATCATCGCGATCGAGGACTCCCGCTTCTACGAGCACGGGGCGATCGACCTCAAGGGCATCCTGCGCGCGATGAACCGCAACGTGCAGACGGGCGGGACCGCGCAGGGCGCGTCGACCCTCACCCAGCAGTACGTGAAGAACGTCTTCGTGGAGGAGGCGGGCGACGACCAGGAGAAGGTCGCGCAGGCCACCGAGCAGACGATCGGCCGCAAGGTCCGTGAACTGAAGTACGCGATCCAGGTCGAGGAAGAGCTCGGCAAGAAGAAGATCCTGGAGAACTACCTCAACATCACGTTCTTCGGACAGCAGGCGTACGGCGTCGAGGCCGCCTCCCAGCGCTACTTCTCCAAGCGCGCCAAGGACCTGGAGGTGGGTGAGGCGGCGCTGCTCGCCGGCATCGTCCAGTCGCCGACCCGGTACGACCCGGTCAACGACACGGAGGAGGCCACCAAGCGCCGCAACATCGTGCTGACCCGGATGGCCGCCACCAAGGCCATCTCGCAGGCCGAGGCCGAGAAGGCCATCGCGGCCCCGATCAAGCTGAAGGTCAGCAAGCCGAAGAACGGCTGCATCACGGCCGTCAGCGGCTCCGGCTTCTTCTGCGACTACGTACGCAAGACGATCCTGACCGACCCCGCGTTCGGCAAGACCGAGGAGGAGCGCACGAAGCTCTGGAACCTCGGCGGCCTGACCATCAGGACCACGCTGGACCCGCGGGCCCAGAAGGCGACCAACGAGGCGGCCACCGCCAAGGTCAGCAAGGCGGACAAGTTCGCGGCCTCCGTGGTGCAGGTGCAGCCGGGCAGCGGCAAGATCCTCGCCATGGGCCAGTCGCGCCCGTACGGCCTGGACCAGAAGCAGAACGAGACCGTGCTCAACCTCGGCGTCAGCAACAAGATGGGCGGCAGCACCTACGGCTTCCAGGTCGGCTCGACGTTCAAGCCGTTCACCGCGGCCGCGGCGCTGGAGAAGGGCATCAGCCCGGCCCAGACGTTCTCCTCGGGCTGGAAGCTCAGCGTGCCGGAGAGCTCCTACCGGACCTGTGACGGGGCTCCCGCCGGAAACCAGAACTGGGACCTCCAGAACGAGCTGGAGTCCGAGGTCGGCACCTGGGACATGACGAGCGCGCTCGGCAAGTCCATCAACACCTACTTCGCACTGCTGGAGCAGAAGGCCGGCCTCTGCGAGACGCTCACCATGGCGAAGAACGTGGGTTACGAGCGCGGTGACGGCAAGGAGATCCTGGAGCGGCCCGCGGCCACCCTGGGAAGCGTCGACAGCACCCCGCTCTCGATGGCGTCCGCGTACGCGACCTTCGCCAACCGGGGCACGTACTGCACGCCCGTCGCCATCGAGTCCATCAAGGACCCGCAGGGCAAGAAGCTCCCCGTGCCCAAGACGTCCTGCTCGCGGGCGATGAGCGAGAAGACCGCGGACACCATCAACCAGATGCTCAAGGGCGTCGTCGAGGACGGCACCGGTACGCGGGCCGGACTGAGCGACCGGGACAACGCGGGCAAGACCGGTACGACGAACGACCGCAAGGACGCCTGGTTCGTCGGGTACACCCCGAACCTCTCCACCGCGGTGTGGGTCGGTGACGACGTCGGCGAGAAGAGCTCGATGTACAACGTCACCATCGGCGGCCAGTACTACGCCAAGGTCTGCGGCGGCTGCCTCCCCGGCCCGATCTGGCGCATCGCCATGACCGGCGCGCTGAACGCGTCGGAGACCCCTTCGTTCAACCCGATCGCTGTCCCCCGGGGCAAGGAGAAGGAGGACAAGGACGAGGAGGGTGACGGCGACGGCGACCGCGACCGTGGCGGCGACCGCGGAGGCGACGGTGACCGCGAGGACAACAAGCCCGGCCGCGGCGACCGGACCCCCGGCATCCAGCTTCCGCCCGGCCTGATCGGCGGGGGCGGCGACGGGGGCCAGGAGGGCGGCGGCAGGTCCGGCCCCTGACGCGTCGGTCACATACAGGAGGGCGCCCCGGTCCGTTCATCGGACCGGGGCGCCCTCTGGTGCGCGATCAGCTGTACGGAATGAGCTGTACGGCTGGGGCGTACGGGCTCAGCTGTACGAGCTCCGCTGTACGGGCTCAGCCCGCGAGGAGCTTCTTCACCGCGGCGGCGACGCGGCCGCCCTCGGCGAGACCGGCGACCTTCGGGTTGACGATCTTCATGACGGCGCCCATGGCACGCGGCCCCTCGGCCCCGGCGGCCCTGGCCTCCTCGACGGCGGACGCCACGATCGCGTTCAGCTCGTCGTCGGTGAGCTGCTTGGGCAGGTACCCCTCCAGCAGCTCGCCCTCCGCCTTCTCCCGCTCCGCCTGCTCGGCCCGGCCGCCCTGGGCGAACGCCTCGGCCGCCTCCCGGCGCTTCTTCGCCTCCTTGGCGATCACCTTCAGCACCTCGTCGTCGGAGAGCTCGCGCGCCGACGTGCCGCTGACCTCTTCCTTGGTGATCGCGGTGAGGGTGAGCCGAAGGGTGGACGAGGTCAGCTCGTCACGCGCCTTCATGGCCGTGTGGAGGTCTTCCTTGAGCTTGGACTTGAGCGTGGTCATGCCGTGATTGTGACAGGTGCGGGCTGTCCGCCGCCCTCCGGTTTTCCACTCCAGGCACCGTGTCTGCGACGATGGACAGATGCGCGCACGCTACGGAGTCCCCCTGAAAGTCACGGCAGTCGGAGCGGCGGTCGGTGCCGCCGGCCTCGCCTACGCCGCCGGATTCGAGGCCCGCTCGTTCCGCCTGCGACGGGTCACCGTTCCCGTACTCCCGCACGGGGCACGTCCGTTGCGCGTCCTCCAGGTGTCCGACATCCACATGGTGAGCGGTCAGCGCAAGAAGCGCGCCTGGCTCCAGTCGCTGGCGGGCCTGCGCCCCGACTTCGTCGTGAACACGGGCGACAACCTCTCCGACCCGGAGGCCGTGCCCGAGGTGCTGGACGCGCTCGGCCCGCTGATGGAGTTCCCGGGGGTGTACGTCTTCGGCTCCAACGACTACTACGGCCCGAGGCTGCGCAACCCCGGCCGCTATCTCCTGGAGAAGCTCCAGGGCAGGCACGGCCTCAACGGCAACGAGCCCGTCGTCGGCGCCGTCCACAACCCGTGGGAGCCGATGCGGGACGCCTTCGACGCGGCGGGCTGGCTGAACCTGTCGAACACCCGGGGCCGGCTCAAGCTGGACGGCATGGAGATCGCGTTCACGGGCCTGGACGACCCGCACATCAAGCGCGACCGTTACGCGGAGGTCCAGGGCGGCCCGGAGACCGGTGCCGACCTCTCCATCGGCGTGGTCCACGCCCCGTACCTGCGCTCCCTGGAAGCCTTCACGGCCGACGGCTACCCCCTGATCCTGGCGGGCCACACCCACGGCGGCCAGCTGTGCATCCCGTTCTACGGCGCCCTGGTCACCAACTGCGACCTGGACACCGACCGGGTCAAGGGCCTCTCCACCCACACGACGGGCACCCACCGCGCCTACCTCCATGTCTCCGCGGGCTGCGGCACCAACCGCTATACCCCGGTCCGCTTCGCCTGCCCCCCGGAGGCCACCCTGCTGACGCTCACGGGGCGGGAGTGAGGGGCGGGCCGCCGCAGGGCCCGGGCCCTGCCTGAGGCTGCGGGGCAGGGGCGGCGGGGCCGGGGGCGGCGGAGAAAGCGGATTTCGCCTCCGGCCGCAGGTGGGCTAAAGTAATCGATGTCGCCGGGAGACCGGTGGGCATCGGGGTGTAGCGCAGCTTGGCAGCGCGCTTCGTTCGGGACGAAGAGGTCGTGGGTTCAAATCCCGCCACCCCGACAGCTGTAAGACCAGGTCAGGGGCCTGATCCGAGAAATCGGATCAGGCCCCTGACTCGTTCCCGGGCCGCCCTGGGTGCCATTCGGGTGCCGGTCTCGGGGTCCGGGTTCCCGTTGGCTCCCGAAGCGGTTCGGCGGTTCGACGATTCGGGGCAACAGCTCTCGTAGGGCGGCCCCGTCCGCGTACGCTCTGGTCGTCCGACGCACCGCGCCGGACGCACGAGGGGGGACCGTGGATCATCTTTTCACCGTCGCCGGCCGGACGGCCACGCCGATATCGCGTACCGGGCTCGCCGCCGAGAGCCTGCTGGAGCGGCAGCACCTTCAGGAGTGGGTGATCGCCCATCCGCAGGTGCTCGGGGAGTCGGTGCTCGTGATCACCGCGGAGTACGACCGGTGGGCCGACACCGACGGGGTGCCGGCGCGGGACCGGCTGGATGTGCTCGGGCTGGACGCGACCGGGCGCCTCGTCGTGGTCGAGCTGAAGCGGGGGACCGCCGACCGGGACGTACACCTCCAGGCGATCACCTACGCCGCCCTGGTGTCCCGCTTCGACCTCGACACCCTCGCCCAGGCGCACCGCGGCTTCCTGTCGCGCAGGGGGCAGGCCCTCGGCATCGACGTGTGCAGGCAGCGGCTGCTCGACCACGTGGACGGGGAGTGGAGCCCGGAACTGCTCCAGCGGCCCCGGCAGGTGATCATCGCCGCCGACTTCCCCAAGCAGGTCACCCACTCCGTGGTCTGGCTGTCGGAGATGGGCCTCGACATCGACCTCGTCCAGGTCGGCCTGTGGCGGGTTGAGGGCAGCGTCGTCGCCGGGTTCACCAAGGTCTATCCGACCCCGGAGGTCGAAGAGTTCACGCTCGCCCCGGCCCGGGTCGAAGGAGAGGCGGCGGCCAAGAAGCTGCAGGAGCGCTCCCGTTCACGGAACGCGGTCCACGTGCTCGTCGGTGCGGGACTGCTGCCCGACGGGGCCAGGCTCCTGATGACACCGCGCCACGGCGTGACGGAGGCCATCCGCGCCGAGATCCGGTCCTGGGTGGAGCAGGACCCCGCCCGGGCGGCTGCCACCTGGACCAACGACACCGCCAAACCGCTGGTCTGGGACGCGGACGGAGCCTCGTACTCCCCCACCGGGCTGGCCAACCACATCTTCACGAGCGTGACCGGTCGCAGCGTGGACGGCATCCAGGGAACGACGTGGTGGGACGTGGACACCACACAGGTGCCCGCCGACGTCGACCCCGGGGAGTGGGCGACGCTGGCGGGGACCGACCTCGCCGCTCTGGCCAGGCAGCTCAACGGCGCCCGTAAGGACTGGAGCGGGCTGCACACCCTGCTGGACGGCGTACCGGCCGGGCGGTGGACCACCTACGGTGACGTGGCGACCATCATCGGCAGCCACGCTGTCCCCGTCGGCCGGCACCTCGGCACCTGCGGCCGATGCCCCAACGCCTGGCGCGTCCTCACCGCCACCGGGAAGGTCAGCCCCGGCTTCCAGTGGACCGACACCTCGCGCACGGACACCGCCGCATCCGTCCTCCGGGACGAGGGCGTGCGCTTCGACGGGGAGACCGCCGACCCGGGCCAGCGGCTGAGCGAGGACGATCTCCGGCAGCTACTCGACGGCTGAGAATATCTCCGGTCGGCGTTGCTGTGACCTACCAAGGCTCAGGGCGTTCATCGGGGGTATCCGGACGTGTGGGAATTTCGCAGGGCCAGGTAAAGAAGGCTGAGTTGTTGGGGCAGGCCCAGCTACCCGAAATTCGCTGCCACAGCCCCTTGCGCGGCTAACCCCCATCTGTGGCAGCCGCGAGGTCCCAACGATAGAACCGCAGGTCAGATGAGGGTTGCGTGGCTAACCCCCTGCTGATCCAAGGTGTCCCTGCCTTCGGGGCAGACCACACGACGACCGTGTGGCAAAAGGACAAAGGATCAGTTCATGGCCAACCAGCGCGCCGCCGACAGACCACCAACGAGGAAGCTGTGTCCGCCCTATGTGAAGATCCGCGTCGGCGGCTTCCGGCTCACCGTTCAACGCCTGCCCGCGCGGCTGTTGACGGCTCTAGGGTTTGTCATCATCACGTACCTGGTCAGCGAGCGTCCCTGGATGCTTTGACCCGAGAGAGGTTGGCCCCACGCTCGTGTGACGTGGGGCCATACCGGAACCTGGTCCTCAGGCATGACGGCACCCCCGGCGCCCAGGGTGACCGGTGCCGTGGAGAGAGGCGCGGACCAGCGAGGTGCGGAGCGGCGGCCCACCCGGGTGAACGACCGGCGCTCCGGCTACTGCGCCCGGCAGGAGACGCTCCTACCCGTACGTCTCCTTCCAGCGCTCCCGGTGCCGACGGTCGCCCTGCCCCAGACCGTTCACCGCGCCGAGCGACGACAGCGAAGCACCGTTGTTCCACAGTCCGAAGTGATCACGATGGACGGCCAGGACATCGTTCTCCGCGGCGAACTTCTCTGCCGGGCCACTGAAGTAGGTGGTGGCCACGAAGATCGCCACGTCGGCCCTGAAGTGCACCCTCGCACCGAGGAGATCCCGGACCTCCCTGCTGGGGATCTTGCGCTTGGGCGCGTACCGCTTGCACTGGATCACCATGCTCCGCCCGTCGGGAAGGTGCCCCAGCACGTCAGCCCCGTTGTCGTGCGAGCCGCCGACCCTCCGCACGTCAGTGCACCCGTCACGTCGGCACAGCTCCACGACGAAGTCCTCGAACTCTGTTCCCGTCATCACGTCGACCTCGGCAAGCGTCCGCTGCCCTGCCCGCACGGCCTCATCGTGCCGCCACTGCCGGTCACCGCCCCTGATGAACCGATCGGTGCGCCATAACCACCACCCGCCACCGCCGACGCCACTGAGAACAAGTGCACCGACGAGATAGGGCCAGATCACGCCCCAGAAGGTGACTGCCACGACAAGACCGAGGCCCCCGGCGGTGGCCCCGATCTTGAGACGCCGCTGCCGACGTCTGCGCGCAGCTGAGATCCGCCCTTTCCGTACCACTGCCATGCCCCTCCTATGTGCTCCGGCACAGCAGGATCAAGGAAGCGGTGCCGAATTATCAGGGCGCCTGTCAGCCAATGGCTGACAGGCGCCCTTCCGCCCGCCCTGTCCAGGCTTCAGCTGCTCACGGAGTCGGGCGGCTGCACTGCCATGGCCTGAATCGCCTTCTTGTCGCCGGTATCGGGGATTCCTACCGTCCCGTTGCATGGACCCCACGGCCTTCGACGTGATCAGGCGTCTCGGTGACCTTCTGACCGTGCAGGTGAACTCATCGCCCGGACTCATCGCCGGAGTAGGGAAAGCAGCCGATGCCGTCGACCGCGAGCGGGCGAAAAAGAAGATCCCGAACGAAGGGCACGGTCCCCGCAAGCCGGACCTGCGCCAGCTGCCCCGGGCCGAGCGTGGTCCCCTGTGGGTGACTCCGTGGGATGTGCTTGCGACATTCGCGCGCGGTACGGCCTTGGCCCGGCAAGGACGGGGCAGGGGACTGGCTGAGCACTGGCAGGGGCTGAAGTACTGCCGCGCCTTCGCCGCCGACCGGCACGGAAGTCTGCGCCTCACCGATGAGGGGAAGGCGCCCGAACTGTCCTATCGGGCCATGCAGGCAAGGGAGCTGGGCCGAGCGTTCGGGCTCGCCGTCGCTGAACGGGCGCTTCGCGAGAGGTATCCGGACCGCCTGATCAGCATCGTCGACGCGGAAACCGCCCTGCTTCCCGGCTTCGCGCGAACAAAGCCGGCCGGGACTCTCGGCGCGAGGCCGAGGCCGGACTTCCTGCTGGAGGCATGGCGTCCCGGTGAAGGCTCCCGAATCTTCGTGGTGACCGTGAACGGCAACCACCAGGCCGTGAAGCCGAAGACCTCCGCAAGCTCTCGTACGACATACAGGCAGCTGGCCCGGGGCAGTGAGCGCGTGGAGCGATTCCATCTGGGTCAGCGGAACGCGACTCCCGCGCTCACGACCTCGACCGAGTTCCTGGCCGCCGCCGGTGTGACCGTGCATGTCCTGCACACGGGGGGAGGTGCCGAGCTTCCCGTACGGCCGGCGTCCGGTGCGGATTCGGCTGATGTGGCCATCGGCCGCCGGGCTCTGCCGTACGTGGACTCCGTGGCCCTCCCCGGGGAACGGGGCGCGGAACGGCACAACGCCTTCTTGATCCCTGAGAAGGAATTCTCGTGGTTCGGCCGCGTCGTCGCCCGGGCGCACGCCGCCGGACAGCTCTCTCTGGCCGGCGGCGGTGGGACTGTCGGCCGGTATCTGATCGACGAGCAGGGCCGCAAGCACTTCAGCGAAACCGCCTACGCCGGGACCGCCAGCGTCCACGACGCGAAAGCCTGTTTCGCCGGGGAGCGGTACGTCGGCACTGACCAGGTCTTCCGTATCAACGGCACACGCGTCGAAGCGTTTTCCGGCGTGGCCGCAGATCTCTACGGCCTGCTCGCGGAGGGCAGGGTGGAGGAGTACCGCCGACGGGCGTACGAACGGCGGAATGACTGGCCTGAGCCGGACGGCATCGACGACTGGGGGGCGAGTTCCATCCGGCCGGACGGCACCGCACTCGCGATCAGGGTGGTGCCGGAGCAGGCATCGCCCGACGACCGTTCCCCGGGCTGACCCGTATACAAGGGTGTTTTCCGGGGGAGAAGCCGACGCCTGCCCCGATCCGTGTCGGCTCGGGGCAGGCCGGGCAGCGGGGCGGACGTCCCTCCTCCGGCGCCGGGCGCGGTGGCCGGATGCCGTCCCTCCATCCCGGCCCTGGCTGTCCCTCCCGACGGCCTGCGTGCCAAAGTCGCTGGACAGACCAGCAAGCGCATACGCGAAGGCAAGGAGCGGCACATGCACAACGGGGGATCGCCGTGGACACTCACCGTGCCCACAGGCGGCGACACACTCCGGCAGGAGCGTCTCACCCGGGATCTGCACGACAGCCTGCGGAGGGAAGCCGATCTCGTCGTCGGCGTCCATGACGCCGACGGACCCTCCGAACCGGGCAGCAAGGGCACAGGCGTCGGTGAGGTGGCTCTCTGGGCCGCCACCACCGCCGCCGTCGCCCGCCCGGCGTCCCAGGTCCTGATCACCCTGATCAAGGAGTGGTGCGCCAAGGAGCGGCACCGCAAGGTCGTGGTCACCGTCGGGGACGACTCCATCGAGATCACCGGTCGTCCGGACGCCGCACAGGAGCGCATGGTCCGGGATTTCCAGGACCGGGTCGCCGGCGACGACGGTTCCGCACCGGATGACGACGCGGCGTGACCCGCTTCCACAAGCGCCGGGCTCTCCTGATCGGCAACGAGCACTACGACGACGGCCGCTTCTCCTCGCTGGCTTCCGTAAGGGCGGACGTATGGGGACTCACCCAGGTCCTGAAGCACCGCAAGATCGGCAACTTCGTCTCCGTACAGACGGAATCCGATCTCGCCGCCGATGACATGCGGGCGGTCATCGGTGAGTTCCTCCAGGAGCGCGAGGAGGACGAACTCGCGCTCGTGTACGTCTCCGGGCACGGGGTGCGCACCGTACGTGACGGCGGCGAGTTCCACTTCGTCGCCAAGGACACCGACTACGACCGGGTGGCCGCGACCGGAGTCAGCGCCGGGTTCCTCAACGACGCGCTGGAGGAGTGCGTCGCACCGCAGAAGATCGTGATGATCGACTGCTGCCGCAGCGGCGGGTTCGCCGTGGGGCTGCGTACGTCGGACCGGCAAGGTGACGGCTCCGTGGCCAAGTCCGGCGAGCGGCCCCCGCTGACGAGCAGGGGCGTGTACGTCCTGTCGTCCTCGCGGGCCGGGGAGGACTCGTACGCGGACGCGGGCGGCGGCGATGATGTGAAGCCGTCGGCGTTCACCGGCGAGGTCATCGAGGCGCTGCGCACGGGGAAGGTCAGCAAGGACAGCGGCAGCGCGGTGACGGTCAGCGACCTGTTCCACTATGTCAACAAGCGTATGCGTGCCCAGGACAGCGGGCGTCAGGTGCCGGTGCAGTCCGCGCTCGGCGTCGACGACCGCATCGTCATCGCGGACAGCCCTTTCGGCCGGGCCCCCATCCTCGATCCTCTGAGTTCTCGGCCCCGGGCGGCCGCCGGAGAAGCCGCACCGTCACCCGCCGTGAAGACCGCTCACGCACAACCCGCCTGGACCCACCTGCTGGACTACTACCGCGAGTGCGTCCTGGCCGAGAGTGCCGAGACGCCTCTGATGGACGTGAGCCGTCAGGGCACGTCGTACGTGTGTCTGGACGGCGCGGAGAGGTTCATCTCCGGCGAGGTCGACGACGACGGCTGCGTCGCGCTCCCCGAGGAAGCGGGCCCGCTGGTGGATTCAGCGGCGGAGGAGGACGCCGAGCTCTGGGCGGGCTATCCGGCCGTGCTCCTCACCGGGCCCCGCACCGGAAGCCCCTGGCGGCAGCCGAAGTTCGCGCCCCTGCTGGTGCGCCGGGTCGAGATCGTCCAGGACGAGGGCGAGGTGCGGCTGAAGCCGTACGGGCCGGTCCAGCCACACCCCCGGTTGGCGCACGACTGGCTGGGCGAGGACGAGGCCAACCAGCTCATCGGCACGTTTCAGCCGTCCTGGCATCGAGGACAGCACGACCGTATGGCGGTGGAGGTACGCAACCTCCTCACCCAGGAGTTCGAGCTGCCGTGCGTACAGGAGCTCCGTCCCGACCAACTCACCGACCACATCGACGTGCGCACACCCGGCCACGGGGCCCGCAACACCGCGGTCCTGTTCTCGGCACGCCCCCGGACGAACTTCACGAAGGGGCTTCTCAACGACTTCGCCGGCATCGCCAAACAGACGGACCAGATCGGAAAGACCGCCCTCGGGGCGCTCGCGCCCGACCCCTCGCAGCGCATCCGATGCCTCGCCCACACAGATCCCGAGCCGACGGGCCTCGTGACTCCGCTGCCCTGCAACGAGGCGCAGAGCTCGGTTCTCCGGTCCGCCATGACCCGTCGCCTCACCGTGGCCACGGGCCCGCCCGGTACCGGCAAGAGCCAGCTGGTCGCCAATCTCGTGGCCACGGCGATCGCGGCAGGTCAGACCGTGCTCGTCGCGTCCACCAACAACGATGCCGTGGACGAGGTCTGGCGCCGCTGCGACGAGCTGGTGCCCGGCAGCGTCGTACGCACCGGCTCGGCGCGGAAGACCGGCAAGAGCAACGCGGAGCACGAGACCGCCGCGCTCCACGCGCTGCGTACCGGCCCGGAGCCGTCCACCACCGTGGCCACGGCAGCCGTGGAGACCAGGCTGGCCGCCGACCGCCTGGCAGAGGTACAGCGGCATCTTGCCCACATCGCCGAGACCGAGCTGAGGCTTCGCCGGGCAGGCGAGGCCCGCGCCCACCACGCGGAACAGCTCGGGATCACCGTCACCGGACTCCAGGAGCTGCTCGGCGGCCCGCAACTGCCGAGGGAGCTGGAGGACAGCGCACGCCGCCGCTCCCGCGCGCGCTTCCTCGGATCGTGGCGCCGATCCCGTTTTCTGCGCAAGGTCGGCCTGGAGGGGTACGCCGGTGATCCCGCCGCAGGCTGCCTCGCGCTCGCCGGGTTCGCCGCGGCCGAGGCGGAATGGCGTGACGGGCGCGAGCACGCGGCCACCGTTGACGACACAGCGCTCACCCGTGCCCTCCGCGATGCGGAGAGCGCCGTCCAGGACGCTGCACGTACGCTCCTCGCCACCAAGGTCCACGCTGCCGCCTGGGCCGGACGCCGCCGCATCAGGGAGCTGTTGACGGCCCGGGAGGGCAAACGCGGCGACTGGCCGCAGCTGGGCAGGGTCCTCGGGCGCTCGGGAACCCCGATGACCGCGCCCGCGGTGGCCGGATGGGCGGTCACCAGCCTCTCCGCCCGGCGTTTCCCACCGGACCCGGCCCTGTTCGACCTCGTCGTCATCGACGAGGCCAGCCAGTGCGCCATTCCCCACGTCCTGCCCCTGCTGTTCCGCGCACGGCGCGCCCTGGTCATCGGCGACCCCATGCAGCTCACGCACATCACGAAGACCAGCCCGCACCGCGAGGCTCTCATCCGGCGCGGGAACGGGCTGCGGTCCGACTGGCTGGAGAAGCACCACCTCGCCTACCGGCGCCACTCCGCCTTCCACGCGGCCGAGCAGTCCGCGGGCGGCACGCTGCTTCTCGACGAGCACTTCCGCTGTCATCCGCATATCGCCGGGATCTCCAACGAGTTCTTCTACGACGGTGGGCTGACCGTTCTCACCGACACCCGTGGCCGTCCAGCTCTGGCCAACCGCTCCGCCGTCATCTGGACGGATGTGGCCGGGCGGGCCGCCCGGCCTCTGTTCGGTGGCTCCTGGGTCAACGAGAACGAGATCCGCAAGGTGCACGACAGCGTCCGCTATCTGCTGGAACAGCTGCCGCCCGAGGCCACCGTCGGTGTCGTCACCCCCTTCACGGCACAGGCCGAAACCCTACGCAAGCGACTGAGCCCGTACGACGAGGAGCGTCTGCGCATCGGTACGGTGCACACCTTCCAGGGCGGTGAACGCGACGTCATGGTGTTCTCCCTCGTCGTCGGCGAAGGTATGCACCCGGGCTCCGTCGCCTGGGTCGGTGAACAGCTGAACCTGTGGAACGTCGCCATCACCCGGGCCCGCAGTCACCTGATCGTGGTCGGGGACAAGAAGCTCTGGCGGAAGCGGGGAGGCGTGGGCGCCGCACTGCTTGAGGCCGCGGAGCGGGACGGCCTGGCCCTGGGAGGCGAAGACGAGGACGTGCTGCTCAAACGCCTGTACCAGGCCCTCTCCTTCGCGGAAGAAGCCACTGTCACGCTGGGGGAAACCGTTCACGGGTATCCCGTGGACGCCGTGATACGCGGCGTCGGCGGAGCTGCCCCCCAACCCGTACTTCTCGATCGGGGAATGGAGGAGAACGGCGACGCGGCACGCCACCTCCGGCTCATGCTGCACCGCCGGAATCTGCTGGGCAGCGGTGACGGCGCAGTCGAAGCTGCGCGTTGGCCGGCCTGGCGGCTGTACGACACCGACGAGCAGCGGGGGTGACCCCTTCGGGCGTTCCGACGATGCGGCGACGTGCCACCACCAGACGCGGTCCGCTGCCGCCCAGGCCCTGGACCGGGTGAGCGGACCGCGGGCTGGAGCTGGCCCATGACGTATGTCGCCGCTTCGTCCTCGGCCCGCTGCGGGGCCCTGCGCACCTGCCGCTGGATCTGCTCGCACTGCAACGCGACCGCGGTGAGCGAGCAGCCGCACAGATCGTGCAGGTCGCGGGCGAAGCGCAGCCGTTCACGGTCGACCGCCCGCATGCCGAACAGGGCCCGGCCACCCACCATGTGGGACACCACCGAAGTGAGCCCCTGCACCGGAGCCTCGCCGAACGCGACAACGAGAGGCCCCAGAAGTGCCACCGGCGCGGTAAAAGCGACCCACGCCTGCGGCACCGGAGTGATCAGCAGCACCGTGGCGGTGAAGGAGCCGGGAATCCCGACCCAGGCGCCCTGGAAGAAGCAGGACGGGCGCCCCCTTTCGCTTCACAGCTGATGCTACGCCGCAGCCTTGCGTCGCTCACGGAGCAACGACGTTTGAACGCAGCGGAGTTGACCTCGCAGTGCGACATCCGCGCCACCCGGGCTTCCCCCAACCACCTTCCTCTTCAAGGAAGTTCAAGCTCTCGGCCCCACTTAATTTTCTTAGTAACGCAGTAAGCTACAGAATTATGGACTTCACTGTTATCAAGCATGCCGTCGAGGTCGACCATGGCATCAAACGCTTGTCCATGAGCTTCATCAAGAAGCACGCTGCTCCGGAACGAGCCCGGCTCAGCGCCGAGTTGTGCGGCGAGATCAGCGAAGAGTTCGAGAAGATCGGGCTGACCACCCTGCCGCGGACGCTGCCGACAGACACCCGCGAGTTCGTCTGGATCATCCAGCGCAGCAGTGTCCTCGGTGAAGTCACCGCTATCGCAGCCGTGTTGGCGCAACTGGACAAGATCGGGATGAGTCCCCTCCCTCAGGTATTCGACAACTACCCACAGGCCAAGAACAGTCTGGCGTGACTACCGCCAAGGGCTGACACAAAAGGGCCTATCGCCGTACAGCCCGCACATCAGCAGACGTATCTCTGCCTCCTCGGTCGGAGACCGACCCAAGAATGAACGAACACAGGGTCAGTCGGTGTGTACTGTCACTCCAACCGGCATCGAGGGCATGACTCATGACGCACAGTCAGCCAAGTCGGTCGGCCACGCCTGACGGCAGTCACACGCAAGGAGTCCTGATGAGCGATGGCGACGGCGCATCCATCACATCTCGGCCGGAAGACCGGAAGGCCGGAAGTCGCGAAGCATGTGGACGCATGGGTGATCTTCCCGGCGGCCAACCCCCTCACTCGGCGAGCATTACCGCATCTCGGTAGACCTGTCAAGGGGTATGTGCTACTCGCACAGCAGACCCGACCCCCGGCTTCTCAGCTGCCGGGACAGCGATACGCCACTCAACTCTCCTGGGAAACTGGCCAGTTCCCCGCCCCACCCGTCGTTCAGCCGAAGTCGCACTGCTCCTGACACCTGCGGAGCTCGCGGCGTACGTCGCATACCAGCACCGGCTCCACCGAGACGCGCGCCACCTGCCACCCTGGCTCGCGCCGGAACCTCCTTGGGCGGGCACGAGCGCCTCGGAGGACATTCCGACCTGACGACGCGGTCGGCGACCCGTGCGCCCCATCGCCCTTCCGTCATGGCCCACGCAGGCCACCCTCAACACATCGGAGACCCCGCCCCATGACCACAGGCAGTCCCGGCCCCCTCTCCCTCGACATCGTCTGGGGAGATGAGCCGATCCGGGTGACCAACATTCCGCCCCGCCTCCCCGCCGACTCGACCGACAGCCATGCCGAGGGGGTGACCGCGGCGGGCCGGGCCAATCCGAGCACGTGGCTGCCGGACACCGCGTGGGGTGCGATAGCACGTGCCACAACGGGCGCCGCGGCGCTGGCGGTTCAGCTCAGCCCGACGCCGGAGGAGCCTTCGGGGCTCCTGATGGTGGAGAACGTCGAAGGGGCGACGCTGCGGTCGGCCGTCACCCGCGTCCTGCTGAACGAGCTGTACCCCGGGCCCCAGCCCCGTACCGGCACGAAGGTCTCGGAGGTGTCCGACCCGCAGGTGCAGGGCGTCACCCACGAGGGCCGCCCCGGGGCGACCGTGCAGTACCGCTACGAGAACCTCGCCCATCTGCGGAACCACGTGTGGCAGACCATCCACGCGACGCTGTCGATCAACAGTTACGCGTCGTCCATCCTCACCCGCTCCGTCACCCGCAACCTGATCACCCACCCCGCCGAGATCACGTTCGAGGACGGTACGGAGTCGATCCACCTCCTCGTCGTACGGGACGGGATCACCCGGCTCGCCAGCGCCTGGGCGGTACTGGCCGGGCACGGTGCCGACCCCACCGAGGTCGCCTACCTGGCCACCGACGCCCTGCTCGGCAAGGCAACCGGGGCAGGGACGAGCGCGGAGCCCGGCCTCGGGCAGCGGCTGGCCTCCGGCCGCGCCCAGTGGCGGCAGGAGCTGCGACAGGAGTTCCACGACGAGATGGCGGGGGCGGCGCCCGGCCTCCGGGCCGCTCAGATCGCCCAGACCTACGTCGTTCCCGCGCAGATCGCCGTCGGGATCGAGGGGCACGAGGGCCGGGCGCTCTCCGCCGAGGACATCTTCGACGACGCCATCCGTTCCGTACTGGCCTCCGTACACGTCGAGTTCATGCCGTGGGACGAGGCGGCCAAGAACGTCGAGGTGATCACCCGCGCCCTGAAACGGATCATCCAGCAGGACGACCCGCGCTGGAACACGGCCGAACTCCAGGCGGTGTACGGCCTTGCCGTCGGCCGTATCCCCGTGGCCGATCTCCCCCGGACGTTCGGGGGCGCCACGCCCCCTCCCGGGACCGCTCTGTGGCGTGCCGTCTACCTGGTCAACGCCCTGACCCGGCCGGATCTGCTGGAGAGTCTCAAGGATCAGGCCAAGGCCATCAAGGGCGGCCAGCGGATGGGGATGAAGGGGTTCGGCGAGCTCCTGGGGCCGGTCATCGACCTTCCGTGGCGGGCGAGGAAGAAGCTCGTCACCAAGCAGGCCCGCAACGCGTGGAACAACGGCGGTGTGCTGGTGAAGGGCATCACCGAGGACTGGACCCCGCGGCCCACCGACGACTTCACCGAACTCATCGCCCCGGCGATGGACGGCGACGCCGACGCCCGCCACACCCTGGCGGTGGCCGGTGGAGTGGCGCTGATCGCCGACAAACTCCTGACCAGGAACGTCGGTTCCTCCCTGGGTCCCACAAGGGAGAAGGGCGGCGTCCCCTTCCGCTCGGACGTGCACAAGGTCGTCGAAGGGTTGTCACAGCCGACGAACGAGCTCGGCCTGTGGACCCTCGCATCGGCCGCCAACACGTTCCGCGGTGAGGCTCTGCCGCAGAACTCCGTACCCCGGCAGAGCCTCACCGGCAAGGAGCCGGCCCCGTCCGACGAGCGGCCGTACGTGTACTTCAAGGTCGATCTCGGCGCCCCGGACCGTATCGCCCGTGACGCCGATGGGGTGCCGGTGCCGCTGTACGAGTGGGACGTCGTCGCGGCCTCGGAACCGGAGCGCGCGGCCCAGGCGGCACCGGCGGTACGGCCTCCGGCCCCGGCGCCGTCCTCGCCCGGCGACCCCGCCTTCACCAGCACGTCTCCCGGCGAGGTGCCTGCGCCCACCGGCCCGGTGGCGGGGCTGTTCTCCCACAGCACCGAGGACGCGCCGCCCCCGGCCCCTGTCCCGGCCCCCCGCGCCGACGACGCTCCGGTACCTCCCAGCCAGCGCGCCGCCGCGCACCGCAGGGCGCTCCACCTCGGCGTGCAGGGCGCCCGGGACGCACTCGACCATCTGCACTCCCTGGAGCCGGAGGTCGGGGACCACACCCCCACCGTCCCGGTGGACCAGCTGGACGAGCTCCACAAGCTGCTGGTCGGCATCCTGACCGACGTGGAGAACCTCCGGCGCAGGACGGTGGAGACCCACGGTTCGGCGGAGGACACCCCGGAGCCGGAGGAGTCCCAGGAGCAGGAGGAGCCTCAGGCGGTCATCCTGGGCTGACCGGCCGAAGCGGACCGGCGCCGACCCCTCGCACACGGGTCGGCGCCGGTTCACTTCGGCTTCGGACGGATGCCCGGCTTCCGAGGGCGTACGCCGTCGGTACCGGTCGTCGGCTCAGGCGCCCGCGCCCCCGAAGCGCGCCCGGTAGGACTCCAGGTCGTCTTCCGTGATCTTCGCGAAGAGGACCGGCGGGACGGTGAAGGCCGTGCCGGCCGGGACGGTGTCCAGGGACTTCGCCTGCTCGGCGGTCACCCAGGTCGCGGTGTCGTCCGGCAGGGCGAAGGCACCGCGCATGGTGGTGGCCGAGGCCGGGATGAAGGGCTCGGAGACGACCGCGTACAGGTGGATGAGGTTCATCGCCGTCCGCAGGGTCAGGGCCGCGCCCTCCGGGTCGGTCTTGATCTCCAGCCAGGGGGCCTTCTCCTCCAGGTAGGAGTTGCCCGCCGACCACAGGGCCCGCAGTGCCGCGCCGGCCTTGCGGTACTGGAGGGCTTCCATGTGCTCCTCGTACTCGGCCAGGAGGCGGGCGATCTCCTCGCCGAGTCGCGTCTCCGCCTCGCCTGCCGCGTTCCCCGCGGGGACCTCGTCGCCGAAACGCTTGCGGGAGAAGGAGAGCACGCGGTTGACGAAGTTGCCGAGGGTGTCGGCCAGGTCCTTGTTGACCGTGGCGGCGAAGTGCTCCCAGGTGAAGGAGGAGTCGTCGGACTCGGGGGCGTTGGCGATGAGGAAGTAGCGCCAGTAGTCGGCCGGCAGCGTCTCCAGGGCGGCGTCGGTGAAGATGCCGCGCTTCTGGGAGGTGGAGAACTTCCCGCCGTAGTACGTCAGCCAGTTGAAGCCCTTGACGACGTCGACCTTCTTCCACGGCTCGCGTACGCCCAGCTCGGTGGCGGGGAACATCACCGTGTGGAACGGGACGTTGTCCTTGGCCATGAACTGGGTGTAGCGGACGGTGTCGTCGGCCTCGTACCACCACGACTTCCAGTCGCGGACCTCACCGTCGGGGGCGGCGTCCGACCACTCCTTCGTCGCGCCGATGTACTCGATCGGGGCGTCGAACCAGACGTAGAAGACCTTGCCCTCGGCCGCCAGCTCCGGCCAGGTGTCGGCCGGGACCGGAACGCCCCAGTCCAGGTCGCGGGTGATGGCCCGGTCGTGCAGGCCCTCGGTCAGCCACTTGCGGGCGATGGAGGACGACAGCTGCGGCCAGTCGGCCTCGTGCCGGGCCACCCATGCCTCGACCTCGTGCTGGAGCTTCGACTGGAGCAGGAAGAGATGCTTCGTCTCGCGGACCTCCAGCTCCGTGGAGCCGCTGATCGCCGAACGCGGCTCCAGCAGGTCGGTCGGGTCCAGGACGCGGGTGCAGTTCTCGCACTGGTCGCCGCGCGCCTTGTCGTAACCGCAGTGCGGGCAGGTCCCCTCGACGTACCGGTCGGGGAGGAAGCGGCCGTCGACCGGCGAGTACACCTGGCGGATCGCCCGCTCCTCGATGAAGCCGTTCTCCTTCAGCTGCCGCGCGAAGTGCTGGGTGATCTCGACGTTCTGCTGCGAGGAGCTGCGCCCGAAGTAGTCGAAGGCCAGCTGGAAACCGTCGTACACGGCCTTCTGGTCGTCGTGGGCCTGCGCGCAGAACTCGGCCACCGAGAGCCCGGACGCCTTGGCGGCCAGCTCGGCGGGCGTCCCGTGCTCGTCGGTCGCGCAGATGTACAGGACGTCGTGACCGCGCTGGCGGAGGTACCGGGAGTACACGTCCGCCGGAAGCATCGACCCGACCATGTTGCCCAGGTGCTTGATCCCGTTGATGTAGGGAAGCGCGCTGGTTACCAGGTGTCGAGCCATCCTTGGATGCTCCATTTCGTCACTACGGCGCCGGGCGCGGTGCCACGGCTGGGCCGGATCGGGAGGGCGCAGCGGGCGGCGACCGCGTGGAGCGGGCAGCTGCGAACCGCCGTAATCGTATGGCAACCGGGGGCCTGCCCGGCGAGGCGTTTATCCCTCGGACGGGCGGGGCCTTGCTCCTCGGACGAGTGGGGGCCTCACTCCTTGGACGGGCGAGGTGGGGCGCCTTGTCCCTCGGGTTATCCCTCGGGCAGGCGACAGCGGGCGTCGGGTTGGGCCGTTCGGTGGGAATCGGCTTCGGGGGGCGGGGGTCTCGCTGCCCTTCGCGGGGGTGGAATCACCGGTGGGGCAGCGGCGCCCAGGGGCACGATATTCCCTTCAACTTGCCTCTACCTCCACCTAGTTGAGGGTTTATCTACGCGCGGAGCATCCACCCCCGATCGATCATCCGGGCATATCAGACGACTTCTCGCACGGGCATTACCGGCGGGTACCGCGAGCTGCTAGACACGGCATCGCTCCCTTCACCCCCCACCCCCCACACTTCGAAGGATCGGCAGCCATGTCCGTACGCAGAATCTGGGCATCCCTCTCCACCCTCGCACTCGCCGCCGTGGCCGCTCTCGGTGTCGCCGGTACCGCCGTCGCGGCGGACTCGGCATCGGCGGGCGGGTATGTCGCGCTCGGCGACTCCTACTCCTCCGGCGTCGGCGCCGGGAACTACCTCCCCGACAGCGGCGACTGCCGACGCAGCGCCAACGCCTATCCGCAGCTGTGGGCGGCGGCGAACTCCCCCGCCTCGTTCGCCTTCGTCGCCTGCTCGGGCGCGACCACCGCCTCCGTCGCCAGTGGCCAGCTCGGGGCGCTGAACGCGTCCACCGCGCTGGTCAGCGTGACGGCCGGAGGCAACGACGTCGGGTTCGCCTCTGTCATGCAGGACTGCGTGCTGGGCAGCGAGGCCACCTGCCTCAGCAGCGTCAACGCCGCCGTCGAGAAAATGAACAACTCCCTGCCGGGCAGCCTCGATGCGCTGTACGGGAGCATCCGCGCCGGAGCCCCCGCCGCCCAGGTCGTCGTCCTCGGATACCCCCGCTTCTACCAGCTCTCGGGCAGCTGCATCGCGGGGCTGACCGAGGCCGAGCGGGCCGCGATCAACGACGCGTCGGACGTACTGAACGGGGTCCTCGCCAAGCGGGCCGCCGATGCCGGGTTCACCTTCTCCAGCGTCGTCGACGAGTTCACCGGGCATGAGCTGTGCTCCGGCGACCCCTGGCTCCACAGCGTGACCGTTCCCGTCCAGAACTCCTACCACCCCACGACCGCGGGCCAGTCGGGCGGCTACCTGCCCGCCTTCCGGTCGGCGGTGTAGCAGACGAAGACGCGCGTACGCGTACGGAGTACGGGGGCGGCTCACCGGGGGATGGCCGGTGAGCCGCTCGCGCGTGTGACGGAGCCCGGTGGGGCGGTAAGTCGGCTGGGCGGTGGGACGGTGGGTCAGTAACGCTCCACCAAGTGCTCGCGGCCCGCCGGGGGTTCGTACGACTCCGGCCAGAAGTCCGTGACCCCGTCGATCAGGCCCTGCTCGTCGAAGGTGAAGAAGTGGATCGCGTGCAGCTGCTCCGGGCCGACCGTGACCTCGGTCCGCGCGGCGGCCTGCCGGCCCTCCGCGTCGGCGACGATCCGCTCGATCCGTACGTGCCAGTCGCCCGGATACTCCTGGTTGAACCGGAGATAGCGCTCCTTGCCGTGGATGCGCTCCCGGGTCTGCGGCAGCTCGTACACCACGTCGTCGGCGAGGGTCGCCGCGAAGGCGTCCCAGTCGCGGGTGTCGGCCGTCGCCCAATACGCTTCCACCGCCGTGCGCAGGGCGCGCGCGCCGATGGTTTTGCCCGTCGTCTCGGTCATGGGGACAAGTCTGTCCCCCACCACTGACAATCGCCCGCAGAACCGCGCTGACCTGCCCTGATGCCTAACGCACCGACGGGCGCGACGCCTTGAGCGAGTACATCAGCGGGATGCGCGGCCGGTCCGCCGGGAAGCGGTAGTGACCGTCCGGATGGCGCTCCAGCGTGCCGAAGCGCGGGAAGAGCGACATATCGTGCTCGTGGAGAAACTCGATCCGCAGACCGGCCGCCGCGAGCGCCGTCACCACCTCCCCCACCGGGTGCTGCCACTCGACGCTGCGGTTGTGCACGGTCGGCGCGTCGAAGTCGGCGTACGTCCCGGGCGTCTCGTCCACCCATGCCTCACGGCTGAAGTAGTCGTGCGTGACGACCGAGCCGGTCCCGTCGTCCAGCGTGTCGGTCAGGGGGTGGAACTCCGCCAGGTAGAGGAAGCCGCCGGGCGCGACCAGCGAGGCCGCCGTCTCGGCCCAGCGCTCCATGTCGGGCAGCCAGTTCAGCGCGCCGACGCCCGTGTAGACGATGTCGTACGAGGAGTCGGGGACGGCCGTCGGGGCGTCGTACACATCGGCCGCCACGAACGCCGCGCGGTCGGGGCCCAGGCCCAGCGATTCCGCGAGGCCCCGGGCGGTCTCCACGGCGGGCTCCGAGAAGTCCAGGCCCACCACCTGCGCGGCGCCGTGCCGCGCCCAGGACAGGGTGTCCAGGCCGATGTGGCACTGGAGGTGCAGCAGGGTCTTTCCGGTGACGTCACCGACCTCCGCCAGCTCGAACGGGCGCAGGGCGTCCTTCCCCGCCCGGAACGCCTCCAGGCCATAGAAGTCGCTCGCCGCGTGTATCGGGACCCGCTCGTCCCAGCGTGCACGGTTGGCGTCCTGCCAGTCGTCCGGAGTCGGGGAGTACATATCCGGAAAGTTACCCACGGGACGGGAAGGGCGCGAGCGGTTATCCACAGGCGGAGGGGCCCGGTCATATCGCGGAGGGTCCGGTCATATCTTCGTAAGGGGGTTGTGGACGGGCTGCTCCGGTCGGGCGGGGGATCGGGTTGGATGGAGGGCATGAGCGAATCAGAGAACGTCTCGACCATGCCGGAGTGGGAGCAGCGATTCCGCGCACCCAGGGTGTCCCTGCCCGACTGGGCCGAGGACGCGCCGGACCGCTCGCTCTTCGTCTCCAACGTCACCGGGACCTACGAGCTATACGCGTGGGACCGGTCGAACGGGCGGCAGCGCCAGGTGACCGACCGGCCCAACGGGACCACCGACGGTGTGCTGACGCCGGACGGTGAGGCGATCTGGTGGTTCAGCGACACCGACGGCGACGAGTTCGGTGTGTGGATGCGCCAGCCCTTCGGGGGCGGCGAGGACGAGCCCGCCGCCCCGGGGCTCGCCCCCTCGTATCCGGCGGGCCTCGCCATCGGGCGGGACGGGGCCGCCGTGATCGGCCGCTCCACCGACGAGGACGGGACGACCGTCCACCTCGTACCGGCGCCCGGCGGCGGCGAGGCCGTCGAGATCTACCGGCACCGGGAGTCCGCGGGCGTCGGGGACCTCTCCCACGACGGGACGCTCATCGCCCTGGAGCACACCGAGCACGGCGACGCCATGCACTCCGCGCTCCGCGTGGTGCGCCCCGACGGCTCCACGGTGGCCGAGCTGGACGACACCGAGGGCGGCACCAAGGAGCTCGGGCTCGCCGTCCTGGGCTTCGCGCCGGTGGCCGGTGACACCCGGCTCCTCGTCGGGCACCAGCGCCGGGGCCGCTGGGAGCCGATGATCTGGGACCCGGTCGCGGGCACGGAGACCCCGCTCCCCGTCGAGCTGCCCGGTGACGTGGGCGCCGAGTGGTATCCGGACGGCTCCGCCCTGCTCATCGAGCACAGCTTCGAGGCCCGCAGCGAGCTGTGGCGGTACGAGCCGGGGGCCGCGGCGCCCGTGCGGGTGGAGACCCCCGCCGGGACGGTCTCCGGTGCCACGGCCCGGCCCGACGGCACCGTGGAGTACCTCTGGTCCTCGGCCGCGCAGCCGCCCGTGGTGCGGTCGACCAGCGGTGCGGTGGTCCTGGACCCGCCGGGCGCCAAGGCCCCGCCCTCGGTGCCCGTGGAGGACGTGTGGGTGGAGGGGCCCGGCGGCCGTATCCACGCCCTCGTGCAGCGGCCCGCCACCGGGGACGGGCCCTTCCCCACCGTCTTCGACATCCACGGCGGCCCGACCTGGCACGACAGCGACGCCTTCGCCTCCGGCCCGGCGGCCTGGGTCGACCACGGCTTCGCCGTCGTACGGGTCAACTACCGCGGCTCCACCGGTTACGGCCGCGCCTGGACGGACGCGCTCAAGCACCGGGTCGGCCTGATCGAGCTGGAGGACATCGCGGCCGTACGGGAGTGGTCGGTCGCCTCCGGGCTCGCGGACCCGGAGCGGCTGGTCCTCGCCGGGGGCTCCTGGGGCGGCTATCTGACCCTGCTCGGCCTCGGCACCCAGCCCGACGCCTGGGCGCTGGGGCTGGCGGCGGTGCCGGTCGCGGACTACGTCACGGCGTACCACGACGAGATGGAGGCCCTGAAGGCAATGGACCGCACGCTGCTGGGCGGCACGCCGGAGGAGGTGCCGGAGCGGTTCGAGGCATCGTCGCCGCTGACGTACGTCGACGCGGTGCGCGCCCCCGTCTACATCTCGGCAGGCGTCAACGATCCGCGCTGCCCCATCCGTCAGGTGGAGAACTACGTCGACCGGCTGGCGGCGCGCGGCGCGGTGCACGAGGTCTACCGGTACGACGCCGGGCACGGCTCGCTCGTGGTCGAGGAGCGCATCAAGCAGGTGCGGCTGGAGCTGGAGTTCGCCCTGAAGCACCTGGGGGGCGGCGACGTCCAGGGAAGGGGCGGCGTGCCGGAGGCGTAAGAGGCGGATAAAGGGGCGACCCCGCTCCGGAGGGCCGGAGCGGGGAACCGTACCTTGGAGGGGTGTACCGGTTCCTGCTGACCCCGCGATGGTGGGGGATCAACCTCTTCGTCGTGCTGGCCATCCCGTTCTGCGTGTTCATGGGCACCTGGCAGCTCGGCCGCTTCGAGGACCGTGTGCAGTCGCACGAACAGGCGACGAAGCAGCCCGATCCGAGCACCCGGGCCGCCGAACCCCTGGACGAGCTGCTGCCCGTCGACAAGGTCACCTCCGGCCGTCCCGCCATCGCGACCGGGACGTACGCCGACCAGTTCCTGGTCCCCGGCCGTGAGCTGGACGACCGGCAGGGCTTCTACGTCCTGAACCTCCTGCGCACCGACAGCGGCAAGGCCCTGCCCGTCGTACGCGGCTGGCTGCCCGGCACCGCGGGCAGCGTCCCCGTACCGGCCGCGCCGGAGGGCGAGGTCACGGTGACCGGGGACCTTCAGGCATCCGAGAACGTGAACAGCAACGGCGTGAACTCCCGGGGCGGGCTCCCCGAGGGCCAGCTCGGCATGATCAGCGCCGCGACCCTGGTGAACCTGGTCGACTACGACGTGTACGACGCCTGGGTGACGCTTCCGGAGACGGAGGCGGGCGGTACGGGCGGCGCGATGAAGCCGGTGCCCGCCGCCGCTCCGCAGGGCAGCGGCCTGGACCTCAAGGCGTTCCAGAACCTCGGGTACACGGGCGAGTGGTTCGTCTTCGCGGGCTTCGTGCTCTTCATGTGGTTCCGGCTCGTCCGCCGCGAGGCCGAGACCGCCCGCGATGTCGCTCTCGGGCTGGTCGCGGAGGACGCGAGCGCGGAGAGCGCCGACGCGGAGAGCGCTGGTGCCGACGCGGGTGCCTCGGAGCGCCTGGACTCTTCGGAGGCCCCGGAGTCCCCGGAGGTCCCGAAGCCGACGGAGACCGTCCCGGCCGCGGAGCCCTCGGAGACCGCGAACCGTCCGTAGCCCTGGCCCTAGGGCGCGTCCGGCGGATCTTGACCGGGTCCGCGTCCTGATCCGCCGGACACGCCCTAGCCGTCGCCGGTGGCCTCCGGGGCGCCGCCCTCGTACCCCCGTTCCGGTCCGTCCGGTACAGGGGTACGGAACGGTCTACGAGGCGGGGAGGACGCCCGTCCGGTAGATCGTGCCCGAGCAGGCGTTGTCGATCTTTGTCTCGGCGGTGGGCGCGCCCGTCTCCGGCGTGTGGGTCACCGCGATGCTGCCCTCGGCCGTGCCCCCGCCGTCCCGGGTCAGCGACTGCGTGTCGGTGCCGGACTGTCCGGAGCCCTCGCCCGTCGTCCCCCCGGTGCCGTCCGGCGAGGGGGTGGGGCTGGGCGAGGGGGGCGCGGTCGGACAGGTGTCGGCCGGCACCCAGGCGAACTGCACCTCGTACGCCATCGACGGCTTCAGCAGCACCGTGCCCGGCTCCTGCGAGGGGTCGGGCAGGCCGGGGGCCGCGTCGCCGCCCATGTGCTGCACCACGGTGATCTTGAGCGGGTCGGCCGCGCCGAGGGCGGTGAAGCCGACGGTGCCGTTGCTGCTGACCGTGCACTCCGCGCCGGACACGTTGGCGATCCTGAAGCTGCCGTACACCGTGCCGTCGGCGCCCGGTGCGCCCGCTCCCGCAGAGGCGACGCCGAGCTGGCCCGGGTCGCAGACCGGCAGGGAGGCGAGCTCCTCGGGCGGGGGCGTGGAGGCCCCGCCGCCCGTCGTGGCGCCCTCCGGGTCCTTGTCCGTGCTCGACGAGGGGCTCCGGGAGGGGTCCGGTGCGCCGGAGCCCTGCCGGCTCTCGCGGTCGGTGGGCTTCACGGGCCGGTCGCCCGGCGCCTCGGGGCCGGGCTCCTCACCGTTGCCGCCCTGGGCCTGCTCGCCGTGACCGGCGATGGCGGGGAGCGCGGTGGAGGGGCCGTCCGAGTCCGCTACATGCACGAAGGCCGGGACCGCGGTGCCGATCAGCAGCGCCGCCGCCACCGCGCCGACGGCGGCCTGCCGACGGCGGGCACGGCGGGCGGGCACGGCACGTTGCAGATGTTCGAGGGTCCTGTCGGAGGGTTCGAGGCCGCCCACGGCGCCGTGCAGCATCCGGCGCAGGACGACCTCGTCCAGCTCACCGTCACCGCCGGAGCCACCGGGTCCGTCGCCGGGCCCACCGCCGGAGCCACCGGGTCCGTCGCCCGGGCCCCGGCCACCGCCCGTACCGGAGCCGTCACCGCTCCCGTGCCCGCCGCGGCCGCCCGCGAAGAGGTCCGTCAGCGTGCCGGTGAGATCCTCCTCGGCACCTGCCGCCCCTTCCGCCTCGGCACCGCTGCCGCTGCCGCCGTCATCCGTACGAGCCCCACGCTCCGCCCGCGCGGATGACGGCCCGGGTTCCCGGCCCTCCTCCTGCTCGGGCTGTCCGCCGTCGCCGTGCGGACCGTCCGGTCGGTCCGGGTCGGTGTGCGGAGTCTTCTCCGGCCCGTGGTTCACCATTCCGTTTCCCGTCGGGTCGTTCTCGTGCCTGTGCTCGTGGCGGTGCTCGGACCCACTCATGCCTGGGCCTCCATCACGACGCGCAGCGCCGCGATACCGCGGGAACCGTACGCCTTCACCGAGCCCAGCGAAACTCCCAGCGTCTCCGCGACCTGGGCCTCCGTCATGTCCGCGAAGTAGCGCAGCACCAGCACCTCGCGCTGGCGCCGCTGGAGCCCCTTCATGGCCTTGATCAGCGCGTCCCGCTCCAGCTGGTCGTACGCGCCCTCCTCCGCGCTCGCCATGTCCGGCATCGGCTTGGAGAGCAGCTTCAGCCCGAGGATGCGGCGGCGGAGCGCCGAGCGCGAGAGGTTGACGACGGTCTGGCGGAGGTACGCGAGGGTCTTCTCGGGCTCACGGACGCGGTTGCGCGCGGAGTGCACGCGGATGAACGCCTCCTGCACCACGTCCTCGCAGGACGCGGTGTCGTCCAGCAGCAGGGCCGCGAGGCCGAGCAGCGAACGGTAGTGGGCGCGATAGGTCTCGGTGAGGTGGTCGACCGTGGTTCCCGCTGCCACCGTCTCGTCAGCACTCCCGCGCTGCGAGGGCAGCTGGGCCGGGCGTGCAGCGGGCATGGGCGCGATCACCGGCATGCCGCCGGGCGCGCGGGGCCGCCGGAGCGGACGCATGCTCGCGCCCCGCAACGGGCCCACCACTGTGATGTCGAGAACCTCTGCCACGCCTGTTGGACACGCTTCCCCCCGTCAGGGTTGTACGCGTACGGCGCCACGTTCGACGCTGTGCGACATGCCCTCATACGTACCTGCTCTTCCCCAAATGCCCCGTAAACGCGTCTCACCCCGCAAGAAGTGACGGCTTAGACGCTGCCCGGCCGACGCGCGGTTGCAGAAGGCCGGGAGTTCATCGTCGGATATGACAACGCCCCAGCTCAAGAGGTTCAGACCAGGTAATTGCTCATAGGGCGTTCACAGATCCTACAAAACAGGTTCGATCAATACGAAGGCGATACGGAGGCGATACGGAGGCGATCCGGAGACGGTACAGCGGCGGTACGGAAGCGATCCGAGGGCTATACGGAGCGGTACGAAGGTGATCCGGGCCGATCGGAGCGGGCTCAGGCCCCACTCATGCCCGCCTCAGGCCAGGGTAATTTCCGCAGCCACGGATTCAGCGATCTGCGCCACGTTCAAAGCGGCACCTTTGCGGAGGTTATCGCCGCAAATGAACATTTCCAGGGCGCGGGGATCATCCATCGAACGCCGGACCCGGCCAACCCAGGTGGGATCGGTTCCCACGACATCGGACGGTGTCGGGAAATCACCGGACGCCGGGCTGTCGAAGAGGACGACCCCGGGTGCGGTCGCCAGGATCTCGTGCGCCCGGTCGACGGCGACCTCGTTCTCGAAGCGCGCGTGGACGGACATGGAGTGGGCGGCGATGACGGGTACGTACACACAGGTCGCGGTGGCCCGCAGCTCCGGCAGCCCCAGGACCTTGCGGCACTCCTCGCGGATCGCGAGCTCCTCGGACGACCAGCCGTCCCCGGCGTCGGTCCCGGCCCACGGCACGACGTTCAGGGCGACGGGGGCGGCGAACGGGCTGCCGCCGCCACTGCCCGCCGGACCTGCGCCGTCGCCCAGGGCCCGGCGTACGTCACCGGGGTGGGTGCCCAGCTCCGTACCGGCCACCAGCGACAGCTGTTCGCGCAGGGCCGTGACCCCGTCCCGGCCCGCGCTGCTGACCGCCTGGTAGGAGGAGACGATCAGTTCGCGCAGCCCGAATTCGGCGTGGAGCGCGCCGACCGCGACGATCAGCGAGAGCGTGGTGCAGTTCGGGGACGCGACGATGCCACGCGGTCTGAGCCGGGCGGCGTGCGGGTTGATCTCCGGGACGACCAGCGGTACGTCGTCGTCCAGCCGGAAGGCCGCCGAGTCGTCGATGACGACGGCGCCCTTGGACGCGGCGATCGGGGCCCAGTGGGCGGACACGTCGTCCGGCACCAGGAAGAGGGCCACGTCGATGCCGTCGAACACGTCCTCGGCGAGCGCGAGCACCTCGCTCTCCTCACCGCGCACGACCAGCTTCCGGCCGGCCGAGCGCGGTGAGGCGATGAGTCTGACCTCGCCCCAGACGTCCGCGTGCTGCGAGAGAATCCGGAGCATGACGCCGCCGATCGCCCCGGTCGCACCGACGACCGCGAGCGAAGGACGGCGTACGGTCATCGGCCGGTGCCCCCGTAGACGACGGCCTCGTCGGAGTCGCTGTCGAGACCGAAGGCGGTGTGCACGGCGCGCACGGCCTCGTTGACGTCGTCGGCACGGGTGACCACCGAGATGCGGATCTCGGATGTCGAGATCAGCTCGATGTTCACGCCCGCGTCGGACAGTGCCTCGAAGAAACCGGCGGTGACGCCCGGGTTGGTCTTCATGCCCGCGCCGACCAGCGAGATCTTGGCGATCTGGTCGTCGTAGCGGAGCGAATCGAAGCCGATGGAGCCCTTGGTCCGCTCCAGGGCGTCGATGGCCTTGCGGCCCTCGGCCTTGGGGAGGGTGAAGGAGATGTCCGTCAGGCCGGTCGACGCGGCGGAGACGTTCTGCACCACCATGTCGATGTTGACCTCGGCGTCCGCGATGGCGCGGAAGATCGCGGCCGCCTCGCCCGGCTTGTCCGGGACGCCGACGACGGTGACCTTGGCCTCCGAGACGTCGTGGGCGACTCCGGAGATGATCGCGTGCTCCACCTTCTGGTCCCCTTGCGGCTCGTTGCTGACCCAGGTTCCGCGCAGTCCGGAGAAGGACGAGCGGACGTGGATCGGGATGTTGTAACGGCGTGCGTACTCGACGCAGCGGTGCAGCAGCACCTTGGAGCCGGATGCGGCCAGCTCCAGCATGTCCTCGAAGGAGATCCAGTCGATCTTCTTCGCCTTCTTCACGACCCGGGGGTCCGCGGTGAAGACGCCGTCGACGTCCGTGTAGATCTCACAGACCTCGGCGTCCAGCGCGGCGGCCAGCGCGACGGCGGTCGTGTCCGACCCGCCGCGGCCGAGGGTGGTGATGTTCTTGCCCTCCTGGCTCACGCCCTGGAACCCGGCGACGATGGCGATGTTGCCCTCGTCGATCGAGGTCCGGATGCGGCCGGGCGTGACGTCGATGATGCGCGCTTTGTTGTGGACCGAGTCGGTGATGACACCGGCCTGGCTGCCCGTGAACGACTGGGCCTCGTGGCCCAGGTTCTTGATCGCCATCGCCAGCAGGGCCATGGAGATCCGCTCACCGGCGGTCAGCAGCATGTCGAATTCACGGCCGGCAGGGATCGGTGAAACCTGCTCGGCGAGGTCTATCAACTCGTCCGTCGTGTCACCCATCGCGGACACCACGACAACCACCTGGTTGCCGTTCCTCTTGGCGTCGACGACTCGCTTGGCAACCCGCTTGATGCCCTCGGCATCGGCTACGGAGGAGCCTCCGTACTTCTGCACGACAAGGCCCACGTGCGCTCCTCGCTCAGTCATTACTGCGGTCGGCTCAGTTTAACGAGCAGCCCGGAATCGACCCGTCCATACCAGATGGTGAGATGTCCCGCCCACTACCCGGCACGGCGTGTCGCCCCGGACTGCTCGTACGAGGTTGCTGCCCACCCAGGAGGAGCGCACTCCCCTTTGTGTCCCAGCCCACACCTTCGGGGCGGAATGCGCGAGCCGGGGGCGTCCGTCGGCGTACCCCCTCGCCCCTCGCCCCTTGCGCCGTTACGTCAGCGACTCCGCGTCGATGACCGGGGTGTTCTGCGCGGCGGCGACCCGCCACACCCCGTCGTCCTTCGCCAGGACATAGGTCGGGGTGCCGGGGACCGCCTCCGGGTGGGCGGCGATGAGCTCGGAGGGGTCCTCCCGGCCCCGGAAGATCTCGTCCAGGAACACGCCGTCGAGGCCGACCGGGCGCTGGCGGATCTTGACCGCGGCCACGTCGGGGCGGATGAAGAGGATGAGCTCGACGGTGTACGTGGCCTTCACCGGGGAGTCCGCCTGCGGCGGGAGCACCTTGCGGGTGAAGGCGGCGATCTCCGGCAGGCCGGTGAGCAGCTTGCCGTGGGCCGTCGTCCAGACGGCGTCCTCGCGGAAGCCGCCGAGGAACGCGTCGGGCAGCGCCTTCCGCTGGGCGTCCTGCACGGCCGCCACGAACGCGAGGATGGCGTCGACGTCCTCCTGCGGGGCGGGCACTCCGAGGACGGTGGGGGCGGCGGGGGCAGGGGTGCTGGTGCTCATACGGGTCTCCTTGCGCCGAGCGGGCCGGTCGGTCCGGCCGGGTCGACCCTCGGCCCTCAAGTGCGGTTGAGGTCAAGCGGCCCCCGGCGCATTGACCGGCTCACCCAACCGCCTTGACCTCAAGCCCGGTTGAGGTTCTAGCTTCGCCCTCATCGGGTGACGAGCCGAACGGGCAAGAGACGACCAAGAGGAGCGCGACGATGATCCTGGTGACCGGTGCGACCGGAAACATCGGCAGGGAGCTGGTCCGGCAGCTGCACGCGGACGGCCGTGGCCCCGGCGTCCGGGCGCTGACCCGGGACGCGGGGCGGGCCGAAGCCGTGGTGCCCGACGGGATCGAGGTGGCGGAAGGCGATCCGGGCCGCGCCGAGACGCTGAAGTCCGCGCTGGACGGGGTGCGTTCGCTGTTCCTGGTCGCGGAGTTCGGCGCCGGTTCCGGTGTTCTGGAGGCCGCCCGGGACGCGGGGGTGGAACACGTGGTGCTGGTCTCCTCCATCACCGCCGCGACCCACCCCCACCTGGGCCCGGCGCGGGAGAAGCTCGCCGCCGAGCGTCGGCTGCGGGAGAGCGGGACGGGGTGGACGGTGCTGCGGCCGACGCAGTTCGCCTCCAACACCCTCTGGTGGGCGGAGTCCGTACGGGACGAGTCCGCGGTGCGTGTGCCGTACGCGGACACCGGGCTGCCCACGATCCACCCCGCCGACATCGCCTCGGTGGCCCGCGCCGCGCTGACGGAACCGGGGCACCGGGGGCGTACATACCCCCTCACCGGCCCGGAGCGCATCACCCCGCGCGAGCAGGTGGCCGAACTGGGGCGGGTGCTGGGACGGGAGGTGGCCTGCGTGGGGATCGGGCGGGAGGAGGCGTACGGGCCGATGGCCGCGGCGATGGGGGCCGAGGTCGCCGACAGCGTCCTCGACCTGATGGGCGGCGATGTCAACGACGGGCTGCTGGCCGTGCACGACACCGTGGCCCGGCTCACCGGCTCCCCCGCCCGCCCGTACCGCCGCTGGGCCGAGGAGAACGCCGCCGCCTTCCGGTGAGCCGACGCCCTCGGTGGAGGTCGGCCTTCCGGTGAAGGACGCGGCCGGGCCGGGAGGGCGGAGCGCCGACCCCGGGAGGGCGAAGCGCCGGGCTCCGCCCCCGTGACGCCTGCGCCCCCTACTTCACCGGCCGCAGCCCCAGCGGCCCCGCGATCTCCTCCAGCATCACGCGCCCCGCCTCCTCCGCCAGGTCGTCCTCGCCCGGGTCCTGGTCGGTGTCCAGGCCGTCCAGCTCCGCCAGGGGCTGGCCGAGGCGGATGTGGGCGACCAGGGACTGGAGGGCGCGGAGGGTGGCGGAGGCGGTGGAGCCCCAGTTGGAGAAGTACGAGAACTGCCACCACCACAGCGCCTCGGCCGTGCGGTCCGCCTCGTAGTGGGCGAGGCCGTGGCTCAGGTCGGTGACCAGGTCGGCCAGGTCGTCGGAGATGCGGTGCGGGACCGGGGCCTTGCGGGGCTCGTACGGGTCGAAGACCTCGGAGTAGACGTCGATCGGCTCCAGCAGGGCCGCGAACCGCTCGCGCAGGCCGTCCGCGTCCGGCTCGGCGCCGAGGTCCGGCTCGTACCGCTCGTCGGGGAGGACGTCCTCGTACGCACCGAGGCGGCCGCCCGCGAGCAGGAGCTGCGAGACCTGGAGGAGCAGGACCGGAACGGCTTCTTCCGGCTCGTCGACCTTGGACACCTCGGTGACCGCGACGATGAACGTCTTGATCTGGTCCGCGATCTGGACGGCGAAGTCGCCCGGGTCCTGCGTGACGGAGTTCAGCGTGGCGTCAGACATCGAGGGGACCTCCCGTGGGCGCGGTCACAGACGGTGAAGCGGACGGCAGTACATCCGGTGCGAGCGGAAGGCGTACGGCGTCGGGGGCGTCAGACATCCAGCAGGCGCCTCCCCTCGAACGCGCGGCCCAGGGTGACCTCGTCGGCGTACTCCAGGTCGCCGCCGACCGGCAGGCCGCTGGCCAGCCGGGTCACCTTGAGGCCCATCGGCTTGACCATCCGCGCCAGGTACGTCGCGGTGGCCTCGCCCTCCAGGTTGGGATCGGTCGCGAGGATCAGCTCCGTGATGGAGCCGTCCGCGAGCCGGGCCAGCAGCTCACGGATGCGCAGATCGTCCGGGCCGACGCCCTCGATGGGGCTGATCGCCCCGCCCAGGACGTGGTAACGGCCCCGGAACTCGCGCGTCCGCTCGATCGCCACGACGTCCTTGGGCTCCTCGACCACGCAGATGACGCTCTGGTCGCGGCGCGGGTCGCGGCAGATCCCGCACTGCTCCTGCTGGGCGACATTGCCGCACACCGCGCAGAACCGGACCTTGTCCTTGACCTCCAGGAGGGCATGGGCGAGACGGCGTACGTCGGTGGGTTCCGCCTGGAGGACGTGGAAGGCGATCCGCTGCGCGCTCTTGGGACCGACGCCGGGCAGCCTGCCCAGTTCGTCGATGAGGTCCTGAACAACGCCTTCGTACAACGGAACGCCCTTCTTTCCTTCGCTTTCCGCTTCGTACCGTAGTGGGTACGCGGCGGTACCAATAGGCCCTCGGCGTCAGCTCCGGGCGGCCTCGGGCCGGATCAGAACGGGAGGCCCGGGATCGAGCCGCCGCCCAGGCCCTGCGCCAGCGGGCCGAGCTTCTCCTGCTGGAGCGTCTGCGCGTTCTCGTTGGCCGCCTGGACGGCCGCCACCACGAGGTCGGCGAGCGTCTCGGTGTCCTCCGGGTCCACGGCCTTCGGGTCGATCACCAGGCCCCGCAGTTCGCCGGAGCCGGTGACGGTGGCCTTCACGAGACCTCCGCCCGCCTGCCCGTCGACCTCGGTCCTCGCCAGCTCCTCCTGGGCCGCGGCGAGGTCCTGCTGCATCTTCTGGGCCTGCTGGAGCAGCTGCTGCATATTGGGCTGGCCACCACCGGGAATCACGGTCACTCCTGGCATTTCGACGACAAATGTTTCGGTAAGCCGAGCCTACGTGCTCCCCGGTCACCGCGCTCCACCCACCGGGGACCAACTCTTTCGGGTGAGATTCGGAAACCGCCGCGAGGTCCCTATACCTGACCAGCGGCCCCGTCCAGGCGGGAATCCCGCGATTTCGACTCCATGGCCCACCATTCGGCGGTAGGAAGAGCGTGCACAGCGATACGCATGCGCGCATGCATGGTGACGCAGAGTAATGTGTGGGGTCGTCGTCGGTCATGCGGACCGCTCCGCCCACACCGAGGCCGGCCCCGGGTGAGAGCGGCTCCGAGAACAGTTCGGGAGCGGCTCCGGGAGAAGCCCCGCGCGTCCGCCCCGTCCGTCGGAGTCGCGTCCGTCCCGTCCGTCAGAGTGCAGAGGAGTGCCCCGGTGAGTCAGCCGGAGATGCAGCCCGAGGGGCCGCCCCGCAAGGAGTCCGACGCGGGTTCCGGTGAGAGCGGAGCAGAGAATTCCGCTCCCGGCTCCCGGGCCGGTGCGGCGGCCGGGGGGCTCGGGGGCTCCGGCGCGGGCGGGCGTGATCTGACCGGGCGGCCCTTCCCCCTCGGCGACTGGGACGACCCCGCCGACCGGCTCGGTGAGCTCTACCGCTGGGTGGAGTCCGGGGCCCTCGCCACAGCGGACTGGTATCTCCACGACCGCGTGTGGAAGCGGCGGGGGGCCAGGGCCCTGCGGCTGGGCACCGCCGCCGGGGGCGTCGCCGGGGCCGCGCTGCCGCTGCTCGATCTGACCGGCACCTTGAGCGGGTCGGCGGGGTGGGGGTATCTGTCGCTGCTGCTGGGCGCCGCCTGCATGGCCTGCGACCGGTACTTCGGACTCACCTCCGGCTGGATAAGGAACCTCGCCACGGCCCAGGCGGTGCAGCGGCGGCTCCAGGTGCTCCAGTTCGACTGGGCCTCGGAGTGCGTACGGGAGACGCTCGGCCCGGCCGAGGGCACGGCGAGCGAGGCGGCCGAGCGGTGCCTGGGGGTGCTGCGGCGGTTCTCGGAGGACGTCACGGAGCTGGTGCGGTCGGAGACGGCGGACTGGATGGTGGAGTTCCGGGCGGGGCCCGCGCCGATGGGGACGCAGGCGCTGGTCTCCGGGAGCGCGGGCGGACGGGCGGAGCCGGGGGCGCTGCCGGGGCGGTTCGCGATGCCGTCGGTGGCCGCCCGGCCGAACATGCCCCGCCAGCGGCCTCCGGAGGCGCCGAGGTGAAGGGGTGAAGGGAGAGGTGGGCCGGAATCGGCTCGGCCCCAGGTGATCCCTCAGCTGAAGATGATCATCGAGCCCTGTGCCAGGCTCCTGGTGGCCGCCGCGTGCAGCCCCAGCCAGACATGGCGTTCCCGGGCGAACGGGCTGTCGTCGTACGGGATCGGGGTCGCCGGTTCCTCCAGGGCCGTGGGGCCCGGGGGCGGCTGGGGGGCGGCCGGGGGGTTGGCCGGGTCGATGCCGATGGCCGGGGCCACGTACTCCAGCTCCCGCAGCAGGCCGTGCGCGGAGCCCAGCGGGCCGCCGCCCGCCAGCAGCGCCTCGTTCGAGAGCGGGGCCGGGAAGTCCACCGGGACGTACGCGCCCGCGTGGTCGTAGTGCCAGACCAGGTGCGACTGCTGCGCGGTCTGCTCGAACATCTCCAGCAGCTGTTCGTAGTCGCCGCCGAGGCCCTCGACCGGGGTGACGGCGAGACCGCTCAGCTGGAGCAGGTAGGCGCGGCGCAGGAAGTGCAGGGCGTCGTAGTCGAAGCCCGCCACCGGGGCCACGTCTCCGTTGAGGCCCGGCATGTAGGCGAAGACGGGGACGGGCGGCAGCCCCGCGTCGTTCAGCGCGCTGTCGTAGACGGCGATCTCTTCGGCGAACGGGTTGTCGGGGCTGTGGCACAGCACATCGACGAGGGGGACCAGCCACAGGTCACAGGCCACGAAGTCTCGCTCTCCAACGGTTCGGGCGATCGTCGGAACAGCGTAATGCGAGGCGAACCCCGCGCACAGGGCCCCGGCACGGCCAAGGCCCGGTCAGGTCTCGTGGGCTCCCCGCGCCTCGCGCCCCTCCCCGGCCTCGCGCGCCTCCTGCGCCTCCAAGTGGTCCGCCCAGGCGAGGGCGTGGGCGTAGTACGCCTGCATCGCCGCGAGCACCTGGTCCCGGTCGCCGCCCGCGATCGCCTCGACCAGTTCCTCGTGCCCGAACCAGAGCACATGCTCGTCCGCGTGCTCGCCGCGCAGCCGGTGCACGGTGAACGCCCATGCCTGGACGCGGAGTTTGGTGAGGAAGGCGGTGATGTACGGGTTGAGGACGAAGGCCCCGAGCTCCCGCCAGAAGCGGAGGTCGTACCCGATCAGTACGTCGAGGTCGCCGCCCTTCGCCGCGCGGACCGCCTCCGCCGCGCGGCGCCGGATCGGGCCGAGCGCCTCGGGGCGGACGGACACCTGGTCGGCGGGGCTGCGGAAGATCCCCTCGACGACGAGGGAGCGGGCCTCGACCATCGCCCGGTAGTCCGCGGTCGTGAACTCGTGGACCTGGAAGCCGCGGTGCTGGTCCGAGGAGAGGAGCCCCTGCGCGGAGAGGTCGAAGAGCGCCTCGCGGACGGGCGTCGCGGAGACGCCGTACTGTTCCGCGATCTGCTTGACGGTGAACGCCCGGCCCGGCCGGAGTCGCCCGGCCAGCACTTCGTCGCGCAGCGCGTCGGCGATCTGCTGGCGCAGCGTACTGCGGGTCACACCTCCGCTCGGCACCATGGGCGGCCCTTCCCGTTCGTCTGCCGTAGGTCGGCTCGGGTCACCCTAAGCCAGGGCCCCGCCGTGCCCGGTTTCGGGCAGGGCGGGGCCCTGGAATGTGCGCGAGAGTGCCCGGACGCTCACAACGTGTGTTCGCGGCCGACTGCTGAGCCGCGTGGCCGCGCTGCACCGTGTGCTCGTGGACGGCTACCGCGCCGCTACACCGTGTGCTCGTCCGCGACCGCCAGCGCGATGTCCAGCGCCGCCAGCCCTTCCTTCGCCTCGGCCTCGGTGACGTTGCAGGCGGGGACGGCGTGGGTGCGGTTCATGTTGATGAACGGCCACAGGCCCTGCTTCTTCGCCGCCGCCCCGAAGGCCGCCATCGGCGCGTTCGCCTCGCCCGAGGCGTTGTACGGGACGAGCGGCTCGCGAGTCTCCCGGTTCCGTACGAGCTCCAGCGCCCAGAAGGCGCCGAGGCCCCGCACCTCGCCCACCGAGGGGTGACGTTCGGCCAGTTCGCGCAGGCCGGGGCCGAGGACGGTCTCGCCGATCCGGGCCGCGTTCTCGACGACCTTCTCGTCCTCCATCACGCCGATGGTGGCGACGGCCGCCGCGCAGGCCAGCGGGTGGCCGGAGTAGGTGAGGCCGCCGGGGTAGGGGCGGGTCTCGAAGGTCGCGGCGATCTCGGCGCTGATAGCGACGCCGCCGAGCGGTACGTAACCGGAGTTGACGCCCTTCGCGAAGGTCAGCAGGTCCGGTACGACGTCGAAGTGGTCGGCGGCGAACCAGGCACCGGTACGCCCGAATCCGGCCATCACCTCGTCCAGCACGAAGACGATCCCGTACCGGTCGCAGATCTCGCGCACGCCCGCCAGATAGCCGGGCGGCGGGGTCATGATCCCGGCCGTACCCGGGACCGTCTCCAGGATGATCGCGGCAATGGTGGCCGGGCCCTCGAAGGCGAGGGTGTCCTCCAGGTGCTGGAGCGCGCGGGCGCACTCCTCGGCCTCGGTCTCCGCGTAGAACGGCGAGCGGTAGAGGAAGGGCGCCCAGAAGCGGACGACCCCGGCCGAGCCGTTGTCGGAGGGCCAGCGGCGCGGGTCGCCGGTGAGGTTGATCGCGGTGGAGGTGGCGCCGTGGTACGAGCGGTAGGCGGAGAGCACCTTCGTACGGCCGGTGTGCAGCCGGGCCATGCGGATGGCGTTCTCGACGGCCTCGGCCCCGCCGTTGGTGAAGAAGATCTTGTCCAGGTCGCCCGGGGTGCGCCCGGCGATGAGGCGTGCGGCCTCGGAGCGCGCCTCGACCGCGAACGCGGGCGCGAACGTGGCGAGTTTCCCGGCCTGCTCCTGGATCGCGGCGACCACGGTGGGGTGCTGGTAGCCGATGTTCGTGTAGACGAGCCCGCTGGTGAAGTCGAGGTAGCGGTTGCCGTCGTAGTCCCAGAAGTAGGACCCCTCGGCGCCGGCCACGGCGAGCGGGTCGATGAGGCCCTGGGCGGACCAGGAGTGGAACACGTGGGCGCGGTCCGCGGCCTTCACGGCCGCACCGGCCGCGGGGTCGGCGTACGGAACACGAGGGGCATGAGGGGTCATGCGGCGAGCGTAGGCGCTGGTGGGGGGTGTGCTCCATGGCCATGTTGTACGGCGTCGGGCGCGGGGATCGGCAGGGTGTCGGGTCCGGGGCGGGGCCCATCCCATTGACAGCATGCTGCCTTCATGACAGGATTCTGTCATCTACTCAGGGAGGCCGTCATGGGCAGCACCAGAACCGTTCACCTCGCCGTGTACGACACGCTCGCCGACTGGGAGACCGGGTACACCACCGCGTTCCTCGCGCAGAACGGCTACACCGTGCGGACCGTGGGCCCGGACCGGGAGCCGGTCACCACCATGGGCGGGCTGCGCGTCCAGCCCGATCTGGCGCTGGCCGAGCTGCGGCCCGAGGACAGCGCGCTGCTCGTCCTGCCCGGTGCCGGGCTCTGGGACGCGGGGGACGAGCTGGCCCCGTTCGCCCGTACCGCGCGCGCCTTCCTCGACGCGGAGGTGCCGGTGGCGGCGATCTGCGGGGCGACGGCCGGACTGGCCCGCGAGGGGCTCCTCGACGACCGGGCGCACACGAGCGCGGTCTCCTTCTACCTGGCGGCCACGGGGTACGGAGGCGGCGCGCGGTACGTGGAGGCCGACGCGGTGACGGACGGCGGGCTGATCACGGCCGGGCCGACGGAGCCGGTGGCGCTGGCGCGGGAGGTGTTCGGGCTGCTGGGGGTGTACGGACCGAAGAAGCTGGACGCGTGGTACCGGCTGTTCCACGGCTCGGACCCGAGCGCGTACGAGGTGCTGGAAGGTGAGGACGAGGGATGAGCGGTGGTGACGGGCTGCCTTCGGAGCAGGAGCTGCTGAGCCGGAGCGCGCTGGCGGTGTTCCGGCTGAACGGCCAGTTCCTGGGCGTGGCCGAGGAACTGGCCCGGCCGAGCGGACTGACGGCCGCGTGGTGGCAGGTGCTGGGGGCGGTGCAGGTCGAGCCGCTGCCGGTGGCGGGGATCGCCCGGGCGATGGGGATCACCCGGCAGAGCGTGCAGCGGATCGCGGACCTGCTGGTGGAGCGGGGTCTCGCGGAGTACGTCGAGAACCCGGCCCACCGCCGCGCGAAGCTGTTGCGGGTGACGGACGCGGGGCGCGATGCGGTGGCCCGGATCGGCCCGCCGCACGCGGAGTTCGCCGCGCGGCTGGCGGGGGAGCTGGGGGCGGAGGGGTTCGCGGAGACGGTGCGGGTGCTGGAGCGGTTGTCGGGGGCGCTGGACGCGGTGGCCCGTTCCAGCCCGTCCGGCGGGGTCGGCGCCGACCTTTAGCCCGGGCGGGGGCCACCCAAGCCCGTCCGGCGTTTGAGGACGGAACCCTTGCCCTGGTGGGGGCGCGCCTGACTGCCGGGCTCCCCCGGGGCGCCGCCCCTGCCCGCGCACCGGACCCGCGCTCCCCGGTTCCGTCCTCAAACGCCGGACGGGCTGAAGGTGTCCGCCCTGGGCCGGAGGGAGGGCGCCCGGGCGGGCTGAGGCTTGGTGGAACCGGGGCCGTGGCGGGGTGAGTCGTAGAGGGCGGCGGCAGGCCCCGGGGCGGCGGAGCTATCCTCGTGCGGGCCACCCGGGGGAGGAAGCGCACCATGGATCAGCTCAGGCCCGACGACCCGCACCGCATCGGCGCGTACCGCCTCCTCGGCCGGCTGGGCGAAGGCGGCATGGGCCAGGTCTTCCTCGCCCGCTCCGACCGGGGCCGTACCGTCGCCCTCAAGCTCGTCCGCCGCGAGCTCGCCGAGCAGCCCGAGTTCCGCGCCCGCTTCCGCCAGGAGGTCCGCGCCGCGCACCAGGTCGGCGGCGCCTGGACCGCCCCGGTCCTGGACTCCGACACCGAGGCCGCCGTCCCCTGGGTCGCCACCGGCTATGTCGCCGGGCCCTCCCTGCACCGCGTCGTCTCCGGCCGCCCCGGCGCCCCGGTCGCGGAATCGGGGGCGTACGGGCCGCTGCCGATACGTTCCGTCCAGCTCCTCGGCTCCGGGCTCGCCCACGCCCTCCAGCACATCCACGGCGCCGGGCTCATCCACCGCGACCTGAAGCCGTCCAACGTGCTGCTCACCATCGACGGCCCCCGGGTCATCGACTTCGGCATCGCCCGCGCCCTGGAGTCCCTGCCCGACGGCGATCTGACCCGCACCGGCTCGATGATCGGCTCGCCCGGGTTCATGGCCCCGGAGCAGGTGCGCGGGGAGCGCGTGACGCCCGCGTGCGATGTGTTCTGCCTCGGCTCCGTGCTCGCGTACGCGGCATCCGGCCGCCTCCCCTTCGGTACGGCCGACAGCGGCGGGGTGCACGCGCTGATGTTCCGGATCACCCAGGAGGACCCGGACCTGACCGGAGTCCCGGCGGAGCTGACCGGGCTCGTACGGGAGTGCCTGGCCAAGGACCCGGCCGCCCGGCCCTCCACCGACGAGCTCCTGGCCCGCCTCGGCGAGGCGCGGGCGGACGAGCCCTGGCTCCCGGCCACCCTCATCGCCCAACTGGGCCGCCAGGCGGTGGGGCTGCTGGACGCGGAGGACCCGGAGCAGCCGACGCGCCCCGGCACCCCTCCCGCCTCCGTCCACGCGCTCCCCACCCAGGTCGCCCCGGTGCCCGCGCCGCCCGCGCCCGTCACTCCCCCGCCGACCCCGACCCCACCGCCGTACGCGCACCAGCCTCAGCACCAGCCCCCGTACGGCCAGAGCTACGGCCCCGGCCCGGCGTACAACACCCCGCTGCCGCCCGCCTACTTCGCCCCGGCGACCGCCCCCACGCCCGTGCGCCGGTCCGCCGGGGCGACCGTCGCGCTCGTCGCCGTCGCGATCGTGGTGGCGATAGGCGCGGGCGGGTCCGTGTACGCGTTCATGAACAACAAGGGCGGCGATACGCCCACCCCCGGCCCGTCGGCCTCCGCCTCGACCGGGAGCTCCACCGAAAACTCCGCCGGAAGCTCCACCGGGAGTTCCACCGGCGCTTCCGGCGAGACGACGGGCACCGACGACGAGGGCGGGGTCCCCGGCGACTACCTCGGCACCTGGACCGCCTCCCTCCCCGGCGAGCGGGGCGCGTCCTCCCGGGAGCTGACCATCCGCCAGGGCGACGTCGGCGACCAGGTCCTCTCCCTCACCGCCAAGGGCCCCCTGGCGCTGGGCGCCACGTACCACTGCGAGTTCACCGCGCCCCTGGCCGCCCGCCCCGCCGCCGGTGAACCGGTCAGGATCGGTCCCTCCACCGTCTCCGTGGGCAGACCGGCCTCGTCCTGCGCCCCCGGAAAGGCCACCGAGCTGACGCTCCTCCCCGACGGCACCCTGCGCCGGGCGACGATCGGTTCGGGCGAGACCGTGACCTACACCAGGTCGGACTGACCTCTACACCAGGTCGGACCGATCGGACCGAACGGACGGCGCTCCCGCCACCGGGACGGGCATCCGCCGCCGCAGCGCCCCCGTGAGCAGCGCCGCACCCCCCAGCAGCACCAGCACCACGATCATCGCCGCGCGCAGCCCCACGTGGTCGGCCAGGAAGCCCAGCGAGGGCGGGCCGACCAGGAACGCCGCGTACCCCGCCGTCGAGACCGCCGCGACCCGGGCCGAGGCGTCCCGCTCCCCCGCCCCTTCCCCCGCCGCCGAGATCGTCACCGGGAACCCCAGCGAGGCGCCGAGCCCCCACAGCACGACGGCCGCCCCGGCAAGCAGCGCGCTGGACGAGAAGACCACCAGCGCCACGCCCACCGCCGCCACGACCGCGCTGGCCCGGACCACGGCCGCGGGCCCGTACCGCACGAGCAGCGGCCCGCCCGTGAACCGGCCCGTCGTCATCGCCACCGCGAACAGCAGGAACGTCAGCGAGCCCGCCGTCGCGCCCGTCCCGTGACCGTCCACCATCAGCAGCGGCAGCCAGTCGTTGGCGGAGCCCTCCGCGAACGCCATGGCCAGCACGATCAGCCCGATCAGCACCAGCCGCCGGTCCCGCCAGACCTCCAGCTGGGCCCGCCACCCACGGCCCCGCTCCCCATTGACGGACCCGCCGTCCTCGCTGCCGGAATCGCCGTCCCCGCAGCCCGCATCGCCGTCCTCGCGCCCCGTACCCGCCGGAACGGCCCGTACGGTCCACACCCCGGCCGCCGCCACGGCCACGGCGACCCCCGCCAGGTGCCAGCCGACCGGGAACCGTACCGCCGTCAGCCCCATCCCCAGCAGCGCCCCGACCACCGTCCCGAGGCTGAAGCAGCCGTGCAGCACCGGCAGGACCGGGCGCCCCACGGTCCGCTCCACGGCGGCGCCCTCGATGTTGAACGCCACCTCCGCGAGCCCCAACCCGGCCCCGAACAGCGCCAGACCGGCGAAGACCCCGCCGGACACCTCCAGCGCCGCGCCCCCGGCCATCACCAGCAGCCCGGCGACGAGCAGCCCCGCGCCGAGCGCGATCACCGGCCGCCCGCCGTGCCTGCGTACGAGACCGCCGGAGACCAGCACCCCCGCCATGGAGCCGACGGAGAGCCCGAACAGGACCAGCCCCATCGAGCCCGTGGAGGCGTCCAGCGCATCCCGCACGGCGGGCGTCCTCGCCACCCAGGACGCCAGGCTCACCCCGGTGGCGAGCATGAAGAGGAAGAGCGCGGTACGCCAGCGGCGGGTGCGGGCGTCGATGACCGGCGTGGGCTTCATGGGGAGGGCGCCTCGGCAGACGGGAGAGGGAGGAGGAGAAGGCTTGAGCGTACGAACGTACACCTCAAGCGTACGTTCGTACACGCTCTCTGGGTGCAAGGGGCGCTTCTCCGCGTCCCGGAGACCTCGGGTGGTGACCCGGGAGGCGAGCGGGATCGCGGCGAGGGTGAGTCCGACGGCCGCGGCGACGAAGGTGGCGCGGATTCCCACGCCACGTCCGAGCAGGCCGCCGCCGAGGGCACCGAGGGGGACGACGCCGAGGACGATCAGGCGGTAGGCGGCGGTGACGCGGCCGAGGAGTTCGTCGGGGACCGCCGCCTGGCGCAGGGTGCTGACGACGATCTGGTTCAGCGAGGAGGCAAGGGCGGCGCCGAACAGGGCGGCCAGGGCCAGGGGCGTGCTGCCACCCAGCCCGAGGACGGCGTACCCGGCGGCCGGGGCGAGGGCGGCGAGCCAGGTGGTGGGGCCGCCCCCGATACGGGGCACGATGTGCTCGGCGAGCAGCGAGCCCGCGATCGCACCGGCTGCGGGGACGGCGATGAACAGGCCGTAGCTCGACAGGGGCAGTTGGTACGGGCCGGTGATCAGCAGCACGAGCAGACCGCCGGTGGCCGCGCCGAAGAAGTTGATCGCCGCCGAGATGAACGCGACGCGGCGCAGCAGGCCGTGGCGCCAGAAGTGGACCCATCCGGTACGGATGTCCTGGGCGATGGTGGCCGGTTCGGCACGGTGGCGCTCGTGCTCGTGCTCCTCGCCGGAGGTGCGCAGTGCGGGCAGCAGCAGGGCCGCGAGACCGGCGAGGGCGAACGCCGCCGCGCCGGTGTAGAAGGCCGCCGACGCCGCCAGGGCGAACAGCGCCGCCCCGGCGGGCGGACCGACGAACGTGTTGATGACGGACTGGGTGGCGAACAGCCTGCCGTTGGCGCGTTCGAGCTTCTCGCGGGGCAGGAGACGGGGCGGGATGGCCAGGGCGGCGTTGTCGACCATCGTCTCGGCGCAGCCCGCGATGAACACGGCGGCGTAGAGCAGTGCGACGTGCCGCCATCCGCCGGTCAGGGAGAGGGCGAGCAGCGCGAATCCCGCGGCGCGCAGCCCGTTGCCGAGGACGAGTATCCGGCGCCGGTCCATGCGGTCGGCGAGCGCCCCGGTGGGGAGGGTGGCGAGCAGCCAGGGCAGGAACTGCGCCACCGTCGCGCCCGCCACCAGGAGCGGGTCACGGGTCAGCGTGGCGACGAGCAGCGGTGCGGCTGCCTGCAGGACCCCGTCGCCGAGGTTCGAGGCCGCCTGGGACGCCCACAGCGCGGTGAACGGTCGGGGGGCGGCGACGGGCATGGGCGTCTCCTCGCGGTGATCTCATGGGTGATGGGCCGATGAGGCATGATGCCCAGAGGATCACCTCACATGCAATAATGCTTTTGCCTGTGAGAGCCACCTCGCGGGCGCAACGCCTTCGCGGAGAGGAGAAGCCGATGGCGAGGTTCGGCCATATCGCGGGCGACCACATGCTCGACCTGGTGAACACCGTTGCCTGGCGGCTCGGCGGGCCCGAACGCACCGAGTCCCTGAGGACCTTCTCCGACGTCATCGAGTGGTGCGCGGAATCTGACCTGATCAGCGCGGACGAGGCCACGACCCTGCACGGCCTGGCCGCCCGGGACGGCGCCCGGGCCGAGCGGGAACGGGACCGGGTCGCCGAAGCCCGCGAGAGGGCCTACGCGACCCTCCTGGACGGGGACCCCAAAGCCGCCGCGGACCTCGCGGGCATGTACCGGGCGGCGATCGCCGCGGCCGACCTGGTCCACGCGGGCGACCGCTGGCAGTGGCAGGACCGGGACACCGGCCTCCACCTGCCCCGCCACCGCATCGTCCGCGGACTCGTGACCCTCACCCAGCGCGACGACCTCGACCGCCTCCACCAGTGCGAGGACGCCAAGTGCGGCTGGGTCTACCTCGACACCTCACCGCGCCGTAACCGCCGCTGGTGCAACACGAAGGACTGCGGCGACCGCAACCGCGCCCGGGCCTACTACTCCCGGCAGAAGGCGAAGAGGGACCAGCCCTGATGCGGCCGGGGCTCCGGGATCTCCACGCTCCTTCCCGTCGGGCGCCCCGGGCGAACCCCTTCGTGCGACTTCCCGCAGGCGCCCCCGCCCCTCCCCCGAGCCCTATGCTGCGAGGGAGGAACAGGCCGAACGAGGAGGCGCCGGGTGGCGACAGGGCGCATCGATCCCGATCGGCGGGACCGCATCATCGACGCGGCGCTGGACCTGATCGCCGACGAGGGCGTCGCGGGGATGTCGCACCGCAAGGTGGCCGCCCGGGCCGGGGTGCCGCTCGGGTCGATGACGTACCACTTCGCGAGCATGAGCGAGCTGCTCCACGAAGCGTTCACCCGCTTCTCCGGCACAATCGTCGCCGTCTTCGAGGAGCGTCTCGACGCCGCCACCACCCCCGACGAGGCCCGCGAGGCCGTGACCGATCTCGTCCACCACCTCTCCAGCGGCAACCAGCGCGAGCTGGTCCTCACCCACGAGCTCTACACCCTCGCCGCCCGCGAACCCGCCTACCGCGAGCTCACCCGCACCTGGATGAGCCGCAGCCGGCGCGCCCTGGAATGGCACTTCGACGCCTCCACCGCCCGCCAGCTCGACGCGCTGATCGAGGGGCTGTCCATCCACCGCGCCCTGGAGACCGAGCCCCACGACCGCGCCCTGACCGCCGAGGCCATCGCCCGGATCACGGCGGTGCCGCAGGGCTGATCGGGAGCGGAGCCGCAGGACAGATCGGCGGGGCCTCCGGCAACCCCGTCGGCACCGACGACGAGGGCGGGCTCCCCGCCGACTACCTCGGCACCCGGACCGCCTCCCTCCCCGGCGAGCGGGGCACGTCCTCCCGGGAACTGACCATCCGCCAGGGCGACATCGGCGACCAGATCCTCTCCCTCACCGCCGAAGGCCACCGAGCTGACGCTTCCCAACTGCGGACCGGCAACGCACCCCGCGCGATGGCCACCTGGCGCAACCTCGCTATCGGACCCCTCCGCACGGCCGGAGTGAAGAACATCGCGGCAGGTCTCCGCCGCAACGCCCGCGACCCTCGCCGACCCCTCTCGCTCCTCGGCCTCGGATGACCACGGACCGGACGTCATGCGACTACGCCGAAGCCCTGCCCCCATCGAGCCCCGCACGCGATCAATAAAGCCGCCTTCTCCGAGATAGCATGATTCTGGATCAGAAGCGTGAGGCGTATCGACAGGAGGGTGCATTCACTTGCGTGACAAGAATCGCAGCGATGGCGCAGGCATGGCAGTCCTGGGGTGCGGATGGATTGCCATAGCCATAATTTCCACAACGATCGGGCTGACAATCGCCGACCATGTGCACGAGGACCCGGACAAGGGTGGAACCATCAAGTTCGCATTTTCAGCCCTTGGTATAGCACTCGGGGGCGCGTGGGTGATTTTCCGAGTACGCGCACATCGCAGGCGATGACGGGCGTGCCGAAGATTCCCTCGTCGGCACACCCGTCAGGCTGACACCTGAAGCCGATAGCTAGCTCACTTGCATTTGAACGTCTTGGCGGGCCCGTTGATCATGTTCTGCCCGAACCACGTTCCGTTCTTGTTCTTCAGCTGCCGCAGCAGTGCAGCCGCCCTGTACTGCTTCTTGTCGTTGGCACTCCAGGCGCGGCAGGTGTAGTTGGGGATAACGGTTACCAGCTTCTTGTTCTTTTCCGCCTGGACGTAACCCGCTACACCCACCCAGATGCCACTGCCCCGGTACTGCTGGACGTAGGCACCGAGCGCCCCGTCGCCGGCCTGGTCACACTGAAGTGAAGTCGAGGCGAAGACATTGGGGGTGCGGTTGGCGATGAAGAGGTTGTTCCAAGTGACCTTGCACTTGGGACGCGCCGCTGCTGCGGCCGCAGCAGGCGCGAACGCCGACGCCGACGGCTTGGCCGTTGCGCCTGCTCGACCGATCTCCATCACGCCGTCGTGCTTCGCGGCCAGCGACCGAGCCGCATCGGTCAGTTCGCCGATGGCGATGGGGGATTCCCCGTTGAAAGTGGTCGAGTCCCAGAAAGTCAGCACACCGGCCGGACTCAGCACGCCCACGCGATTGCTCTGCCCGTCGCTGACGACGGCAAGCGTCCCACCATCGGGAAGAAGCTGCGTCTTTACGGATTCTTCGTCGTCCGCGAAGACCGATTTCGGTACGTCCTTGTCGACCTTGACGCGCGTCACGGTCAGACGGTTGTTCCCGTCTCCATCAACGAGATGGAGCGTGAGCGTGCGATCCAGCCCCTCGTACACCTCTGCGATCGGCGCCCCGGCGAGACGAAGCCCCAAGGCCGCAGCGATATCCGCACCGAAAGCCTCTACATCACTCCCTGCGGCCTCGTAGGACTGCCCCGTCGTTACTTCCTCGCCGGAATCCCCGGAAATCTTCGCGCTGTCAACGATCCCCACCGCAGGGTTCTCCTCGGCGACCGCTGATCCAGGATTCACCACCAAAGATCCAGCCAGCACGATGCCGCCGAGTACCGATATGTAGCCTCTGCCGAAACGAGTCAACTTTTCAGTTCTCCCCTGTTTGAGCAAGGCTGGTCAGCCTGCCCAGAACGATTTGATGAGCGACCCGCGGTCGACGTCCCGGGCCAGAAGAGCTCTCGAAAGCCGACCTTGATCAACTCATGGTCGAGAATCAGCATTGATCACCGAAAAGCAACTGTAAAGAAATATCACCTTTTCGGACATAAGATGACCGAAAACCCTCATCACCTCCATAAAATGCGCCAACCTGCGGATCAGTTGGCCGAAAAGGCGCCACGACGCCCGGGTTTGCGCTCGTTCTCGGTCGGTGTCATCCGCACCGACCCCGACCCGGCATTTCCTCGCCCGCCGGGAGCGGAGCCGCAGGACAGATCGGCGGGGCCGCAGAGCGGATGGGGGGCGGCGGAGGAGCGTCGGCGCCGAGGGGTCGGTATGTGCCTGATTCCGATCCTGAGCTGTGGTTCTACCCAGGTCAGGATGCGAACGGGGATGGCTCCGGGGACTCCGACGGCGGCGTCAGCCGTTCCGCTGAAGGCCCGCCTGACCTTACAGGCACAACGCTCCCTAGGATGGGGGCAGTTGCGGCCTCGGCATGGCGCAAGTGCCTGATGAGGGGAATGGACATGACCGGGTTCGAGGACAGGCTTGTGGCCATGCTCGCCGGCCTCCGCGAAAACGAGGCCGTCACGGTGTACGACGCGGAGGAAGGCCCCCTTGCCACCTGGCTCGCCGGGCCCGAGCACGCGCTTGAGGTGATGGAGAAGGCCGCTGGGCTGGCCCTCGCCCCGTCCATGGTCGGCAATTTCCACCGGTACGGCGTCCTGGGCTGCTACTGGAGGGCGACCGAGGACACCACCCTCGGCGGTGAGTTCGGGCTCAACCATCTGGTGAACGCCTGCGTGGGCTCGGTCCCCCGCACGATATCCGAAGCGGACTGGCCGACGTCGGAGCGTGGATACAGCGGACTGGTTGCCAACGTCTCCGAGGTCTATATGCCGGAGGTCGACATGGAGGGCGAGCTCACCGAACTCGTCCTCCACGGCTTCGACGGCAACGTTCACACGGGGGACGGCGCGATCGCCGGGTTCAGGGCCGAGGACGGCGTCGTCCTCGACATGTCCGGGCACCCCGAGATCTGGTACTCCGTCAACACCTCCGGCACTGTCGTACGCCTCGGCCTCAGCTACCCCGAGTACCTGGAGACGCTGCTGCTCACCAGGGGCCTGCACGGCTGGCAGTACCTGTTCGCCGATCCGCACGACCCAGGCTTCCCGGAGTACTTCCACCTGGACATCGGCCGCCACCTCGACTTCATCGCGCGGGCCTTCCCCCGCGACGACTTCTCCGCGCTGCGGGCGCGGCATGAAGCTTTCACCCGAGCCCGCAAGGACAACTGACCAGGGCCGCAGGGCACGCCACGTGCAGCCGGTGTCCACGACAGAGCGGATCGCGTCCACGATCTCCCGGCGGAGGTGCTTCTCGGGACGGCCGCCCGCCTTCGCCGCGCAGGCCAGTGTCGGCAACAGGGGCTCGATCAGGGCCCATTCGCCGCCCCAGACGTTGGAGGGGTAGCGGCGTTGCGGTCACGGCGCCACTGCCTGGAACGACATGCCGCCGAGCAGTACACAGCAGCGGGCCGTGCGTCCGGCCTCAGCCGTTCACTTGCCGTAGCGGAAACTCGTCTCTTTCCATCACGGAAACCATCCACTACTCTTTCCGTCATGGAAACTCACGGGGTACCGCCGACGCCGGAGCAGGCCCGTTCCGCCCTCGCCGACACCGAGCGCGTCCGGGCCTCCGCCACCGCGCTGTCGGCCACCCCCTGGCCGAACTGGTTCTTCGTCACGCTCACGCTCTACCTCGCCGCACTCCCGGTCATCTACGGAGGCTCCCTGGCCGACCCGGACTGGCTGCTGCCGCGCCCCGCCTGGACGGGCATCATGCTGGCCGGTACGGCGGTGTTCATGGCGCTCTTCGCCCTCGCGGCCCGGGGCTGGCGCGAGAAGACCGGGGTGGCTCTGCGGCTGGACGTGCTGCCGAAGCGGGCGACCGTGCCCCTCATGGCCGGCCTGCCGGTGGTGCTGGTGGGAGCGGCCTTCGCGTTCCGCGCCACGGGGTGGGCGGTGTGGCTGGTCGCGGCCTCGCTGATCGGCGCCGCCGCCTCCGTCGGCTTCCACCTCGCCTTCGTACGCCTGCACCGGAAGGCCCGGGAGACCGCGTGAGCGCCGAGACCCGTGACCCGCTGGAGGGTTTCGACGCCACCGTCCACGCCCCGAACCGGCTACGCGTCTGCGCCCTGCTGGACACGGCAGGCGAGGCCGAGTTCGGTGTCGTACAGATACAACTCGGCCTCTCCGCCTCCGTGTTGAGCAAACACGTCAGCGTGCTGATGGACGCCGGTTACGTCGAGCAGCGCAAGGCCGTCCGCGACACCCGCCAGCGCGTGTGGCTCCGCCTGACCCGACGGGGGCAGGACGCCTACCAGGGGCACCTTGCCGCCCTGCGGGCGATCGTGGGGCCGTCGTAGGAGCAGAAGCAGGAGCAGAAGGCCGCAGCCGCTACCCGCTCCCGTCATAGCGGCCCCAGCACCTCTCGCGGCTCGGCCGACAGCTCAAGGGCTTCGAGCACCCTGAGCAACTGCCGTTCCTCGTAGCGGAAGTGGTTCTCCATGATCGCGGCAATGCCCTCCAAGTGCTGATCGAGCTCCTCTGGCGGCGCGGCCCGCTCGACCGCCGCACGGAGGCCGCCGAGCAGGTGGGCGATCATCGAATGGTCCTGTTCGAGCGCTCGCAGCACCGGGCGCAGCTCCGGATGGGCCGCCGCGATGGCCGGGAACAGGCTGCGGTCCTCGCCCTGGTGGTGGCCGTCGAGAGCCGCGCAGAAACCGTGGCAGTACAAGAGCAGTTCACGGGTGGCCGACTCCCCCGGGGTGCCGTCGGCGAGGGACGTACGGGTCAGGTGCAGCGCTTCGCGCAGTCGGTGGTGCACCTGACGGAGTTCTTGGCTCCAGGCGACAAGCCTGGTCGTCTCGCGCTCAGTCACGCGAGGACGAAGGGTGCGACGAGTGCATCGTCGTTCTCCTTCGGTCCGGCGCCTCCATGCCTGGCACGGTCTGCCACCGGCACGCGACGCGGCCCACAGAGTAGCGCAGCCCTCGCCCCGACGACACCCCCACCGTTTCGGCCAGTTATCTCGGATTGCTCCCGGAAGGCGCGGGACGAGCGGAACGATGAGACCCGTCCGCCGTTCCCCCATCCATCCGTCCAGGAGGAAGTAGCCCCCATGCCGGACGTGCCGGACGTGCTGGACGCGTTGGGGGACCGGCGGCTGCGGCTGCTGGCCGCGATGGCCGACGCGGGTCTGTGGCCGGACGACTCGCCCTGGGTCCGGCGGGCCATGGAGGCCGTACCCCGGGACCGCTTCGCCCCCGAGACCGTCTGGAGGTGGACAGGACAGCGGTACGAGGCCGTGTGCCGGGCCGAGGCGCCGGAGGCGTGGGGCGGCGAGGTCTACCCCGATCCGTACGGCTCGACCGTCACCCAGGTCACCGACGGCCTGCCGACCTCCAGCATCTCGTGCGCCGCCATCGTGGCGACCATGCTGGACTCGCTCGTCCTGGAACCCGGACACCGCGTGCTCGAACTGGGCACCGGCTCCGGCTGGAACGCCGCCCTGCTCGCCGAGCGCGCCGCACAGGTGACCAGCGTGGAGATCGACACCGGGCTCGCCGCTCACGCCCGGCAGCGCATCCAGGCGGCCGGGCCCGGGGGTCACGTCCACGTCATCACCGGGGACGGCGACGGCGGACCACCGGGAGATGCCGTTTTCGACCGGGTGATCTCCACCTACGCCGTGGAACACGTGCCGTGGGCGTGGGTGAAGCGCACACGGCCGGGCGGCCGGATCGTCACGCCCTGGGGGCACACGGGGTGCGTCGCGCTCACCGTGGCGCAGGACGGCATGTCGGCGACCGGCTGGATGCAGGCACCTGCCCGCTTCATGCCCACCCGTCGCGCCGGGCGCCCACCCCTGTCGTTCGAACGCGTACGGGGAGGGGGCGGGGGCGTACCGGCCGAATTCACCAAACCCGTACGGGAGTTGTCCCACCCCGATGTGCTGTTCGCCCTGCGCGTGCTGCTGCCGGACGTACGGATCGACACCTCGACCGGGGCCGACGCACAGGCCGTGGCCCGGGTCAGCGACGGCCACTCCTCCTGGGCCGTCCTCGAAGAGGCGAGCGCCCTTCGCGGCGGGCAACGGGACCTGGTCCAGGAGGTGTTGCGCGCCTGGCGCGTGCGGGAAGAGCGCGGGGCGCCCGGGATGTACGACTTCGGGCTGCACCTCACCCCCGACGCGCACCACACCTTCACCGGCGACGATCCGCACGGCCCCGGCTGGACACCGCTGGGCCGATAAAAGGCCCGGAGCCGGGGCCGTACGGGCACGTTCCGTACGGGTCAACGGAACAGGTCGTACGCCGCGTTGAACAGGATCAGCGTGTGCACGAACCGCCCCGGGGACGTCGGCGGGTTCCGCCACAAGAGCGGCCAGGTCCGGCCCTCCAGCGCCGGTACGGGCACGTAACTGATCCGGCCCGTCTCCGAGTTGAACGTGGTGACCTCGCGCGGCCAGGGGCGGTGCGCGGTCGACCCCGGCGGTACGAGGAAATAGACCCCGCGCCGCCCGCTCGCCTCGGCGACCATCGGGCCAGGCTCACCCACGATGATCTCCTCCATCCGGCGCGCCAGCCGCCTCCCGTCCTCACCGTCGACACGGACGGCGTCGAATTGCACGCCCGCCTTGCGGAGGTGAAATCCCGAATCCGGGACCCACGCGATTTTCAGGTTGCTCTTTGATGCGTTCACAGGACGATGGTGACCTGGATCACCTAGCGTTATCCATGGCTGGCGAGGCTCGTCGCACACCCGTTGACCTGCGCGAACTTCGCTGTTGGGCAGTTGATTTCAGCCACATCGCGTAGTGACCGGTTGAGTTCGGTTGAGTCGAAAAGAGATCACGTCATGGCAAGTGCGGAGAACAAGGAATCGGCCAGCCCGGCGGCGAAGATCGTGGCCAAAGTGACGCGCATGTTGCGCGTCCAGCGGGATTGGTCGCAGGACCGGCTGGGGGACGAACTCGGCTACTCGGCTGCTGCCGTCAGCGCGATGGAGACCTGCGCCCAGCCCGCCAGTGACGCGATGCTGGTGGCGCTGAAGCGGGTCCTGAGCGAGGGCAGTGAGGTCTTCGAGACGGCCCGGCTGTACATGCGGATGGAACGGCTGCCCGAGCAGTTCCAGGACTACTCGCTGCTGGAGCAGGCCGCGATCAGCCTCCAACTGTTCGCCAACAACGTCATCCATGGGCTCTTCCAGACGGAGGCGTACGCGCGGGCGCTCATCGGTGGCTCGTATCCGCCGCTCTCCGACGAGCGTGTGGAAGAGCTGGTCCAGCTGCGCATGGCGCGCAAGGCCCTCTTCGACCGCGACCCGCTCCCGATGATCGAGATCATCATCGACGAGGCCGTCCTGCGCCGCGTCATCGGCAGTGAGGAGATCATGCGGGAGCAGCTGCTGTATCTCGTGGAGTGCGCCCGGCGGCGCAATGTGACGCTGCTGGTGCTGCCTCTGGATGCCGGGAAGTATGGGGAATACGCGGCTGATCGCGGAGAGATGGACTTGGTAGAGACCTCGGAGCATGAGCATCTCGTCTATCTGGAGCCACAGGACGAGAGCCTGCTGATCAGTGACCCGGCAAAGGTGAGCGTCTACGCTCAGCGCTATGCGAAGATCCGGTCACAGGCCCTGGGTCCTCGCGAATCGCTGGACCTCATCATGCGGTTGGCAGGAGTGAAGGAATGAGCAGCACCCTCCGGTGGTTCACATCGAGCTACAGCAGCGGCAGCGGCGGCAACTGCATCGAGGTCGCCTTCGACTGGCGTACGTCCTCCTACAGCAGCGACAGCGGCGGCAACTGCGTCGAGGTGTCCGCCGCCTGGCACAAGTCCTCCCACAGCAACGCCAGCGGTGGTGAGTGCGTCGAGGTCGCCGCCTGCCCCCACTCCGTCCACGTCCGCGACTCCAAGGTCCAGGACGGGCCCGCCTTCGCCGTCGCCCCCGACGCCTGGTCCACGTTCGTCACCTGGGCGGAGTGACGTTCTCGCCCGCGTAGTACGACAGGATCAGCCACTCGTGAAGCTCCTGGTGGCGGAACTGGTACGCCGGTCCCGCCGCCCGCAGCAGCCCCGCCCCGTACGCCCACCTCACGAAGCGGCCCAGGCGGAACGGCAGTCGGCCGCGCAGGAAGAAGAGCGCTAGAAGGTAGCGGCGCGAGGCGGGCATGCCCAGCAGGGCGAGCGGGACGGTGAGGGCGATGCCCGTGACGACCAGCGAGGTCGGCGTGATGGTGAAGAGGTCGACGGCCGGTGGCTGGAGCGCCAGTGTCCAGCAGTTGAACGCGGCGATGAGCATCGCGTGCTGCGTGGCGCGCACCACCTCGCCGAGCATCCCGCCGCGAGGGCTGTGCTGCCGTGTCACCCAGGGGTCCGGTTCCGCACGGCTGTTCCGCTGGATGACGAACCAGGCGACGGCCGGGACGAGGGCGATCGCGCCGATGCCCAGCATCATGTCAGCGGCGCGTACGTCCTGCGGCCCGAGCACCACGCCGATCGCGCCGCCGATGAACACCGTCAGCGGGCCGGAGAGCAGCACCACGGTACGGCGGATGGGCGGCATCGACCCGAGAGCCCGCCAGGGCACCAGCAGGGCGAAGGAGACCGTGCCCGCCGCCCCGGCCGCGACCGACCTGACCAGGTCGGAGGCGCCCAGCGCGGACGCGGACGCGTGGGCCAGGACGATCAGGCCGGGTGCCGCGAGCAGGCGCAGCAGCGCCGAGCCGAGCAGGGCGAGCAGCTGACGGCCTCTGCGCCCGCGCCACGGGCCCCTCACGTCCAGGCGTAGGGGCGTCTGCGGCTCCTGGCAGTACGACACCCAGGCCACCAGCATGCCGACCGGCACGGCCCAGAGCGCCGGGTGCCCGTACCAGGCAGACCCCGTGGACGGCCACCCGCGCAGCGCGACCAGGACGGCGAAAACGCCGGTCAGCGCGGCGGAACCGCCGATCAGCGCGTCCAGCGCGCGGATGCGGCGCGGCCCGGCCATGGACCAGAGCCGGGCGGGGGTGAGGTCGCCGAGGACATGGTCGTCCGATCGCAGCAGCCGCTCGAACTCTCCCATCCTCCGCCGCCGCGCGGTGTCCAGCTCCGCCAGCCGCGCTTCCGCCCAGTCGACGGTCTCCCGCAGCCGTACGGGATCGATGCCGGGGGCGTCGGGTGCCGCGAGGAGCTGCCGGGCCCGCTCCCCGGTCTCGGCGATGTCCGCCCTGACCGCGTAGAACGAGGCGATGTGGCGCCGGAGCCCCTGCACGGCCGTGGCGTCCTCGTCCGACTCCGGACCGTTCAGGCCGACGTGCCAGGCGAGTTCGCTCAGCCAGCGGCGTACGTCCTCCTCCGCGTACGCCCGCTCGTCCTCCTCCGCGAAGTGCAGGCGGACCGTGGCCGGGATGTAGCGGGACAGCAGGTGCTCGTACAGGTCTCCGGCGGCCGCCCGCTCCACCAGCCCGGCCGGGTCGCGCGCGTAGGCCGTCACGGCGAGGGTGAGGCGCCAGGGGGAGGAGAGGCTGTGGGCGAGCGGACCGTCGGGGGCGGTCCGGAGCTCGGTCAGGACCGGTTCCCAGCGCTCCGCGTTGGGCCGGACCCGGGGGTGGTCGGCCAGGAAGGAGACGGCCTGGGCGCCGGTGAGGGGTTCGACGGCGAGGTGGTGGGCGTTGGCGAGGGGGTGTTCCTCGCGGAGGCGCTCGTACGGTTCGGCACGGCAGGTGAGGATCACCGGGCGCTGGTCCATGTTCCGGCGGTCCGAGCTGAGTTGGTCGAGCAGGGCCGCCGCGAGGGTGCCGGCCATCTCGTCCACGCCGTCGATGACGGGCATCACGTGGTGCCCCGTGACGAGTGCGCGCGTCTCCGCCGCGCTCAGCGCGTACAGGCGGGATATCTGCTCGGCGAACCACTCCTCGAACGGGCGCCCCGGCTCCCAGGCCGTGGCGGGGACGCGGACGGGGACCGGTGTGCCCGGCTCGCGCGGTTCGAGCAGCGCCAGCACCAGACGGGTCGCCAGCATGGTCTTTCCGGCACCCGCTTCGCCGGTGATCACGACGCGGCGGGGACGCAGCGTACGGACGTGGTCGACGGCCCCGGCGCGCGGACGCGGGTCGCCCGGGGTCCGGAAGCGCGTGTCGATGCCCGGGGTGCCGTCCCCGAGGAGCCGCGCCAACGCCGCCCGTTCCTCGGCCCGTACGAGACCGGCCAGCCGGTTCGCGCTCGCCTCCGCCTCCGGGCGGCGCTTGAGGATCGCCACGGCGGCCAGCCACGCGGCGAGCGCGGCCAGCGGTACGGCCACGACCCCGGCCGTGTCGCCCGGCTCCAGCCCGCCCCCGACCAGGGTCCGTACCGTCCAGAGCAGGCCGCCCACCGTGACCAGGGCCAGCAGGGGGGTCAGGAATCGCAGCACGCTGTGGATGCGCTGTTCCCGTTTGGCTTCCATGGAGCCGATCTTCCCCGAACATCCGTGCTGGAAGCGGCGGTTCGGGGAAGGCTCCGGCCTCCCGGCCAGGCGGTCCGCTCGGGCATAGTGGGGGCATGCCTGAGCGATCCGTACCCGTCCTCGTCTACGACGGCGACTGCGCCTTCTGCACGAGCTCGGTGAACTTCCTGACGCGGTACGTGCGTCCGCGATGCACCGTCACCCCGTGGCAGTTCGCCGACCTGGACGCCCTCGGCACCACCCGGGAGCGGGCCGGGCACGAGGTGCTGTGGATCTCGCCGCTCGGGGCGGTGCACGGGGGTGCGCAGGCGGTCGCCAAGCTCCTGCTGAGCGCCGGTGGGGGCTGGGCGTGGCTCGGCGGCCTGCTCACCCTGCCTCCGGTGCGGTGGATCGCCCACGGCGTCTACCGGGCCGTCGCCGCCAACCGCACCCGGCTGCCGGGCGGTTCCCCGGCCTGCGCGCTGCCGACGGACCGCAGGCCGGGGCCGGGACCGGGGCCGGGCGTACGGTCGGCTCCCTAGGCGCGGGCCGGAGCCGTTCCAGGGCGCGAAAAAGTGGGCTCCGCTGTCGGCGGCATGCCTTACTCTGCGGTACGGGCCGCGCCCCTTTCGCTTCTCTCATCTCGGGTGACGCGCGGCCCCTTCATATCGTGGGGGTATCAGTAACTGTGCGTACGCGCAGAATTTCGACCGCGACGGCGTTCGCGGTCCTCTTCAGTTCCGTGGTGCTGGTCGGCGGGGCGGCGAGCCCGGCCGCCGCCGACAGCAGCAGAATCCTTCCTGCCGCCTCCGTGGGCGACATCGTCACCGACGGTCTGCACCAGCGGGTGTTCGTCAGCGACCCGGCGTCCGGCAAGGTCGTCGCCACCGACTACTCCGGCAAGGTCGTCGCCACGTTCGCCGCGCTGCCGGGCGTGCGGGGTCTTGAGCTCTCGCCCGACTCCACCACCCTGTACGCGGCCGTCCCCGGCGCCGACGCCATCGTCGCGATCGACACCGCCACGCTGAAGGAGTTCGCCCGGTACGACATCGGCGCGGACACCCGGCCGACGCACCCGGCCCTCGCGGGCGGCAAGCTCTGGTTCGGGTACGGCGGCGACGGCGGGGGCGGGGGCAACATCGGTTCGCTGGACCTGTCGGGCGAGGAGCCCGTGGTCACGCTGGACCAGGCACCGGACCCGAACCGCCTCTGGAACTCCGCTCCGCTGCTGGCCTCGACGCCGGGCGCGCCGACGACGCTGGCCGCCGGGACGCAGGACCAGAGCTCCTCCCGTATCGCCGTGTACGACGTCGCCTCGGGGACGGCCGCACAGACCGCGCTCCAGTCGACCGGTTCGAGCTACCTCCAGGATCTCGCGCTCACCCCGGACGGTCAGCAGATCGTCGTGGCGAGCAGCAGCCCGTACCACCACCAGGTGTTCCGGACCTCGGACCTCGCCGCCGGGAAGAGCTACCCGAGCACCGCCTACCCCAACGCCGTCGAGATCGCGCCGAACGGGACGGTCGCGGCGGGCGTCGACGGCTGGTACGACCCGGACGTGTACATCTTCCCGAAGGGCGCCGCCAAGGCGGTACGCACGTACGACTTCCCCAACACGGGCATGCACAGCGGCTCCGACACCCTGGTGCCTGCGGCCCTGTCCTGGGCGCCCGACGGGAGCCGGCTCTTCGCCGTCACGGTGAACAGCCAGAACGTCCGCTCGCTGCGGGTGCTCACCAACACCAACAAGTCCGTCACCTCGCTGAAGGTCAACGCCCCGGCCAAGGCCCCCCGCGCCAAGAAGCTGACCGCCAGCGGGAAGGTCACGGCCACCGTGGCGTTCCCGGCCGGTTCCAAGGTCACGGTGGTGCGGACGGACATCGAGTCGCCGAAGGGCAAGTCGCTCGGTACGAAGCCGCTGAACGCCAACGGCACGTTCTCCTTCACCGACACCCCGCCCGCCGGTGGCAAGGTGACGTACCGGGCCACCTACGCGGCTGGCGCCACGCACACCGCGTCGACCGGGGCCGACGCGGTCACCGTCTCGCGCGCAGCGACCTCGCTGAAGCTGGACCGGAACAAGTCGCTCCACGCGTACAACAAGAACGTCACCTTCACCGCGACCCTCGGCAAGACGCACAAGAACCGCGTCGTCGAGCTGTGGGCCGACCCCTTCGGCGCCGACAAGCCGAAGAAGCTGGTCAAGAAGGGCAAGGTCAACTCCAAGGGCAAGCTGTCCGTCAAGGTCAACCTGAAGCGCGACACGACGGTGACCGCCGTGTTCGCGGGTGACGGCCGGTACGCGCCGAAGACGGTGAAGTCGACCGCGTACGCCAAGGTCAAGGTCTCGCTGAAGCTGTCGAAGCACTACAGGACGGCGAAGATCGGGAAGACCTCGTACGCGTACTACAACAAGAAGAAGAACCCCGACTTCACCACGACGATGACCTACTACAAGGGTCGCGCCCAGCGGCTGAGCCTTCAGCTCAACTACCAGGGCAAGTGGTACGACACGGGTCAGGCGTACTTCCCGCTCGGCGCCAAGGGCAAGTCGGTCGTGATGCTCGAAGGCCCCCACGACGTCGGCTACAAGATGCGCGTGCGTGCCTCGTACATCAACAATTCCTCCGGCGACAGCGTCAACTCCACGACGCACACCGGCTGGAAGTACTTCATCTTCACGAAGTAGGCCGTCGGGCCACCGCAACTGATCGACAGGGTGGTGCGGGACCTCCTTCAAGGTTCCGCACCGCCCTGTATGTTCACGCGATCCACAGCGCCTTCATCTTGTTCACACGTTCACTGCGCCGTCTTCGATCAGCCCATGAACACGGAGCATTCCCTGCCGAAGCCGCGGTGGACGGCGACGTCCCCCGGAGCCCACTCGACGAAGACGCAGCGGGGCAGGCCGAGGAACGACGCCGGATAGCGCACCCGGACGCCGTCCTCCCGATGGCGTATTCCGTCCGCGAGTACCGAGACGGCGTCGAACACCTCTTCATGAAGGCTGTCGTCCGCCTCCCAGGCCGCATACGTCTCCAGACCGGTCCCGGCGAACCGGCTGTGCAGTTCCCGCTCCAGTGACGCCTGACGCTGCTCCGCGCCGAGGAACACCCCGGCCACGGCGGCCGCGACGAGAACGGCCGCGCCCCCCAGGGTGAGCACCGTCTGCCTTCGGGAGTGCCTGAGCGCCCCGTCCGCCCGCCTGCGGAGCCACCATACGAAACTCCCCGCGAGAACACCGAGCGCGCCGCCCGCGCTGTTCGCGATGAGGTCGGCCACGTCATTGGCCCCGAGCCCGGTCACCGCCTGAAGGCACTCGACCAGGAACGACAGGCCCGCCATGGCTACCAGCACGCGCGGTGGCCTGCCGGTCAGCAGGGTCCAGAAGAAGGCAGCCGGAACGAACAGAGCCACGTTCAGCAGCACTTCGGTGCTCGAGAACGGGTCGTACGAGATCCGCTGCCAGCCGTTGGCCGACCAGTGGAGCAGTTGCCGAGGGGCGAAGCCCGGGCTTCCGTCACGGAAGAGTGCCACGGACAGGATCAGACCGACGGAAGCGAACGCGGCGAAGACCAGGCCACCGTGCCGACCGTGCCACCGGTGACCGGCTCCTCGGCGACGTACCGCCCACGCCACCCCGGCCGAGGCCAGGGTCAGGACGAGCAGCGGCAGGACCACACCCTCGGCGGACAGCGACCAGACGGTATGAACCACGTCAGGAAGACTCATCGGTCCGTCACGTCTCTGTCAGCGTCCGTGTCGCCGCAGTTGTCGACCACGTATTCCGCCAGATCATCCAGCTGGCCACGTGCCGCTTCCTCGGATATTCCAGTGAAGAGAATATGGCCGTTTTCGTCCATGGTGTCCCATACGCTGAGGTCCGGGAACCTGTCGAGCTGGACGAGCGCGTCCTCTGCGGCGTCCTCGTCCGTCAGGGCGAGCTCAGCCCACGAGCAATACCATCGGAACTGTGCGGTTTGCTCGCCCACTCCCCGTTCGAACTTCATGGGCCCCTCGGGGCCGGGGGGTTCAGCGATCAGCTGCTGAGGGCGAGGGTGCCAGACATCCCCGGGAGCAAGCTTCAAGCGCCCGGTCTCCGCAACGTACTCCGCCAGAATCCCTTCCTCATCCAGCAGAACTGGGTGACCCGCCTCAATGCCGTCAGGGCTACAGGCAGTCAATGATCCCGCCAGAATGAACACAAGGAGTGCCCGTCCTGCCCAGGAAACCATAATGGCGCCTTTCCGGCGGTCGATCGTTGTGCGCACACGCATTACACACAACGATCGACACTGTCATTTCTGCTGCCGTCAGTAGTCCAGGCTGCCCGAGAAATCCGTGCTCGGCCTCTCGCCATTCTTCCGCTCGTTCACGCAGGTGAACTGCAGTCGGAAGGCGGTGCTCTTCTTGGTGTACTTACCCATGTTCTGCCACTTGTCGAGCGGGGGGTAGTAGCGAGCCGCCGAGGTGCCCCCCGTGTTCACGTTCTTCGTCCGCATCTTGGCCTCAAGCTTGCCCGTGTCGGACAGCTTCACCCGCACCTGCTTGTTCGCGACGCTGGTGTACCTGGTGTTGTTGGACGTGTACCAGGAGCACGGCCCCCAGGCAGTCGCCCCGGAAAGCGGGGCCTGTGCCGCCTGGGCCACCGGCATGGAGCCGAACAGAATCGCACCAGTGAGTGCCACGGTCACGGCACCTGCCAGCCTGGGCTTCGCTACGATGCGCTTGGTTCTCACAATGTTCTCCTTCGCTGTGGACAGTGAGGCCACCGCCCCGTGGCGTAGCACCGCCACGGGGCACCTCGTACTGATCGACCGACATGGGAAAGCACAGCAGAAGGAAAGGTCGACCCACAAAGGAGGGTGAAAAAGGACATGAAAAGTCCCGCTCTCCCGACAACTCCCCCGCGCCCCGCTTCCCCCATTTATGCGCCAGTCAGGTCGCGCGAAGGAAATTTAGTTGATCATGGGGCTGGAATGCAAGATCCGGCCAAGTATCCACAGGGATCGGCCTTCTCGGAGGAATCCGTCGTCACCAGTCGGCGTGCACCTCCCGGGCCCGCAGCGCCAGCCACAGGTCGTAGCGGGCGCTCGGGGGGCGGAGCAGCGAGCGCTGGAGCACGGTCTCCAGCCGGGTGAGGCGCTTGCGGGCTCCGGGGACGGAGATCCCCAGCTCGGCCGCTGTCGGACCGAGCCGGCCCTCGCACCTCAGCCAGGCCCGCAGGGTGTCCTCGGCAGCCGCCCCGCCCACCGGGGCGGCGATCGGGGCCAGTTGGCGGGCGGCCCACTCCTGGACGGCGGGGCGGCGCAGGACCTCATCGAGGTCGTGCGCCGCCCCGTCGGCCGTACGAGAAGTGCTCCCGGCGTCCTGTGTGCAGGCCGGGGCGGGGGTGGCGCGGATGCGGAGGGCCAGGTCCAGCGCCGACTGGTCGGCCAGCCGGTGGAGGTCCAGGCCGAGCAGCTCGCCGATCAGCCTGAGGCGGGCGGCCAGGGTGTTGCGGTGGACCTTGAGGTGGTCGGTCGCGTGCGAGGAGAAGGCCAGCCAGGAGGCCGCCGTGGCCGCCAGCTCCTGGCTCCCCGGGTCCTGGGCCCGGCGCGGGACGTGCCTCAGGAGCGGGGTCAGCAGCGCGTCGGCCCACTGCCGCCCGGCGTCCCCGACGACCAGCGCGGGTTCCGGGGCGAGGCCGAACCGGGCGTGCCGGTCGGGCAGTTCGCGGGCGACGGCCAGGGCGTGGAACGCCTGGCGGTAACCGGTGGCGGTCTCGGCCAGCGGCACCTGCTCGCTGACGCCCACCACGCAGCCCGCCACCAGCCCGGCGACCGCCTCGTCGGTGGGGGCGGGGCCCTCCGGATGCTCCGGCCCGTCCGCCACGGGCATCACGATGATGAGGTGGCGGGCGTAGACCGGGCACCGCACGATCCAGGACCGCCCGCCGTCCGCCCCCGCGCAGACCCGGGCCACCTCGTCCCGCCGGTCCCCGGGGCACTCCACGACACACACCCGTACGGGGTCGGGGAGCCGGGGGCGCAGCGCACCGGCCACCTGCTGGGCGATGGAGAGCTGGCCCGTCATCAGCAGGTGCAGCACCGCCTCCCGGCCGCGCGACTCGGCGAGGTCCACCCGGCGCCGCTTCCGTTCGACCGCCTCGGCCGCCCAGCGCAGGGAGAGCGGCATCAGCACGTCGGCCAGCAGCGTGGCGAGCCCGGCGGCCACGGGACGGGGCGTGACGACGGCGAGGAGGGGCGCGGCGGCTGTTCCTGAGCCGTTTCCGGGGCTCGTGCCGTGGGGGTCGGTGCGTACGTCGTTCAGGTCGTGCAGGGGGAAGAGGAGCACGGTGTGCGCTCCGGTGTCGTGGGAGTACGCCAGGGCCCCGCGCTCCTTCAGCGCCCTTACGCCCTCGGCCACCAGACCGGCCACATCGGGGGGTTCGGGCTGAGGGGCGTCCGGCCGCCGGGGGCCGAGCACGGTTCCCGACGCGCTCAGGACGGTCCCGTCGGAACTCACGATTCCGGCCCAGCCGTCGGCCCGTCCGGACAGCCAGCGCAGCAGCTCGGCCACCCCGCCGTTCCGGGCCAGCCGCTGCATCCTCAGCAGGTCGTCGGCCCGTTGCCGCGCTCGCACATGATCCCCCGATCATCCCGCCGCGGGGCCGCACTCCGCCGGGCGCCCGTACCTGGTGCACGGGCCCCACTGTGCGGACTGATACCCCGCCGTCGCCTCACTGGGCGCCTTGAACCTCCCCGTGCCCCTACCCGCCGGTCTATGGTCCGAACGTGCTCCGGACGCCGTGCCGGAACGCGCGGGTGGCGGTGGCAGCGGCTCACGGGGGTGGTCGCTGGTGCCGGTTCCGGTGCGTCCGGAGCCGGGTGGCGGGCGGTGGTCCCGGTCGATTGTCAGTGGTGGGCCCTAACGTCGTAGGGGTTCGGACGACAGCCGTGAGAGAGGCCCCGCCATGGAGTTCCGCATCGAGCGCAGTGCCCTGGCCGAAGCCGTGGCCTGGGCCGCCCGCGTCCTGCCGGTCCGCTCCCCCGTTCCCGTACTGGGCGGGCTGCTGCTGGACACGGAGAGCGGGCGGCTGCGGGTGAGCGGGCTCGACTACGAGGCGTCCGCGCGCATCGACGTGGAGGCCGCCGAGGTGCTGCGCCCGGGGAAGGTGCTCGTGATGGGGCGGCGGCTCCTCGACATCTGCAAGGTGCTGCCGGAGGGGGCGGTGGCGTGCGCGGTGGAGGGTTCGCGGTTCACCGTGTCGGGGGACGGGGCCCGCTTCGGCCTCTCCGTGCTGCCCCTGGACGACTATCCGGAGCTGCCCGAACTGCCGCAGGTGCGAGGGGCGGTGGAGGTCGCGGAGTTCGCGGCGGCCGTCGCCGATGTGGCGGTGGCGGCGGGGCGGGACGACACCCTGCCCGCGCTCACCGGCATCCGGCTGGGGCTCGACGGGGGGTCGGGGACGATGACGCTCGCCGCGACCGACCGGTACCGCTTCGCCGTGCGGACGCTCCCGTGGAAGGCGGCCGCCCCCGACGAGAGCGCCGATGTGATCGTCTCCGCCCGCCGGTTGACGGAGATCGCCCGCTCGCTGGGGCGGTCGGGGCTGGTGAGCGTCGCCCTGGACGCCGGTTCGGCGGGGTTCGAGCACGCGGGGATGCGGACCACCGTGCGGCTGCTGGAGGGGCGGCTCCCGCGCCACGACAAGCTCTTCGCGATGGAGGACCCGGCCGTGGCGGTGGTGGACCGGGCGCGGCTGGTGGAGGCCGTCAAGCGGGTCTCGGTGGTCGCCGACGGGGACAGCCCGGTGCAGATGACGTTCTCCGCCGCCGACAACTCCGTACATCTCCAGGCGGGTTACGAGGACGACGTGGCCTCCCAGCGGCTGCCCGCGACGCTGGAGGGCGCCCCGGAGCTGACCGTGGCGTTCAACCCGGGGTATCTGGCGGACGCGCTCGCCTCCTTCGACGATCCGTCGCTGCGGCTGCTGCTGATGGGGGCGGGGCAGCGGGCGATGATCACGGGCGGGGCGGGGCCGGACGGCGCCCACGGGCAGCCGCAGCGGCACCGGCATCTGCTGATGTCGGTGAAGCCGCTGGTGGGGTGAGAGCGGGGCGGGGAGGGACGGTGGCGCGGTGATTTCCCGTGGGCCGGACGGGGTCGCACCGGCACGGCTACGATCGTCATCTTCGATGCGTCGAAGGCGAGTTGTTGGAGACGAGTTGCTGGAGGCGAGTCGTGGTGAGCGACGGTCCCGTCCACACGGTTGAGGTCCCGCTCGGTGACGGCAGCGACGAGACCATGCGGGTCCAGATCCGGGAGGTGGACGAGACGCTCGTCCGGGTGGGGCGCGGAGGCCGTTCCGTCGCCCGGGCGGAGCGGTCGTTCGCGCAGATGCTGGACAGTGTGCGCCCCGTGGCCGAGAGCTTCGTCGGGCGGTTCAGGGGGCTGGCGAACGCGCCGGACGAGATCACGCTGGAGTTCGGCGTGTCGCTCTCGGCCGAGGCGGACGTGGTGATCGCCAGCACGGCGACGGCGGCCAACTTCTCGGTGACCCTGACCTGGAACAGGAACGAGACGGCCGCATCCGGAGGGGACTCCTCCGGGGACTCCCCTCCGGAACGCTGACTTCGGACGGGATCGAGCGCCGACAGGGACGGGGGGTCGCTGTGACGGGGGTTCAGCGCGGGAGCGAGGCGGAGTCCGTACTCGTCTCGGCGGTGGTCAGGGTCAGGGGCCCGGCCGGGGAGATCGGGGGCGCCGGGTTCCTCATCGCGCCCGAACTGGTGCTGACCTGCGCCCATGTGGTGTCGGACGCGCTGGAGCGGGACCGGGAGGAGACCGTCGGGCCCGGCACCGAAGTCCGGCTGGACCTGCCGCTGGCCTGGGACGCCGGAAGCGGCGACGCCGACGGCTGGAGCGCGGAGGTCCGGTACTGGGTCCCGATCAGGCCCGACCAGACCGGGGACATCGCCGTACTGCGCCTGCGGCAGCCGATCCCCGGCGCCCGCCCGCTGCCCCTGGCCGACCCCCGGGACGGCGTATGGGACCACCGTGCGCGAGCCGTGGGCTTCACCCGCGAGGCCCCCGACGGCATCTGGCAGAGCGGTACGTTGCGTGGCCCCACCGGCAAGGGGTGGGTCCAGCTCTCACGGGCACACGGCGAGGCGGTCCACGTCGAGGGGGGCTTCAGCGGCAGCCCCGTATGGAGCGACGAACTGGGCGCCGCCGTAGGGATGATGGTGGCGGCACAGCCGGTCCGCGAGGCCCAGCAGGCGTTCGCCCTGCGGACCCGGACCCTGGTGCACGAGGTGCCCGAGCTCGCTCCCGTGGTGGACCCGGCCAGCCCCTTCCGGGGCCTGGAGCCCTTCCAGGAGGGCGACGCGGATGTCTACTTCGGCCGGGACGACGACATCGAGCGGGTGGTCACGGCGCTGCGGGGCGAACGGCACACCGTCACGGTGTACGGCCCGTCCGGCTGCGGCAAGTCCTCCCTGGCACTGGCCGGGGCCGTGCCGAGGATGCGGCGGGACGGCTATCTGGTCCTGCGGGTGAACGCCACCGACGTGACCTCTCCGCGGGCCGCGCTCGCCACCGGGCTGACCGAGATCGCGCGGTCGGGGGCGTACGGGCCGCCGCGCGCAAGGAACGCCGGAGAGGTGGAGGCATGGCTCGCCGACGGGGGGCTCGTGGACACGGTCCACCGCGTCCTGGGCCCGACGGCCGGCCGGGTCCTGGTCGTACTCGATCAGGCCGAGGCGCTCCTCGACGGTTCCCCCGCCGTGGCCGAGGAAGCCGCTCGCCTGCTGTCGCCCGCGTCGCGGCACAGCCGGTTACGCGTACTGATCACGTTGCGGGCCGACTTCGTGGGCGCGGCGCTGAACCACGCCCACTTCGGCTCCCTCCTGAAGGAAGGCGTGACCGTACCGCTCGCGCCGATGTCACGGGACCAACTCGCGGCGGTGATCGGCGAGCCGGTCGAACGGGTCCCGGCCGTCGCGTACGACACGGGGCTGGAACGGCGCATCCTCGACGACGCGGGCGGTGAACCGGGCGTCCTGCCGCTGCTCGGGTTCGTCCTGTCCGAACTCTGGCGGCTGAAGGCCGGCGGCCGCTTGCTGACCTCCGTCTACGAGGAGATGGGCGGGGTGTCCGGCGCGCTGCGCCGCCGTGCCGAGCAGGCGTGGGAGGAGTGCGTCGGGAGGAAGGGCGGTGCCGGACCGGCGGCCGACGCGGAGGGACGGACGGAGGGACGGGCGGAGGGACGGACGGAAGAAGCCCTGCGGCTGCTCAGCGGCCTCGTCCGGGTGCTGCCCGGCAGTGAGGCTCCGCTGCGGCGGCGGCTCACCCGGGAGGAGGCCGGTGAGGAGCGGTGGCGGATCGCCGAGGCCCTCGCCGAGCGGCGGCTGCTCGTCCTCCGCGGGGACCCGGGCGAGGCACAGAGCGTCGAGCTCGCCCATGAGGCGCTGATCAGTGCCTGGCCGACGCTCGCCCACCAGGTGGCCGCCGACGGGGAGTTCCTCGTCGGCAGGGCCGAACTCGGGCACGACCTCGACCGGTGGCGGAAGGCGGACAGATCGCCGGACTTCCTCCCCGACGGGCTGCACCTGCGGAACCTGAAACACCGGCTGCGCGACCGCGAGGCGGAACTCACCTCGGAGGAACGGGAGTTCCTCGGCCGGGCGCAACGGCGCGAGCGGGCCCGGCACACCGGGAGGCGGGTGAAGTGGACCGCCGTCGCCCTCGCGTTCGCGCTGTTCGTGGGACTCGGCACCTTCCTCCTCCACCAGTCACGGGTCGGCGCGCAGCAGGAGGCCGAGGGGCGGTCCCGCTCCCTCTCGCTGCTGTCGGACCAACTGGCACCGCAGGACCCGGCGAAGGCCGCCCTGATCGCGATGGCGGCGTACGACGTCTCCCCGACGCAGGAGGCCCGCAGCGCACTGCTGCGCCGCTACGACCACTCCAAGCAGGACGCGTGGGTGCTCAGCGGTACCGAGGGCGAGATCGCCGACGTGGCGGCGAGCCGGGACGGCCGGGTGGTGCTCGCCGGATCGGAGCAAGGACGGGCCACCCTTTTTCTCCGTACGGCCGGGGGCCGGGTGCTGCGGGAACACCTGCGGCTTCCGGAGCTGATCCGCTCTCCGCTCGTCAGCGGGGACGGGCGGCGGATCGCGTACACGACGACGGACGGCCATCTGTACTGGCGCGAGGTGCGGGCCCCGGCGGACGGCCGGACGCCGCTGCTGGGACCCGTGAGCCGCATCGCCGATCGCACGTTCGGCGAAGGAGGCGGCACGGAGGCCATGGACCTCTCCCGGGACGGCAGGCAGGTGGTCACGAAGTCCTACGGCGGGGAGGTGCGGGTGTGGGACCTGCGGACGAAGCGGTCCCGGCGGATGCCCGGGCTCCTGCCGCACACCTCAGGCATACGGTCCGGCCCCGGCACGGACACGCTCCTGGCCAGCAGGCGCACGCCGACGGCGGACGGCGCGTCGGTCGCGGCCGTAAACCTGCGTACCGGAGCGGTACGTGAACTGGCGAAGGGTGTCCGTCACGAAGGCGGCGGGGTGCTGCGCACGTCGGGCGACGGCAGCGTGGTGGTCGTCTGCCGGGAGAAGGGAGAGCTCGGTGACGGTGCTCAGTACCGGTCACTTCGCGTGGCCGACGGCCGCGAACTGAACCGCTACGACCAGGAGGACGGCTTCTGCGGGCCCGTCGCGGTCGACGTGACCGGGGCGCACTTCGCGGCAAGAACCGCCTCCGGCCGGTGGGCGCTGGTGCCCAACCGGCCGGGCGCGCGGGCGACCCATTTCACCGGCCCGGAGAAGCCGGAGATGATGGTCGAAGGGCTCGTCGGAGAGCCGGGGGCGCCGACGGTGCTCACCTGGGGCGGGGACGCGGTGACCGGTGTGGTGCTGACCCGGTCCGAGACCACGGACGCGAGCCTCATCACCAGCCATCCGGTCCTGCTCGACGGAGACCTCGCGGTCGTCCGCCTCGGCACCGCCGACGCCGACGGCCGGACTCTCCGGGAGAACAGACTCGCGGTCGTCGGCCCGGAGGGAGATGTGGTCTCCGAGACGGCGCTGCCCGCCCGGGACGTGCCCACCTGGTCCAACCCCGGGTTCGAGCAGAACGTGCTGGCGGTCAACGGACCGGGCACCCTGGTCGCCAACACGGTGGGGCCGGGCAAGGTCCAGATCCACGAACTGCCCTCCCTGAAGAAGCTCGCGGACATCACGACGGCCCCGCCACCGGCCGACGGGGACCGGACCCCGCTCTCCCTCCGTTTCACCGGGGACGGCGACGAACTGGTGACGCTCTCGGGCGACCGCGTCGAGCACTGGCACCCCCGCGACGGACGCCGCCTCTCGCCCCCGGTCGACCTGGACGGGCTGGGGCTCACCGGGAAGGGCGGCTCCGGTTTCCGGGTGAGCGCGTCCTCCGAGCCGGGGCGGGTGGCGGTCATGGTGGAAGGCACCCCGGTCTCGTACGTCGTCGATCTGCGCACCGGCGAGGAACGCCGCGAGCTCCGCCTGCGGCTGGGCACGGACATCACGTCGATCGTCCGCATCCGCGGCGGGCGGTACGCGTCCGCGTACGCCCGGGGCGGCATGGTGGAGCTGTGGTCGGCCCCGCCCGGCAGACCGCCGGAACGGACGGTGAGCTCCCTGGGCCCCTTGAACTCCGGCAGGTGGACGGCCGGGGTCTCGGAGGACGGCTCGCAGTTCATCCTGGCCAACGGGAACACCGTGCGGTTCCAGAGCGTCGAGGACCCCGGCCGCTTCGAGTCGTACGACTTCGGGAAGGAGCAGGAGTTCCTCGCCATGAGCAGGAGCGGCAGGACGCTGCTGCGGTCCGTGGAGGGCTCCACGGACGTGATCCGCCTCGATCCGTCCCTCTGGAGGCGGCACCTCTGCACGGTCGTCGGCCGCGACCTCACGGCGGACGAACGGCAGGGGCTGCCGCACGACCTTCCGGACAGGATCTGCCCCTGAACGCCGTGCGGCTCCGGACACGCCCCCGGACATGCCCCGGACAGCCCCGGGCACGCCCAGGACACGCCCTAGTCCTGCGGCCGGACCCCCGCCTCGTCCACCACGGCCGACTTGATCAGGGCGTCGGCGCCGAGCAGTTCGCCCTTCTTGCCCATCTCGGTGTCCTCGGCCAGGAAGGACCGCGAGCCCAGGTAGGCCAGGGTCTCCGGGTCGAAGACCCACTCCGAGTGCCAGGAGTACTGCTTGTCCACGCGGGCGATGCCCAGCCCCTTGCGGCCGATCGCGTCCACCGCGTCCGGCACCTCGATGACGCCGGGGATCAGGGCCGCGGCCTTGTAGAGCGCGGCAGCCGTCCCGGGCGGCATCACGCCGCCGCCGATCAGGCCGCCGATCTCGTCGAACACGGCCTGGTCGTGATCCTGGCCCTCATGCTTCGGAGTCAGGGCGGTGAGGTGGGCGAGGAGCTCGCGCGGATCGGTCGGCAGGGTCTCCAGCCAACGGTAGGTGGGCCGGCCGATGCCCGGCGCCGTGCCCTCGGTGTCGCCGAGGTGGGCGTTGACGGGGAGGGTCGAGCCGTCCTGGCGGACGAGGCCGAGCTTCATCTGCGGGCCGGGCTTCTGGGAGGACCAGGACTCCACCTCCTCCAGCGGGGTCGTCACCAGCTTGCCGCTGGTGAAGTCGCCGTGCTGGATCTTGCTGCGGTAGTAGAGGTACTGGTCGTCGCGGACCGGGCCCACGTCGCTCTTCGCCGCCGCGTCCGAGATCCGGTTCAGCACCAGGGCCACCGGCTGCGCCTGCCCGGCACGCTCGGAGGCCGACGTGCCGCTTCCCGGCCGTACGGGGCCCTCTCCGCCGTTCTGCGCGGAGTAGCCCGCCACCAGCGCCCCGGCCAGGGCCAGCGCGGTGACCGGCGCCAGGAAGGACGGGCGCAGGAGGCGCGGGCGGGCCGGGGAGCGGTCCCGGGCCGAGGCGGCGGAGGCTGCGGCGGTGTCGTGGTCGATCTGGTTCATCAGGCGTTCCCTGTGGTGCTCGTGGCGGCCCGGCGGAAGGTCGAATCCGGTGGCGGGCGGCAGCAGCCGCGCCAGCTCGGCGCGGTCGTCCCGGCCGCCCCGGCCGTCGCGACCGTTCCGGCCGTCGTCGGTACCCGTCGTCGCGGTCATCGCGATCCCCCCTCTCCTGGCAGGGCGACGAATGCCGCCCTGCCTCCTACCTCTCCGCGGCCCAGGAGGGGTTCCCGCCGCTCCCGCCCGGCTCCGCGCCGATCCTGTCCGGCTTCCCGCCGCTCCTGGGTCATTTCGCCGCGCTCCCGCGCCAGGTGCTCGCCCGCCAGGCCGCGCAGCCGCGTACGGGCCCGGGAGAGCCGTGAGCGTACGGTGCCGACGGGGACGTCCAGCGCTGCCGCCGCCTGCGCGTAGTCGAGCCCGGCCCAGACGCAGAGCGCCAGCACCTCCCGCTCGGGCTGCCGCAGGCGGTCCAGGACCGCCCGTACGGCGGCCAGTTCGCGCTGGTGGTCCAGCCGCTCGGCGGAGGCGTCCGCGAAGTCCTCGGTCTCCTTCGGCCTCGGCTGCCGGGCCAGGAACGCGAGGCGGCGGCCGACCCCGCGCCGGTGGTTGCGCGCCTTGTTGGTGGCGATGCCGAGCAGCCAGGGGCGCAGCGGGCCGCCCTCCGGGTCGATCTGCTCCCGGGTGCGCCAGGCGGCGAGGAAGGTCTCCGACATCACGTCCTCGGCGGCGGAGAGATCACCGGTGAGGCGGCAGGCGTGGCCGTACACGGACTTCGCATACCGGTCGTAGAGGGTGCCGAACGCCTCCCGGTCGCCCGCGCGAATCCGTTCCCGTACGCGTACGTCGTCGTCCGGACCGCCGTCGGGCGGTTGTGCCGGGCGTGCCGGCTGTTCGTTGTGCTCCACGCCCCGTACCTCTCCGCGGCGGCCACCGGGTTCCCGTGGCCCGCGTCACAGAGGGGCGGTCGGATGTCTCCCCCGATCCTGCCAGCGCCCTCCCGGAACGCCGGAACGGGGGTGCGCCCGGCTCGGAGCCGGACACACCCCCGTACGGGATGGTTCACACGCAAGCAGGTCGGTCAGCAGCCCAGGTTCGGGCCCGTGGTGGTGCCGAGGACCTGGGTGAACTGGGTGAACTTGTTGATGCGGCTCTGGACCTGGGCCGGGTTGCCGCCGTTGCACTCGATCGCGCCGTTGATGGAGCGGATCGTCTCGCCGAAGCCGGGGCCGTTGACGATGGCGTTGTGGCCCGTGATGGTGCCGGGGCCGGTCTGGGTGTTCCAGTACCAGAGGGCGGTGCGCCAGGCGATGGCGGCGTTCTGCTCGACCAGGTAGGGGTTGTTCAGCAGGTCGATGCCGAGCGCGTCACCGGCGGCCTTGTAGTTGAAGTTCCAGCTCAGCTGGATCGGGCCCTTGCCGTAGTACGCGGACTGGCCCGCGGGGCAGCCGTAGGGCTGGTTCCGGTCGCAGTAGTGCGGGTAGTTCGCCTCGTTGATCTCCTTGATGTACACCAGCCCGCCGGTCTCGTGGCTGACGTTGGCGAGGAACGCGGCGGCCTCGCGCTTCTTGATCTCGGTGCTTCCGGTGTTGGCGAAGGCCGGGTAGGAGCTGAGGGCAGCGGTCAGGCCGCTGTAGGTGTAGAAGGAGTTCCGGTTCGGGAACATCTGGTTGAACTGGGCCTCGCTGACGACGAAGCCGGTACCCGGCTGCTCGCCGCCACCGCCCGTACCGCAGGCGCCGTTGTCGGCCCAGACGTCGGAGGAGCCGGGCCGCTCGTTCTGGGTCCACCACTTGGCGGTGTAGTTGCGGCCGTTGTACGAGGCGGTCTGGCCGCCCGTGTAGACGGACGAGGAGTTCCAGGCCGTGAAGCAGGTGGCGGCCTGGGCGGTGGCGGCGGGGAGGACGACGAGTGCCGCGACGACCGCGCCGAGCGCTACCAGCAGGCTGAGTACACGTCTGATCACGTGATCACACTCCTTAGACGCGGCGCTACGTCCGGCCGTGCGCCGCCGTGGGGGTGCCGGACACTCAAGCGACGATGGTCTGGACCTGTCAAGGTCTAGACCAGCTTTCGTGACGGGGCCGCGCACGCCGCGCCGGGCCGCCGCCACCGGGTGACAACGATGCCATTCCGCCTCTCAACTGGCTTGATTCCGGCGGACGTTCCTTTCAACCGGGCGGCGGGAGGGGCGGAAACCGGAGGTAAAAATTCCTGAGCCGTCCAGCATGCGGGACGACTGGAGCGGGGCCCTCAGCTCTCCACGACGTACAGCGGAACGCCGAACCCGTCGCGGGTCGAGATCAGATCCTGGATGGCCCTCTGCTCGGAGTCCGAACCATAGGTCACCCTGATCAGCGCCCGGTCCTCCTTCTCCGAGCACGGGTTGTAGGCACCGACACCGACGCCCTTGCCCAGTGCGGTGATCTCCTCGGCAAGAGCCCTGTGCTCGGCGAGGGCCCTCGTCACCTCGGCCGCGGCAGGCAGCTGATCGCACGGCGGGTGGGCCGCCTCCGAGGTTCCGACCATGCCCCTGACGAAGAGCACCGCCGCCACCGCCACCACCACCAGGACCAGTGCGATCCCGCCGCCGATGGCCATCTTCGTTGTCGACTTCATGGGGACCTCCGGTAAAGGCACAGCACGCCGTATCACCGGCCGCTGATTCACTGGTTGTTGACAAGGCGTTCGGCCGGTCTGCCGGAAGCGACCTCGTGCCGGGACTCACACGCATCGACGATCTCGCTGTCATGTGTGGAGATGATGACCGTACGGCCGCTCGCGGCGAAGTCCGTGAACAGGTCGATGACCATCGTGCGGTTGGCGGCGTCGAGAGAGGCGGTGGGCTCGTCCACGAACAGGATGCGGGCCTGTTTGTAGATCGCACGCGCCAGAGCGAGCCGCTGCTTCTCACCGCCGCTCAGGTGGCTGGCGGGCTCCTCCTCCCGCCCGGCCAGCCCCGTCCGTCCAAGGGCCTGCGCGAGCCGTTCCCGATCGCCGAGAACACGTCGGCCCAGCGGGCTCGCCCGCATCGTGATGTTGAATGCGACGGACTCCTCGTCCATGAGGCCGTAGTCCTGAAGGACGAACGCCGCGTGATCGCGCCAGAAGCGGCGCCGCGCCGCCGCACCGTAATCCGTGACGACGTCCCCGTCGATCGTGATGCGCCCCCGGTCGACGGGGAGCAGCAGGCCGAGACAGTGCAGCAGGGTGGTCTTCCCCGACCCGCTGGGACCGACGAGAGCCGTCATGGTTCCGGGGCGGCAGCTGAGGGTCTCGCTGTCGAGAACCGGCCGACCACCGATCGCCACGGAGATGTCCTGGGCCTCTACGAGCATTTCCTGTAACTCCGATCAGACGCGGCGTCGGCCGATGGCGGTGAACATCCAACGGGTGGCGAGGAGATGGCAGAGGGGGGCGACGATCGCCGCGAACGCGGCGGCCAGGAGAACCGCCCCTGCCTCGTCCGGCTGCTGGAACAGAAGAACGACGCCCACGAGGCCGGCGCCGGCCAGTAGCTCCTTGGCCACCCGGACCTGGAGAATCCGCCTCCACGGCCGACCCGCCAGCCTCAGCGGGAAGTCGCGCTTCGCATGGAGACGAGCACTGATCACCGCGCTGACACCGGCCACAACGGCGAACGCGGTGAAGAGGGCCACGAGCGCGAGATTCAGCAGCCAGGTGACGTACGCGGCGAACTGCGCCTTGAGGAGCCCCTCCTCCGCGACGTGGACGAGGTTCACCTCGCCCTCGAAGCCGGCCGCGCGCATCCGGTCCGGTGCAAGCCCCTGACGGTCAAGCAACTCCTGCGTCGGCGCCAGACCGGAGAAGACGATGTTCTTCGTCGACATCATGGACGTCAGGTCGGCGTCGGAGAAGGTGCCGTGAAGGGAGGGAACGACGGCGACGAGAACGTCGGAGAGGAAGAGGAGCTCGCCGTTTCCGGTGCTCACCGGAAGCCGGAGACCTCCTGCCGGCTCCAGATACCGGAGCTGTGCCGCCAGTTCGCCACCGGATTCCTTGCTCCTCGACCAGAGTGTGAACTGCTCCCCGAACTCCTTGACCACCATGCCCTGGACCCGGCTGAAGGGCACGGGGGTGAGCGATGGCTCCGGCGCGTCCGCGGTCAAGAGGTCGAGCCAGCGCTGGTTCACGAAAGCGACTGCCGAATAGGCTCCGAAATCCGTTTCCCAGGCGCCCTCGGTCACCGTGTACGACAACGCGGCCGTGTCAGCTGATTCCGCCTCCTTGACGAAGGTGCCGATCTGCGGTTCGACGCGGTCCATCTCCTCCAGGCTCATCGCGAACTGTACGGCCACCTGGTCCGAGAGCCGGTGCCACCGGGCGGTCTCGGCGCTCGCCTCGGCGGAATCCCGGTACGCGGTCCACGCGGGCCCGGCGGCGCCCACCACCAGGACGAAGGTCAGCGCCTGGAGCACCACGGCCGAGGTGCGCAGACTCTTCACCGCGGGCTGCCGGGTCGCCAGCATGGTCGCGCTCGGCCAGGCGGACATGGAGAGGGCGATCGCCGCGAGCAGGGAAGCGGCGATGACGGCAGCCTGGAGACCGGCCAGCACCTTGATGAACGAGGGCACGTGGGCCCAGCCGTGCAGCACGCCCACGTAGACCGCGCTCGCCGCCGCGACGACGAGCGCTGACATGAGCAGGGCCCCGAAGAACCCTCCCAGGTCCTGCAGGTGGATGCGCGGAGTCGGGCAGCCGCCCAGCACCCGCAGGGCACGGCCCCGCGCCTTCACCGACAGCCAGAACAGCGCCAGTGCCGCGATGAGCGCGAACGCGGCGATGACGGCGGCTCCGAAACTCCCCGCCTCCACCACGAAGACGAAGCTGTCCACGAGGGAGGATTCCGTACGGTGCGTCCGTACGGCCTCGGAGGCCAGGGACTTCTCGAGCTCACCGAGGCCGGCGCTGTCACCGGTCAGGAGATAGGTGCCGTCGGGAGGAGAGTGGTCGAGCCGTTCCCTGCCCATGACCTCGACCGGGTCACCGCCACCGAACCAGGCGACCCGGGTGGGAAAGGCACCATCGTTGAGAGGGACGAAGACCTTCTTGCCGCTGTCGCCCGCGAGATCGGGTGCGATCTTCACCAGGCCGAGACGCAGACGCGCGTCCAGGTCCTGGAGCCTCGTGAACGCTTCACGGTCCGTCAGTTCCGATTCCTTGAAATCGAGACCGATCCTGCTCTTGGCTCCGACGGCCTGGGGAAATTCCCGGTCATGGAAGTCGGTGACGATTCCCGCCACCAGGGCCAGCAGGGCGAACAACGTCCCCGCGACCACCACGACGATGCGCCTGTGCACTGTTCCCCCGGGCTTTCGGTCGTACTCGTCCTACGCTGGGAACGGTCGTGTCCCGGCGCCCGAGGGCGCCGGGACACGACCACTCACCCGAGATCAGCAGGTGCGGTAGTAGTACTCGGCTCCCAGGCTCGGGCTGTTGATCGTGGACAGCTCGGCTATGGACTTCTTGCCCGAAGCCGTGTTGATGCTCCGCGAGTGGGACTGCAGCTTCCCGTCGATGTACCGCTCCACCGTCGAACCGTGGCACTTGTTCACCGTGTAGTAGGAGCGAAGCTTGGCGTTCTCGAACCCATACTGCCAGGTCCCGCCCGAAGACGGGTGCTGCGTCTTCATACCCACCGAAACCCAGGCGCTCGCGGGCACAGCAGCGGCCCCCAGGACAGCAACAGACAGTGCTGCCGCAGTGAGCGTGGCCTTCATCCTGTTCATGGTTCCCTCTCCCCGTTCTGCAGAACACCCCAGTGGAACCCCGTCGAGTCCTGGGGATGGGTGTCTCCCTCGCGCGCATCCGAAAATGCGGGCGAGGCTTTCTCGACGGGCACGGCAGACCTGCGGAAGTGATGGTTGAAGATCACCCAACTCCGGTCAACCAGGGAGCGTGTCATTCCGCTACTACGGGCACGTTCCAGCATGGCCGGATTTCCAACTGCCGCCCCCGATCAGGGATTTTCCAACCAACTGGCCGATATTCGCCGATAACTGCGGCTACATGCATGAGAAACGTCACACGCACCCGGAGCAACGGAACAGTCCGGTGCACTTGAGGACCCCCGTGCGTGCCCGAGTGCGTCCGGTCGTCCCGCGTGCCACGGCATGGCGGACTTCCCGAAGTCGTCGAAGGTCGGCAAGTAGGAACGGAATGCTGTGCTCCGGCATCCCGGGCTGGTGCCATGAGGGGGTCACTTTCCTCCGTGGAGAAGGGAGTTCGCCCGGGATGCGGACCACAACGATGGGCAGGGACGGGCCGGTCGTCGGCCGGCTGGGGCTGGGTGCGATGGGTCTCTCCTACCGCTACGCCCCGGGCCTGCGGGACCGGACCAAGGCCGTGTCGCTGGTCCGGGAGGCGGTGGACCTCGGGGTCAACCTGGTCGAGACGGCCGACGCCTACGCGGCCGGGGAGAACGAGCGGCTGATCGGTGAGGCCATCCGGGGGCGGCGGGACGAGGTGGTGCTCTGCACCGGCGGCGGTCTGCTCGGCGACCCGGACGGCGTGCTGCGGCCCGCGGGTGGTCCGCAGGCGCTGCGGGACGCGGTCGACGAGAGCCTGCGCCGGCTGCACGTGGACCACATCGACCTCTATCTGCTGCGCCGCGTCGATCCCGGCGTACCGCTGGAGGAGAGCTGGGGCGCGCTGGCCGAGCAGGTCTGGGCGGGGAAGATCCGCATGCTGGGGCTGCCCGTCGTCACCGTGCAGGAGGCCCGCGACGCCGAGGCCGTGCACGAGGCGGCGGCGATGGCCGCCGAGGTGTCGCTGTTCACCCGCCGCGGTCTCGACGACGTCGTGCCGTACGCGGTGGAGCGCCGCATCGCCCTGCTGGCCGGTGCCCCCCTCGGGCGCGGTCTGCTGGCCGGTGCGCTCTCCCGCCACGACGACCTGCCGCCGGGCGACTGGCGGCGCACCCAGCCCCGCTTCGCCCCCCGGGCCCTCCGCCACAACGTCGCGCTCACCCGGGCCGTCGCCCAGGTGGCGGCCCGGCACGGGGCCACCCCGGCGCAGGTCGCCCTGGCGTGGCTGCTCCGGCTCGGCGACCACGTGGTACCGCTGCCCGGCACGAGGGCCTCGTACCACCTCGCGGAGAACCTCGGCGGCGACCGCATCCGCCTGACCGAACAGGACCTGACCGACCTGGAGTTCCTGCCCCGCCCGGCAGGCGCGGCCGAGGTGTGAGCCGCACCCGGGCCGCTCACGCACCGCTGCCCTCTGACTCCCCACCACTTCTGGAGTTCCTGAACATGACGACCTCTCTGGTACGGCAGGTCCTCCCGCGGCCACGGCTGCGGGCGACGACGACCGGCGTCCACGGCACCACGGCACCCGGGTTCGCCTCCGTGCGCCACTCCTTCGAACGGGCCTGCCGGGAAGCGGGTCCACCCGGTTCCCAGGGGGCCGCGCTGGCGGTCGTACGGGACGGTCAGCTGGTGGTCGACCTGTGGCAGGGCACCGCCGACCCGGTCGCCGGGGCGCCGTGGACCGGCGACACCCTCGCCCCGGTGCTGACGGGCTCTCACGGCATCCTGGCCACAGCGGTCCTGCTCCTCGCCGACATGGGCGCGCTCGCCCTGGACCGGCCCGTGGCGGACTACTGGCCGGAGTTCGCGGTGCGCGGCAAGGGCGCGGTGACGCTGCGGGACGTGCTGACGTTCACCGCCCGGCTGCCGGGCATGGCGGCGGGGATCGACCAGCGGGACGTGGAGAACCCGCGCATGATGGCCGCGCTGCTCGAACTGGACGGCCCGGAGGACGACCCCCGGGCCGGTGGTGTGCTGCACGGGCCGTGGACCGCCGGGTGGATCGTCGCCGAGGTGGTCCGCCGGGTCGACGGCCGCGACCTCGACCTGTTCTTCCTGGAGGAGATCGCCGGTCCGCTGGGCCTGGACGTCCACTTCGGGCTCGTACCCGACCAACTGCCGCACACCGCCCGTATCTCGTACGACACCGGCTTCCGCTCCCGGTTCCCGGCACCGGACGGCGGGGCGGACGGCCTCTGCGGGCGGGTGTGGAACAACCCGTCCCCGTTCCCCGCGGATGCCGGGGTGTGGAGCGAGCGGCGGCGACGCCACGCGATGATCCCCTCGCTGGGGGTGTACGCGTCGGCCCGCGGGCTCGCCCGGCTCCAGGGCGTCCTGGCCGCCGACGCCGTACGGGCCCCGGGCGAGGAGCCGCTGCTGCTGTCGCGGCGCACGCTCGACCGGGCGCGGAGGTTCTGGGTGGAGGGCCTGGACCCGCTGCTCGGCGGAGTCAGCGCCTACGGGGAGGGGGGCCTGCAACTCCTCGACGAGGGCCCCCACCCGGCCGCCTGCGCGGGCGCCTTCGGCCACCAGGGTCCGGGCGGTGTCGCCTACCGGTCCTGGCCCCGGGCCAGGACCGGCGCCGCCTGGGCCGGGAGCCGACTGACAGCGGGGCCCGGCACACAGGTCCTGGACGAGGTGGCGGGGGCGGTGGAGCGGGGGCTGCGGGTGGGGTGAGTGGGGAGACCCCGGGGGGCGGGGGCCTCCCCGGGGGCCGCCCGAGCCCGGGGCCAAACCGGGCCCCAAGCCCACGGTCCGCCCGCGCAGCCGCGCCCCCAAAGCACCTCAATCCCCCCGGTCCCCCCGGTCCGCAGCCAACCCATGCAGGACGACGCCCCACACCGCGTCCCCCGCCGCCACCGCCCCCGGCGCCGCGTCCGGGGGCGTCCCCCGGGCGGCCATGGCGCCCTCCGCCAGGTGTGCCAGCAGGGCCACCGCGTCCTCGGGTGCGACGCCGGGGCGGAGCCGCCGGGTGCTGTGGGCCCGGTCGAGCAGGCGGCGGAGGGGCGGGAGCCAGAGCTCGGCCAGCGGGGGCGCGTCCTCGGGCGGGTCGGCTTCCAGGCGGCGGACGGCGCGTACGAAGGGGTCCTCGTGCGCCAGCCGGGCCAGCGCGCCGATCAGGGTCCGCAGGTCCCGCAACGGGTCGGCGGCGGGGGCGCGTTGCTCCAGCTCCTCCAGGCAGCGCCGGAAGCGGGCGCGCCCGGTCGTGCGCACCTCGTCGGCCAGGGCGCTCTTGTTCCGGAAGTGGAAGGTCAGCGCGCCGACCGAGGTCGCGGCCCGCCGGGCCACCCGCTGGAGGGAAACACCGTCGTAGCCCCGCTCGGCGAACTCGACGGCCGCCGCCGCCAACACGGTCCGGCGCGTCCTGGCCGCCCGTTCCTGCATGCGCCTTCTCCTCGAACCTCGGCAAGTCGTCGAACTCCCCCTCAGAAATATAACGAACATTCTCTATGTTTGTTAGTCTGCTCAACGACGCTCACCTGGGAGGGACTGAAGTGACGACGACGCACGAAACGCCCGACACGGCGACGGGCCGACCGCTGGGCGACCTGTCCCGGCTCCTGTTCGGCCATCTGCACCGCTCCGACCAGCAGCGTTGGGGGCGCGTGTACCTACAGGGCCTGCTGCGCACGGACGGGAAGAAGACCGTGCGGCGCATGGCGGCCGTCGTGACCGGCTCCGAGGCCGCGTCGACGTCACTGCACCAGTTCGTGAACGCCAGCCCGTGGGAGTGGGCCCCGGCGCGCGGCGAGCTGGCCCGCTGGGCCGCCCGGTCGCTGCCGGTGCGGGCCTGGACCCTGGCACCGGCGGTGCTGCCCAAGCGGGGCGACCGCTCGGCCGGGGTGCACCAGCGCTTCCTCCCGGATTCCGGGCGTACCGTCAACTGCCAGCTGGGCATCGGCCTGTTCCTGGACGTCGGGCGGGCCCACGTCCCGGTCGACTGGCGCCTCTTCCTCCCTCCCCGGTTCACCGGCGACACCGCCGTACGCGACCGGGCGAAGATCCCCGCGGCGACCCGGGCCCAGCCGCTGTGGGAGCACGCCCTGAGCCTGGTCCAGGAGATGGCGCCCCGGGCGGACGGGCGGACGGCGCCGGTGGTGGCCGACCTGACCGCCCTGTGCGACATCGCGCCGCTGGCCCGGCGGCTCCGGGACGGCGGGCACCCCTTCGTCCTCGCCATCCCGGGCCAGAGCACCCTGGACGGACCCGAACTGCCTCCGGGCGAACGGGAGTCGGCGCGGGCGCTGCTGCTGCGCCGGGGCGTACGGCACCCGGCGGGGGCGGGGCGGCAGATCCTCTCGTACGAGCTCCCCGCGCGCGGGCCGAGGCCGGGCGGCGAGCACGGCCACGGGCCGGGCCAGCTGATGGCCGAGTGGGACGCGGGCACCGGGCGGCCGGGCCGGATCTGGCTGACGAACATCACCGACCGCCACCCGGCCGAACTGCTGGAGCTGGCCCGTTCGCCCCGGGGCGCGCAGGCGGCGGTCCGGCGCATGGGCGAGGACTTCGGCCTGCTCGACTTCGAAGGGCGCTCCTTCCCCGGCTGGCACCGGCACATGACGCTCGTCTCGGCGGCCTACGCATGCAGCGCCCTGGAGGGCATGACCCCCTGATCCCATTGCTTGCTTATGCAAGTATATACCAGTCGGAGCCGTCTCCGTAAGCTCCAACACTCCCCAGATGATTGCATGGGCATGTATCTTGTTGCTATCGCAGTCGAGAAGGGGAGCTGTTCCATGACGATCAACCAACAGCCACGCGCCGCCTCCGATCAGGCCATGTGGGACGCCGTCCTCGGCCTGCACACCTTCGTGGAGCGCCAGCTCGCACACACCCTCCAGCGCCGCTACGGCGTCGGCCTGTCCGAGTACCGGGCCCTGGAGACCCTTTACCAGGCCGAGAAGGGCGAGTGCCGCATGCAGGAGCTCGCGGACCACATCGGCCTGGGCCAGAGCTCGGTGACGCGCCTGGTGGGACGGCTGGACAGCGCCGGATACGCCTACAAGGACAACTGCGCCGACGACAAGCGCGGCGTCTTCGCCGTCATCACCGACGAGGGCCGCAAGCGCTACCAGGAAGCCCGTGCCGCCTACGCCGACGTCCTCAGCTCGGCCCTCAACACCGCGAGCGCCGACGACCAGCTCGCCCGGGCGGTGCAGGCGCTGCGCAGCGCAGCCTGACGCGATCACGACGGGCGACAGACGGCGGGAGGCGACCGGGATGCCCCGGCGCCCCGCCGCCTTTTGCATGTTCGGACCTCTTCCGGGACGGAGAGAGCTGCGGCCCGGGCCACGCGAGCACCCACCACATACTTGCTTGACCAGGCAAAAATTTCAGGTCGCCACCCCACCCCCGCCCCCGTGACGAGCGCCCGCAGCACCTCCCCACCAAGAAAAAAGAATGATCTCTTTATTTTGCGCCCGGACTCAAGCGGTGAACCCTTGAGCCCTTCGGAATTGATCCACCCTCAAAGCAGACAAAAGATACCGAAGGGCGCTTGCCTCGACCTCGATCGAGCCAGGTAACATAAGGGTCATTCTTTTTGGGAAGGTGAGGGGCATGGCGCAACTGAAACAGGAGCGGGCGGAACAGACCCGTCGCACTCTTCTCCATGCGGCGGCAGAGGTCTTCGACGAGTTCGGTTACGCGGGTGCCAGCGTCACCCGCATCCTCAAGCGCGCCGGGGTGACGGCGGGGGCGCTCTACTTCCACTTCGGTTCCAAGGAGGATCTCGCCAAGGCGGTGATGAACAGCCAGCCGGAGACCCTGGTCCCGCTGGTCGCCGCCGGGGGGCTGCAACGGCTCATCGACCTCACCCTCGTATGGTCGTGGCAGCTCCAGCGCGACCCGCTGCTCCGGGCCGGTGTACGGCTGACGAACGAGCAGACCTCCGCCGGCGGCCCCGAGAACGCCGACCCGTACGAGAAGTTCCGCGCGATCATGACCGGCTTCCTCCAGGACGCCCAGAACGACGGGGAGCTGCAGCCGGGCGTCGATCCGTCCGTGGTCGCGGAGTTCGTGGTCGCCGCCTGTACCGGCATGCAGATGTACTCCAACGTCGTCAGCGGCCGCAAGGACCTGCCCGAGCGCACCCAGCAGATGTGGAACCTGATCCTCCCGGGCATCGCCGTCCCGTCCGTGATCACCCGCGCCGACGCGAGCCCCGCCCGGGGCGCCGCGATGATGCCCTGACCGTTCCGGTCCTCACCGACCGCCGCCCCCTGCTCGACGGCCCCGGTCTCCGGGAGATCGCCGAGGACGGTTCTGCCGCCGTCCTCGCGGTGGACGGCGGCAGAACCGCGCTGTGACGGGTAGTACGCCCCGGGCGGCCGCCGCCCATTCCTGATGGGAGGCAGCCGCCCGGGGCGTACTGTCCGAAGAAGCCTGGGGCACCGGGGCCGGGGAGGAACAGTCAGACCTGGAGGGCGCCGGGCCGCTCCGCGATCCGCTGCTCGGGCGGCTGGGGGGCTGCCACCGCCTCGGGCTTCGTGCGGTCGGCGAGCTTGAGCCAGATGACACCGACGATGATGACCGTCAGCCAGAGGCCCTTGGCCAGGGTGAGGGTCTCGTCGAAGAAGACCGGGCCGAGGACGGCGGCGCCGACCGCGCCGATGCCCGCCCAGACCGCGTAACCGATGCTGACCTCGATGGTGCGGAGAGCCAGGCTCAGTGCGTAGAGCGTCAGCAGGAAGAACACCACGGCGACCAGGGACCAGGTCAGGATGGTGAAGCCCTCGCTGCCGCCGACGGCGAGCGCGTATCCGATCTCGAAGACTCCCGCGAGCAGGAGGGAGAGCCAGGCGTTGGTGGAGCTCTTGGCCGCGTTGGACATGGGAGGTGGTTCCTCTCTCAGGGATGGCGTCAGGTGGTTCGAGGGGGGCACTGCGTGCGGAGCCGGGGGGTGTTCACCGGGCTCAGGCGGAACCGCTCAGCTGGAGGCCGACGACACCGCCGATGACCAGGACGATGCCGATCGCCTTGTTCCAGTTCAGACGCTGGCCGAAGAACAGCGCGCCGAGGATGGTGATACCGACGCCCGCGACGGAGGTCCACAGGGCGTAGCCGACGCCGACGTCGAAGGTCAGCAGCGCCTTGCTGAGGAAGAAGGTCGCGGCGGCACCGCTGGCCAGGGTGATGGCGGTCCACTTGCGGTTCTTGAAGCCCTCGGCCTTTCCGGCGGCGATGGCGACAACGATCTCGAAGATGATGGCGATGGCGAGGTGCAGCCAGTGCATGGGAGGTCCTTCCCTACGGTGAATGAACAGAAGTGAGGGGGAAATCGGCGTGAAGGCGCGGGTCGTGGGGTGTGGGGCGTGAAGGGCGTACGAGGAGCCGTACGGCGGTGGCGCGGGGCTGAGCGGGACTGAGCTGGAGCCCGGCTGTCGCGGAACTCAGCTCCACGGAACTCGGCTCCGCGGAACTCGGCTCAGCTCCTGGTGAGGAAATCCTGGAACGGCTGCTCCGCCTCGGGCAGGTGCAGGGCCGTGACCTTGACGGGCCAGTCCGCCGGGTCCTGGGCGAAGAGGGTGTACGTGCTCGTGTAGTCGAAGCCGTACCGGGCGGCGGTCTTCCGGTCGGCGGCGTGCACGACATGGCCGATGCCCGCGTACCGCGCCGCCAGGTAGCACAGCGCGCAGGGCTCACCGGAGGCGAACAGAGTGGCTCCCGCCACGGCCCGGAGCCCGTGCCGGGCGGCGGCCTCCCGGAGGGCGACGACCTCGGCGTGGGCGGTCGGGTCGTTGTCCTCCCGGACCCGGTTGAAGCCGGTGCCCAGGACGCGCCCACCGCCCACGATCACGCCGGAGAAGGGGATGCCCCCCTGTGCGACATGCTCGCGGCTGAGCCGGATCGCTTCGTGGGCGTACTCCGTCAGTTCGCTTTCGTCTGTACCCATGAGCAGTTCGTCTCCCGAGTTACCCTGATCGATCCATTGCCTGCACATGCAAGCTTTTACTTCTCATGAATCGCCGTCGGCGATCCGATCCGAGGACACTAATCTTGCATGTGCATATAACCAGTGTCAAGCGTTGCTGTACGCCCGGGCGTTGGCCAGGGTCGCCAGCGGCTCGAGCACCTGAGGGTCGAACGGCGCCAGGGCCGCGCCCTCGGCCACCCTGCGCGGCAGATCGGGGTTGGCCAGCGCGCCCGTCCCGATCGCCAGGACATCGGCGTGCGGCCCGTCCAGGACGTACCGCGCCACCGCGTCCTCGTGCAGCCCGCCATTGGCGATGACGGGGAGCCCGGTGACCTTCCGGGCGAGCGCGGGAAGCGTCGGCCCGTGCGGCAGCCAGTCCCGTCCGCTGCCCGCGAGGTGCAGATAGTTGGCCCCGGCCGAGGCGACCGCCGTGAAGAGGGCACCCGCCTCGGCGTCACCCCCCTGCCACCGCCACGAGAAGTTGTTGATCTTCCCCTGGGAGAGCCGGACACCGACCGGGAAGCCGGGCCCGACCGCGCTCCTGACCTCGGCCGTCACCTCCCGTACGAGCCGTGAGCGGCCCTCGGCGTCCCCGCCGTACGCATCGGTGCGCAGATTGGTGTACGGGGTGAGGAACTGGTCGAGCAGATAGCCGTTGGCCCCGTGGACCTCCACCCCGTCGAAGCCGACGGCACGGGCCCGTACGGCGGCGGCCGCGAAGCCCTCTACGGCCTCGGCGATCTGCTCGCGGGTCATCTCCAGCGGTACGGGCCAGGGGCCGCCGCCCCGGTACTTGGCCAGCTGCTCGCCCATCGGCCGCACCGCCGACGGGCCCGCGGCCCGGTCGCGGAACCGGTTGCCCTGTGCGAGGGCCCCGGCGTGCATCAGCTGGAGGACGACGCGCGCCCCGGCGGCGTGCGCCCTCTCCACGACGGGCCGCCAGGCGTCGGCCTGCGCCTCGTCGGTGATGCCGGGCTGGTGCAGGTACCCCTGGCTGAAGGCCCGGTCGGTGTAGGTCCCCTCGGTGATGAGGAGCCCGAAACCGCCCTCGGCGAAGGCCGCGTAGTACCCGGCCATCTCGTCGGTCGCCCGGCCGTCCTCGGTCGCGGAGACCCGGGTCATGGGGGCGAGGGCGAACCTGTTGCGCAGATCGAGCCCCGCGAACCGGCAGGCGGCGAGGGCGGGATGGGCGTCACCCACCGGGACGGACCCGGCGCCACTCATCGGAGCGGGATGGATGCCGGTCGTCGGAGCGGGATGGATGCCGGTCGTCGGGGCGGGATGGATGCCGGTCACGTCAGCACTTCCCGTCGATGCCGCAGGCGGCGCCGTAACCGGCGTTCTCCTCCTGCTGCGCCCGGGCGTCCAGGATCGCCTTGCGCACCTGGGCGGGACGCGGGACGCCTTCGATCCGGACATCGCCGATGAGCATGGTGGGAACCACCTGCACCTGATGGGCCGCCGCTTCCCGCAGGGCCTCCTGGTGCCGGGCGCGGTAGGTGCCGTCCGCCAGCGCGGCCCGGAACCCGGCCTCGTCCAGGCCGATCCCACCGGCCAGCGCGGCGAGGACGTCGGCCTGCCCCAGATCCTGGTCCTCCTGGAAGAAGGCGCGGAACATCCGCCGGGTGTACTCGGTGCCGAGGCCGTGCTCGGCGGCGTACTGGTAACCCTCGAAGGCGAGGGCGGTGTAGGGCTGGGGGGACACGGTGGGGAGCGTGATGTCGACCCCCAGGCGTCGGGCCATGGGGTAGACGGCCCGCTCCCAGATGGCGGGCAGGTACTCGTCCTCCGGCCGCAGGGTGGGCTGCGGGTGGGCCCGCAGCTCGAAGGGCATCCACTCGACTTCCACATCGGCGCCGACGTCCTTGATCGCCTCTTCGAGCGGGCCCTCGGCCAGCATGCAGAAGGGGCAGACGTAGTCGGACCAGATCTTGATCTTCACGGGATCAGCCATGCGCAGGCTCCATATATTTGATCGAGCAAGCAACAACATCTCGCGACGGGACGACGGGAGACGGGAGGGATTTCCAGAAGGTTGCACGATCATGCACTTTGATGTCAAGCCTCCCGCCCCCGCCCCGGCCGCGCCGGGCAGCGAAAACGGCGGCGGCCCGAACTCCCGCGAGAGTTCGGGCCGCCGCCGTGACGGTGGTGCCTGTGCGCTGCTCCTGCGGACCTGCCTACAGGAAGGAGTTGATCTCGATCGTCTCGGTCCGGCCGGGACCGACGCCGATCGCGGAGATCGGGGCGCCCGACATCTCCTCCAGGGCCTTCACGTACGCCTGCGCGTTCTTCGGCAGATCGGAGAAGGTCTTGGCCTTGGTGATGTCCTCGGACCAGCCCGGCAGGTTCTCGTAGATCGGCTTCGCGTGGTGGAAGTCGGTCTGGTTGTACGGGAGTTCCTCGACGCGCTTGCCGTCGATCTCGTACGCCACACAGACCGGGATCTGCTCCCAGCCGGTGAGCACGTCCAGCTTGGTGAGGAAGAAGTCGGTCAGGCCGTTGACCCGGGTCGCGTACCGCGCGATCGGGGCGTCGAACCAGCCGCAGCGGCGGTCACGGCCGGTGGTGACACCACGCTCGCCGCCGATGCGCCGCAGCGCCTCGCCGTCCTCGTCGAACAGCTCCGTCGGGAACGGACCGGCGCCCACCCGCGTCGTATAAGCCTTGAGGATGCCGATGACACGGGTGATCTTCGTCGGGCCGACACCGGCACCGGTGCAGGCGCCGCCCGCCGTCGGGTTCGACGAGGTGACGAAGGGGTACGTGCCGTGGTCGACGTCGAGCAGCGTGCCCTGGCCGCCCTCGAAGAGCACGACCTTGCCCTCGTCGATCGCATCGTTCAGGATCAGGGTCGTGTCGGCGACGAACGGCTTGATCTGCTCCGCGTACTGGAGCATGTCCTCGACGACCTTGCCGGCCTCGATGGCCCGGCGGTTGAAGACCTTGGCCAGGAGCTGGTTCTTCTGCTCCAGGGCGGCCTCGACCTTCTGCACCAGGATCGACTCGTCGTAGAGGTCCTGGACGCGGATGCCCACCCGGTTGATCTTGTCGGCGTACGTCGGACCGATACCGCGGCCCGTCGTGCCGATCTTGCGCTTGCCGAGGAAGCGCTCGCTCACCTTGTCGAGCGTGACGTTGTACGGAGTGATCAAATGAGCGTTGCCGCTGATCAGAAGCTTGGACGTGTCGACGCCTCGCTCGTTCAGACCGCTCAGCTCGGAGAGCAGGACCGCCGGGTCGACCACGACACCGTTCCCGATGACCGGGGTACAGCCCGGCGACAGGATTCCGGAGGGGAGGAGATGCAGTGCGTACTTCTGGTCGCCCACGACGACCGTGTGACCGGCGTTGTTCCCGCCTTGGTATCGCACGACATAGTCCACGGAACCACCGAGGAGATCGGTGGCCTTCCCCTTGCCCTCGTCACCCCACTGAGCACCGAGCAGCACAAGTGCGGGCACAGGCGTACACCCCTTCCGGGCGGGGCATGTCCAAGGCCAGGGGGCGTACGTAAAGGTCGTACCTGCCGCACGACGATGTACGGCAAAGCCTGAGCCGTCGAACCGGGTGCCCCGGAATAGACGAAGCCCCTGGCGCAATAGCGCAAGGGGCTCTTGCACCAAGATGCTACCCGAGGAAGGACCGAGGTGTCGGCTGCAGAGCCCCCCGGCGACGGCGGCGACCAGCTCCTGGTGGTCATCGACCCGGCCGCCCGCCGGACCGACGGCGAGTCCGTCCGGATCGCGAAGGACGTGCTGAGCGCCGGCTCGCGCGCCAAGATCTGCCTTCCGGACACCCCGGAGGAGTTCGCCCGGGCCCTGTCCCGGCGGGGTGCGCGCCGCCCGGTGGTGGTCGGCGACGACCACGCGCTGCTGCGGGCCGTGGCCCAGCTCCACCGGGAGCGGGAGCTCGCCCGGGGCGTCCTCTCCCTGATCCCCGTGGGCGCCGCGCACGCCCTGGAGGTGGCCCACGCCCTCGGTGTGCCCCGGGGCGCGGTGGCGGCGGCCCGGACGGCGCTGGACGGGGCGGTGCGCCGGCTGGACCTGCTGGTGGACGACAGCGACGGAGTGGTGCTCGGGCGGCTGCGCATCCCCGCCCCCACGCCCCCGCCCGGTACGGGGCCCCCGCACACGGGCGTCACGGCCGTCTGGGACACCTGCCGCTCCCTGGTGACCTCCCTGGTCCGCCCGGCGGCCCCGGGCGCCGCCACCGCGCCCCCGGGGACGTACCGGCTGCGGGTCGAGGCGGACGGGGTGCTGCTGAGCGACCTGGACGCGCCCGTGCGGGGCGTCTCGGTGCTCTCCCAGGGCGACGGGGGCCTCGCCGACGTGGTCGTCCGCACCTCGGACGGCGAGGACGTCACGGCGGAGGCCAAGGCCGTCACCGTCTCGGGCGCGGACTTCCGCTACCGGGCCGACATACGCACCGGCGGCCCCGTGCGGACCCGGACGTGGACGGTGCGGGCGGGCGCCTGGGGGCTGATGCTGCCGGTCCCGGCGAGCGCGGACGGGGCGGCGGGCGCACGCTGAAGAGGCAGGGACACAGCAGACATACGAAGACGGCTGCGGAGGTGACCGTCATGACCAGGGTTGCTGTCGGATGGCACATCGACCTCGAATTCGAGGAGGACTCGCACCGCACCCGCGCCGCGGCTCTCGTCCGTCTCTCCGACGGAACCGAGGTACGCGCCCACGGCTACGCCAGCCGCCACCCCTCGGACGAGGACCAGCAGCGGGTGGGCGAGGAGATCGCCGGGGCCCGGGCGCTCAACGAGATGGCGATGAAGCTGCTGACCAAGGCGCACGACGAGATCGACGAGGCGTCGGGCAGGAGGTCGTACCCGCTGACCTGAGACGCAGGGGGCCGTGGGCAGGGCCCGTACCCGCGACCTGAAACAGGAAGCCGTACCCGCTGACCTGAACAGGGGGTCGGACCCGCTGATCTGAAACAGGGGGTCGGACCCGCTGATCTGAAACAGGAAGCCGTACCCGCGACCCGGGACAGGGAGTCGGACCCGTCGGCCTGAAGCGGAACCGCCCCCGCACCCCACCGCGTCCCCCGCCACATGGACACCCGACGCGAAGCCCTCACCGACACCGCGGGCTGCGCGGCCGCCGTGCTCGGCGCCCTCGCGGGCATCGCGCTCTGGCTCCCGTACGGCCGACGCGGTCTCTCCGGCGGCTTCGAGGGCGAGACCGCCCCGGGCGTCTTCCTGCTGGGCGTGCCCGTCATGGTCCTCGGCGGGGCGACCGCCGCCCTGGCCCTCTTCGCCCTCGTACGGGGCCGGTGGCGCCCCGCGCTCGGACTGCTCGCGGCCCTCGCGGGGATCGCCGCCCTCGGGTACGGATGCGATGCGCTGAGCGGCCCCCAGTCCCTGGAGGACTGCGGCCCGCCCTGCTGACGAACCCGTCGTCGTAGAAGAGCCCCCCGCCTACACCTCCACCACCAGCTCCTTCAGCCCCCGGATCACATACCCCGGCTGCCACTCCGGCTCCGCCACCAGCCGCATCGTGGGCGCCTTCCGCAGCAACTCCCCGAAGGAGGCCGCCAGTTCGAGCCGGGCGAGCGGAGCGCCCAGGCAGTAGTGGATACCCGCGCCGAAGCTGACGTGCGGGTTGTCCGCCCGGGTCAGGTCCAGCGTGTCCGGGTCCGTGAACCGCTCCGGGTCCCGGTTGGCCGAGCCGAACAGCAGCGCCACCTCCGCGCCGCGCCCGATCACCTGCCCGCCGATCTCGATGTCGTCCAGCACCCACCGCTCGAACAGCTGCAACGGGGTGTCGTAGCGCAGGAGTTCCTCCACGGCCGTGGGCAGCGAGGCGGGCGCGGCACGGAGGGCGGCGAGCTGCTCCGGGTGGTGGAAGAGGGTGCGCCAGCCGTTGACCGTGGTGTTCACCGTGGCCTCGTGGCCCGCGTTCAGCAGCAGCACGCAGGTGGAGACCATCTCCTGCTCGGTCAGCCGCTCGCCCTCGTCGTGGGCGGCGATGAGCGCCGAGATCAGGTCGTCGCCGGGGGCCTTGCGCCGCTCCGCGATGAGCCCGCGCAGATACGCGGAGAACTCCTCCGACGCCCGCACCGCCGCCTTCGCCGTCTCCTCCGACGGGTTCAGCTCGAACATCCCGCAGATCGCCGCCGACCAGGGCCGCAGCGGTGCCCGGTCCTCCTCCGGTACGCCGAGCATCTCCGCGATCACGGCGACCGGCAGGGGCTCGGCGACCTCGGCGAGCAGGTCCCCGCCGCCCTGGGCCACGAGCGCGTCGACGAGTCCGGCGGCCAGCCGCCGTACGGTCGGGGCGAGGTTCTCGACCGTACGCGGGGTGAACGCCTTGGAGACGAGCCGCCGGATACGGGGGTGGTCGGGGGCCTCCAGATCCAGCAGCCCCTGCCCGTTGAGCGTGGTGAACGGCTCGTGCGCGGCGGGCGGCGGGGTGCGGCCGAACTCCTCGTGGGTGAAGCGGTGCAGATACGTACGGCCCAGGCGGCGGTCGCGCAGGAGGGCGGATACGTCGGAGTGGTGCGGGATCAGCCACTGCCCGGTCGGCTCGAACCAGTGCGCCCGGCCCGCGGCGCGCAGGGCGGCGTAGGCGGGGTAGGGATCGGCGACGAACGCGGGCGACCAGGGGTCGAAGGACACGTGCATGACCCGACGCTACCGGCGCCCGCCACGACCGCAAGGGGTCCGGGCCGCCGCAGGAGCCCGGGGCCCGGCGCTGGTCCCGGACCCCGGGGCTTGCCCCCGGACCCCCGGGGCTTGCCCCAGCCCCAGCCCCGGACCCGGACCCGAACCCAGCCCCAGCCCCGGGATCACCCCGGCGTCACCAGCCGTGCCTCGTACGCGAACACCGCCGCCTGCGTCCGGTCGCGCAGGCCGAGCTTCACCAGGATGCGGCTGACGTGCGTCTTGATCGTGGACTCGGCGACGATCAGGTGCGAGGCGATCTCCGCGTTGGAGAGCCCCTGCGCGATCAGGACGAGCACCTCCGTCTCGCGCTCCGTGAGGTCCCCGACCTTGGCGAGCGCGGGCGGGCGCGGGGCCTCCGCGAGCTTGGAGAACTCGGTGATCAGCCGCCGGGTCACGGTCGGCGCGAGCAGCGCCTCGCCCGAGGCCACCACCCGTACGCCGTCCGCGAGCTGCCGGGCCGAGGCGTCCTTGAGGAGGAAGCCCGAGGCCCCGGCCCGCAGCGCCTGGTACACGTACTCGTCCAGGTCGAACGTCGTCAGCACCAGCACCTTGGCGTCCACCACCTGCGCGACGATCTCGCGGGTGGCGTCGATGCCGTTCATCCCCGGCATCCGGATGTCCATCAGGACGACGTCCGGGAAGAGGGCGGCGACCTTGTCGATGGCGTCCCGGCCGTCGACCGCCTCCCCCACGACGGTGATGCCCGGCATGGCGTTGAGCAGGACGGAGAAGCCCTCGCGGACCATCATCTGGTCGTCCACGATCAGGACGCGGATGTCGTCGGCGCGGGTGCCGTCGGCCTGGGGGCCGCCTGCGCGGAGGTCGCTCATGCCTGGTCCGCCTTCTTGTACGGAAGGGGTTCGGCACCCGGCGCGGCGGCGGGCTCGTCCGGCTCCCGCTCCGCCTGCGGTACGGGCAGGAAAACCGCCACCTCGTACCCGCCGTCCTCCGTGGACTCGGCCGTCATCACCCCGTTCAGCATCGCCACCCGCTCCCGCATCCCCGTGACCCCGTGCCCGGCCCCGGGCGACGGCTTGACCAGGCCCGTCGGGGGCCCGTTGACGATCCGCAGCCCGATCCCGCCGAGGACGTACGAGAGCTCGACCCGGGCCGTGGCGCCCGGTGCGTGCCGCAGGGTGTTGCTGAGGGCCTCCTGAATGATCCGGTACGCCGACAGCTCGACGCCCTGGGGCAGCTCGCGGACGGCTCCGGTGATCACCTTCTCCGTCTCCAGGCCCGTTTCGCGGACGTTGTCCAGGAGCCCGTCGAGCACGGCGAGGGTGGGCTGCGGGGCGTCCGGGGCCTCGTAGTCCTCCGCCCGTACGACTCCGAGGACGCGGCGCAGCTCGGTGAGGGCGGCCACCGCGTTCTCCCGGATGGTGACGAACGCCTGCTCCAGCTCGGGCGGCGGGTTCTCCACCCGGTAGGGGGCGGCCTCGGCCTGGATCGCGACGACCGACATGTGGTGGGCGACCACGTCGTGCAGCTCCCGGGCGATGGTGGTGCGCTCCTCCAGCAGCGTGCGCCGGTCGCGCTCGACGGCGGTGACGGTGCGCTGGACGGTGACCTCGCGCTCCGCGTCGCGGACCTCGCGCTCGGCGTCGCGCCGGATCTGGACCACGGCGACGACGAGCAGGGCCAGGGCCGTCAGGACAGCCAGACTCGCGGTGTTCGAGGGGTTGCCGCCCTCCAGGGACACTCCGAACAGCAGGGTCAGCAGCCACATCCAGGCTGCCGTACGGGGCCGGGTCCGGGCGGCCACGACCACCAGGACCACCATCTGCGCGACGAAGGCGCCGGGCTGCCAGAGCCCACCGCTGCCGAAGACCGCGCAGAAGAAGGTCGCGAGCATCGAGCCCCAGAACGCGGCGACCGGCCTGACCAGGGTCATCACGACCGCGATCGCGGGCACCAGCCCCATGAAGACCCGGAACTCCCAGCTGGCGAACCCCGCCACCATCACCATCAGGGCGGCGAACAGCACCAGGGCGTGCGGGGTCCAGACGGCGAACTGCCGCAGCCCCTCGGGCAGCCGGCGTATGAAGCGCCCCTCCGGCGAGAGGGGCGGCAGCGGACGGTAGGCGAACGCATGGCGGAAGAGGTCCTCCCGCAGGCCGTCCATCGCATTGGCGGCCGCCCGGAACTCCGGGGTGCTGGTCTTCGTCTGGGTCTCGGTCACGCTTCAACGGTAGGCGGCGGCGGAGGGCCGGTCGTCAGCACCGATGCGGATTCCCCGGCGTCCGCCTCAAGTACTACGCGGACGCCGTCCCCCCGCCGCACGGCCGAACGCCCCGCTCAGGGGCGGGGCCGCCGCACCACCGGACGGGCCCCGCGCAGACGGCCCGCCGCACCGCCGGACGGCCCCACGCAGACGGCCCGCCGCAGGGCCGAGCGCCCCTCACGGACGGCCCGCCGCGCACCCGGAAACCCCCCTCGTGGACGACCTGCCGCCCAACCGGAAACCCCCCTCACTGACGGCCCGCCGCGCCCCCGGCCCCCCTCTCACGCGCGGAAGAACTCCGCGTGCTCCTCGGCCCACTGCGCGAACGTCCGGGCCGGGCGTCCGGTGACCTTCTCGACGGTGTCGATCACGGTCCGCCCCTCCGGCGGGGTGTCCCGGTAGACGTCGATCAGGAACCCGATCACGTCCTCGGGCATCCCGTCGGCCCGCCACCCGGTGACCGCCTCCTCCTCGGTGAGCTCGACCAGCTCGATCTTCCGGCCCCGCGCCGCCACGAGAGCCGCCACCTTGTCGCCGACGGTCAGCGCCTGCGGTCCGGTGACCAGGTAGACCTGCCCGCCGTGGCCGTCCTCGGTGAGCGCCGTCGCCGCGACCGCGCCGATGTCGGACTCGTGGACCATCGCGCTCAGCCGGTCGACGAAGGGCTCACGGACGGTGTCCTCGGCCTTGATGCCGGGCGCCCACTCCAGGGCGTTCGCCATGAACTCGACCGGCATGACGACGGTCCAGGCGAGCCCGCTCCCCCGTACCGCGGTCTCCATCGGGGTGTCTCCGCCCCCGTTGAGCACGGTCACCCGGCGCACCCCCGCCTCGCGGGCCAGCCGCATGATCTCCTCACCCGTCGTGAGCGGGGCGAAGAGGCCGCCGTCGAAGGTGATCAGGTGCAGCCCGGTCACGCCGTCGAGCGCGCTCTCCAGCGAGGCCGGGTCGGCGAGGTCGCCGCGTACGGTCTCGACGCCCGCGGGGAACTCCGCGCGCGCCGGGTCACGCGTGAGGGCCCGGACGTGCTCGCCGCGCTCCAGCAGTTGTTCGACCACTCGACGGCCGACCGTTCCCGTGGCTCCGGTCACCAGGATCGTCATGGCGGATCTCCTTCGTTCGGTTCGACAACAACCAACTTAGGGACCCTTGCGGTCAACTCCTGTCCGCAATAAAACAGCAGATCAGGAGCTCACCACGCCAGCTGGGTGATCTCCTCCGCCACGATCGCGCAGGCGTCCGCGGCCGGGTCGATCAGCGGGAAGTGCCCGACATCGCCGAGCAGCGTCACCCCGACGACCTCGCCGGACTTCGCCGCCGCGTCGGCGTACGCCTCCGAGACGGCCAGCGGGACGACGATGTCGTCCTCGCCGTGGACGATCGCGGTGGCGATCCCGGTGGGCAGGAGTGCGGCCGGGTCGGCCTGAGCCGTACGGTCGGGGTCGAGGCCGACGCCCGACTCCCCTCCCCCGCCGAGCAGTTGGGTGACCGCACCACCGCACACGCCCAGCTCCACGGCCGTGGCGAAGTCCGCGATCGGGGCCAGCGCGACCACGCCCCGCAGCGGCGGCGGGGCGGGCAGGTGCCACGGCGACCCCTCGGGCAGGACGTGCCGCGCCGCCGCCCAGAGCGCGAGGTGCCCGCCCGCCGAGTGCCCGGTGACCACGATCCGGCGTACGTCGGCCTCCGGCAGCTCCCGGGCGGCGAGGGCCGGTACGGCGTCGAGCGCGGCGGCCACGTCGTCGAAGGTCTCGGGCCAGCGCCCCGCCACGGGGTCACCGCCGCTCCCCTCGCCGCCGGGCGCCTCCCCGCCGCGCCGGTACTCCACGCTCGCCACGGCGAACCCCCGCCGGGCCAGGAAGTCCGCGAGCGGGGAGACGTGCGCCCGGTCGTAGGGGGCCCGCCAGGCGCCGCCGTGCAGCAGGACGACGAGCGGGGCGGCGGTGCGGCCGTCGCGCGGGGCGTAGAAGTCGATGACCTGGTCGGGGTGGTGCCCGTAGGCGGCGGTCCGGTCGGGGGCGACCACGGGGTGCGCGAACGCCGACGCGCTCTCGGCCGCGTCCCGGTCACGCGCGGCAGAATCCGACATGCTGCTCAACCGTCCTATGCCTGTGTGCTGTGCCTGTGTCAGGTGCCCAACTGGGTTGACCTGCGGGGACGGTACCAGCCCTCGGCACCGTCCCCGCCCGGTCGCACATACGTTGACGGTCCGTCAGTCCGCCGGGGTCTCCGCCAGCACCTCGGCCAGGACCCGCGCCGCCCGTTCCGCGTCGGCGAACCCCACGTACAACGGGGTGAAACCGAACCGCAGCACGTCCGGCCGGCGCAGGTCGCCCACGACGCCCCGCTCGATGAGCCGACGCATCACGGGCCCGGCGTCCGCGCAGCGCAGGGCGACCTGGCTGCCGCGTTCGGCGTGCGCGGCCGGGGTGGCGGAGGTGACCCGCCCGGCCGGTACGTACGCCTCGACGCACTCCAGGAAGAAGTCCGTCAGGGCGAGGGACTTGGCCCGTACGGCGTCCACCGACACCCCGTCCCACACGTCCAGCGCCGCTTCCAGCGTGAGCATGGAGACGATGTCGGGCGTGCCGACCCGGCCCCGTACGGAACCGTCCGCCGGGGCGTAGTCGGGGGTCATGCCGAACGGGTCGGCGTGCGAGTTCCACCCCGGCAGCGGGGAGTCGAAGGCGGCCTGGTGACGCTCGGCGACATACAGATACGCGGGCGAACCGGGGCCGCCGTTCAGGTACTTGTAGGTGCAGCCGACCGCCAGGTCCACCCCGTGCTCGTCAAGACCGACCGGCAGGGCGCCCGCGCTGTGGCAGAGGTCCCAGACGGCGATCCCGCCCGCCGCGTGGACGGCGGCGGTCAGGGCGGGCAGGTCGTGCAGCCGCCCCGTGCGGTAGTCGACCTGGTTGAGGAGGACGGCCGCCGTACGCTCCCCGAGCGCGGACGGTACGTCGGCGGGGTCGACGGGCACGATCCGGTGGCCGGTCAGCCGGGCGGCGGAGGCGGCGATGTACCCGTCCGTGGGAAACGTCGTGGCGTCAACCAGGATCTCGTCGCGTCCCCCGCCCGCGAGCGCGGCGAGGCGGGTGGCCGCGACGACGGCCTTGAAGACGTTCACGCTGGTCGAGTCACCGACGACGATCTGTCCGGCGGCGGCCCCGACGAGCGGGGCGATCCGGTCGCCGATCCGCTCGGGCGCGGTCCACCAGCCGCTCTCGTCCCAGGACCGGATGCGCAGCTCGCCCCACTGGCGGGTGAGGACGTCCTGCACCCGGGCGGGGACATGGGCGGGGAGCGCGCCGAGCGAGTTGCCGTCGAGGTAGACGCCGTCGTCGAGGGCGAAGAGGGCGCGGCGGTCGGCCAGCGGGTCGGCGGCGTCGAGGGCGAGTGCCCGCTCACGGAACGTCTCACGGGAGGTGTCACGAGAGGTCTCAGACATGGCTGCGCGCCGTCCACAGCTCGGGGAACACGTTCTTCGTGGCGCGCTTCTCCAGCCAGGCGACCCCGGCGGAACCGCCGGTACCGGTCTTGGAGCCCATCGCGCGCCGGGTGGCGACCAGGTGGTCGTTGCGCCATCGCCAGACGAGTTCGCCGACATCGGTGAGCAGCTCGCCGAGGCGGACCAGCTCGTCGTTCTGGTCGTCGGAGGCGTAGATCTGCGCCCACACCGCCTCGACCTCGGGCGAGGGAACGTACCGCTGGGTGAGGTCCCGGTTGATGACCTCCTCCGGGATGGCGTACCCGCGCCGGGCCAGCAGCGCAAGCGTCTCGTCGTACAGGCTGGGCTCCCCGAGCGCCTTCTCCAGCTCGGCGTACACGCGGGGCGCGCCCCGGTGCGGCACCAGCATGGAGGCGGATTTGTCGCCGAGCAGGAACTCCATCCGCCGGTACATCGCGGACTGGAACCCGGAGCCCTCGCCGAGCGAGCCCCGGTAGGAGTTGAACTGGGCGGGGGTGAGTCCGGCGAGCGGCCGCCAGGACTCGTTGAGCGCCTCCAGCTCGCGCAGCGACCGCTTCAGCGCGTCGCGCGCGACGGGTATGCGGTCCTCGCGCAGGGCGCGGGTGGCCGTCTCCCACTCATGGACGATGACGGTGAACCACAGCTCCATGACCTGGGTGGTGACCAGGAAGACCATCTCGCCGGGATCGTCCGAGCGGAGGTGCTGGAGGTGGGTGAGGACATCCGCCTGGACATAGTCCTCGTACGGAGTGGTGCCCGCGAAGTCCAGGTACGGGGTGTCCGCACCGGTGGCTTCGGGGTCGGGGTGGTTGGTCGACATCGCTGTCTCCTCGACACGAGCTTCCGGGTAGCGGTCCGCCCCTTCCATGAGGTGATGGGCTCCGGTCCCCTGCTCGCATACTAAGCGTCTCCCCGCCCTGTGCGCGTGGGCGGGGAGCGCCGGGAAGGTCAGCTGAGGATGTCGGCGGCGGTCGGCGAGGAGTCGCGCAGGAACGTCGAGCAGCGCTCGTGCTCCTCGGTCTCCCCGATGGACCCGGCGGCGCGCGCGAGGGCGTGCAGGGCGCGCAGGAAGCCGCGGTTCGGCTCGTGCTCGAACGGTACGGGGCCGTGGCCCTTCCAGCCCGCCCGGCGCAGGGCGTCGAGGCCCCGGTGGTAGCCGGTACGGGCGTACGCGTACGACTCGACGACCCGGCCGCCCTCGTACGCCTCGTCGGCGAGCTGCGCCCAGGCGAGCGAGGAGGTGGGGTACTTCGCGGCGACCTCGGCGGGCGGGGTGCCTGCGGCGAGCAGCTCGCGCGGCTCGGGGTCGTCGGGGAGGTGGGTCGGGGCGGGGCCCCCGAGCAGGTTCTCGTGGATGGACATGGATCAAGTGTGCCTGGACCGGAGCCCGGGTGACACCTCACGGCCCGCCTTCCGGTACGCGCTCCGGGGGCGGGGAAGGGGCTCACCGCTCGGGCCCGGCTCCGGTTCCCGGCGGCCCGGGGACCGGCAGGCTCGGGACCGGGTCACCGCCCGTACCGGCCCGGGGACCGGCGGCCCGGGAGCGGGGAGCCGGGTCACCGCCCGCCTCCCCGCTCCCGCTCGGGCTCCAGCGGCGGGGCCACCACCCCGCAGTGGACGGTGCACTCGGGCCGCTCCTCCTGCCGCTCCCCGGCGGCCGGGACCTGCGGGGTGCGGACGGTCCACCAGGCGAGGAGCGCGCCCGCCACCAGCAGCCCGGCGCACATCGGCATCGCCCGCCGGAAGGTCGCGGCGAACTCGCCCGCGTCCCGGTACGCCTCAGGCCCCATCCCCGCGAGCAGGGGCAGGGCGGCCACCGCGATCAGCCCGGCGGCCCGGGCGGCGGCGTTGTTGATCCCGCTGGCGAGACCGGCCCGCCCCGTGTCCACGGCGGCCAGGACCGTCGCGGTGAGCGGGGCCACGACCACGACGAGCCCGGCACCGAGCACCAGGACGGCGGGCAGCACCTCGGTGACGTACCCGCCGAAGGAAGCGCTGTCCGGCCCCACCCGCAGCATCAGGAGCATTCCGGCGGCGGCCAGCAGCGGGCCCACCGTGAGCGGGACGCGCGGCCCGATCCGCCGCCCCAGCTCCCCCGACCAGGCGGAGAACAGCAGCATGAGCACGGTGGTCGGCAGCAGCGCGGTACCGGCGCCCAGCGCCGAGTACCCGGCCACGACCTGGAGCTGGATCGCGGAGAGGAAGAAGAAGCCGCCGAGGGCCGCGTAGACGCAGAAGGTCACCAGGTTGACCGAGGTGAACAGCCGGGAGCGGAAGATCGACGGCGGCAGCATCGGGGCCGCCCGCCGCTGCTCCACCCGGACGAACGCCACCCCGAGGGCCACCCCGCCGAGGGCCGCCCCGATCACGAGCGGCGAGGCGCCCTGCTCCGGGGCCTCGATCAGCGCGTACGTCACCCCGGCCAGCGCGAGCGCCCCGAGCGCGGCCCCCAGCACGTCGAACCGGCCGTGCGCCGCCGGATCGCGCGACTCCGGTACGTGGCGGAGGGCGACGGGCACGCAGAGGGCGGCGAGCGGCAGGTTCAGCAGGAAGACCCACCGCCAGCCGGGTCCGTCCACGAGCCACCCGCCCACGAACGGCCCCACGGCCGCCCCGACCCCGCCGAACCCGGACCAGAGCCCCACGGCCCGCGCCCGGTCGTCCGGATGGAAGCTGGCCTGGATGAGCGCGAGGGACCCCGGCGTGAGCAGCGCCCCGCCGACCCCCTGAAGGGCGCGGGCGGCGATGAGCACCTCCGCGTTCGGGGCGATCCCGCAGAGCAGCGAGGCGGCGGCGAACCACACCACCCCCACCACGAACACCCGCCGCCGCCCGTACCGGTCACCGAGCGCCCCGCCGAGCAGGATCAGCCCGGCGAGGGTCAGCATGTACGCGTTGACGGTCCACTGGAGCGCGGCCAGATCGGTGTCGAGGTCGGCGCCGATGCGGGGCAGGGCGACGTTGATGACGGTCGAGTCGAGCATCGCCATCCCGGACCCGAGCACGGTGGTGAGCACGACCCACCGCCCGACGGGCGAGGCGACCCGGATCTCCCCGGGCACGGAGGGGGCTGGAGCCATGGAGCCAGCCTGCCCCGGCAGGTCCGGCCCCGCACTCCCGTGGCCCCGTCATGGGGGCGGAGCCCGCACAATCAAGCCCCTCCGGCGATCGAGGAGAAGCGTGCCCAGGGGCTGGGCCCGCACAAATAAGCCCCTCCGGCGATTGAGGAGCGGGGGCCCGGGGGCAGCGCCCCCGAACACCACCGACCGCCGCACGGCTCACACGGTCCGCACCGCCCCCACCGCCCGGATCAGCGCCTCCACCCCCCGCTCCACCTTCCCCCGGGGGCACCCCACGTTCAGCCGGACGAACCCCGGCGCCCCGTACACCGCACCGCCCATCACCGCCACCTTCTCCCGCTCCACCAGCACCCGCTGCAACGCCTCGTCGTCCACCACCCCCGCCGCCCGCAGGTCGATCCAGGCCAGGTATCCGGCCTGCGGCGGCTCCCAGCCCAGCTCGGGCAGGTCGGCGGAGAGCCTCTCCGCCACGTACGCCAGGTTCCCCGCCACATACGCCCGCACCGCGTCCAGCCACGCCGCCCCCTCCCGGTACGCCGCGATGTGCGCGGTCAGCGACAGGACCGCCGGGGACGCGAGCCCCTCCGCGGTCTGCATCCGCCGCAGGTACTCCGCCCGGTCGGCGGGGTCGCCGATGATCCCGTACGAACCGGTCAGCGCGGGAAAGTTGAAGGACTTCGACCCGGAGGAGACGACCGCCCAGCGCCCGGCGCCCGCCACCCGCGTCCACGGCACATGGACCTGCCCCTCGTGCACGAAGTCCGCGTGGATCTCGTCGCTGACGACCGCCACCCCGTGCCGTTCCGCGCGTTCCGCCATCCGGGCCAGCTCGTCGGCCGTCCAGACCCGCCCGGTCGGGTTGTGCGGCGAGCAGACCACCAGCACCTTGGCGTCCGCCCGGGACAGCTCCCGCTCCAGCGCCTCCCCGTCCCCCACGGGGACCGCGCGCAGCTCCCGCCCGAGCCCGGTGATCGCCTTGCGGAAACCGTCGTACGTGGGGGTGTGGACCACGACCCCGTCCCCCGGCTCCGTCCACATCTGGAGGAGCTGGGAGAGCTGGCTGAGGACGGAGGGCCCGTACACGAGCTGCCTGGTGTCGATCCCGGTGCCGTACCGGGTGGCGTACCAGTGGGCGATCGCCGAGAGGAAGTCGTCCTGCTGCCAGGTGGTGTAGCCGAAGACGCCGTGCTCCACCCGGGCCCGCAGCGCGGCGAGCACCTCGGGGGCGGTGGTGAAGTCCATGTCGGAGATGGTGAAGGGCAGCAGCCCGTCGACCCCGAACCGGTCGGCGACCCCGTCCCACTGGACGCACCAGGTGCCCCGGCGGTCAACAGTGGTGTCGAAGTCGTACGGTCCGTGCTGCTGCTCGGCCACGGGTGGCCCTCCTTGTTCTCGTTGCTCTCGGCACAGCAACGGGCCCGGCCCCCTGGAGGGAGGACCGGGCCCGAGGCCGTACATCCGTACTGACTGCTGACCGCCGGCGTGGCTACTTCAGCTTCGTACCCGTGGAGCGCAGGTTCGCGCACGCCTCGGTGACACGCACGGCCATGCCCGCCTCGGCGGCCTTGCCCCAGGTGCGCGGGTCGTACGTCTTCTTGTTGCCGACCTCGCCGTCGACCTTCAGGACACCGTCGTAGTTGCGGAACATGTGGTCCGCGACCGGGCGGGTGAAGGCGTACTGGGTGTCGGTGTCGAGGTTCATCTTCACGACGCCGTTGTCCAGCGCGGTGGCGATCTCCTCGGCGGTGGAGCCCGAGCCGCCGTGGAAGACGAAGTCGAACGGCTGGCTGCCGGCCGGCTTGCCGTACTTCTCCGAGACGCCCGCCTGGAGGTCCTTCAGGAGCTCGGGGCGGAGCACGACGTTGCCCGGCTTGTAGACGCCGTGGACGTTGCCGAAGGAGGCGGCCAGCAGGTAGCGGCCCTTCTCGCCCAGGCCGAGCGCCTCGGCGGTACGCAGCGCGTCGTCGACGGTCGTGTACAGCTCGTCGTTGATCTCGTGCGTGACACCGTCCTCCTCGCCGCCGGTCGGGGTGATCTCGACCTCAAGGATGATCTTCGCGGCGGCGGCCTGCGCCAGCAGCTCCTGGCCGATGGCCAGGTTGTCGGCGAGGGTCTCGGCCGAGCCATCCCACATGTGGGACTGGAAGAGCGGGTTCAGACCCTTGGCGACGCGCTCGGCGGAGACGGCGAGCAGCGGACGTACGTAACCGTCCAGCTTGTCCTTGGGGCAGTGGTCCGTGTGCAGCGCGACCGTGACGTCGTACTTGGCGGCGACGATGTGCGCGAACTCGGCCAGGGCGACCGCGCCCGTCACCATGTCCTTGTTGTACTGGCCGCCCAGGAACTCCGCACCGCCCGTGGAGATCTGGACGATGCCGTCGCTCTCGGCCTCCGCGAAGCCGCGCAGGGCCGCGTGCAGGGTCTGCGTCGAGGTGACGTTGATGGCCGGGTAGGCGAACTTGCCCGCCTTTGCCCGGTCGAGCATCTCGGCGTAAGCCTCGGGGGTTGCGATGGGCATCTGACCGCTCCTTGGAATGTGCGGATGTGCAGGCTGTGGAGTCCCTGACCTGGGGGCGACGTCATCGTCGCCCCCATCTTCCCAGACTCTTCATCCGGCTCCACCCGGCGGACCCTGTTTCACGTGAAACAGTCCGCCCTGCCCGATATGGCTCAGGCGAGACCGAGATCGGCCACGGAGTAGACCTGGATGTACGGCAGACCGGCCTCGGCGATGGCCGGGGCGGCACCCCGCTCCACGATCACGGCGACGGCGACGACCTCGCCGCCCGCCTCCCGTACGGCCTCGACGGCGGTCAGCGGCGAACCGCCCGTGGTGGAGGTGTCCTCGACCACCAGGCAGCGGCGGCCCTTCACATCGGTGCCCTCGATCCGGCGCTGCATCCCGTGCGCCTTCTGCGCCTTGCGGACGACGAACGCGTCCAGGCTCTCACCGCGCGCGGCGGAGGCGTGCAGCATCGAGGTGGCGACCGGGTCGGCGCCGAGCGTCAGCCCGCCGACGCAGTCGTACTCCAGCTCGGCGGTGGCGTCCAGCATGGCCTGGCCGACCAGCGGCGCGGCCTTGCCGTCCAGGGTGATCCGGCGCAGGTCGATGTACCAGTCGGCTTCCAGACCCGAGGAGAGGGTCACCTTGCCGTGCACCACGGCCTTGTCCTTGATCTGCTGGAGCAGGTCAGCGCGTACGTCAGTCATGTCCACGAGGGTAAGCGCAGGCCGGAACCCCCGGAGCACGCCCCGCCTCAGAGCCGCGTCGCATGCCCCGCCTCAGAGCCGCGTCCAGCTCCAGGTCGTGGTGATCTCCAGCGGGTCGATCGGGGTGACCAGCCGGGGCGCGGTGTTCAGCCCGTTCGGCGGCCCGGACTGCGGCTCGACGCAGATCGCCTCGTCCTGCTCGTCGTAGATCACGACCCACTCATCGCGGCTCCTGACCGTCAGCTCCAGCTGCTCCGGCCAGGTGAGCTTCACGTCAACACCGTCGGGCATCCCGAAGCAGTCGTCCCACGGTCCGGGTACGGGGTCGATGCGCCGCCCGGTCGGCAGGTGGTCGTCCCCCCGCTCCTCCTGCCAGGCGGCGTCGAAGGAGAGCTCGGCGGGCCGACCGCCTTCGAGGCTGCGGTGGAACCAGGGGTGCCAGCCCGCCTGGGCCGGGAAGGAGTCGCCGTACGTCTCCACGGCGAGGCCGAGCGTCAGCCCGTCCTCGGTCAGCTCGAAGGTCTGGGTCACCCGGCCCTCGTACGGCCAGGGCTCGGCGAGGTCGTAGTAGAAGGCCGCCTGCGCCTTGTCCACGTGGGCGGTCCGCCACGAGGTGTCCCGGCCGGTGCCGTGGATCGCGTGCGGCGGGGAGTTCAGGGGAAGTCGGTGGGAGGCGTCGCCGTTGCGGAACTCCCCGTACCCGGTCCGTCCGCACCAGGGCACCATCGGGAAGCAGCCGTACCGCTCACCCTGGCGCAGCAGCTCGGTGGAGCCGATCCGCAGACTGCCGATCCGGCAGCCGTGGGCGGGGTCGACGGTCAACTCGGCGTCTCCGGCACTCAGCCTGACGTTCTCTTCGCTACTGCTCACCCGACGACCCTACTGGCGGTCCTCTGGCTGTGCCTCACTTCCGGCGGCGCAGCGCCCGGCTGATCACCACGGCGGAGGCGAGCGCGAGGGCGGCGGCCGGGGCGACCCAGCGCAGGGTGCTGCCCGCACCGCCCGCGTCCGGCGAGGGCACGGGGGCGTACCGGCCGCGCGGGGGCGCGTGGTCGACCTCCTCCGCGCTGCGCCCGATCATGGTCCGGCGGGCGTGCGCGGCCTCGGCGGGCGGTTCGTCGGGGACGGTGAACTCCACTCCGGCGACGGGGTCGAGCGCGGGCGGGGGGACGGGCGAGTCGAAGACGGACCCGGGGGCGGGGTCGGAGCCAGGATCGCCAGGGCCGGAATCGGAGCCGGGGCCGGATGCGTCGGCTGCCGCCTCCACGTCCCCTTCGAGCCCCTCGCCTTCGAGCCCCTCGTCTTCGAGCCCTTCGTCGGTGACGTCAGGGGCATCGGTCACATCAGCCGCGTCACCGGCGTGGGCATCGGTATCGGCACCGGCGGCACCGACAGCCTCCTCAGCCCTCTCAGCGCCCTCAGCCCCTTCGTGCGTCGCCAGCGTCTCCGTCACCAGCTGCTGGGTGAAGCGGTCCAGGAGCCGGTGGGCCGCCGCGAGCGCGGCGCCCTCCTCCAGCTCGACCAGCCGGCCGTCCCCGCTCGCCGTACCGCTGTACGTGAGGGTGGTCCCGCCGTCCGTCTCCGTGAGGGCGATGGTCAGGGCCAGCTTCACCGCACCGGTCCCCCGGGCCTCCACGCCCTCCCCCGTCACCGAGAAGCGCCCGTCCTCCGGGCCGGAGAGCTTCAGCTCGCCCCGGTACGTGATGGTGTGGCCGCCCGCCCGGAACTTCCACCGGCCCGCCAGGGGCGACGCCGACGCGTCGGCGTCCTGCTGGAGGCCCGGTACGCAGCGGGCGACACGGAGGGGGTCGCCCAGCGTGCTCCGCAGGGCCGGGACCGGGACCGGAACGAACACCTGATGCTCCATGGCAACCGAGCCTAATCGGCCACGGCCCGCACGTCAGCGCTTCCCCACGCCCATCCCACCCCCAGGGCCCCCTACGCCTCCTCCCAGTACCGGGGATGGATCAGCGTGGACGGCGCCTGCCCCGGGAGCCGCAGCCCGTCCGCCGCCCGGGCCCCCTCCCGTAGCTCCGACTCCCCCAGCGAGCGCAGTGCGGGCGCCCCGGCGCCGAGCCCCGGTTCCGCCACCTTCCGGGCCCCCGCCAGCAGGAAGCCCCACTCCTCCGGGGCCCGGCCCCCGGAGGAGCCGAGCCGGTCGGGGCTCGCGGTGAAGCCGGAGGGGTGGCCGGGGACGAGGTAGGGGCGGGTGCGCAGGCCCCCGGCCCGTACCGAGGCGTCCACCGTCCAGAAGGTGTGCGGGCGGACCACCGGCGGGCCCGCGTGCACCACGAGGCGGCCGCCCGGCGCCAGGGCCTCGGCGATCAGCCCGTAGAACTCGGCGGAGTACAGCTTCGTGCTGGCCGTGATCCCCGGGGCGGGCAGGTCGGAGATGACCACGTCGTAGCGGTGGCGGTCGGTCCGCAGCCAGGTGAACGCGTCCGCGCCGACGGCCGTGAGGCGCGGATCGCGGTAGGCGTTGCCGTTGAGCTCGGAGAGCGCGGGGTCGGTACGGGCCAGCCGGGTGACGGCGGGGTCGATCTCGACGACGGTGACCGAGCGGACGTCCCGGTAGCGGAGGACCTCGCGGGCGGCGAGCCCGTCGCCGCCGCCCAGGACGAGGACCCGGGCGCGGGGGCCGTTCATCGCGGGGTGGACGAGCGCCTCGTGGTAGCGGTGCTCGTCGCGGGCGCTGACCCGCAGCCGGCCGTCCAGGTAGAGGCCGAGCGAATCGCGGTCGGTGCCGGTCACGACGACCTCCTGCACCCCGGTCTGCACGGCGACCCGCACATGGTCCCCGTAGACCGCCCGGCGCGCCGCCCGCTCGAAGTCGTCCACCAGGAACGTGGCGGTGGCCAGGACCGCGATCACCGAGACGTTGACCAGCAGGAGGAGCCGCCGGGAACGGGGGGTGAGGTCGCGCCGGAACATCCACAGGACCAGCGCCCCGCCGGCGGCCGCGTTGACCGCTCCGGTGACGAGCGCGCCGGTCAGCTGCCCGAGCATCGGCAGCAGGAGGAAGGGAAAGGCCAGCCCGCCGACGAGCGCGCCCACGTAGTCGGCGGCGAAGAGGTCGGCGACCGCCTCGCCCGCGTCCTGCCGGTCGACGCTCTGGATCAGTGTCATCAGCAGCGGTATCTCCGCGCCGATGAGTACGCCGATGGCCAGCGAGAAGCCGACCAGGGCGTGCCGTGACTCGCCGAGCCAGGCGAACGACGCGTACAGCACGAGCGCCGAGGAGCCGCCGATCAGCGCGAGGGCCGCCTCGATCAGTCCGAAGCCGACGGCGGCGTGGCAGCGCAAACGTTTCGCGAGGAGGGAGCCGATGCCCATCGCGAAAACCATCACGGAGAGGACGACGGATGCCTGGGTGACCGAGTCGCCGATCAAGTAGGAGGCGAGCGCGACCAGTTCCAGCTCGTACACCAGACCGCAGGCCGCGCAGACGAAGACGGCGGCCAGCACGAGGAACCGGCCGGTCCTCGGCCGTACGGGAAGCCGCGCCGCGCCCCCTCGCAGCGAGACCTGGTGGTCGATCATGCTGCGAACGCTACGTCACTGCCCGGTCGCTTCTTGTCACCCACAAGGGTGCAAGTGGAGCGGCCGGGAGGCGCCCGGCCTCCCGGCCGCTCCCCACACGGCACAGACGCGGAATCAGGCCGCGGGCGCCGGAATCCGCACCCCCACCCGGGTCCGGGTCACCACCAACTGCCCTTCCTGCGGGTACGCGTGCCAGGTGCGCCACCGCACCTGGCCCTCGATGCGCTGGGCGAGCATCGCGGTGAAGGCGTACGGGCTGCCGGGGAAGGTGCCCGCAAGTCCGTGCGGGTGATCGCTCACGAGTGCGAGCAACTCCTGCGCCCGTCCCGCGAACTGGCCCTGCGTCAGGGTCTCGACGCGGGCCGCGAATTCGTACTCCCAGTCCCCGAGACGCTTCGCGACGCCAAGGGGGAGCGGGGTGCTGCTGCCCGGCATACAGGCAACGGTCTCGGAGCAGACCCCGCGTTCCTCCTGGAGGAGGACCTGGTGGGAGGCGCCGAGCAGCCTCAACTGGAGTTCGGCGCCGCCGAGCTGGAGGTCGAGGACCGCGAGGGCGGGAAGCGGCTCCCGGCCCAGGGTCCAGGCCAGGTCGGCGGCGCGGGTATCGGAATAGGCCGTCTGGAGGGTGGTGAGCATGGGTCGGCTCCGCAAACACACATGGACACATGGACAGCGGGCACCCCCGGAGCGTGCGCGTGGGAGGAGGGGAGCGCCCGATCTGGTCCAACTGGGGTCCGAGGGCTGAATGTTCTCTTCAACGAGGGAATCACGAAGTACGCCGCACTCGCAGCGTTTTTACCCAACTTGAAGGGGTTTCCATCCCCTGGGGGGCAGCCCAGTTCAACTGTTCAACCATCCTCGACTGGCGTGGCTCAACGACAGGGCACCCGGAGGGAGTTCACCCTCCGGGCGCCCGGCGACCATGGAACGGCCCCCTCTCAGCTGCTCCCCCCACAGCCGCCACCGCCACCACCGCACGACGAGTCACCGGAGCTGCAGGACGCGCCGCCGCCCCCGTCGCCCGAGCCCCACGCGGAGGACCGGCGCTTGGCGCCCGCCCTGGACGGACCGCTCTTGACGCTGCTCACCCGCGCCAGGAAGACCACCAGAGCCACCAGGACCCCCACAGAGAACAGCACCGTGATGAAGACGCCCATGCCCCTCACCCACCTTTCTTCCCCCGAAGCGCGGTTCCCCCGCCGCTTCCCGTTCGGCTTCCTCCGTGTCAGGGAGATCCCCTCACGCCGCACGGGCCAAAGCAGACTTGAGCAACTCCAGAGCTTGGGCGCAGGATGACGCGCATGACACAGGGACGCCAGGGACCGGCACAAGGACGACAGGAACACCACCAGGAACGACCGGAGCACCGGGAACACCAGGAACGGCCTCTGCTCAACCGCCGCCTGGCCGGATTCGGCACGACGATCTTCGCCGAGATGTCCGCCCTGGCCGCCCGGACCGGCTCGATCAACCTCGGCCAGGGCTTCCCCGACACCGACGGCCCCGAGGAGATCCGGGAGGCGGCGGTCCGGGCGCTGCGCGCCGGGCACGGCAACCAGTACCCACCGGGCCCCGGCATCCCGGAGCTGCGCACCGCCGTCGCCGCCCACCAGGAGCGCTTCTACGGCCTCACCTGGTCCCCCGACACCGAGGTCCTGGTCACCACCGGGGCCACCGAGGCGATCGCCGCCGCCCTGCTGGCCCTGGTGGAGCCGGGCGACGAGGTCATCGCGTTCGAGCCGTACTACGACTCGTACGCCGCCTGCATCGCCATGGCGGGCGGCGTCCGCGTCCCCCTCACGCTCCGCGCCCCCGCCTTCCGCCCGGACCTGGACGAACTGCGCGCCCTGATCACCCCGCGCACCCGCCTCCTTCTCCTCAACTCCCCGCACAACCCGACCGGCACGGTCCTCACCCCCGAGGAGCTGAGCGGGATCGCGGCCCTGGCGGTGGAGCACGACCTGCTGGTGGTGACGGACGAGGTGTACGAGCACCTCGTGTTCGAGGGCTCCCACCACCCGATCGCCGCCCTGCCCGGGATGCGCGAGCGTACGGTCTCCATCTCGTCGGCCGGCAAGACGTACTCGTACACCGGCTGGAAGATCGGCTGGGTGACGGCCGCCGAGCCCCTGGTGACGGCGGTGCGCTCGGCGAAGCAGTACCTGACGTTCGTGAGCGGGGGCCCGTTCCAGTACGCGATCGCGGAGGCGCTCCAGCTCCCCGACACGTTCTTCACGGAGTTCCGCGAGGGGATGCGCCGCAAGCGCGACCTGCTCGCCGAGGGCCTGCGGAGCGCGGGGTTCCGGGTCTACGAGCCACAGGGGACGTACTTCATCACCACCGACATCTCCCCGTTCGGCAAGGAGGACGCGTACGCGTTCTGCCGGGCCCTCCCGGAGCGGTGCGGGGTGGCCGCCGTGCCGAACTCGGTCTTCTACGACGACCCGGAGGCGGGCCGCAGCCAGGTCCGGTTCACGTTCTGCAAGCGGGAGGGTGTGTTGGAGGAGGCGGTGGAGCGGCTGCGGCGGCTCGGCTGACCGGGGGCAGGGTGCGCCCGGAGGCCCGCGCGGGAGCTTACTCGGTGTCCTTGGGGTGGCGTGTCGAGGCGTACACAAGGATCACGGTCGAGGTTTCCGGGCTGACCAGATACCGAACCCTGCCGCCACTGGTGACCTCGTACTCCCACTGCTCCAGCTCTGAACCCTTCCATTCCTTGGTCGCGTGCCTGCCCCGGAGCCGGTGCTGACGACTCCAGTGGGACCGGGACAGCGGATCAGTGCGGAGTGCGTCCAGACAGCGATGCACGTTCGGCAGCGCCAGCCGGCACAGCTCCTCCCATCCCGCCACCGCCTCCGTCGTCCCGAAAACGACGTTCCAGCCGCTGAGCGGAGGGACGCTGACCCGGTCCCCCTTCTTCGGGCTCACCCACGCACCTCGACCGGGCCGAGGTCGTCGCCATCGAGCGGCCGCAGCGATTCCCTCAGCTGGTCGGGGTCGGCATTGATGCGAGCCGTCGCACGCCAGGAGACGATCGCACGATGCACGGCTTCCCCCGCGCCCAACTCGGCTGCGTCCGAAAGTGCTTCGAGAAGTTCGACGGTGAAGGCGCGAACTTCCTCGGCATCCAGATGCCGCACCCAGGGAAACACGTCGGGCAGTGCGAGCAGGAGCGACTTGACCCCGTCGTCCTGCTTCATCAGCGCGAGGAAAAGCCGGGAGGCGGTGGTCAGGTTCTCCTCCGCGCCCTCAGCGCGCACAGCCGTGGTCAGGATCATGTCCGGCGCGTCCCGGTGTGTGACCCGAAGCCGCCCCAGGGCAGCGGCTCTGGCCGCGACAGCCTTGGGATTGCGGGAGAGGTCGGTGAAGGATACAGATTCCGTTTCTGCTTCCAGACGTGCGGTAGACATAAACAGAGCTTACTCAGATCACGATCTGATTTCAAGGGAACTGCCCGGCTTTGGATGCGCGCGCCTTGGCCTTCCGCAAGCCCGAGGACGTGCTGGAGGCAGCCATCGAGAGGCTGTCCGAGCTGCGGAAACGCTGGTCAGCGTCCGGAGCCGTTCCGGCTCCAGGCCCGTGGCCGCCCGTGCGATGCCGGGCGCTCGTCGCACGGCGGAGCCGCTGGAGTTCGTCGGTGCGGTCGTTGATCCTCGCGGCCATCCTCAACGCGTCGGCCGGGCGTACGGGCCAAGGTCGAGTACGTAGTCGAGCGGCGAGCACCGGCCGCACGGGGCGGAGGTCCCGACCCCTTCCAGGTCCACCCCCAACTTTCGCAGGGCGTTGATCAGTTCGGTACCGGCTTCGGCCGCGTAGTCACGGTCCTGATCGTCGAAGTGGTCGGGGCCGACCGGTCAGAGCTGCTGTTGCTAGGGGAGGTCTAGTCGGCGGACGGGCTTCCCTCGCCCTCCTGCTCCCGCTTCTGCTTCTGCTTCTCCTCCGGGTCGGCCCGGGTGAGCGTTTTGATCTCCTCGCGCAGACGCTGGAAAGCGGCGGCGTACTCGTCGAGTTTCGACGCCATCGCCAAGGCTTCCCCCGGACGCAGGTGTCCCAGTTCGATCACGTAGGGGTCCCCGATGACGGTGCAGTCGTCGCAGACCGGGGAAACACCGATCCCATCGAATTCGATGTCGAACTTCCGGAGCCCGTTGACCAGCCGGACCCCCGCCGCGACGGCGTCATCACGGTCCGCATCACCGAAATACTCCGGCCCGACCTCTTGGGCGACGGGAAGGGGCCTCATGAGCTTCCCCGCAAAGGTGTCGTTCTTCATGTGTGTCCTCTTCGGTGGATTCGATCAGATGGAGTCGGCGGGAGGAGGGGACCAACGCCCCTCACGGGCGCGCCTGTTCTCGTCCGCGACCAGGGGCCGCAGCCGCCGCATGGTGTCGCTCTGCGACCGGTCGTCCGGACCGCGGTACTGCCCCGAGGCGTCCGGACGCTCGGAAGAGGTTCCGGAGCGGAGTTTCCCGAACGACGGGACCATCGCCCGAAGCGCCTTCAGGGAGAAGCGGTTCACCATCGCCCCGCCCTTTCACGTGGTTGCACAAGTACATGTACTGATGAACCCAGAGTGAGGGATGCAGGCGTACGCTCAACAGGTCTGTGGCCATTCCAACCGAGCTGGAATACCAGGGAGTTGAGAACAGATGAGCGAAAGTGCCGATCAGGAGCGCGGGCCGAGCGACGGGGCCGCCTACTTCGGTCGGGAGGTGGAAGCTCTGCGCAAAGCCATGGAGTTATCGCAACCGGCCTTTGCCGAGAAGCTGCGTTACAAGCAACCGCAGCTGAGCAAGGTGGAATCCGGTGCCGTTCTCGCGTCCGAGGGTTTCGCGGAAGCGCTGGACCGCGTAGCCGGTACGCCCGGGGTGTACGCGCGCCTGCGGGCCAAGCTGAGCAAGCAGGGCCATCCGGGAATGGTTCGTCCCGTACATCACGCTGGAAGAGACCGCGAGCGGCATCACGGACTACTCCTGCACGTTCCTGATGGGGCTGTTGCAGACGCCGGAGTATGCGGCGGCGGTCATGCGGGCCAGTTTTCCGCGTGAGACCGACGACCAGATCAAGGAACGCGTCGAACTCCGGATGCGCCGCCAGGAAGTCCTGGAGCGCGCGGACCCTCCGCTTCTGTGGGTGGTGGTGCACGAGGCCGTGCTCCGTACGGTCGTCGGATGCAAAGCCGTGATGGTCGGCCAGCTGAAGCACTTGGCCGCCGCCATACAGTCCCCGCACATCACGGTTCAGGTGCTGCCCTGCACAGCAGGAGCAGCGCCGAGCCACCTGCCGTTCACCCTGCTCTCGACGAACGGCCTGCCGCACGCCGTCTACACCGAAACTCCCACGCACGGTGGACAGATGGACGATACGGCTACCGTGGTGGCCAGGACGGTCACGATGACCGACCGGCTACGCATGGCAGCAGTGTCCGAGGACGATTCACTGTCACTGATCGGCAAGATCATGGAGGATCACGCGAGATGAGCAGCGCACCCGGCCCCGTCGAGTGGGTCAAGAGCACGTACAGCGCGGGCGAGGGACAGTGCGTCGAGTGGGCCCCGGCGTACGCCGCCGCTACCGGCAAGGTCCTGGTCCGGGACTCCAAGAACCCGGTCGGCCCCCACCTGGCCCTCTCCCCCGAAAGCTTCACCGGACTGGTCACCCTGGCCAAGGCGCACGGCTGACCGGCTGACCGGAGAAGGCCCCGGAACGGAAAAGGAAAAGGCCCGGTGCGGGTGGCGGTCGACGTGACCACCGCCCGCACCGGGCCTTCAGGCGCGTACGGACATGGGCTAGGCGCCCGCGGACTCCGTGCCCTCGCCGTCCGTCTTCTCCTCGGCCGGGGCGAGGCCCAGGCGCTCCAGGAGCCACTTGTCGAACTCGATCGAGGCGCGCACCCAGCTCACCGTCGAGGAGACGAAGTGCTCCAGGCTGACGCCGGTGCCGATGAGCATCTGCGCCTCACCGATCAGCCGGACGGAACCCGCCTCGCCCTCCTCGCCCTCGTGGGAGTGGGTGTAGACCTTGGGCCACAGGGTGCGGCGGTTCCAGTCGTCGATGGCGTCCAGGAGGACGGGGCGCTGGTCGAGCGCGTGGGGGCGGTCGTAGAACGTGCGGACCGAGAAGACCTGCTGCTCGTCCTCGCCCCGGAACATGAAGTACGTCCGGAACTCTTCCCACGGCGCCGCGAGGTCGCCCTCGTCGTCGACGACGTACTTCAGCTCCATCTGGTCGAGGAGCTGCTTGACGAGGTCCTGGTCAGGGACGACGGGGCCCTCCGGTCCTGCCGCCTGCGGTTCGGGCTGGCCCCCGAAATTAGGAATCGAGGACGGATCGATGCTCACCGTTATTTCCCTTCGTGCGGTTGTCGGCCATCCTCCCCCATGGCGGGCGGGGCATGGCAAGCCCGCACGGCTCCTATCCGCCACAAGCTGACAGAGAAGGGGCCGTGCGGGCGGAAGCGCACGCAGGGTGACGGGTGCGGAGCCGGGGGTTACGCCGCGGGGCCGACGGTCAGCCCGTCCTCGGCCCCGTCCCCGGCCCGGTCCACCCGTACGGTGTCACCGTCCGTGATCTCGCCGGAGAGGATCTCCTTGGCGAGCCGGTCGCCGATCGCCGTCTGGATGAGGCGGCGCAGCGGGCGTGCCCCGTATGCCGGGTCATTGCCCTCCTGGGCGAGCCAGGCCAGCGCCTCGGGGGTGACGTCCAGGGTGAGGCGGCGGTCCGCGAGGCGCTTGGCCAGCCGGTCGATCTGGAGGCCCGCGATGTGCGCGAGCTCGTCGCCGGAGAGGGCCGAGAAGACCACCAGGTCGTCCAGCCGGTTGATGAACTCCGGCTTGAAGGAGGCCCGCACCACGTCCAGCACCTGCTGCTTCTTCACCTCGGGCTTGACCAGCGGGTCCATCAGGAACTGGCTGCCGAGGTTGGAGGTGAGGATGAGGATGGTGTTGCGGAAGTCGACCGTGCGGCCCTGACCGTCGGTGAGCCGGCCGTCGTCGAGGACCTGGAGCAGGATGTCGAAGACCTCGGGGTGGGCCTTCTCGACCTCGTCCAGGAGCACGACACTGTACGGGCGGCGGCGGACGGCCTCGGTGAGCTGGCCGCCCTCCTCGTAGCCGACGTAACCGGGCGGGGCGCCGACGAGGCGGGCGACGCTGTGCTTCTCGCCGTACTCGCTCATGTCGATGCGGATCATGGCCCGCTCGTCGTCGAAGAGGAAGTCCGCGAGCGCCTTCGCCAGCTCGGTCTTGCCGACGCCCGTGGGGCCGAGGAAGAGGAACGATCCGGTGGGCCGGTCGGGGTCCGCGATCCCGGCGCGCGTACGGCGTACGGCGTCGGAGACGGCCTGCACGGCCTCGGTCTGGCCGATCAGCCGCTTGCCGAGCTCGGACTCCATCCGCAGCAGCTTCTGGGTCTCGCCCTCCAGCAGCCGCCCGGCCGGGATACCGGTCCAGGCTCCGACGACGTCCGCGATGTCGTCCGGCCCGACCTCCTCCTTGACCATGGTGTCCTTGTCCTTGGAGGCTTCCTGCTCCGCCTCGGCGGCCTCCTCCAACTCCCGCTCCAGGCCCGGGATCTCCCCGTACAGCAGCTTGGAGGCGGCGTCGAAGTCGCCGTCACGCTGCGCCCGTTCGGCCTGGCCGCGCAGCTCGTCCAGGCGCTCCTTGAGCTCGCCGACCCGGTTGAGGCCCTGCTTCTCCTTCTCCCAGCGGGCGTTGAGGCCGCGCAGCTCCTCCTCCCGGTCGGCGAGGTCGCGGCGCAGCTTCTCCAGACGCTGCTTGGAGGCGGCGTCGGACTCGTTCTTCAGCGCCAGCTCCTCCATGCGCAACCGGTCGACGGAGCGCTGGAGTTCATCGATCTCCAGGGGCGAGGAGTCGATCTCCATACGGAGCCGGGAGGCGGCCTCGTCGACCAGGTCGATGGCCTTGTCGGGGAGGAAGCGAGAGGTGATGTAGCGGTCGGAGAGGGTGGCGGCGGCGACGAGCGCCGAGTCCGCGATCTGGACCTTGTGGTGGGCCTCGTAACGGCCCTTGAGACCGCGCAGGATGGCGATGGTGTCCTCGACGGACGGCTCCGCCACCAGCACCTGCTGGAAGCGGCGCTCCAGGGCCGGGTCCTTCTCGATGCGCTCGCGGTACTCGTCGAGCGTGGTCGCGCCGACCATGCGCAGCTCGCCGCGCGCGAGCATCGGCTTGAGCATGTTGCCCGCGTCCATGGCGGAGTCGCCGCCCGCGCCCGCGCCGACGACGGTGTGCAGCTCGTCGATGAAGGTGATGATCTGGCCGTCGCTCTCCTTGATCTCGGAGAGGACGGTCTTGAGGCGCTCCTCGAACTCGCCGCGGTACTTCGCGCCCGCGACCATCGCGCCGAGGTCCAGCGAGACGAGCCGCTTGTTCTTCAGGCTCTCGGGGACGTCACCCTTGACGATGCGCTGGGCGAGCCCCTCCACGACGGCGGTCTTGCCGACGCCGGGCTCACCGATGAGCACCGGGTTGTTCTTCGTCCGGCGCGACAGGACCTGCACGACGCGGCGGATCTCCTGGTCCCGGCCGATGACCGGGTCCAGCTTGCCGTCACGCGCGGCGGCCGTGAAGTCGGTGCCGAACTTCTCCAGGGCCTTGTACTGGCCCTCCGGGTCGGGTGTGGTCACGCGGCGCCCTCCCCTGCTCGTCTCGAACGCGGCCAGCAGCTTCTTCGCTCCGGCCCCCTGTCCGTCGAGGATCTCACCGGCGCGCCCGCCCTTCGCGGCGATGCCGATGAGCAGGTGCTCGGTGGAGAGGTACTCGTCGCCCAGCTCCTTCGCCCGCTGCGCCGCGTCCTGGATGACGGCGAGCAGCTCGCGGTTCGGCTGCGGCGGGGCCACAGTGGAGCCGGTGACGCTGGGGAGGGAGCCGAGCAGCTTCTCGGTCTCGGCGCGCACGACGGCCTGGTCGGCCTCGACGGCGGCGAGCAGGTCGGTGATGTTCTCGTTGTCCTGGCCCCCCAGCAGCGCGAGCAGCAGATGCCCGGGGGTGAGGTCGGGGTGCCCGTCCTTCACGGCCCTGTCGGTGGCCGCGTTGATGGCGTCCCGGCTCTTGTTGGTCAGCTCGGCGTCCACGTGTCCTTGCTCCTCCTCGCAGCTGGGGGTTCCTTGATGATTCCAACCTGCACAAAGTTGAGTCTATTCCACTCAAGGCAGTTCCCGCACCCTTTTCGGGGCCGACCGGCCGGACCGCGCCCGCCGCCCCGCCGCCTACGCTTCACCCATGGCAGACGTACGCAACCCCAGCCCCGAGTACCTCGCGTTCTGGCGCGAGTACCATCTGTGCACCCTGACGACGCTCCGCCCGGACGGCACGCCCCACGTGGTGCCGGTGGGGGTGACGTACGACCCGGAGGCCGGGGTGGCGCGCGTGATCACCAACAAGGGCAGCCGCAAGGTCGCCAACATCCTGGCCGCCGGTCCGGAGGGGGCACGGGTCGCCGTCTGCCAGATGCACCGGGCCCGCTGGGCGACGCTGGAGGGCCGCGCGGTGATCCGTACGGAGCCGGAGGTCGTCGCGGACGCGGTGAGCCGCTACGCGGAGCGCTACGAGCGCACGCCTGCGCCGAACCCGGACCGGGTCGTCATCGAGATCGCCCTCGACCGGGCACTCGGCAGGGCCTGACCCGGGGGACCCCCGGGCGAGGGTGTCCCTCCGCCGCCCCGCCCCTCGTCGTACGGGAGCGAGCGCGGCTCCCCCGGGCGGGGGCAGCCAGCCTCTCCGTGCCCGTACGGAGGCGGCCTCTCCGTGCCCGTACGGGGACAGCTCTCCGCTCCGTACGGAGGCAGCCTCTTCGCCCCCGTACGGAGCCAGCCTCTCCGTGCCCGTACGGAGGCAGCCCCTCCGCCCCCCGTACGGGGACAGCACAACGGCGCCACCGTGTTCAGGTCACGGTGGCGCCGCTGTGTGGGGGAAGCGCCGGAGCGATAGGTGACGACGGGGGAATCGCTCAGGCACTGCGGGGGGTGGCGGAATGGGGTTCCGAAGCGACCAGCTCGTGGTCCCGCTGGTCGAGGTTCACAAAGATCATCCCGTATCTGACGGCGCAGCGGACCGGCTGCGGCGCGCCACGGGGGCGTCGGAGACAGCGATAGGCGCGGACATCTTCGTCCTCTTCCAGCACCACGACGATCGGCTCCCCGAACAGGGTGACCATCAACGAGTCGCCACGGCGGGGGAGGGCCGTGAGCAGATCGATGAAATGCCACCCTGAGCGATAGGCGGTTGCCATCTCGCGCCGGAAGGTGCGGTCGTCCGGCGGCGTGGTCATGCGACCGAGTCGGCCGGCGCGGACCAGCCGAGGTCCCCGGGAACTCCGGCCTGGGCGGACCAGCCGATGTCGCCGGGAACTCGGGTCTGGCCGAACCAGCCGATGTCGCCGGAGGCGACCGTGGAAGTCACGCCCCCCTGCTTGCCCGGGGCCTTCCAGCCGATGTCAGCCGTCCACCCGATGTCGCTCTTGGCAACCGCTCCGCCGCTCCCGCCGATGCCGTCAGCAGCCTGCAGCCCAAGGCCGAGGGCCACAACGAACGCGGCGGCAAGCGCCGAGCGAAGCATTCGCTTGTACATAGTCGGCTTCGTCCTCACTTGTGGATTCCTCTCCCCCGCACCTAAGACGATGTCCCACCTGGGCACACGAACACCACCGAGTCGATGCATCATGTTCTTGCAAGTTCAGGAACCTGGGGGGTGGAGATATGACCAAAAACCACATAAAGCCGACACATCCTCACGGGATCACCGAACTCTGCGACGAGGGCGGGCGCCTTTACGCCAGTGCGCTGCGCTCCGGCCGCATCGCGCGCTCCGAAGTGGAGTCCGCCCCCTGCCTGATGGACTTCGCCCTGCTGCACCCGGACCCCGACGCTCCGGACTGGCTCCGGCCCGTACCGCCGTCAGCGGCGCTGGCACAGCGCCTGCACCCCCTGGAACGCGAGATCCAGGAGCGGCGGCGGCATTCGGTCGAACTGACCGAGTGCTTCAAGCCTTTTATGGACATCAGCGCGCAGGGCCCGCCGACCACCCACGCCATCACGGTGCTGGAGGGCGTCCCGCGGATCAACGCCGCCCTCGACCTCGCCACCGCAGAGTGCCGCACCGAAGTCCTGACCGTCCAGCCCGGCGGCGGCAGGGACGAGGACAGCCTCAGCAGATCGCTGGAGCGCGGACTGTCCGTCGTACACCGGGGGGTCAGGATTCGCACCCTCTACCAGCACACCGCACGCCACAGTCAGAGCACGCTGGCCTACGCGGAGCGCATCGCGGACGACAACGTCGAGATACGCACGCTGGAAGAGCTCATCGAACGCCTGATCGTCTTCGACCGGAAGGTCGCCTTCATCCCCGCCCAGGACGACCGCCAGGTCGCCCTGGAGCTGCGCCACCCCGGACTGGTCGAGTACCTCGCCAAGGTCTTCGAACAGCTCTGGACGCGGGCGGCCCCGCTACTGGAAGAAGTCAAGTACGAGCCGACGCCCGAGGGAATCAGCGGCGTCCAGCGGTCGATCGCCCAGCTCCTCGTCGAAGGCCATGTGGACGACTCCATAGCCCGCCGCCTCGGCATGAACGTCCGTACCTGCCGGGCTCATGTGGCCAAGCTCTCCGCGGCCCTCGGCAGCAGCAGCCGGGCGCAACTCGGCTATCTGATCGCGCGGTCAGGAATTCTGGAATCGGATTCCTGACCACGCGACAGATTCCCCCGCAGGTAACCCGGACGTGACTGCACAATGGGGGAGAGTACAGCCAACGCCCGGGTTGTGCCGGGAGAGTTCCCGGCTCCCCCGACACGTCAATACTCCCCCCACAACTAGGCTTGTGCCACCGTCCACTTGTTGCACTGCATAAAGCAGGGGGATCCCAAATGGGCATCGACGAAGACAGAACAGGACATCGTCCGCACGGGAATACCGAGCTGTGCGATACCGCGCTCCGGCTGTACGAAGTCGCCCTGCGCGCCGGTCGGGTGGCGCGAGCGGAAATCGCCGCCGCCCCCTGTCTCATCGAGCTGTCCCTGCTCCACCCCGACCCGTGGGACGACCTGTGGATGCGCCCCGTACCGCCGTCCGCGGCCCTGGCCGATCTGCTGCAGCCGGTATCCCGGGAAATACACGAACGGCTGAGCCTGGCGGCCTCTCTGAGCCAAGCGCTCATTCCTTTGACCGCCGTGGCCAACGACAACCCCAACCTCGCAATCAGCGTGCTTGAGGGAATTCCGGCCATCCAGTCGGCTATCGACGAAGCCACCACCACCGCCACCGACGAGGTCCTGACGGCCCAGCCCGGCAGCGATCGTCCTTCGAGCAGCCTGCAAGCGGCTCTGAGCAATGCCCAAACCGCACTCCGGCGCGGGGCCCGAATCCGGCACATCTACCAGCATCCGGCCCGCTACAGCAGCGCCATCAGGGACTATCTTGCCCAGGTACCGGCCCAGCATCTCCAGGTGCGCACCACCGAACTCACCGTCGAGCGGCTGATCATCATCGACCGCGCGGTGGCCTTCATCCCCGCTTCCGCCGACCGCCACACCGCCCTGCGCATCCGCCACCCGGCCCTGGTCTCGTACCTCATCCAGGTCTACGAAGTCCTGTGGGCCCAGGCCGTCCCCCTGGCCGAAAACCATCAGGCGGCCGCACCGGACACCCCGGTCACCGCCGTCCAGCACAGCATCGCCCGGCTGCTCACGGAAGGCCATGTGGACGACGTGGTCGCCCGCAAGCTGGGTATCAGCGTCCGTACCTGCCGCTCCCACATCGCCAAGCTCATGCAGACCCTCGGCGCCACCAGCCGCACCCACCTCGGGGCGCTCCTGGTCGAATCGGGCATCGTGGATGCGGCGTCGGCCGACGACCCACCCTCCTCCGATGCCGGGCAGTAGCCGGCCGTGAACGGCTTCGGCGCACCCGGGCGCCGAACGCCGACGACGGCCTCGGCCGGGGGATGCCGCCAGCGCCAAAGAGAGAACACCAGATGTGCACGACACCGGACACGGACCGCATCGGTACGGCCGACGGACTCTGCGAACCTGCCATGGAGCTGTACGCGACGGCTCTGCGCGAAGGCCATATCGAGCAGACGGCTATCGCCCGGACGCCGTGCCTCGCCCGGCGGGGCCTCGTCCACCCCGACCCGGACAGCGAGGGCCGGTGGCGGCCCGTCCCGGCGTCGGCCGCGCTCACCCGCCTGCTCAAGCCGTTGGCCCGGGACGTCTTCGAACGCCTCGACGCCACCACCGCGCTCGTCGACGCCCTGATGCCGCTCACCGCCATCGCCGACCGCGCGCCGAACCCCGCGATCACGGTCATCGAAGGGCGCGAGCGGGTCATGGCGGCGCTCGGGGAGGCATCCCGTACCGCCCGGGACGAAGTGCTCACCGCACAGCCCGGCGGCAACCGCCTGGTCGACAACATGCGGCAGGGGCTGGACAACGCCCAGGCCGTCATCGCGGCCGGCGGCCGTATGCGCCACCTCTACCAGCACCCCGTGCGCTACAGCACGCGCTTCACGCAGTACCTGGACCAACTGCCCCAGGGCCACCTGGAAGTGCGCACGATGGAGCAGGCCATCGACCGCCTGATCGTCTTCGACCGGAAGGTGGCCTACGTCCCCGCCGCCCCCGGCAACAACACCGCCCTGCAGATCCGCCACCCGGCCCTGGTCCGCTATCTGGTCCACGTCTACGAGGTCCTCTGGGCCCAGGCGACGCCGTACGACCAGCCGCTCCCGACCGCGACCCCCGGGGCTCCGGTCACCACCGTCCAGCACAGCATCGCCCGCCTCCTCACCGAAGGGCACGCCGACGAGGCCATCGCCCGGAAGATGGGCATCAGCGTCCGTACCTGCCGCTCCCACATCGCCAAACTCATGCAGACCCTCGGCGCCACCAGCCGCACCCACCTCGGCGCCCTCCTCGTCCGCTCCGGCATCGCCCGGGCGAACCCAAGCAAATCACTGACATAAAGTCAGCGTCCGCTCCAGCGCCTTCAGTCGCTCTCGGCAAAGAAGCTCTGCGGTAGTTCGAAAACCCTTTTGGGCTTCGCAGTAGCGATGTCATGATGCCCTCGTATCGAGTAGCCGATCAAACGGAGTGAGACCCTTGAACGACACCCAGGGCACCCGGAACACCGATGACCTCCTCGTGTCGGTGGAGGTGATGGGCTATGTGCAGGACCGGGCCGGAGCCACCGACCCGGTCGCCACCGCGGCGGCCGACATCGCGTGGGACTCTTGGCCGAGCGCCGGGTCCGAGCTCCTTCCCGGCGTCTGAAAGTTCCGTCTCCACAAGCAAAGAGCGGGGCTGCGTCCGAGCGACGCAGCCCCCATGCAGGCCGTGTCATACAGCCGTTCACACAGCGGGAGGCGCAGTGGACCACAGACTGGTCGTCGGTATCGCAGAGGCACTGGGCTGGAACGGGCCGGAGCGGCTCGGCACCGGTTTCGCCCGGGGCAGCCTCAGCGAACGGGATCTGCCCACACGCATGCTGACTCCCGACCGGCTGCTGGATCTGGCTATGCGCAGAAACCTGGGCAACCCGCAGATCCGCTGTTTCCGTGACGGCCAGGAGCTGCATCCCGGCGCGTATCTGAACCAGGGCATGGGTGGGGCGGGCCTGGTGAACATGCGCCATCTGGGCAAGTTGCTGGATGAGGGGGTGACGATGGTGCTGGACCGCGCCAACGTCTTCGACCCCACACTCGAGGCGGTCTGCCGGGCCCTGCAGTGGTGGTCGGGAGAACGCGTCAACGTCAACATCTACCTCACCACCAACGCCGCGGGCGGCTTCGGTCTGCATTGGGACGATCATGACGTCCTCGTCGTTCAGCTCTCGGGAGAGAAGGACTGGGAGGTCCGAGGCCCGTCGCGTTCCGTGCCGCTGCACCGCGACGCCGTCCGCAACGACATACCCGGCGAAGAGACCCTCTGGACCGGGACCGTGCGCCCCGGCGACATCCTGCACATACCGCGCGGCTACTGGCACATGGCAGGCCGGGACGACCGCGGGTCGGGGCACAGCCTGCACATGACGTTCGGGTTCTCCACGAGGACCGGCACATCCTGGCTGTCCTGGCTCGTCGACCGGTCCCGCGAGAACGAGCTGTTCCGCCGCGATCTGGAAACCCCGGCCGCATCGGAGCAACACCAGCAGCTCACCGAAGCGGCCCTGGAACTCGTCGGGTCCCGCACCCCCGCGGACTTCCTGGCAGCACGCGAGCATGATGTCGCCCCGTCCCGGCATGTCCCCTTCCTGGAGACGTTCGGGCATCCGGACTCCGTCGTCTGCGTCTGCGAGTTCCGTCCCCGGGTCCTCGATCTGGGAGAGACGGTCGAGGTGCTCTCTTCGGGTAAGAAACTCACCTTCAGGTCCAAGGCACTACCCGCCCTCCGTCTCTTGCTGAGCGGAAGACCGGTGCATGTGAACCGGGCGGCCGACTCGGTGGGAGACGAGGTACACGCACTTGCTGAACTCTTGATGCGCCACGAGTGGTGTGCGCCCCTGACACCCGAGCTGGCCTCCGGCTACTCCGGCCTCGTGGCCGATGCGGCCCCATGAGAACCCATCGCCGCTGACGGCGGCCGACGCGCACCGGACGTAACGCGCAAGAAGGCAGGATCATCTCGATGATCCTGCCTTCCGCACAGGCTTGGAACGCTGCTCAGCCCTTCGGCCGCTTCACTCCACGGCTCACGTCACTCCGTGGGGCGCTTCGGCTTCGGGCGCCAGACCACCAGCGCGCCGGTCTGCTGCACGTCCTGGTACGGGACCAGATCGCGGCGGTACGAGGCGTGCACCTGGGCCTCGCGCTGCTGCATGGCGACCGCCGCGCCGTCCACCGCCGCCGACAGCTCGGCGACGCGCTGCTGGAGCGCGGCGACCTGGTTCTCCAGCTCGATGATGCGCTTGATGCCCGCCAGGTTGATGCCCTCGTCCTGCGACAGCTGCTGCACAGTGCGCAGCAGCTCGATGTCGCGGGCCGAGTAGCGCCGGCCGCGTCCGGCCGTACGGTCCGGGGAGACCAGGCCGAGGCGGTCGTACTGGCGCAGCGTCTGCGGGTGCAGGCCCGAGAGCTGGGCCGCGATCGAGATCACGTACACCGGTGAGTCATCGGTCAGCTGGTACGGATTGCGTCGACGGCCGTCCATCTCAAGCTCCCTTCGCGGCCTGGAACAGTTCCGCCCGCGGGTCCACGTCCGCGGTCGCCTTGCGGTAGGACTCCAGCGCGTCCCGGGCCTCCTGGCCGAGGTCCTTGGGGACCGCCACCTCCACGGTGACCAGGAGGTCGCCGCGGGTGCCGTCCTTGCGGACCGCGCCCTTGCCCCGGGCGCGCATCGTACGCCCGTTGGGGGTGCCTGCGGGCAGTTTCAGGGTGACCGGCGGACCGCCGAGGGTGGGCACCTTCACCTCACCGCCGAGCGTCGCCTCCGGGAAGGTGACGGGCACGGTGACCGTGAGGTTGTCGCCCTTGCGGCCGAAGACCGGGTGGGCGCCGACGTGGACGACGACGTACAGGTCGCCGGCCGGTCCGCCGCGCTCGCCCGGGCCGCCCTTGCCGCGCAGCCTGATCCGCTGGCCGTCCGAGACACCCGCCGGAATCCTGACCTGCATGGTCCGGGCCGACTTGGCCCGGCCGCTGCCGTGGCAGACGTCGCAGGGGTCCTGGGCGATGAGGCCCCGGCCCTTGCAGTCCACGCAGGGGTCGGTGAGCGAGAAGCCGCCGCCGGTGCCGCGCGAGACCTGGCCGGTGCCGACGCAGGTCGGGCAGACCCTGGGGGTGCCGTTCTTGTCGCCGGTGCCCGAACACGCCTTGCAGGGCGCCTGGCTGGACATCCGCAGCGGGACCGTGGCCCCGTCGACCGCCTCGGTGAAGCTGAGCGTCACCTCGGACTCGATGTCCTGGCCGCGCCGGGGCTGGACGCGGGTGCCCGTGCCGCCCCGGTTGAACAGCCCGCCGAAGACGTCGCCGAGACCGCCCCCGCCGCCGCCGAAGCCGCCGCCCTGCGCGCCGCCCTGGGCACCTCCGCCGAAGAGGTCGCCCAGGTCGAAGTTGAAGTTGCCGCCCGCACCACCGGGGCCGGCGCGGAAGCCACCGTTGCCGAAGAGGGCGCGCGCCTCGTCGTACTCCTTGCGCCGCTTGGTGTCGCCGAGGACGTCGTTCGCCTCGGAGATCTCCTTGAAGCGCTCCTCCGCCTTGGCGTCACCCTTGTTGGCGTCGGGGTGGAACTCGCGGGCGAGCTTGCGGTACGCCTTCTTGATCTCGGCGTCGGTGGCGTCCTTGGGGACGCCGAGGACCTTGTAGTAGTCCTTCTCGACGAAGTCCTTCGTGCTCATCGACGTCCCTCCTTCCGGACGATCGGCGCGGCGGCCGGCCCATGGGCCGGCCGCCGGACCGGTCGGTGTGCACCCTGGTGGTCAGACGGTTCGCCGTCAGACCTCCTCGGTGCCACCGCTCTCCTCGTCGTCTGTCTTCTCTTCCTTGGCCGCCGCGGGCGTGGCGCCCGGCTGCGGCTCGGCGACGGCCACCCGCGCGGGGCGGATGGTGCGCTCGCCGATGCGATACCCCGGCTGGAGGATCGCCACGCAGGTCGTCTCGGTGACGTCCGGCGCGTAGCTGTGCATGAGGGCCTCGTGGATCGTCGGGTCGAAGGGCTCGCCCTCCTTGCCGAACTGCTGGAGGCCCAGCTTCGCGACGACGGTCTCCAGCGATTCGGCGACCGACTTGAAGCCGCCCACCAGCTCGCCGTGCTCCCGTGCGCGGCCGACGTCGTCAAGCACGGGCAGGAGCTCGGACAGGAGGTTCGCGACGGCGATCTCCTTGACCGTGACCCGGTCGCGCTCCACGCGGCGGCGGTAGTTCTGGTACTCGGCCTGGAGCCGCTGGAGGTCCGCCGTGCGCTCGCCGAGCGCCGTCTGGGCCTGGTCCAGCTGGGCCGTCAGACCGACGGCCTGGTCGGTGTCCCCGGCCGGGGCCGCCGCCTCCTCCTCGGAGGGTGCGGCGGCCTTCGGCTCGGCGTCATCAGGGGTGGCGCCGGAGGGGACGTCGGGCTTCTCCTCGAAGCCCGGCTTCTCCTCGGTCACGCCGCACCGCCCTTGGTGTCCTTCTCGTCGTCCACGATCTCGGCGTCGACGACATCGTCATCGGCCTTGCCCTGGGCGCCGCCCGGAGCCTCGGCGCCCGTCGCCGCACCCTCGGCCTGGGCGTTGGCGTACATCGCCTGGCCCAGCTTCTGGGAGACGGCGGCGACCTTCTCGGTGGCCGTACGGATCTCAGCGGTGTCCTCGCCCTTGAGCTTCTCCTTCAGCTCGCCGACAGCGGTCTCCACCTCCGTCTTGACGTCCGCGGGGACCTTGTCCTCGTTGTCCTTGAGGAACTTCTCCGTCTGGTAGACGAGCTGCTCGCCCTGGTTGCGCGACTCGGCGGCCTCGCGGCGGGCGTGGTCCTCCTCCGCGTACTTCTCGGCCTCTTCGCGCATCCGGTTGACCTCGTCCTTCGGCAGCGAGGAGCCGCCGGTGACGGTCATCTTCTGCTCCTTGCCGGTGCCGAGGTCCTTGGCGGCGACGTGCATGATGCCGTTGGCGTCGATGTCGAAGGCGACCTCGATCTGCGGGACACCGCGCGGGGCCGGCGGCAGACCGGTCAGCTCGAACATCCCGAGCTTCTTGTTGTACGCCGCGATCTCGCGCTCGCCCTGGTAGACCTGGATCTGCACGGAGGGCTGGTTGTCCTCGGCCGTCGTGAAGATCTCGGAGCGCTTGGTCGGGATCGTGGTGTTGCGCTCGATGAGCTTGGTCATGATCCCTCCCTTGGTCTCGATGCCGAGGGAGAGCGGGGTGACGTCGAGGAGCAGGACGTCCTTGACCTCGCCCTTGAGGACACCGGCCTGGAGCGAGGCACCGATGGCGACGACCTCGTCCGGGTTGACGCTCTTGTTGGCGTCCTTGCCGCCGGTCAGCTCCTTGACCAGCTCGGCGACGGCCGGCATACGGGTGGAGCCACCGACGAGAACGACGTGGTCGATCTCGGAGAGCTGGATGCCCGCGTCCTTGATGACGTTGTGGAACGGGGTCTTGCAGCGCTCCAGGAGGTCCGCGGTCAGCTGCTGGAACTGCGAGCGCGTGAGCTTCTCGTCCAGGTGCAGCGGGCCCTCGGCGGACGCCGTGATGTAGGGCAGGTTGATCGTGGTCTCGGTCGAGGACGAGAGCTCGATCTTCGCCTTCTCCGCGGCCTCGCGGAGACGCTGGAGAGCCATCTTGTCCTTGGACAGGTCCACGCCGTGGCCGTTGGCGAACTGCTTCACCAGGTAGTCGACGACGCGCTGGTCCCAGTCGTCACCACCGAGCTGGTTGTCACCGTTGGTGGCCTTCACCTCGACGACGCCGTCACCGATCTCCAGGAGGGACACGTCGAAGGTGCCGCCACCGAGGTCGAAGACGAGGATCGTCTGGTCGTCCTTGTCCAGGCCGTACGCCAGGGCGGCGGCGGTCGGCTCGTTGACGATGCGCAGGACGTTGAGGCCCGCGATCTCACCGGCCTCCTTGGTCGCCTGACGCTCGGAGTCGTTGAAGTACGCCGGGACGGTGATGACCGCGTCGGTCACCTTCTCGCCCAGGTAGGACTCGGCGTCCCGCTTCAGCTTCTGCAGGATGAAGGCGCTCATCTGCTGCGGGTTGAAGCTCTTGCCGTCGAGGTCGATCTTCCAGTCCGTGCCCATGTGGCGCTTGACGGAGCGGATGGTCCTGTCGACGTTGGTGACCGCCTGGCGCTTGGCCACCTCGCCGACGAGCACCTCGCCGTTCTTGGCGAAGGCGACGACGGACGGCGTGGTCCTGGCGCCCTCGGCGTTGGTGATGACGGTGGGCTCGCCGCCTTCGAGAACGCTGACGACGGAGTTAGTCGTGCCCAGGTCGATGCCGACCGCACGTGCCATTTCGATTCCTCCAACTGACTACTTGAGTGGATCTGACTCAAGAATGCACGACACCCGTCCCGGAGTCAACAGACCTGAGTCGAGTGGACTCAACTTAAGTGCACGGGCGCCTCACCATCGCGCGGCCGCCGCACCCTTCCGGCGCCCCATGGGCACATCCGCACCGCGCCACACCCCTCGCGCACCACCCGGCCCACCATCGCACCGTGGGATCGTTCTGTCACAAATTGCCGCGAGACGGTCGCAAAGTCGCAAACGTCATCGATCGGCAGACCATCGGACTCCGAATCCTCCGAATCCCGGGCGGGCACGATGCGGAACGCGAGACAGCGGCGCGTGCGACAGAAGGACCAGCAGAACCGACAGAGCCAACAGAGCCAAAGGAAGAAGCCGCAGAGGCAGCAGAGACATAAGAAGAAGCAGTCGATTCCCCAGCCCCCACCGCAGCCCCGGCACGAGGCACAGCCGCCCCAGCCACCCCCGCAGACCCCACACGCCTCACACGCCTCACAGCCGACCGGCACAGCCAGGGGCCACTTCCCCTCCCGCCCCGCCGCACGCCTGGCCGGCTTCACGGACCGCGCGGATGCCCTGGCGGACCGCTGCACCCCGCGCGGTTCGGCCGAACGGGTACTGGACCTCACCCTCGGCACCGCCCTGCTGATCCTCACCGCCCCCGTCGTCGCGGCGGGCGCCCTGGCGCTGGCGGTCCGGCGGGGCCCCGGCAACGTATGGGAGCGCAGCCCCCGTACGGGCCTGGGGGGCCGGGTCTTCACACTGCGCTCGCTGCGCACCCGCAGGCTCCGGCTCGACCTGCTCTCCCGGCTCCCCCAGGTCGTCCAGGGCGACCTCTCCCTCGTAGGACCGGCCCCACTGGCCCCGGGCGACCCGCGCGCCGCGTGGCCGGGGGCCCGGCAGTGGCGGCAGGAGGTACGGCCGGGACTGACCGGCCTGGCCCAGGTGCGCGCCCGCTCCGGGATGCCGTGGGACGACCCCGCCCTGCTGGACCAGCACTACGCAGAGCACCATGGAGTCGTGCTCGACCTGACGATCCTCGCGGAAGCCGTACGCGCCCCCCTGCGCACGGCCCTCCGGAAGGCGCGCCCGGAGCACGGCACAACCGAGGCACACCCCGCTCAACCAAGGCACACCTGAGCGACACAGATCACCGCCCGCCCGGCTACAGCGGGGTGGAATAAGTGGATAGTGTCAGCACAGACCAATTAAGTTACTGCTTAGTAGTAGTGGGCAGTAGTCAACTGGAGATCCCGCTCTCGCAGGCCCGAGGAGCCCTACTCATGCAACTCGCCGCGATCATCGTGTCGCTGGTGCTGACAGTCGTCGGCGTTGCGCTCATCTGCCGAGCAGTCGCGCAGATCTACCGCTTCGTCCGTCTCGGACAGCCGGTACCAGCAGGCAGCCGCACCGACGACCCCAAGGCCCGCACGATCACGCTGGTCAAGGAGTTCCTGGGCCACACCCGGATGAACCGGTGGGGCATCGTCGGCTTCGCCCACTGGTTCGTCGCCGTCGGCTTCCTGACGCTGCCGCCCACGCTGCTCCAGGCGTACGGCCAGCTGTTCAAGGCCGACTGGGTGCTGCCGGTCATCGGCACGTTCCTGCCGTTCGAGATGTACATCGAGTTCATCGGCCTGATGACGGTCGTGGGCATCCTGGCGCTGATCGTGATCCGGCTGCTGAACCTGCCCTCCCGGGCCGGGCGCAAGTCGCGGTTCGCGGGCTCGAAGGCGTGGCAGGCGTACTTCGTCGAGTACATCATCCTGACCATCGGCATCGCGATCCTGGTGCTGCGCGGTCTCGAGGGCGCGATCCACCACGTCGAGAGCTACGACGCCGCGTACTTCGTGTCGTACCCGCTGGTCCTGGCGTTCAAGGGCCTGTCGCTGTCCACGCTCCAGACGCTCATCTACTTCACCGCGATGATCAAGATCGGCACCTCGCTGATCTGGATGATCACGGTCTCGCTGAACACCAACATGGGTGTCGCCTGGCACCGCTTCCTCGGCTTCCCGAACATCTGGTTCAAGCGGAACGCCGACGGCGAGGTCGCGCTCGGCGCGCTCCAGCCGATGACGACGGCCGGCAAGGAGATCGACTGGGACGACCCGGCCGACGACGCGGTCTTCGGTGTCTCCCAGGTCGAGCAGTTCTCCTGGAAGGGCATCCTCGACTTCTCCACCTGCACCGAGTGCGGCCGCTGCCAGTCGCAGTGCCCCGCCTGGAACACCGGCAAGCCCCTCTCCCCCAAGCTCCTGATCATGTCGCTGCGCGACCACGCGCACGCCAAGGCGCCGTACCTGCTCGCGGGCGGCGGCAAGACCATGGAGGGCGAGGAGAAGGCCACCGAGGAGCAGCTCAAGGACGTCCCCGCGGCCGCCCTGGCCGAGGCCGAGCGCCCGCTGATCGGCACCGCCGAGGAGAACGGCGTCATCGACCCGGACGTCCTGTGGTCCTGCACCACCTGCGGCGCCTGCGTGGAGCAGTGCCCGGTGGACATCGAGCACATCGACCACATCGTCGACATGCGCCGCTACCAGGTGATGATCGAGTCCGCGTTCCCGTCCGAGGCGGGCACGATGCTCAAGAACCTGGAGAAGAAGGGCAACCCCTGGGGCCTCGCCAAGAAGGCCCGCGTGGAGTGGACCAAGGAGGTCGACTTCGAGGTCCCGATCGTCGGCAAGGACGTCGAGGACCTCACCGAGGTCGACTACCTGTACTGGGTCGGCTGCGCGGGCGCCCTGGAGGACCGGGCCAAGAAGACCACGAAGGCATTCGCGGAGCTGCTGCACATCGCGGGCGTCAAGTTCGCGATCATGGGCGGCGACGAGAAGTGCACGGGTGACTCCGCCCGCCGCCTGGGCAACGAGCCGCTGTTCCAGCAGCTCGGCCAGGAGAACGTCGCGATGCTCAACATGGCGTACGGCGAGGACGACGAAGACAAGACGACGAAGAAGCCCAAGTCGTCGAAGAAGATCGTCGCGACCTGCCCGCACTGCTTCAACACGATCGCCAACGAGTACCCGCAGCTCGGCGGCGAGTACGAGGTCATCCACCACACGCAGCTGCTCCAGCACCTCATCGACGAGGGCAAGCTGATCCCGGTGACCCCGGTCGAGGGCCTGATCACGTACCACGACCCGTGCTACCTGGGCCGTCACAACAAGATCTACACCCCGCCGCGCGAGATCATCGCGAAGGTCCCGGGCCTGCGGAACGAGGAGATGCACCGCCACAAGGAGCGCGGCTTCTGCTGCGGCGCCGGTGGCGCCCGGATGTGGATGGAGGAGCGGATCGGCAAGCGCATCAACACCGAGCGCGTCGACGAGGCCCTCGCCCTCAACCCGGACATCGTCTCGACCGCCTGCCCGTTCTGCCTCGTCATGCTGACCGACTCGGTCAACGGCAAGAAGAACGACGGCCAGGCCAAGGAGTCCATCCAGGTCGTGGACGTCTCGCAGCTCCTCCTGGAGTCCGTGAAGACGCCCGTCGACCCGACCGGCGACCCGGCGCAGGTGGACGCACCGGAGCCGGAACCGGCAAAGTAGCGGAACGCAGCACCATCAGGAGCGGCCGGACCTGCCTCGGGGGCAGGACCGGCCGCTTCTACGTGAACGGCGCCCCCGGCACCGTACGCACCGAGGCACCTCACCAGAACCTGCCCACCCCCGAACTCCCCCTGAATTCCCCCTCAACTCCCCTCCCCGCCGCCCCTAGGGGATGTCACAGCTCGGCCGCAATGGCGGTCGGGTTCCCCCGCCCCCGCCCCGCGCATCCGGGGACCAGGTACGTTCGATGGGTGGCTGGATTCAGGATCGGACGCGGCCGGGACAACCGCACCCCGCAACAACCGCAGCAGCAGCGGCAGCAGCCGTACGGAGGGCAGGCACCACAGCCGCCGTACGGTGCTCAGCCGTGGCCGCCCGCAGGAGGCGGCGGTTCGGCGCCACCGCCGTACGGAGCCCCCCAGGGCACCCCGTACACGGGTGGCGGCTACGCCGGACAGGGACACGGGCACGGAAACGGCGGGTACGGCGGACAACGCGGACACGGCGGACACGGACAGGGCCCCCAGGGCCACGGGGAGCCGGAGTACTTCGGCGACCCCTACGCCGCCCCCGCACCCCATGACCCGTACGCCAACAACCCGGGCCACACGCAGGCGTTCAGCATCAACGACGACCCGTACGGCGACGGCAGCACGTACCACGCCGGTGGCGCCCCCGCCCAGCCCGCGGGCCCGCGCCTGCGCTGGAAGGAGCTGCTGACCGGCATCGTGACGCGCCCCGGTCCGACGTTCTGGCAGATGCGGGACTACCCGGTGTGGGGCCCGGCGCTGGTCGTCACGTTCCTGTACGGCCTGCTCGCGCTGTTCGGCTTCGACCAGGCGCGCGAGGACGCGATCAACGCGACGATCTCGACGGCGATCCCGTACGTCCTCTTCACCGGCGTCGGCTTCGTCATCGGCGGTCTGGTCCTCGGCGCGGTGACCCACACCCTGGCCCGCCAGCTCGGCGGCACGGGCTCGTGGCAGCCGACGGTGGGCCTGTCGATGCTGATCATGTCGATCACCGACGCCCCGCGCCTGATCTTCGCCGTCTTCCTCGGCGGCGAGAACTCCCTGGTCCAGATCGTGGGCTGGCTGACCTGGCTGGCTGCGGGCGCGCTGTTCACGTCGATGGTGAGCAAGTCGCACGACCTGCCGTGGCCGAAGGCGCTGGGCGCGTCGGCGATCCAGCTGATCGCGCTGCTGTCGATCATCAAGCTGGGCACGATCTGACATCTGACAGATGCGGAAGGCCCCCGGAACGCGGAAGCGTTCCGGGGGCCTTCGCACAAGTCCTACGGGTTACGCGTCGAGAACCTGCCCGTCCCGCCGGACGACGGGCTTCTCCACGCTCCAGGGGAAGTTGATCCATTGATCGGTCTTCTTCCACACGTACTCGCACTTCACGAGGGAGTGGGACTTCTCGTAGATGACGGCGCTGCGGACCTCGGCGACATGGTCGACGCAGAAGTCATGGACGAGCTTGAGCGTCTTGCCGGTGTCAGCGACATCATCGGCGATCAGGACCTTCTTGTCGGAGAAGTCGATCGCGTTGGGGACGGGCGCCAGCATGACGGGCATCTCCAGGGTCGTCCCGACCCCGGTGTAGAACTCCACGTTCACCAGGTGGATGTTCTTGCAGTCGAGGGCGTAGGCGAGCCCACCCGCAACGAAGACGCCACCCCGGGCAATGCTGAGAACGACATCGGGCTCGTACCCGTCATCGGCGACGGCCTGCGCGAGCTCGCGCACGGCCCGCCCGAAGCCTTCGTAGGTGAGGTTTTCCCGGAGGTCAGTAGCCATGGTCGATCACACCTGGGTCCGATGGAAGTTCTGGAACGACCGCGAGGCCGTCGGCCCCCGCTGCCCCTGGTACCGCGACTCGTACCGCTCGGAGCCGTAGGGGAACTCGGCGGACGAGGACAGCTTGAACAGACACAGCTGCCCGATCTTCATCCCCGGCCAGAGCTTTATCGGCAGGGTCGCGAGGTTCGACAGCTCCAGGGTCACGTGCCCGGAGAACCCGGGGTCGATGAACCCGGCCGTCGAGTGCGTCACCAGCCCGAGCCGCCCGAGCGAACTCTTCCCCTCCAGCCGCGAGGCCAGGTCGTCGGGGAGCGAGATCACCTCGTACGTGGACGCCAGCACGAACTCGCCGGGGTGCAGGATGAACGCCTCGTCGCCCTCGGGCTCGACGGTCCGCGTCAGGTCGGGCTGTTCGACGGCCGGGTCGATGTGCGGGTACCGGTGGTTCTCGAACACCCGGAAGTAGCGGTCCAGCCGCACGTCGATGCTCGACGGCTGCACCATCGAAGGGTCGTACGGATCAATGCGGACGCGGCCGGCGTCGATCTCGGCCCGGATGTCCTTGTCAGAGAGAAGCACCCGTCGAGGATACGCAGAAGCCACGACCCCACCCCAACCGGACCGCCCACAACCCCGCCGGAAGACAGGACCACAGGACCAGGGGCGGGGCCCGCCTTCTGCCTCCCCTGCTGCCCGCTACCGCTTCTCGAGCCCCACCGGAACGGCCTGCCGCAACCGGGCACACCGGGGACACCGGATCAACCGCCCCGGCCCGATCCGGTCGGCCCCGAGCTGCTGCATCGGGAACGACGAGGTAGCGAAAACGTGCCCTGCGGCACAGCGGACGACGGTGCGCTCCATCGACTCCATCAAGTCCCTTCCCCAACCACATATGGACGAGAAAGCCACATTAGGGGATGAACAGGACGCCACTCCACACGGCACTCCGACCCCCCACGCTACGCCCCCAACTCCCGCCCACCACACCAGCGTCCACCCCGCCCGCCCCGGCGGGCACACACGGAAGAGGCCCCACGGCTCATCCACCGGGGGCCTGACATGGGGTACAGTGTGTGACGATGCAGCGCCGATCATCGGTGCGCTTCGCGGGTGTAGTTTAATGGTAGAACATGAGCTTCCCAAGCTCAGAGCGCGAGTTCGATTCTCGTCACCCGCTCCACGACTGAGGCCCAGGTCATCGACCCGGGCCTTGTTTGTTGTCCGGACCTGTCTACGTACTCCTCCCTGACCGCAACCGGGAGAGAGCATGCCCAACCGGCAGGTCGTACCGGTCCTTGTCCTGCTCCCAGTAGGCGAGCACCCGAGCCGTGGCTTCGGCCATGTCCGTGGGCAGGTCAGCCGCGCGGAGCGTATCGGCGACCTCTTCCATCTCGGGCGCCCAGCGCCAGGCTCGGGCTGCCACTCTCGGTAGATACTCCGGGTCGGAGAGGATCGCGGAGATCATGATCTCGGCTTCGGCTGTGAGCTGATCACCGACTCCGTGGGCGTCGGCGAGCGCGTGAGCGACGCCGGCGAGGGTGCGGGCGGCCTTCTGGTAGCTGGCGAAGGCCATCTTCAGAGCGGAAGCGGAACCGGGTGTGTCCCCGGCCCGGCATACGTGCAGCGCAGAGCCCGTGAAGAGCGAAGCCACCAGCTCGACGGCAGAGTCGGCCCCTGCGAGATAGAGCCGTGTGGCACGCCCCTTGCCCGGCGGCTGACCGAAAACGGCACCGTCGACGACTGCGGAGCCGGGGCGGGTCTCGTCAGCGATGCGCCGTACGCGTTGAGGGCTGATGGCGTTGACATCGACGTACACCCCCGCGAAGCCGTGCGCGGCCACCGCCGCCGCGACGCCCTCCGCCGCCTGTGGTGGGCAGACCGAGAGAACGACCGCGCTTCGGGACAGCGCTTCCGCGAGCGAGTCGTACGCCGTGGCACCGGCTTCCCTCCCGCGGAGCCAGGTGTTCTCACTGCGTCCCTTGGTCACCGACAGCGCCTCATGGCCGCCGGCCACGAGCTCGGCGGTGATCGCCGCGCCCATGGTTCCAGGGTGGAGGACGGTCACGGTGATCACTGGCTGCCTCCGGCGGTGCGCGACGGGGAAAGTTCCTCACCCCCATGATCCGCTGTCGTTCGGCACCGGCGGCTTCGGAATCAATGCCTGACGGCCGTCTGGGCACTGATGGCGGACAGAGGTGCCTCCGGTCTCGGACTCGCCGTTCAGGGCGGTACACGGGCCGCGGCCCCGACGGTCCTTGCAGCTCGTCTCACGCTGAAGCCGCGTCATGGGTACCGTGCAGGGACGAACTCTGTGCGGACAGACCGGCGGCCGCGCCGGATCGTCCGGCGGCCGGGAGGTGTCCTGATGCTGGAGGAAGCCGAGGAGATCGGCAAGCGCGCTCGCAGGGCGAGGCTTCGGCTGGGCATGCCGCAGGCCGACCTGGCGACGGCCCTCGGGAAGTCGCAGGGCTGGGTGTCGAAGATGGAGCGTGGACTGATCGAGCTGGACCGGGTCGGGCTGCTCAACCAGGTGGCCGCGGAGCTGCACGTCCATCCGAACGACCTGATCGGACGCCCGTACAGCAGCTCCCCCGACGGCAGCCAGTGGCAGATCGCCGCTTCGTCGATCCTGCGCGAGCTACGTCGCTACGACCTCGTTCCCGTCTTCGACGGGGTTCCCCGACCGGCCTCACAGCTATGGCGTGAGGTGACCCGGCTGCACCGCCTGCGGGACACCGCCTCCAACGTCGCGATCCTCCGAGTTCTCCCGGACCTGTTCCGGGAAGCGCGCGCTCTGGCGGAGGACTCGGACGGGCACGAGCGGGAGGAGGCGTACGCCGTCTACGCCGTGTGCTGCAAGTTCGCGCACACCGCCGCGCACGCCCTCGGACACCCGGAGCTGGTGGCCATGGCGTGCGAACGGGCCGCGTGGTCAGCCAGGTTGTCGGGAGACCCGGTGCTGCCTGCCGTCGCCGACTGGATGCGCGTCTGGGACATGTGGGCGACGGCTGACTGGGCCGACGCTCTGACCCTCTCGGACAAGGCGATCGCCTCGGTGCAACAGCCGTACGAGCACGGTGATCCGCTGGCCGTACGGGCTTGGGGCACGCTGCAGCTTCGAGCGGCCATCTCCGCCGCTCGGGCCAACCGTCCAGCGGAAGCGGAGGACCGGATCGGACACGCGAAGGACGCGGCGGAACGCATGGACGCGTACGTCGGCGCACCGGTGTACGACCGGCATTCGCTGACATTCTCCGCCGGGAACGTGCAGATCCACGCGATCAGCGTGGCTCTGGAAATGGGCAAGCAGGGCAAAGCTCTGGAGATAAACCGCCGCACCAGCCCGAGCCTGGTCGGGGCACTGCCCAACTCACGTCAGGGCCACCACCACATGGACGTGGCGCGGGCCTGGCTGTGGGACGGAAACCGGGCAAAGGCCCTCACCGAGCTGGAGACGGCTGAGCGGATCGCGCCGCAGCTTGTACGGAACCATCCCATCGCCCGTTCAACGCTTCGCAGCATCGTCTACGCGGAACGAGCAGCCACGAGGGAGAAGCTGCGGTACATGTCCGACCGCTTTCACCTGGACGGATAGGGGTCGTATTCCTCCGGCTCATATTCGAGACTCGTCCTGTCCCTGACTTCGGGGCATGACGCGACGACGTTCTTCTCATCTTCCTTCGCAGGGGACCGAGTTAGGTACGGCGGCACCTTTCCGCCCACTGCTCGGCGACCTCGCCACGGACAGCGCTCGCGATGGCCGTGTGGGTGTCGTAGTCGCTCTCCCTGGTGAGGGCTCTGCGACGACGTACCACCTGCGTCCGCCTGGGGGCGGGGCCCCCTGGTCCGCGCCCGCCGACGGAACGACGCTCCGTCCCGTGCCGGTGAGGGCCACCCACGCCACGCTCTCGGCCGGACGGGACGCGGTCTACGACGCGCGGGCCAGGCAGGGATCGGTTCCCATCGAGTTCCACTTGGATGACGGCTCGACCCTCGATGGCGCGCTCATCCTCACCTCTGTCGAGGTGGAGTGGCTGCACCAGCAGACCAGCCGCCTCGTCGACGCACACGGACGGGCCCTCGGCGGCACCCCGTGACCGGGCCTCGGCGACGCCACGCCCGAAAAGCCGCGCCGCGCTCTGTACGCCCCGAAGGCGGAGGCATCGCGCTCACGCTTCTGGCGGTCGCCGGCCTGGTGGGCCCGGCCTGGGCACTGCGTGAGCAGGCCGGGCCGCTCCTCAACGGCCTCGGTCACCAGCCCGCCGCCGTCTCAACGGACGCGAGCCCGCCCTCCGACCGCTGACTCCGCTCCGCTGTCCGGGTCGTTCACGCCACCTTCCCGGCCAACGGAGCCTGCCATGCACCCGGAACATCCAGGCGTGATTCTCCAGGGAGAGATCATGGACATCCCGTACATCGTCATCGACCAGCTCACCCCCGACCAACAGCAGGTCTGGAAGACCTACTTCGGCGACGCCGACCGACCCCGCTACATCGAGGAAGGCATCTGGCGCCGTACGCAGGAGAAGGCCACGGCCGAACAGAGCGGCTGGACGGCCGCCGACGACGCCCGGCGGCGGATCATCCACTACCGCTACCGGTACGGCCTGGTCCCCACCACCGCCGCGCCGGCCATCGGCCTGACCGACCTGTACCTCTACCACTCCGCTACCGCTCCAGCGGATGAGATCGACGCGCACCACGACGCCCTGTGGGACTCGCTCGCCACCGGCGGCTGGAAGGAGGCTCCTGGCGGATTCTTATGGACACGCCGGGATCTGAAGTGCCGGATCACCGAGCACGACGCCCACCCCCAGGACGCGGCGGCGGGCCGTACCCTCCCCGTCGGCTACCGGAGCCTGGACGTGCAGATCGCCTCGGTGTCCTACGCACCGCCGCCCGCTGTCCGACAGCTGCCGTGGAACGTCCTCTCCACCGGGATCAGATGCAAGGACCGCCCCGGTACGCCGACCCGCGTCCCGGACCTGTCCGTCCTCGCGGACCTCCTGCCCTTCCAGGTGGAGATCGGCTGCGGTACGTCGGTAGAGGCAGGTATTCCGCCCCTGCACCGGCTCCACGAGATCTACCGGGTCACCGACCGCCAGGGTCACGAGCCGCGAGAGCACCGCTTCACCCTCTCCCCGACCGTGGACACGCTCCTCCACGAGGTGCTGACAGAGCCGGAGGAGAAGACGGCGGAGTTCGTGGAGATGTTCCGCGCCTGCTTCCTGGCCGAACCGACTCCGGCGATGTGGGCGCTGAAGGAACTGAAGGACGCCGGTCACCTCGTCGGCCCGGTCATCACCAACAACTTCGACGTGCTCGCGGCGCGCGCCGGGCTCGACGAGTGCTTCATGCGCCGCTACGACCAGGCCGTACCCGACGTCGAGTGGGTGGACGGCGCCAAGGCCCTCCTCGTCGTCGGCCTGCACGCCGACCGACGCAAGGTCCAGGCACGCGCCCGCGCTCGCGGCATGCAGGTCGTCTACCTGGACCCGGAGGGCTTCTGGCGCGACGGCCAGTTCATGCCCTACCCGCTGGAAGGGCCCCAGGATGGCGACCTGGTGTGCCGGGCGACCGCCGCCGAGGCACTGCCAACCCTCGTCAACCTGCTCAAGCAGCACGCTGGTTGAGCCACCTGCACGAAGAGGGCCGCGCCGGGTGTTGGCGCTAGCGTGACGCACCCGGCCGACCCGGACTCCCCTGGGCGGGCGAGAGGCAAGGAAAGGAGCGTCGACCCCATGCGCGTATCCGTCATCGGCTGTGGTCACCTGGGCATCCCCCACGCCGCTGCCATGGCCGAGATCGGCCACGAGGTCATCGGCGTGGACCTGGACCAGGCGAAGATCGACCGCCTCAACATGGGCGAGTGCCCCATCTACGAGGACGGCCTGCCCGAACTCCTCAGCACCCACACCGCCACTGGACGGCTGCGGTTCACCACCAGCCTCGTAGAGGCGGCCGAGTTCGCCGACATCCACTTCCTCGCCGTGGGCACGCCGATCGACGCGGACGGGCGGAGCTATGACACCGGACAGGTCTTCGGCGCAGCCCGCGCCCTGGCCCCGCACCTGACCCGCCCCACGGTCGTCGTCGGCAAGTCCACGGTCACCGTCGGGACCTCCCGCGACCTGGGCGCTCTTCTCGCCCGGCTCTCCCCGGCCGGTGAGGACGTGGAGGTCGTCTGGAACCCCGAGTTCCTGCGCGAGGGCCACGCCATCGACGACACCCTGCGCCCCGACCGCATCGTTGTCGGCGTCCCCTCGGCCCGCGCCGAGGACGCGGTACGCGAGGTCTACGCACCCCTCCTGGCGAACGGCATCCCGCTGTTCGTGACCGACCCCGCCACCGCCGAACTCATCAAGGGCGCCGCCAACGCCTACCTCGGCATGAAGATCTCCTTCATTAACGGCGTCGCCGACATGTGCACCGCCGCCGGAGCCGACGTCCAGCAGCTCACCGAGGCCATCGGCCTGGCGGCGGCCTGAACGCCGGCCCCGGCTACGGCGGCGGCTGCCTCCCGAAGGACGTCCGCGCCTTCACCGCCTCCGCCCGCACCCTGGGCGCCACCGAGGCAGCAACCATGCTGCGCGCGGCTGAGGAGGTCAACGAGTCCCGACCCGCCGCCGCGCTGAGGCTCATCGAACAGGCGCTCGGCCGACCCGTCGACGGCGTACGCATCACCGTCTGGGGCGCTTCCTTCAAGGCCGGTACCGACGACGTCCGCGAATCCCCGGCCCTGGCGATCGCCGCGCTCATGCACCAGCGCGGCGCGACCGTCACCGTCCACGACCCGCACGCCGTCCCCACAGCACTGCGCCGCCACCCCGAACTCGACTACTGCGAAACCCCCGAAGACTCCGTCGAGGCGGCGGAGCTGATCGTCCTGGCCACCGAATGGCCCCACTTCCGCGAGGCCGACCCCAAGGCCCTCGCCCCACTGGTCGCGGACCAAGTCCTCGTCGACCTCCGCAACCTCATCGACGCCGACGCCTGGCGCATGGCCGGATGGACCGTACGCCAGCTCGGACGACCCGCACAGGAATAGCCGAACCCATCGATCGGAGGTCCGACGTGGACACCCTGTGGGACAACATCGAGAAGCTCTCCGCCATCTGCCGAGCAGCCGGCGCCCACCTCCCCGACGAGGAACTCAAAGCCCTCCAGGTCGGCAAGGTCGCCGAGGAAGCCGGCGAGGCCATGCACGCCCTCCACGGCCTGAAGGGCCTCACCACCTGCGGCGACGACCACGACTGGTCCGAGGGGTCCAGAACGACCTGGTCGGCGCCGTCATCGCCGCCCTCCTGGCAATGCACTACATCGACCCCACAGGCGCCCGCGCCACCTTCGACGAGATCATCCACCGCCGGACGCGAAGGGGCCGCGAGGCCGCTGCGGCGGCCTGACAACCTCCGGACCCACCGTCGACCGCGCCCGTGGGCGCGGTCGACCACCATGTCGGCACGAGCCCATGGCATCACTTCGTCCTGGCGCGGAAGAATCTGGTGGTGGATTGGTCAGGTCACAGGGCGGCTGGTCGTCCCTGGAACGGTTGTAACCGTACGGAGCCATTCCCTTACGCCCTACCTGCTCCTATGATCGCAACATGTTGGGGGCAGGCGATTGCACAGACGAAGTCGCAGAGAAGATCTTGAGTGCGGCCGTAAACGCGCAGCTCAATGCCTCCATCCAGTGGAAGTCAAAGGGCGTGCGTAAGGACGGCAGGCCAGCACAGCTCGAAGGTAATGCGCCCGTGCGAAGCGATCTGGCTGACCGATTTGATCTCATCTTTCGCATCAAAGTCGACTTGGCATGGGAATACACCCTGATCTTGCGGCACCTTCCCAGCGGTGTGAACATTCGGCGGCTGGATGTGAGAGGTACGCACAGGGACCGGGCTGGTGAGGACTATATTTGCCGCACCCACAAACATCGTTGGAGCGAAGCTCGAGATAACAAGGATGTCTATGAGCCGACGGACATCCGCCACGATCCAGCAGTACCGTCACCCGCATCGCTCGAGGTCCTCGATGAGGAGTACCGTCGAGTTCTGACCGATTTTATGGGTGAGTGCAACATCTCCCTTGGGGCCGGGTACAACTGGACCAGCCCCCCAGCGCCACCCCAGACGCTCCCGCTAGAGGGATTGGAGGAGTACCCGTGATCCGGGACCACCTACTACCCTCCGACGTTCGCGACCAGCTTCCGGGGTGGTCAATAGCTCCTGGTGGACGGCCAGGAACTGTCGCGATCACTGGTGGACTGTTCCTCAGCGACGGCGACGGTGTCACTGTGCTGCTCAGGGTGGTCGGTCAAGAAGTCCTGGCTAGCGACGCCGGCGTAGCTGCTATGCGGTTGTCGGACGCCGGGGTCGATCTAGGAGCCGGCCGCGCCAGCAAAGCGTGGGCTGAGATCCTGGATGGTTACCATCTCAAAGAGATCCATGGGCGCATCACAGGTCGGCGCTCCATCCAGTGTGCGGGGGCCCTAGTAGCCGACATCGCAGGCGCTGTCCTATCAGTGGACAGCCTGAAGTGGCTAGCCCAAGGTGGACGGGAGAGCCCTCTGGAGAGGTCCCTGTACGCCTTCCTCAGCTCGGCACACCTTGAGTTCCAGAAACGCCCCTCGGTACGGCTCCCTCGAGGTGGGCAGGTACGTCCTACCGCGAGAGTAAGCGCGCCGAAGCGCGAAGTCCTCGTGCAGGCGGCTAGCAGCAAGCAAGCAGCGGAGCATGCACTCGTTCTGGTCCAACAGCTCGCTCGCGCCAGCTACTCAACGAAACAGAGGTTCGTCCTGCTCAGCGGCCGTGCCGATGAGTGGAGTCCAGACCAGTTGGATCTTCTGGCCGACAACGCCCCAGTAGGATTCGCAACCGACATGCGAATGGTCGATCGCTTCCTTAAGGAGTCGAAGGCACCACCGCGTCTTTGGGCTCCGGCCAACGACTGACCGACCGATGCACCCGTCGCAGTGCCCCTGGCGGGTAGGGCGTGGCGCTGCGGTCAGTCACGGCTGCTGCAGTGAGCCCTAGATTCTCTTTGGCACCCATCTCCGCAGGCCAGTCCCCCTGTGAAGGCGCAAGGTTGCGTTGGTTCCTCGGCTCCAGAGGCGAGTTCAATTCTCGCCGCCAGCTCGTCGAGAGGCGCGGCTCTCTGCGGCGGAGACCGGCTCCTGCGAAGGGAGCGGTGCAGACGAAAACCCGAAGCCTTGACTTAGCTGAGCGCAGTCCATCCGGGCCCTCCTCCCCGTACCAGGCAAAGTAACGTCGAAGGTCGGTGCGCAGAAGGCCGACAGGACCACGACCCGCTCGACCGGTGGTCAGCTCCGGCGCCGCAATGCGGACCCGGATGGTCACCCCGTCCGGGTCTACGTCCTCACGCCAAAGCGCCTCTTGTTCCTCCGGTCGCATCGGCTCGTACACAGCGAGGGCTCAGGCAAGCCAGCCCCGCAAGGCGAGCTCATCACCATTTTCGAGGGGGGCGATATCCGCAACACGCTTGATGATCAACGAGGAGTAAATTTCCTTGATTTTGGAGGCGACCAAGGGGCCGCGAAGATTCCTGGAGTGGAGTAGAGCTTTAGAGATATAATCCAAATTTGGGCGCGAAACAATAACGTCGACAGTTTGAACTTGGCGCGCCCGTCGAGTCATATCATTGATACGAGAAAAATCCGACATCGGATCCGCCCAGTTCATTTCCTGAGAGGCAAGAGACAGCCTCTCATAAGCAGCGATCAATTGATCCCGCCCGATAAGGGGAAAGCTCTTATCGTTTTCCTTGAGAGCGAGTGCAACATCCGGGATACCCAAGGAAGATGCCGCTAGCCCCACTGCGGAAGATGCAACAAAATCTGCCGGGATAACGTAAGCGGGTGGCCGATCCGAAATAGTTACATCGGCCGATGATGCTCGCACGAGAGCTTTGAAAGACTCGAATCCAAACCACCCCTGACTCACTTCTTGGCCAAATTCCCGTTGGACCTCCCACGCCAGACTCGCTAGGTCCACAGGATGGTTCAGACCGTCGAGGCGCTCACGCAGATAACGCATGGCTGCCTCTTTAGAACCGGCCTCATCACCAGCTCCTGACTCGACATCAAGCTGGCCTTCATCGACAATTTCGAAGTCAACTTTCTCCGACAGTTCCCCAACAGCCACACTTGACAACCTGTCGAGCTCCTCGCGTAGATCCTGTGCAATATCATCAACAGCGGCAAGCAGGTCAGCCATTCTTCTGCTGAGGGTCCTAACTAGAGCAGGCGGCTCACTTCCCGGCTTATAGGTATCTTCATGCGTAAGCTCTCCCCAACCGTCTTGAAGGAGAGTCCTGACTTGCAATTCACACGTCACGAGGTGCCATTCGACGCCCAACGAGACGGCCGTTTGCAAATTCACGTGCACGGCACGATAACCGGTCGCTTTAGGGGCGTTAGCGTAATCCTTCCACGACCCTTCCTCTTGAGCCAAAACAGATCCGACGACTCCGTCAGAAACGGGCAATGCTTTGATCAGGTCTCGCACCCTGACAACATCCGATTGATTATTGCAGGTGATCCGAATGCCGACGAGATCATCGATGATCTCTGGAACTTCATCAAGCTGGTGAATCACATCTCGATATTTCGGCAGATTAAGCTTCCGCCAAGTTCGCGCCTTACTTTTGACGCGCCCTCCCGTAATCCTGACGCGAGCCCCCTCCATTTCGCTCAACTTATCCTCAAAGTACTCAGACAGGACGCGCGTCGCAGCATCACGCGCAGTATCCAGATACTTCCTCTTGTGCGAGTCGTACCAGTCACTAAAAGCCTGGTAGGAAAATGGCAACTCATTCGACATCAGGACCCCCCTGGTTAATATTGGATCGAGCGCCTGCCAAAAGGATGCAGGATTGAATGAAAGCAATCCGAGATGGACGTAGATTACACGAGGGCCGCCCCAGGTGTAGGCAGATTGACTCAATAAGTCGGCGGCACTTGACGGGTCACCCACCACCGCATGCACCGCAAGCGATACCCAAGATCCGATCGCGTCGCGACAGCCCTGTATGCGGTCAGCCAGTAAGCCAAGGGACACCGGATGTGCAGACTGGCACGAGGTTGCAAGGGCCGAGCACAGGCGAGGCCCCCCACCGCATGACGGCTCGCCCCGGAGCTCTTCGCGGAAGACCGCTACCGCTGGTCGTGCGGGTGAGCCTGCACTGACATCCACCGAAGTGCCCATGGGTGCGCACCGCGGCGGACATCCGAAGCGACAGCCCGTCGTGCCCCATCCATGCCCAGCCGAGCGGACACCAGCGGTCATGTACGGCGCCGGGCGGCCATGCCAACCTCGCGCCTCTCAACCAAAATTGCAGGTCAGAGCGGACGAGACCGTTGATGAGCCGCTGATTCCCAAGCTCAGAGCGCGAGTTCGATTCTCGTCACCCGCTCCACGACTGAGGCCCAGGTCATCGACCCGGGCCTTGTTTGTTGTCCGGACCTGTCTACGTACTCCTCCCTGACCGCAACCGGGAGAGGGCATGCCCAACCGGCAGGTCGTACCGGTCCTTGTCCTGCTCCCAGTAGGCGAGCACCCGAGCCGTGGCTTCGGCCATGTCCGTGGGCAGGTCAGCCGCGCGGAGCGTATCGGCGACCTCTTCCATCTCGGGCGCCCAGCGCCAGGCCCTGGCTGCCACTCTCGGTAGACACTCCGGGTCGGAGAGGATCGCGGAGACCATGACCTCGGCTTCGGCCGTGAGCTGATCACCGACTCCATGGGCGTCGGCGAGCGCATGAGCGACGCCGGCGAGGGTGCGGGCGGCCTTCTGGTAGCTGGCAAAGGCCATCTTCAGAGCGGAAGCGGAACCGGGTGTGTCCCCGACCCGGCACACATGCAGCGCAGAGTCCGTGAACAGCGACGCCACCAGCCCCACACTGTCACCCTGACCTGGGAGACCATCGGGGCATCCGCCCCGTGGCCCAGACGGAACGTCTCCTGGACGCGAAAGCCTCCCGGGAGGCGATCGACGAACGTTTCTTCGCCATCGCCACCGACCTTGTGGGCTGCCCCACCGAACTCGTCGACGAGGCGGGTGCCCTTGCCTGGCACAGTCGGGCGGACTTGTGGGGTAAGACAGCCTGGGCGATGGGCAACACCGCCTACACGCCGCTACGGTTCCCGGGGCAGTACTTCGATCCCGAAACCGGCCTCCATGACAACCACCACCGTCACTATGATCCCGAGACCGCCCGCTATCTCACCCTGGCCCCTCTGGGTCTGACCCCCGCCCCCAATCCGTCCGCCTATGTCCGCAACCCTCATACCTGGGCGGACCCACTCGGACTCGCTCCCGAATATCACGAGTTCCACTCCGTCCAGGATGCTGCCAACGCGACCCGCCTGCGAGGAGACGGAAAGCCTCACGACTTCGATTACATCCGAGACCACACAGGGGTGGGTGACGAGCACTACTTCCACAGGCGAATATTCGGTCTTCTCAATTTCGGCGACTGAAGGAAATCATGACCGGGGTATTCAAGTTCCGCTTCCGGGGTCCAGCGGGCGGAATCGCGGTTGACCTGCGAGCAGAAGCAACTGTGCTTGAGGGCGGGATTCCGCCGCACAGTATGCAGGTCTACAAAAATATTTGGCTCGGCCTACCCGCATCCGGGATTCACTGGAAAGACGCCACCTGGCTGGCGCTCGGAGTTTCCATAAATGCTCACGCTCTGAGCGAACTCCTGCCCGACGGGATTTTCATTCACGCATCTTCACTCGACTACCCCCTGAGTGACTATCAGTCCGAGGCGGCGGCGTTGGCCATGGACGGGTGGCTTCATGAGCGATTTGATATCGAGAGTTCAGGCGCTACCGCCAGGTATGAGGTTTCGGAAGGCCAGTTCACATTTGCTTGGGGAGGAACTACCCACCCCTTCTCCGATGCGCCGAGCTGAAATCCTCTGACCGGCATCCTCAACGATCCGCATCACCGTCACACTTCCCAGTGATCAGGCCGCGAAGGCGCGCGAGCTCACAGACAACGTCTCCGGCTATATGGCGAAAGCCATAGCCCGGCCAGATGCGGCATCAGCATCTGGGCTACGACACAGAACTGCGCCAATGCGCGGCATCCCACCACTCCGAGGACCAGCCGTCGTGATGCCGTGAAGGCCGGCGGCGGATTCGACTCCCGGCGGCCGAGAACCGGGCGCCTCCGGTGCTGGCGCCCGCTCTTCCCGCTCATGGCCCATCCGTGCCCAGCGGAGCGGACAGCAAAAGCCGCTGATTCCCAAGCTCAGAGAGCCAGTTCGATTCTCGGCACCCGCTCCTTGATGAATACCTCGGTCAACGACCGGGGCCCTTCACTTGCCCTCCAGTGGCTCCGGCCCTCACTCCGCTGTGGACAACCGGAAGCGACCGCACCCATGCCTCCACCCAGAGCATGCGGTCGCGGTCGCCAAGGCTAGGACTACTGACCCGGGCCACTGGATGCATACTCCAGTATGCTTGGTTACATGTCTTCAACGACTCGCATCACCGTCACGCTCCCTAGCGACCAGGTGGCGGAGCTCCGCAAGCTCACGGACAACGTCTCCGGCTACGTGGCGGAAGCCGTAGCCCGCCAGATCCGGCACCAGCTCCTGGGCGACGACCTCCGCCGTCACGAGGAAGAGCACGGAGCCTTCAGCGACGAGGAGCTCGCCGAGGCCCGCGCTAAGATCTTCGGCTCCGCCGACACCTCCAAAGGCGCGGACGCCGCGTGAGCGAGCGTGTCGAGACCGTCGTCCTGGATTCGGAAGGGCTCTCCGCCTGGATCGCGCAGGACCGCAAAATGCTCGCGATGCTTCAGGTCTTCCACGACATGGGAGCCGACCTGGTCATCGGGGCCAACACCATCGTGGAAGTCAGCCACTCCCGCGCCAACATGCCCCGCCTGAACTGGGCCCTGTCCCGCGTCAAGGTGGAGCCCGTCACCGGACAAGCGGCAAAAGCAGCAGCGGAACTCCTCAAAGGTGCCGGACTGCACGGACACAAGTACGCCATCGACGCCACAGTCGCCGAGGTCGCCCTCCGCCAGCCGAAACCCGTCGCCCTCCTCACCTCCGACAGCGACGACATGACCAAACTCTGCGGAAACCAAGTCCGCATCATCCCTCTCTGACCAGCCGGTGCGCCCGGAGCAGGCGTCGCACCGCCAGCTCTCGTGCCCCATCCGTGCCCAGCAGAGCGGACAACAGCGGTCAGGTACAGCCTCCAGAGACCATGGCGACCCCAGCTTCCCCGCAGGAAAGCACAGGTCAGAGCCCTCCGGAAGCTCAAGCACCGCTGATTCCCAAGCTCAGAGCGCGAGTTCGGTTCTCGTCACCCGCTCCACGGCTGAGGCCCCGGTCATCGACCCGGGCCTTGTTTGTTGGCGGGACCCGTCCAAGGCGCCGGGGGCTCGGCCGTGTACAGGAGCTCAGGTGCTTCTGGATGGTGAGATGTCCCTCACGCACAGCGCCCTCCAGTGCCGGGTCCTTCCGCGTCCGGCGAAGGGCACTCGCCCAGTACGGGGCCGTCAGTCGTTTCCGTCCACGTGATCTGTGTCGTGTGGCGCACTCGCTACTCGTGATGACGAACGGGCCTACGTCGTCCACGGCACCATCACCGCAGCAGCAATCCGCTCAAGGCTTCGGCCATGATCCGTCAGACACCCCTGATCGCAGGCCAATGCGGGTTCGGTTTTCCCTCGTCGCTCATGTGTGCCCGCCGCCAGATCCCGTTCCAGTTGAACGGGGTCTCCGGAACGACCGGGTGCCGCTGCCCGCACGGGCATGGCGCCAGCACCCACGCGCACCCGCGGCACAGCTCCGCCCAGCCGTGCCCGGTCGAGTTCAGCACCGGCGGCCTCTCGTCCCCGCAGGCGGGGCAGCCGGGGAGATCGGTGCCGTCCAGAATCGCGTTCTGCCGCCAGACGTACTCGGGCAGCCGCAGCGACGGATGGCGGGACGGGTCCTCGTACCAGGCGCGGTTCGGGCCCTCCCACCAGTTCCGCAGCCACCACGGTCGCGGGTCTGCCACAGCTCGTCGGCCGGCTCGCTTCTCCGCCCGGCGTCGGGCGGCGTACTCCTCCGCCCGGGCGAGCCACAGCCCCCGTGCTTCGTGCAGTTCCTCCACCGCCCGTACCAGCGCGTCCGGGTCCGCCTCCAGCCGCCGGGGGATCGCGGCGCTGAGCGTGAGGTGGTGGTACGTCGCCCGCAAGCCGTACGGAGCAAAGCAGGTGAGGCAGGTCCGCAGCGCGCTGTGCCGACGATGAAGGGGGAGGCGGACATCGTGCACGTGCGCTCTGTGGGTCAGGAAACTGGTCATGGTGAGGGCGCCAGGTCCAGGGCCCGTGCCAGGGCGGCGGTGACGGGGGCGGCGTGTGCGGGCAGGTGCTGTTCGGCCCAGGCTCCGGCACGGCCGAGAAAGTCCTGCAAGTCCTGCTGGGCGGTGGCGACGAGCCTGCGTACCTCGTCGGCCGGCAGCTCGGCCACCGGGCTGCCGTCCGCCCCGTGGGCGTCGCGCGTCAGCCGGACGGTGTCGCCGACGCGTTCGGCCGTCGAGAAGGGATCGTGGCCGAAGCGGGCGTAGCCGGTGCCGTCGAGCACGTCCAGCCAGTCCCGCCAGGTCTCGAGGCCGTTGCAGCAGCCCGGCTCGACGAAGACGGTGCCGGTGGTGGTGTCCGTCAACCTGAACCCGCCGGCGGCGAACAGGTCAGGCATGGTGAGCAGCCCGTGAAGGAAGGTGCCGAGTGGGTCGGCCGGGCACGGGCCGTGCTCCTCCCCCGGCTCGAAGTCGTTGCAGTCGGCGATCCGCATGACCGCTGTGCCGACCTCCGCCGGAGTCAGCTTCCCGTTCAGCACGAGATAGCCGAATGAGTCGTGCCCACCGACCGGCCAGAGCGCGAAGTCGTCGGCGGCGAGAATCTCCAGAACGGGTTGCATCACCATCACGTGGGGATGATGCCGGACCCGCTGCTCCATCACCACGGGCTTTCAGCTGCTGTCCAGCACGCGGAGCAGGCCCGCTGCCTGCGCGGTTTCGCGGTGTGGACCCAGCCTGCGGACCCGGTCGGCGGACCCGGTCAGCGGACCCGGTCAGCGGACCCAGCCTGCGGACGCGGCCGGCTGGGCCGGCGCCCGAACGGGGCTGTCCGCCCGGGCATCCCGTGGCCACGGCAGAGGACAGCGTGCGCCGGGTATTCGTGCTCCGGAGATAAACCCCGTGTCGGTGCGGTGCGTGTCTTACTAGCGTGTGCTCATGCATGAGCACACGTGGGTGGGGGTGCGGGAGCGGGTTCTCCGGCTCGCCGAACACCCGGAATCGGACCAGGTCTTCGGCGCGCGGGGGCACGGCTTTCGGCTTGGGCCGGTCATGAGCGAAGAGCAGCTCCGGGCGGTGGAGGCTGACCTGGGTGTCGGGCTGCCCGCGGAGTATCGGGGTTTTCTGCTCCAGGTCGGAGCAGGTGGGGCCGGTCCCCACTACGGTCTGATGACGCCTTCCTTGGGCGATGGTGGATGGCAGTGGCGCGGTGTCGGGCTCGCGTTTCCCGCCCAGCCGACCACCGCCGAGTTCGCCGGGCGGCCTTTCGTGGCCGAGGCGCTGCAGGGAGAGCTCGACGCGCTCGACGACCAGGAGCCCGTGCAGGACGCCTTCACGACCGACGAGGAGTTCCGTCAGGCTCACGCGGCCTGGGAATCGCGGTACGAGGAGCTGTACGACGCGCAGGAAGCGGGCGCGGTGTTCCTCAGCGAGCAGGGATGCGGCTATACGTCACTGCTGGTCATGACAGGGCCGCACCGGGGTGCCGTCTGGGAGGATCTGAGGCCGATGGATCGGGGGATCGAGCCGACCGGGCAGGACTTCGCGCGCTGGTACCGAAGTTGGCTCGAACGCGCCGAGCAGCAGCTCGCCACCTGACAGGGTGACGACGATGCGGTACGCGGGTGGCCGTGAGCCGCTGCGAGAGCTGCGACGCGACGCAGTAGGGGCACGGCTCGATGCCTGGGGGAGAGAAATTGTCCCTTCAGGCTCGGTCGGTCGTGCGCCGTCCGTGGGTGGCTTTATGTGGACGGCTTTATGAAGGGCCGGGGCCACCGGACACAGGCGACGTTCGTTCGATCGGCGTACGGTCTGCAGGGGGCCCACCAGCACGTCTACGTGGTCACTGACGCCTCGGGCCGACCACGTGAGTACACGCAAGCGGGCGAGCGGCGGACCCCGTACCCTTCCGGGCTGTCTGGTATCTGCCGGGTGGGGATGGGGATGGGAAAGGCAGGGCGTTGAGCCTGTGGTCGCCCGTCTGGCTACCTCTCCGTCTTCTCGTCGGTCTGCCGGTCCTTCTCGGTAGCGCGGCTGTCACCCCGTACCTGATCCCGGGGCGGCTGGTCATGCTCCTCCTCCCCTGATTTCCTGATCGCTGCGACCGGCCCGCAGGGTCGCGCAGGAGGCGGTTACGTGGTCGGCGGCTGCGGTTCCGCCGGGCCGGTGGCGGGGGTCTTCGCGCTCCGCGGTTCGGGCAGCGTGACGCGGACGTGGAAGCCGCCGTCCTTCTGCGGCGCCGCCTCCAGTCGGCCTCCGAGGAGTTCGGCGCGTTCGCGCAGGCCGGACAGGCCGTGGCCGCCGCCGGGAATGCGTACGGCGGTGGCGGTGGCAGCAGCCGTCGGGCGGGTGCTGTGGATGTCGACGACCAGAACGGGGCCGTCCGGTGTCTCCCGGCTGAGGGAGACGGTCGCTTCGGCGCCCGGCGCGTGTTTGCGGATGTTGGTGAGCGCCTCCTGCACGCTTCTGTACGCGGTGTGTTCCACCGCTTCGGTCCACGGCAGGGCCGCCACCGGCTCGCCCAGGCAGCGGACCGGAAGCCCGCTCGACCGGATCAGGGACGGCAGGTCGCCGAGGCCGGGAGGGCGCTGGGCGAACCGCAGGGCGCCGAGCAGTTGCCGCAGTTCCCTGAGCGTGGCTGCGCCGAGGCCGCGTATCACCGCGGCGGCCGCCCGGCTCTCCGGGTCCTCGGTGGTCGCTTCGCAGGCTCCGGCCTGTACGGAGATCAGGCTGATCCGGTGGGAGACGACATCGTGCATCTCCCTGGCGAGCCGCGCCCGTTCCTCGGCGGCGGCCATCTCCGTGAGCAGCGCCCGTTCCCTGTCCCGGGCCCGTGCGAGTTCCTCGATCCGCCGGTAGAGCTGCGCGCGGGCCTGGACGAGCCGGCCGACCGCTGTCGGACCCGCGCTCATCATCGCCGCGGAGAGCACCCCGAACAGGGCTTCCTCGTACGACGACCGGCCGTCCTCACCCGGCCACCACGGGACCAGGAGCACCGCCACCGGCCACCTGCGGCGCAGGAGCAGAGCACCGACGGATGCCGTGTGCCAGGCGAGTTCGAGAGGGGAGGCGACACTGAGGATGGTGAGCAGCTCCGCCGCCGAGGGGACCAGCACCAGGGCACCTTCGACGCGGGGTGAGACCCTCACTGTCCGATGGTGTCGAGTGAGCTGAGCGAGCTCTGGTGGGCCACCACGGCCGCCTGCACGCGGTTGGTCAGGCCGAGTTTGGTGTAGATGGAGCTGACGTGGTCCTTCGCCGTCGCCGCGCTCATGGTGAGGCGTCGGCCGATCGTGGCGTTGGACAGACCCTCACCGAGGAGCGAGAGCACCTCCCGCTCGCGGTCGGTGAGCCGGTCGAGCCGGGGGTGGGGCTTCCGGCTGTTCAGATAGCCGTCGACCACGTTCGTGGCCACCGTGGGAGACAGCACGGTTCCCCCGGAGGCGAGGACGCGAACCGCGTTCGCCAGCTGCTGGGGTGCGGTGTCCTTGAGCAGAAAGCCCGCTGCTCCCGCCCGCAGCGCGGCCGCGATGTCCTGGTCGGCGGAGAACGTCGTCAGCATGGCCACCACCGGCGGCTGCGGGCGGGCCCGCAGCAGGCCGAGCACGCCCAGACCGTCGAGGCCCGGCATCCGGAGATCGAGCAGCACCACGTCCGGGCGGTGCCGCAGCACCATCCCGACCGCTTCCCGGGCGTCACAGGTCGCGGGTACGTCGATGTCCTGCTCGGCGTCGAGAATCCTTTGCAGCCCGGAACGCATCAGTATTTCGTCGTCGACGATCAGCACCCTGATCACGTGAGTCCTGCCCCCCTGTGGTGTGCGGTCACCTCAGCTCAACATAACAAGGCGTATAAACGTATTTCTCATATCGAGGCGTATGGCCGTACTTCTCCCTCCCGTCCTGCCCACCCCCCGCCGATCGGCGGGGGCGGAGTCCTCGGGCGGGGGATGCCGTGCGTGCGACGGCATACCTACCCTGCGGGTTGATCGGGCCGATGGCCGTTCGTCGACCCGGCCGACCATGTCGAAGAGGGGAAACGCATGTCTCACATCCGTGCGCTGCCGCGTTCACTCACGGCGTTCGCGATCGCCGCGCTGCCGGCCGTCGCTTCCGTGGCGCTGCTGACCGTCGGCGGCGCTTCCACGTCCTCGGTGCTGCCGGAGGCGTTCCCGGCCGGTCTGACCACGACGTCCGGCGTCAGCGCGTACGCCGCGAAGAAGATCGTCGACGCGGTCAGCAGCCCCTGGGCCATGGCGCTCAGCGTCGCCCTGCCGCCGCTCGGTCTCGGTGGTGCCGCCCTGACCATCCGCGCCACCCGGGCCACGTTCGTGGCCACCATCGGGAAGAAGGCCGCCACCGGCGCCATGGTCGGCTGGTAGTCGAAAGCCGGTAGTCAGTAAGGGCTGTCCGAGCGGGTGGGATCGGCGAAGGACAAGACAAGGGGCATGACCTTCATGACCACAGGAAATCTGTGGCGGCTCGACCGCAGGCGGCGCGTCCGTGTGTGGTGCGCGCGCCACCCCTGGCTGCCGTACGATCCCGCCCGGATACGGGCGGCGGTGGCCGCGGCGGCGGTCGCCGCGTTTCTTCTGACCGGTGTGGCCGCCGCCGGGGCGGGACAGCTCGCCGGAGCGGACCGTTCCCGCGCCGGGCTCGAAGCCGCCTGGAGTGGGCTGGTCCTGTTGTCCGCGCTGGCCGGGTTCTCGGTCACCGCGGTGCGCGACGCCCTGATGGTGCCCGACGCCGTGCTGCTGCGGGGCTGCCGGTGTCGGGCCTGCACATCGCCGCCGTACGGCTGCTCGCACCGGCTGGGGTCTTCGCCCTGGGCAGTGCCCTGATCGTCGGGGGCGGGGTCACCGCGGGGGCCGTCGTCGCCGGGGCGGTTCCGGCCACCACCGCGGCCGGTGTGCTCGTCCTGGGCACGGCGTGCGCGCTCGGAGCCGGGCTGCTGACCCGCGCCTGCGCCGTACTGCTGTTCCGGCTCGCGTTGTCGGCGCCTCCCGCCTGGACCGCTCCCCTGCTCACCCTCCTCGGCGGGCTGCGCCATCTGCTGCTCGCCCTGGCGGGCCTCGCGCTCGTCGGGGACGTACGGGAGGAGCGGGAACCGGTACGCGCGCTGCTGGCGCAGCTGTCGCGCGGAGCCGAACTCCCCGGTGGCACAACGGCCCTGGCCCTGCTGGCCGCTGGCGGTGCCGCCGTACTGCCCGCGCTGCTCTGCATGCGCCGGACCGATCCGTACGCCGTCCAGCAGGCCATGACCACGCCCGGCACCTGGCGCGTCACCGAACCCCTGCCGAGGAGACCGGACGCGGCGCTGCGGGCGAAGGACCTGCGCATGCTGGTGCGGCGCGGGCCTCAGGTGTGGGAGCTGCTCGCGGGGGTCACGGTCTTCGTCCCGGCGCTCGCCGCCTGTGTCGGGTCGCTGGCCGTTCTGGGGCCGTCGGCCCGCTCCGGGCCGCTCGCCCAGGCCCTCGTCACCATGCTGGTCGCCTCGGTGATCGCCACGGTTCTCGGGCTGCTGGGCGAGGTCTTCGCGCCCGTGATCAGCATGGACACCGAGGGCCCCGCCGGACAGCTGCTGCGGACCGTTCCCGGTGCACTCGACCGGCTCCGTTCAGTCCGTGCGGGGATGTTCACGCTGGCCGGTACGGCCGTCGGCATCGCCGTACTCCTGGCGGCGCAGTACACCCTCGACCTGCCGCCGTCGGCGGTCCTCGCGCTCGCGCCCGTCGCCCTCGGCAGTGCCGCGATCGACGTCACCGTCCTGGTGGTCGTCTCCGGGAACCACCCGGCGCCCCTGCGTCCGGAGGTCCTGCTGCCCCATCCGGAACCCCAGGTACGCGCCGCCTCCATGACCGCCACCGCGCTGTGGGTGAGCCTCGCGGGCCCCCTGGCGGCGGGCCTCGGGTACATCGCGCCGGACGTTCCCGCACTCTCCGTGGCCGCCTGTCTGCTGGTTCTGGCGCTCGCTCACCGGACCGGCGCGGCCCTGCCGCGCCGGTGGTCCGGCCGGGCGGCTTCCGACACCCCCGTCACCGCCGCGCAGGCGGCCGAACTCCCCGAGGATGCCCGTGCTCAGCTTTGAATCGGTCGGTGTGCGTTACCCGCAGGCGCCGACCACGGCCCTCGACGGTGTCTCCTTCACCCTGTCCGCGGGGGAATGCGTGGTGCTCGGCGGCGGCAACGGCGCCGGGAAGTCGACCGTCCTGCGGGCGGCTGCCGGACTCGTCCAACTCACCGAGGGCCGGGTGCTGATCGGCGGGTCGCCCGCCGGATCGAGGCACGCCCGCTCGTCGGTCGGCTTCGTCGCCGACAAGCCCCCGCTGTACGACGTGCTCAGCCCGGTGGAGCACATCGAACTCCTCTCCGCGCTCTGGCAGTTGCCACCGTCCGGTGAGAACACGCTGCGGACGTACGGTCTGGAAGGCGTCGCCCGCCGCCCCGTCCGCACGCTGTCGCTCGGGCAGCGGCAGCGCCTCGCCCTGGCCGTCGCCACGCTCCACCGCCCTGAACTCCTGCTGCTCGACGAGCCGTTCAACGGGCTCGACGCCGCCACGACCGGGCTGGTCCGCGCGATACTGCGCAGCCATCTGGCCGCCGGGGGCGCGGTCCTGGTGGCCACGCACACCTTCGAGCCCATGGACGGCACAGCCACCGGGGCCCTGCGGGTGGACGCGGGGCGGCTGGTCGACGCGTACGCGGGGCCGGACCCGCTGGGGGAGCTTCGGCGGGGCCTGGCAGCGCAGTCGGCGGCCGACGAGGCGGAGCAGCGGTGAGGGCTCGTACGACACCGACGGCGGGCGCACAGCTCCCGGCGCTCCCGGCGCTCCCTGCGGTCCGTACGGAACTGGTGGCGGGCGCGAAGGCCGTCCTGCTCCCCTGCTCGCGGGCGCCCTCGCCGGACAACTGCTCGGCACCGCACGGCATGTGGGGGTGCGGGGGCGCGGAGCGGCCGGCACTGGACGCACAACGCCGGGCTCGCCGTGGCCACCGCCGCCCTGGGGCTGCTTTCCCTCGGACTGCCCAGCCGTGCTGATGGCCGGTGTCGGCCGGTTGGCGTTCGGGGTCCCCAGCAACGCATGTGCCCTGAGCGAGCTCCTTCCCGAGGGCAGTTCGCCTTCACTTGGGGGGAGACTGCCCACCCCTTCTCCGACACCCCGCGCTGAAGCCCTCCGCGCGGCGAGAACCCTTCACCACCGCCCGGTCCGGTGCGGTGCCGGGCAGGTCGCGGGCGGCAGGTCCGGGCTGCATGAGCTGGATGCGCGAGCCCCGTGACGTGGGCTGCGGGCGGTGGCTGTTGCCGTGTGTCTTCGCTGTACCGTCTCCGAAACAGCCGTGGGGGGAGAGAGAAAGTGACCGGTGATTTCCAGTTCAGTTGGGAACTGAGCGGCTCCGGGTGGGCAACGTGCCGTATTGCCGACCGTTCCTCGGAGCACAAGAGCATCGTCAGCTACTGCACCGACGCTCTTGCCGATCTGGTCGACGGCGTGACCGGTCTCTATGGGCCCACCAGCACCCAACGGTTCTCCTTCGACCTCGAACCGGCCGAAGACAGGTGGGTGCTTCGCGGGCGTGGTTCGGACGTCGACATCGCGATCCGTCGCTTCCCTGACATGTCGACGTGTTTCGACGCGCCGGACGAAGAAGGCGCGCTCTCCTGGAGTTCGACGCAGCCCCGCGGTGCTCTTGGGCACGCGGTCGTGGAGGCCGCGCAGGGGGTGCTGCGGCAGCACGGTGAGGAGGGGTACCTGGCGAAGTGGGTGCGGTATCCGTTTCCCGTCGCTGCTCTGCAGGAGCTTCGGCGTCTCCACCTGCGAGATGACGATTGCCCGCTTGAGCACGATCTGTCTCTCCCCTGAGTGCCGGGGCGTCACGAGGGCCCGGCCCGGGGCGGGTCCGGTGTGTCAGGTGGTGAGGCCCGTGCGCCAGGACCAGGCGGCGATCTCCACGCGGTTTCTTGCTCCGAGCTTGGACTGCACGTTGGTGAGGTGGGTCTTGACCGTGCCGACGGTGATGGAGAGGGCCGTGGCGATCTCGGCGTTGGTCAGACCCTCGGCCAGCAGCACGACGACCTCCCGCTCGCGCGGGGAGAGCCGCTGGGTGGCGGGCTGCGGAGCGGCGGCGGAGGCAGAGGTACGGAAACGTCTCAGCAGCCGTACCGTGATCGACGGGCTGACCAGGGAGTCGCCCGCCGCGGCTGCGCGGACCGCCTCGGCCAGCAGGCGGGGGCCGGAGTCCTTGAGGATGAATCCGACGGCGCCCGCCTCCACCGCGCGGGCCAGGTACTCCTCGTCGTCGAAGGTGGTCACCATCACCACCTGGGGGCGGTACGGGGCCTGGGGGCGGGTGAGGTGGCGGAGGGCGTCCAGGCCGTCCAGGCGCGGCATGCGGATGTCCATGAGGACGACGTCCGGGCGGTGCAGGGTGACCATCTCCAGTGCCTGGAGGCCGTCCTGGGCATGGGCGACCACGTCGATGTCGTCCTCGGCGGAGAGGATCATGGCCATGCCCGTACGGACGATCTCCTGGTCGTCGGCGAGCAGCACCCGGATCACGGGCCGTCCCTCCATGTGCTCTCCAAGGGGATCTCGGCGTTCACCCGCCAGCGTCCGCCGCCGTCGGGGCCCGCCCGGAAGGTGCCTCCTTCGGCGGTGACGCGTTCCTCCAGGCCGAGGAGACCGTACCCCGGCGGCGCCGGTGTGCCGGCCGGGTCCGAGCCGTCGTTGACGATCTCGAGTTCGGCGGAGCGGGGCAGGGCCCGGAGCGTGACGGTCACCTGCCGGGAGTGCGGGGCGTGCTTGCGTACGTTCGTCAGCGCCTCCATGGCGACCCGGTGCAGGGCCGCCACGGCCGCGGCCGGAAGGCGGTCGACGGGCCCCTCCTCCGTGAGGCGGACCGGGCGGCCCCCGCCGGGCGGTGTGAAGGCCGTTACCAGCGTACGGAGTTGATCCACCCCGCCCGCCGGTACGGGCGCGTCCTCCGTGCGGAGCCCGCTCACCATGTGCCGCAGGGCCCGGAGCGCCTCGGCGGCCGCCCGCTCGATCTGGCCCAGCGCCGACACGGCCAGCTCCGGCCTGGCCCCCGCGACCACCTGGGCGCCCTGGGCCTGCACCACGATGCCCGTCACATGGTGGGCCACGAAGTCGTGCAGGTCCCGGGCGAAGGTGAGCCGTTGTTCCAGGCGTACCTGCTCCGCGTGGCGCCTGCGGTCGAGGGCCGCCAGCCGGGCCACCAGCGCGCCGATCAGCCCGGCGCAGACGGCCACCGTGCAGAACAGGGACAGGATCAGACCGTTCTCCGTCACCCGCACGGCCACCGGCCGCAGGACCACGGCCAGGCAGAGCAGCACGGCCGCCCCGGCGGCGGGCCGGGCGGCCCCGTACCGGACCGTGAGGACCAGCACCACGATGAGCGCGGCGATCTCGAACAGGGTGTACGCGTCGGAGTGCGCCACCCAGTTCCCCGGCCGCCCCGCCGCGACCCGCATCCATCCGCTGCACCCGAGGGACACCGCCCCCGCCAGCGCCCCGGCCGCCGCCAGGAGCCGGGGGTCGCTGCGCCACCGTCGTACGGCCCACACCGGCACCACCAGGAAGGGGGCGACGGCCGAGAGGAGAACCTGAGGCGCGAGAGCGGACCGGTGGACACCGGTCCGGTAGTCGGCGGCCAGCGCCAGCACCAGGGCGGAGCCGACGAGGGCGACACCGAGGCGGAACAGGACGCGGCGCGTCCGGGAGGAGCCCCGGCCGAAATGCGGGGGGTGGGGGGGAGCGTGGGGGGTGGGGGGGAGCGTGGGGAGTGCTGGGAGTACGGGGAGTACATAGCCGCAGCGTACGTATCCGCCTCCGGGGCCCCCTCTGCCGAAAGTCGTAGCGCCCCGGGGCAGGCTCCGTCCTTCGGCAGATCCCCGGCGGCGCCCGCGCGGGCAGCATCGCTCGAAACGATCGGTCGGCAAGCAGACGACCGGTCGGCGAACCGCAGGGGCACCCATGGACTTCCAGACCCAGATTCCCACCGTCGCCGTACTCGGACCGGCGCTCGCCGTCTTCGCTCTCGTGGCCCTGATACGCCACCGGCGTGACGTCCCCGGCTGGCGGGGCGGCCCGCTGGTGCTGCGGATCGCCGCCGCGCTCTACGCGGCGGCGGTCGCCTCGCTCACCTTCTTCCCCCTGTGGATCTACGGCGGGAGCTACCGGAACCAGGCGGAGTGGATCGGGCAGATTCAGCCGGTCCCGTTGCTCATGGCCGACATCACCATGATCCCCAACGTCATCATGTTCATGCCGCTCGGCTTTCTGCTGCCGCTGTTCCTCCCCCGCCTCGGCCGTGGCCGCACCGTCCTGGTCTGCGCTCTCGTCAGCCTGGGCATCGAGCTCCTCCAGCTGGTGCAGTACATCGTTCTCGCCAACGGCCGCGCCGTCGACGTCAACGACCTGATCGCCAACACCCTCGGCGGCCTCCTCGGGTACGCGGTCCTGCGCGCCGTACAGCGCGCGGCCGCCACGCGCACCGTGCTGGAGAGGGTCACCTCGGGCTGATCACTTGCCGCTGTCCTCGGCGAGGGTGTGGGCGACCAGAGCGTTGGCGTGGCCGTGGCCGAGTCCGTGCTCGGACTTCAGCCAGCCCACCAGCTCCATGTGTTTGGTGAGCGGGGAGGAACGGATGAGCTCCTTCCACTCGGCGATCGGCCGCCCGTACTTCTTCTCGATGGACGGGAAGTAGCTGGCAGGGCCCTTCACGGCGTTGTCGCTCATGGGTGTCCTCGTTCCGTATGCGTTGCTGTCGGTCCTTCTTTATGACCGGCGGTCGGGGGCGGGGTCATCGGTCGTCGCCATGTGTGCTGGGTCACATCCTGCCCCGGGGCTTCCGGGGCCGCGCTGCGGAAGGGACACGGAGAGGGATAAGGACGGCTTAAGAGGGGCGTGGCGTCATCGGTTCGGTAGAACCGTCGACGAGGAGACGCCCTGTGACGACGCCCCGCGCCGAGACCCCGCCCGACGACGGGCCGGTGGACCACCGAACGCCGGGGGCCGGGCCCGGGCCCTCGGTTCCGGACACGGGGCGGCAGCGGTGGCTGGTGCTGCTGCTGATGGGCTTCGCCCTCTGCGTCGTCGTCCTCAACAACTCCTCCCTCAACGTGGCGATCCCCGAACTGATGCGGGATCTGCGCGTGGATCTGCCGACCGTCCAGTGGATCGTCGACAGCTACTCGATCGTCTTCGCCGGGCTGCTGATCGTCGCCGGAGCCTGGTCCGACCGCTGGGGCCGCAAGCGGATGACGCTGGGCGGGCTGGCGGTCTTCGCCGTGGCGTCGGCGCTGGCGGTGCTGGCCACCGAGGCGTGGCACGTGGTGCTGGTGCGCGCGGTGCTGGGCGCGGCGGCGGCGTTCGTCATGCCGGGGACGCTGGCGATCCTGCTGCACGCCTTCCCCCGCCGGGAACGGGCCCGGGCGATCGCCCTGTGGACGGGCATCGCGGTGCTCGGCGTGGCGCTGGGCCCGGTGCTGGGCGGGCTGGTGGTGACGGCGTCGGGCTGGTCCGGCGTCTTCTGGCTCAACGTGCCACCGGCCGTGGCGGTGGTCCTCGCCGGAGTCCTCGTCGTACGGGAATCCGCCGATCCGCAGCGGCGGCCGACGGACACGCTGGGGGCGATGCTCTCGGTGGTGGCGGTCGGTGCCCTGGTCTTCACGGTCATCGAGGCCGGTCAGCACGGTGTGCTGCACGTCCGTACGGGGCTGGGGGCGGCGGTGGCGCTGACGGCGGGCGTGGCGTTCGTACGCCGACTGAGCCGGACGCCCTTTCCGCTGCTGGAGCTGGCACTGCTGCGGCAGAAGCGGTTCAGGGGTGCGGCGCTCGGCAACATGCTGCTGTTCTTCGGTCTGGCGGGCACGCTGTTCGTCCTCACCCAGCGCCTCCAGGTGCAGTTGGGCATGAGCCCGCTGAAGGCCGGGCTCGCGGTCGGGCCGATCGCGCTCACGGCGTTCGCCGCGTCGGCGTGTTCGCCGCTGGTGGCGCGGCGGCTGGGGCCCCGGTGGACGGTGACGGGCGGGCTGCTGCTCGTCGCGGCGGGGATCTCGGTGGTCGGCTGGTGGGGCGGGAGTTACGAGGTCATCGCACCGGCGCTGGTCGCGGTGGGGGTGGGCTTCGGGGTGGCCACCCCGGTCGCCACGGATCTGCTGGTCTCCACGCTCAGCGAGGACCGGGCGAGCTCCGGTTCGGCGCTGAACGACACGATGCAGGAGACCGGGTTCGCGCTGGGCGTCGCGGCCGTCGGCGCGGTCCTCAACCGGGTGTTCGTGTCGGCGCTCGACGGGCCCGGAACGCTCCAGCAGGCGCGGGCGGTGGCGGAGGAGCTGCCGGTACGGGCGGGCGCGGCGCTGCTCGATCGCGCGGACACGGCCTTCGACGACGCGGCCCGGGCCGCGTTGACGGTCGCGGCGCTGGTGACGGTGGCGGGCGCGCTGGTCGCCTTCCGGCTGCTGGCACGCGGCGGGGAAGGCGCGTTGCCGCGGGGCGCTCGCCACGAGGCTGGGGGCGGCTCCGGTGCTCCGGAGGATGGCCGTACCTCGTACGAAGGGGGCTCCGGTGCGCCGGACGTGGCGGGCGCTCCGGCACCCGGCCCGGGAGCCGGTCCAGCGGGCCCCCGGGCCTCGCTGACCGCCGACGAGCACCGGCCGTAGAAGCCTCGCTGGAGCCGGGGCGCGCCGTCACGGGCGGTCGCCCGGCTCCACGGCGGACGCCGACCGCCGACCGCCGTCAACACGCTGGTCAACCCGCCTCACCCCCACCCGCTACGCGCGTCGCACCAGAAGCCCGCGGGCCCGGGCGCCGACAGCCGACAGGCCGTAACACCAAGGCCCGCAGAGCCGGGCCGCGAGACCGGGCCGTACCGCCCGCCGAACGGAAGGAGCCGCAAAGGACGGCCTAAGCCCGGCCTCAGCCGACTCACCCAACCTGATGGCGCGGACGAACACTTCGGCGCCGTGCGTACACGCGAAGGAGCACGACATGCAGTGGGACGACATCTACATCGCCGGTCTCGGTGTCTATCTGCCACCGCCGGTCGCCGCCGCTGACGCGGTCGCGGCGGGGGAGTACGACGCCGAGGAGTGCGAGGCGAACGGCATCACGTCGGTTCTGGTCGAGCCGGAGAAGGCCGGGCCCGAGATGGCGGTGCTGGCCGCCCGGGACGCGATCACGCACTCCTCCGTCAACACCGCCGACATCCGGATGGTGTTCCACTCCAGCCTCTGGTACCAGGGCGTGGACATGTGGCCCGCGGCCTCCTATGTGGCGCGCTTCTCGGTGGGCGAGAGCGTTATGGCCTTCGACCTCCAGCAGCAGTGCAACGCGGCCGTGGGCGGTATGGACCTGGCGGCCTCGCGGCTGGTGTTCGAGAAGGGCGGTGCGGCGCTGCTGACCACGGGCGACCGCTTCTGCCTGCCGGGCGTGGACCGCTGGCGCACCGAGAAGGGCCTGCCGTACGGCGACGGCGGCACGGCGATGGTGCTGTCGACCGAGGGCGGCTTCGCCCGGCTGCTGTCGACCGCGACCGTCTCGGACAACGGGCTGGAGCAGGTGCTGCGCGGTGAGCGCTTCCACGACAGCTACCAGCCGGGGCCGCTGGACATCAGCAGCCGTATCGAGCACCACTTCGCCCACCACGGCGGGATGCGCGCCTCGACGGTGCGGCTCGCGGAGGCCGTGCGCACCTCGGTGATGAGCGCCCTGGCGGAGGCCAAGACGGAGCTGGCCGACCTGGGCGGTGTGGTCATCCCGGCCGCCGGCCGCGCCAAGCTGGACTGGCAGCTCAGCCAGCTGGTCGGTGTGGAGGAGGAGCAGACGACCTGGCCGTTCGCCAGGACGCACGGGCACCTGGGCGCCGGGGACCAGTTCGCCGGGCTGCGGCACCTGATCGCGCAGAAGGTCGTCGGCGCCGGTGACCGGGTGCTGATCGTCGGCGGCGGCGCGGGGCTGACCTGCACCAGCGCCGTCGTGGAGGTGCTGGGCCCGCTGCCCGAGCCGACCGAGCGGACGTGGCCGCAGTGACGCGGGAGCCGGACGGGCAGGCCGGGGCGGACAGGCAGGCCGCGCCGGACCAGCACGACGGGCCGAACGAGCACGCCAGGCCGCCCGTGCCGTCCGTGCCGTCCAGCCCTGGTCAGGTGTCCGCGATGCTGGCCGACGCAGTCCTCCGTACGCCCTCGGCGCCCGCCGTCCGGGACGCCGAACGCGCCTGGACCTACCGCGAGTTGGACGTCGCCGCCAACGCCGTACGGGACACGCTGACGCGGTCCGGGGTGCGGCCGGGTGACCGGGTCGCGCTGCGGTCGCGGAACCGCTGTGAGGTGGCGGCCGCGTTGTTCGGCACCTTGCGGGCGGGCGCCGCGCTGGTGCCGCTGAGCCCGCAGCTGCCGCCGTCCGGGCTGGCCCAGGTGCTGGCGGACGCCGAACCGGCCGCGCTGCTCGCCCCGGCCAAGGAGCTGCCGGAGCTGCCCGGGGTGCCGTGCCCGGTGCTGACCCTGGAGGACGCGGTGGTGCCCGAGGCGTCGTCCACGCCCGGTCAGGACGCGCCCGGCCAGGACGCACCCGCCGATCCGTCGGCCACCGCGCTGCTCGTCTACACCTCCGGCTCCACCTCCGCGCCGAAGGGCGTCATCTGCCCGCACTCCGCAGTCGACTTCGCCGCCCGGGCCATCAACCAGCGCCTGAGATACCGCAGTTCGGACGTCGTCCTGGTCGGTTCACCGTTCTCCTTCGACTACGGGCTCTACCAGCTGCTGCTGTCGGTGCTGGCGGGCGCCGAACTGGTCCTGGCGGACGCGGAGGACCCGGTCGGCATGGTGAAGCTGGTACGGCGCACCCGGGCCACCGTCCTGCCGATCGTGCCGTCCACCGCGCGCATGCTGTCCCGGCTCGCACGGCGCGGCGAACGCATCGACCACGTACGGATGTTCACCAACACCGGGGCCGCGCTGACGGCCTCGGACATCCAGGGGCTGCGGGACGCCTTCCCGGGGTGCTCGGTGGTGCTGATGTACGGGATCACCGAGTGCAAGCGGGTGACGATCGCCGGGCCGGACGTGGACCTCACCCGGCCCGGCTCGTCCGGCACCGCGCTGGACGGCACGGTCGTACGGATCATCGACGAGGCGGGCGAGGAGGCCGCGCCGGGGGTCATCGGCGAGATCACCGTGACCGGCCCGCACGTCATGGCGGGCTACCGGGGCGCGCCGGAGCTGACCGCCCAGCGCTACGACACCGACCCCTTCGGCGGCGGGCGGCGGCTGCGTACCGGCGACTACGGCAGTCTCGACGCGGACGGGCACCTCTACTTCCACGGCAGGCGGGACGACCAGTTCAAACGGCGCGGTGTGCGGGCGTCGTTGATCGAGGTCGAGGCGGCGGCGGCCCGGGTGCCGGGCGTCGGCACGGTCGCGGTGCTGCCGCCGGAGGGCGCCAGCGACCTGACGCTGTTCGTCACCGGCGACCGCGAGCCGCAGGAGGTGCTGGACGAGCTGGCCGGGCTGCTGGAACCGGCGAAGGTGCCGGCCGACTGCCACCGCCTGCCCGAGCTGCCGCTGACCGGCAACGGCAAGACCGACAAGAAGCGGCTGCGGGAGATGCTGCGGCCGACGACCGGGAGTACGACGTGACCATCCCAGAACCGACGCGCGCGGCACGGCTGTTGGCCACCTACGGCAGCCCGCTGTACGTCTACGACCTCGACCGGGTGCGGGCGGCGCTGGCCGACCTGCGCGCCGCACTGCCGCAGGGCGCCCACGTCCTGTACTCGCTCAAGGCCAACCCCCACATCGACCTCGTACGGGAGCTGCTGGCAGGCGGCTGCCGCGCCGAGCTCTCCTCCACCGGCGAGCTGAACACCGCGCTCGCGGCCGGTGCCGACCCGGCCACCTGCTTCTACACCGGCCCCGGCAAGACCGCCGAGGAGCTCCGCACCGCGATCACCGCCGGGGTGCGCACCTTCTCCACCGAATCGCTGGTGGATCTGCGCCGGGTGGCGCGGGTCGCCCGGGAGAGCGGGCGGGAGGTGGACTGCGTCCTGCGGGTCAACGGCGCCGAGGCGCCCGGCAGCGCGGGCATGCGGATGACCGGTGACTCCTCGCAGTTCGGCATCGACGCGGCGGCCCTCGCCGAGAGCGGTGAGGAGCTGCGCGGCGCCGATCTGAAGGGCGTACGGCTGGTCGGCTTCCACTTCTTCCCGCTGACCAACGCCGCCGACGAGGCGAGCCTGATCGCGGAGATGACCGCGAGCATCCGCACCGCCGCCACGCTCGCCGGTCAACTGGCCCTGGACGTCTCCGTACTGGACCTCGGCGGCGGTTTCGGCGCCCCCTTCGCGCAGGAGGGCGAGCGCCCCCGCTACCCGGGGCTTGCCAAGGCGCTCACGGCGGAGCTGGACCGGCACTTCCCCGCCTGGGCGGACGGCGCGACCGAAGTCCTCTTCGAGAGCGGGCGCCATCTGGTCGGTGACAGCGGCACCCTGCTCTGCACGGTCAGCGACGTCAAGGACAGCCGCGACACCCGCTTCGCCGTGCTGGACACCGGGATCAACCACCTGGGCGGGCTCTCGGGCATCGGCCGGCTGCTGCCGCTGTCGGCCGTGCCGCTCGCGATTCCGGCCGACTCGCCCGACGGCACCGGGGCGGCGGGCGGAGACCCGGAGGGTGCACCGGGCGGTACGGACACGCCCGGGCCCTCCCGTACCCGGCTGGTCGGGCCGCTGTGCACCCCCGCCGACACGCTCGGCCGGGGCTCGGTGGAGCTGCCGGACCTGGTGGTGGGCCGGCAGCTCGCCATCCCCAACGTCGGTGCCTACGGTGCGACGGCCAGTCTGCTGGGCTTCCTCAGCAGGCCGGCCGCCGCCGAGGTGGTGGTCGACGGACTGTACGGCGCGGACGAGCCGCGGGTGGTGTCGGCGACCCGGCTGGCCCTCGTCCGTGAGCCGGTCCCGGCACGGAGCGCGGAACCGGCGGGCGGCACGGACCGGCCGGATCACGGGCTGAGCGAGGAGAACGAGGAAAACAGCGAGGAGAACACGGTGGGGGAACGGACGTTGACGGGAACACCGGCCGAGGAGACCGGCGACAAGCCCGCTGAGAAGACCGGCGACGAGCCCTGGGACGCGGGCTATGTGACGGTGCTCCGCTCGGTACTGTCCAGACTGGGTACGGACGTCGGCCCGGAAACCAGTCTGCGCGCGGCAGGGCTCGACTCGCTGGCCCTGGTGGAGCTGCTGGTCCGGCTGGAGGAGACGTACGCGGTGACGATCCCCGACGACGACCTCAGCCCGGAGTCGTTCGCGACCGCCGGAAGTCTGTGGACGGTCGTGGAGAAGGTACGCGCGGGCTGAGCGGCCACCGCCCGGGACACGCCTGCCGTCCCACCGGCGTCCCGCCCGTACGGCGACGGCCGCGCCCGGATCACCGGGCGCGGCCGTCGGGGCCGTCACGGCTGTTGGCCGTCGGGCCGTTCAGGAGGGGACGCGGGCCATGAACTCGGAGCGGGCGAACTGGTGGTCCAGGGCGGGGTCGGCGCTGAGCACGGCCTGGTGGAGGCGCTGCACCGGACGGCACGGTTCGACGCCGAGGTCGTTGCGCAGCCGTTCCCGGAGCTGGAGAAAGCAGTTGAGGGCGTCCGCCTGCCGCTCGGATCGGTAATATGCCAACATCAAATGACGATAAAATGTCTCCCTGAGTGGGTAGTCATGGATGAGCCGGGTGAGTTCCGAGATGATGGCTCGGTGATTACCGAGCAGTAGGTCGAGTTCGATGCGGAGCTCCAGCGCGGCGACGTATTCCTCGTCGAGGCAGGTGGCGTACACGCTCAGTAGTTCACCGTCCGTGAGGCCGGCCAGCGCGGGCCCCCGCCAAAGGTCGAGCGCACCGCTCACCGCCTTGAATGCCGTAGGTAAATTCCCTGTGTCGAAATTATTTCTGGCTTCCTTCACCAGAATGTCGAAGTCGTGTTGGTCAAATTCCGCGCCGCCGAGCCGGAGAAGGTAGCCGGGCGGTTCCGTCACTATCTGCGCACGGCGCTCGGGCAATACGTCCGTGACCAGCTGGTTGCGGAGCTGCGCCATATAGACATGGAGCGCTCCACGGGCCTTGCGGGGCGGCTGATCAGCCCATATCTCGGTAATGAGACTCTGCGTCGATACGACCTCGCCCACCCGGGAGAGCAATGCCGCGAGCAGGACCCGTTTCTTACTGGCACTGGGCAGAAGCGACTTCCGCTGATCCTGTCGGTAGTCGGCCACCGAAAGCGGTCCGAGTACTTCGAAACGCACGTAGGTCCCCCATGTCGTAGTGCTTCTCATGCCACTCAAACAGGCCACCGGACCGCAACCGCCGCATCCGAAGGTGGGGGCACGACTCTGTTGCGCGCTGCATCGATTGCTCTGGCGGTCGCGGGTCGGTGTGGCTGAATTGAGATTACCCAGTCGCGCGCCGCTTGAGGGAAATCATCAAGGACGTGACGAAGTTCACATGGAAATTAGACAAAGTGTTCACCCGGATCGTGTGGCGCATGCCTCCGGAGGGAAGTCACGGCCGCGCGCCGTTTACTTTGTGTTCTCTTCAACCACTTCTTCGGGTGGTGCTTCAGCGGCGAATAAGCATCGCTTCACTGCGGGGCCAAGCAGCGGCTCCTAGCGTCGGTTCCGACCTGGGAGGTGTGCCGGTGAGAAAGTTCGCAGACCACTTTGCGAAGCAGTTTCAGGGCTGGGTCGAGACACGGCCCGACCACCCCGCGGTCGTCTTCGTCGAGGACTTCGACGAAGGCTGCGGCGGGCCCGTACTGACCTACGGAGAGCTGGACGCCCGGGCCCGGGCGCTGGCCGGCGGGCTGGTGGCACGCGAACTGACCGGGGAGCGGGTGCTGCTGCTCCACCCGACGGGGCTCGACTTCGCGGTCGCGATCCTCGGCTGCTTCCTGTCCGGCGCGGTCGGCGCGCCCGCCCCGCTGCCGGAGAGCAGCGGACGCGGTGACGCCCGGCTGACCGGCATCGTCGCGGACGCCGGGGTACGCCAGGTGCTCACGAGCCCCGGCTCCCGCACGGCGGTGGCGGAGTGGCTGGCCCGCGCCGGACTGAAGGACCGGGTGAGCGTGCACATCGAGGCCGAACTCGCCGAGCCCGGAGCGGTGTTGCCCGAGCCCGACCCGGCGGCGCTGGCGTTCCTCCAGTACACCTCCGGTTCCACCAGCGACCCGAAGGGCGTACTCGTCACCCACGCGGCACTGGCGCACAACGAGGCGCTGATCACCCGGGCCATGGGCTCCGACGAGAACACCCGGTCGGTCAGCTGGCTGCCGCACTACCACGACATGGGGCTCGTCGGTCAGCTGCTCGGCCCCCTCTTCTGCGGCGGCACCTCCTACGTCATGTCGCCCCTGGCCTTCCTGCGCCACCCGCACCGCTGGCTCAGAGCCGTCAGCGAGCTGCGCGGCACGGTCACCGTCGCACCGGACTTCGGGTACGCGCTGGTCACCCGGCGCACCACCGACCGCCAGCTCGCCGAACTCGACCTGTCCGCCCTGCGGATCGCGCTCAACGGCTCCGAGCCCATCCACGCCGCCACCCTGGAGCGGTTCGCCGAACGGTTCGCCCCCGCCGGTCTCGACCCGGCCGCCATCACCCCCTGCTACGGAATGGCCGAAACGACACTGCTGGTCAGCAGCGCCCCGGTCGGATCGGGCTTCCGCTCGCTCGACGTGGCCGCCGACGCGCTCGCCGGTCACCGGCTGGTTCCCGCCAAGGACCCAGCCCGCTCCGAGGACCCCGCTCCCGGCGGCCGGACCACCCGGCTGGTCAGCAGCGGCCGGGTCGCCGGTTTCGACCTGCGCGTCGTCGACCCGGACACCGCCCGCGAACTGCCCGGCGGGCACATCGGGGAGATCTGGCTGCGGGGCGGTTCGGTGGCCGCGGGCTACCACGACAACAAGGACGCCACCGAGGCCACCTTCGCCGCCCGGCTCTCCGACGGCGACGGACCGTTCCTGCGCACCGGCGACCTCGGTGTCCTGCTCGACGGCGAGCTGTACGTCACCGGCCGCCGCAAGGAGATGCTGATCGTCAACGGGCGCAACCTCTACCCGCAGGACCTCGAACTGACCGTCCGCACGGCCGACCCGCTGTTCGCCGACGGCTCCACCGCCGTGTTCACCGCGCCGCTCTCGCCCGGCGGCCCCGAGGTGGTCGTCGCCGTACAGGAGGCCCGGCCCGGACGGCTGCGCGACCACGACCCGCAGACGCTGGTGACGGCCGTCCGGCGCGCCCTGCTCGCCGAGCACGACGCCCACCTGGGCGCGCTGGTGCTCGTCCCGGTGGGCGCGGTCGAACGCACCACGAGCGGCAAGATCCGGCGCGGTGGCATGCGGGACCGCTTCCTCTCCGGCGGACTGCGCGAGCTGTTCGACAGCAGGCGGCCCACGGGCACGGACGCAGGGGGCGGCACGAAAGCCAGCACCGCCGCCCCCTCCGGGCTGCCCACCACCACGGCAGGTGCGCCGCGATGAACCCCACCCCCACCGGGACCGCCCCCGCGCCCACCGCCACCGGGACGCCCCCGATACCCACCGCCACCGGGACCCCCCTGACACCCGTCGCCGCCGCCGAGGACCTGGAACGGCGCCTCGGTCCCGTCGACCCGGCCGACGCCCGGGCCCGGGACCTCGCCGACGCGCAGGAAGTCTTCCCCCAGGCGGACATCGACGCCCTGGACTCCATCGGGCTGGCCCGCCACTACGTGCCCGCCGAGCACGGCGGGCTGCTGCGCGACTACCCGGCGACCGCCGCCATGATCCGTGCCGTGGCCGCCCGCGACCTCACCGCGGCCATCGCCCACGGCAAGACGTTCCTGGGCGCGGTGAGCGTGTGGGTCGGCGGCAGCGCCGAGCAGGCCGCCCGGGTCGCCGAGCGGGTCTCGGCGGGCGTCCCGGTCTCCTGGGGCCTCACCGAACGCGGCCACGGCAGCGACCTGGTGGCCGGGGAGGTGACCGCGTACCCGGCCGGTGACCGGGTCCGGCTCGACGGCGAGAAGTGGCTCATCAACAACGCCACGCGCGGCGGGCTGGTCACCGTGCTCGCCCGGACCGACCCGGCGGGCGGCCCGCGCGGCTTCGGCCTCTACCTCCTGGACCGCCGCACCGCGGGCGACGCCTACCGGCCCCTGCCCAAGGTCCGCACGCTCGGCATCCGGGGCGCCGACATCAGCGGGTTCACCCTCGACGGCGTCCTGCTCGACCCCGTGGCGGGCCGTGTCGGCGCCCCGGGCAGCGGCCTGGAGACGGTGATGCGCTCGCTCCAGCTCACCCGCACCCTGTGCGCCACCCTTTCCCTCGGCGCCGCCGACCACGGGCTCGCGGAGGCCGCCCACTTCGCCACCGGACGCCGTCTGTACGGACGGTCGCTGCTGGACCTGCCCGCCGCCTCGCGGACCCTCGCCGAGTGCTACGCCGACCATCTGCTGCACGAGGCGTTCGCCACGTTCGCCACCCGCGCGATCCACACCCTGCCCGGTGAACTCGGCGTGCTGGCCCCGGCGGTGAAGTACCTCGTGCCGGTCGGCACCGAGCAGCTGCTGACCCGGCTACGGCGGCTGCTGGGCGCCCGCGCCTGGCTGCGGGACGTCCGCGGCACCGACGTGGCGCCCGGCGCGGGCGTCTTCCAGAAGATCGAACGTGACCACCGGATCGTCTCCCTCTTCGACGGCAACACGGTGGTCAACCTCAACTCGCTCGTCAGCCAGTTCCCGCTGCTGAGCCGCGCCCACCGGACCACCCGGCCGACGGAGGAGGGCCTGCTCCGGGCGGCCGGGCTGACCGCCCCGCTGCCCCCGGCGAACCCGGCCCGGCTGCGGCTGATGCCCACCAAGGGGGCCGGGCTGCTGCACGACCTGCCCGCCGCCGTCACCGAGCTCGCCGAACTCGCCGTCCAGCGGCCGGGGTTGGTACCGGCGGCGGCATCGGCCCGGCTGCTGGCCGACCGGGTGCGTGACCTGCTCGTGGACATCGCCGGGCAGCCCATCGTGCCGCCGGACGTACCCGCGTACGCCTTCGAACTCGCCCGCCGCCTCACCTGGGCGCTCGCCGGAGCCGCCGCCGTACGCCTCTGGCTGGGCAGCCACGCCGACGTCACGCAGGACGCCCTCGGCCCCGACTCGCTGTGGGAGGACGGCCGTTGGCTGCACGCCGCGCTCGACCGCGTCCACACCCGGCTGACCGCCGGACATCGTCCGACGGCCGAGGAGGAACGGGCCCTGGAGGACACCTACGCGGCCCTGACCGGCGAACTGCTGCACCAGAGCGCCGAGTTCCGGTTCCCCTCACTGCTGCACATCCGAAGGGCGGAGGCACTGTGACCAGAGCGACCACCACGACCGACGCCCCCACAGCGGACGGCACCACCACCCCGCTCGGCTTCCCGGTCGCCGACCGGCCCGGCCCCCTGACGGAGCTCCTCGGCGACCCCTACGCCCCGGACAACCCCACCGGTTACGAAGCGGCCCTGGCCGCCGACGACCGGGGCGAACCCTTCGCGGCGGGCGAGCTCGTCCTCGACCGGGCGGGGCTGAACGCCGAGTACGTGCCCGCCGCGCTCGGCGGCCGCCTCTCCGGCGTCGACGCCCTCGTACGCGGGCTGCGCCCCGTCTTCCGGCTCGACGCCGGGCTCGGCCTTGGCCACGGACTGACCACGCTCATGGCCGCGTTGAACGTCTGGACGGCCGGTGACACCGCCCAGCGCGCACGGGTCGCCCGGCTCCTGCTCGACGGCGGACGGCTCAGTGTCGCGTACCACGAGCTGGAGCACGGCAACGACCTCAGCGACAACAGCCTGCGCGCCGACCCGGCGCCCGGGGGCTTCACGCTGCACGGCGAGAAGCGCGTCATCAACAACACCGACCGGGCCGCGGGCGCCGTCGTCTTCGCCCGCACCACCCCGCGCGGCCCCCGGCCCACCGGCCGCGACCACTCGCTGCTCCTGCTGGACGACCTGGAGCGCCTGGACGCCCTGCCCGCCGACACCTTCCGGCGGCTGCCGCGCCTGCGCACCTCCGGACTGGCCGGATGCCGTCTCGGCGGCTTCGCGTTCGACGGCTGCCCGGTGCCCGCCGACGCCCTGCTCGGCGGGGCGGGCGAGGGCACGTCCGTGGCGCTGCGCTCCTTCCAAGTCAGCCGGTGCGTCACCGCCGGAGCCGGTACGGCGCTGCTGGAGGCGGCCCTTTTCGGCGTGCACCGGTTCGCCGCCGGACGGGTGCTGTACGGGCGGCCGGTCAGCGCGCTGCCGCACGCCCGGTCCCTGCTCGCCGGAGCCTTCGCCGACCTCCAGATCGCCGGGGCCCTGGCCCGCGCCGCCGCCCGCGCCCTGCACCTGTACCCGGCCGCCGCCGGGCGCTACGCGGCGACCGCCAAGTACCTCGTACCGAAGCTGGTCGAGGACGCCCTGTCCGACCTGGCCGTCCTGCTGGGCGCCCGCAGCTATCTGCGGGAGGGCCCGTACGCCTTCGTCGGCAAGCACCTGCGGGACATCGCCGGGCTCAGCATCGGCCACGCCGGGGGCGTCAGCTGCCAGCTGACCGTGCTGCCCGAGCTGCCCGGACTGCGCCTGACCGGGCCGCCCGCCGGTCCGGAGCTGTTCGACGACTCCCCGCCGCCCCCGCTCGACCCGGCCGCGCTGCGGCTGCGCGGCAGCCGCGAGGACCCGCTGCTGACCGTGCTCGCCCACGCCCTGGACGCGGCGCCCCGCCACCCCGGCCTGGAGCCCGTGGCGGCCGGGCTGCGGGCCGAACTCGACTCCGTACTAAGGGAGTCGGCCGCGCTGCCGCCCGCCGCCCGGGGGGTCGCCGCCGGTCACCGGGCGCTGGAGCTCACCGAGCGGTACGCCTGGCTGCTGGCCGCCGCCGCGTGTGTGGGCACGGCCGCGCGGACCGGCCCGTCCGGCGGCGCGGTCGACCCGCGCTGGCTGCACGCGGTGCTGGAGCGGATCGGCCGGCGCTCCGGACGGCTCGCGGAGCCGCGCGACCCCGCCCCTCTCGACGTGCTGTTCACCGAGCTCCAGGACCGCGTCGCCGCCGGACTCAGCCTCGACATCGACCCCGAACCCGTCGCCCGCCGGCCGGTCTGAACCGGCCCGAGCATCAGGAGCATCATCGTGAACACCTCCGACAGCACTGCCCGGACCGCCCCGGAGACCGTCGGCGGCGGCCACGCCCGGCCCGCCGACGTGGAGGAGGTCGTCGACTGGCTGGCCGGGCGCGTCGCCGAGTACCGGGAGATCCCCGCCACCGACGTCGACCCGTACGTGCCGCTGGCCGAACTCGGCCTGGACTCGGTGTACGTGCTGAGCCTGTGCGGCGATGTGGAGGACCACTACGGGCTCGTCGTGGAACCGACCGTCGCCTGGGACCACCCGACCGTCGCCTCCCTGGCCAAGCACCTCCACGCGGAACTGACCGGCGGCACCTCATGAACGCCCCGGAGCGGGCCGTCGCGATCGTCGGCATCGACTGCCGGTTCCCCGGCGCCCCGGACCGGGAGGCGTTCTGGCGGCTGCTGACCACGGGCGGGGTCACCGCCGGGCCCGTGCCCGCCGGACGCTGGCGGTCCGGGGACGGCGATCCCGGGGGCACCGCCACCCCCGTCTCGCTGATCGACGACGCGGACGCCTTCGACCACCGCTTCTTCGGCGTCTCCCCCGTCGAGGCGGCCGGGATGGACCCCCAGCAGCGGCTGCTGCTGGAGACCGCGTGGCGGGCCGTGGAGGACTCCGGGGTCAGCCCCCTCTCCCTCGCCGGGGGCAGCACCAGCGTGCACGTCGGCATCATGTCGAGCGAGTGGGCCAACCTGCACCTCGCCGACCACCGCGCCATGACCACCCACCGGGGCAGCGGCAACGGCTACTGCATGGCCGCCAACCGGCTCTCCTACCACCTGGACCTGAAGGGGCCGAGCATGGCGGTCGACACCGCCTGCTCCTCCTCGCTGGTGGCCGCCCACCTCGCCTGCACGGGGCTGCGGGCGGGTGAGGTGGACACCGCGCTCGTCGGCGGCGTCAACCTCATCCTCACCCCCGCCCTGTCGATCTTCTACCAGCAGGCCGGGCTGGCCGCCGCCGACGGCCGCTGCAAGCCGTTCGCCGCCGGGGCCGACGGCATCGGCCGGGGCGAGGGCGTGGCCGTGGTGGTGCTGCGCAGGCTCAGCGACGCGCTCGCCGACGGCCAGCGGGTCTACGCGGTCATCGAGGGCGGCGCGGTCGGCTCCGACGGCCGCAGCAACGGGCTGACCGCCCCGAACCGGTTCTCCCAGGCCGAGGTGGTCCGGACCGCCTACCGGCAGGCCGGGGTCGGGGCGGGCGACGTGCACTTCGTCGAGGGCCACGGCACCGGCACCCGGCTCGGCGACATGATCGAGGTACGGGCGCTCGGCGACGTCCACGCCGGGCGGGCCAGACCGGCGCTGCTCGGCTCGGTCAAGGGCAACGTCGGGCACCTGGAGGGCGCCGCCGGTATCGCCGGACTCGTCAAGACGGCCCTCGCGCTGGAGCGGCGCACCCTGCCCGGCACTCCGGGCGGCGCCGAGAACACCGAACTGCGCCTGGCCGAACACGGGTTCCGGCTCGTCGGCGCCACCGCCAGGCTGCCGCGCGGCCGGGTGGTGGCGGGCGTCTCCAGCTTCGGCCTCGGCGGCACCAACGCCCACCTGGTGCTGTCCTCGCCGCCCGAGCGGGCCGATATCCGGCGCCCTGCGGTCGGCGGCCGGTCCGTGCCTCAGGACCGGTCCGTGCCGAAGAGCCCGACCGTGTCGTACGGGCGCCCCGAGGAGGACGCGATGGTGGTGACGGTCAGCGCGGCCACCCCCGAGACCCTGTCGGCGAACGTGGCCGCCGTACGGGAGGCCGTCGCCGCCGAGAACCCCCGGCGCACCGCTCAACTCGCCTGGTCCAGCACGGTCGTCAAGGACGGGCTGCGCCAGCGCGCCACGCTCGCCGGGCTCGGCCGCTACGGGCTGCTCGACGCCTGCGACGAGTGGCTGCGCGAGGCGGCCGACAGCCCCCGCCCCCCGGCCGCCGCCGCCCGCCGCGCCCGGCCCCGGGTGGCGCTCGTCTTCACCGGCCAGGGCAGCCAGTACGCCGGGATGACGGCGGCCCTGCTGCGCCACTGCCCGCCCTACCGGCGGCACCTCGCCGAGGCGTCGGCCGCGCTCGGCGAGCTGGGGGACGGCCCGCACACCACGGTCGAACGGCTGCTGACCGGCGAGCGGCCCGCCGACCTCGACCACACCGGCCTCGCCCAGCCCGCGCTGTTCGCCGTCCAGTACGCGCTCGCCGCCACCCTCATGGATGTCGGCCTGCGACCGGCGGCGGTGCTCGGCCACAGCGTCGGCGAGTACGCGGCGGCCGTCACCGCCGGGGCGCTGGAGCTCTCCGACGCCGCCGAACTGGTCCGGGCCCGGGGCGCGCTGATGGGCGAACTGCCCCGGGGCGGCGCCATGCTGGCCGTCGAGGCGAGCGAGGAACAGGTCGCCCCGGTCGTTGCGGCAGCCGCCCGGGGCCGGGTGCTCGGCATCGCCGCGGTCAACGGGCCCGCCGCCGTCACCCTCAGCGGCCAGGCCGAAGCCGTCAACCAGGCCGGGGCGCTCCTGCGGGAGGCCGGTCACCGTACGCGTCCGCTACGCGTGTCACACGCCTTCCACTCGGCGCTGATGCGCCCCGTGGTCGCCCCCTTCACCGCGCTCGCCTCCCGCGTCCCGCCCGGGGAGGCCCGTATCCCGCTGTACTCCACCCTCCGCGAGGAGCAGCCCCGGAAGCTGGACGCCGACTACTGGGCCGAGCAGATCTGCGCGCCCGTACGCTTCGACGCCGCCGTCCGCAGGCTGGCCGGGACCGCCCCCACCCATGTGGTGGAGGTGGGGCCGCGCCCGCTGCTGCTGGGGCTGGTCCGCGCCCGGCTCGGCGAGCACACCGCGCTCGCCTGCTCGGCCGGTCCGCGCTCGACCGGCGGTGAGCTGGCGGGCGTCGTCGCCGCCCTGCACCGCGACGGCGCCGACCTCGACCTCTCCCGCTGGTACGCGCCCGAGCAGCGGGTCCGGCGCCCGCTGCCCGGCTACGTCTTCGACCGCTCCTCCCGCTTCTGGTGGACGGCGGAGACGGTGACGGCCCCGCCCGCCGCCACCCCCGAGCCGGTGGACGGCCCGGGTCCGATGCCCACCGGGCCGTCCGCCCCTTCGCCCGACGGGCCGTCAGAACCCGTCCCCGTACAGGCGAAAGACCCCGCACCCGATCCCCGTACGACCAACACCTCCCCGGCCGGGGCCACCCCGGCCGCCACCCCCGCCGTCGACCTGGCGGAGCTCGTACGGAGTGTGATCCACCAGGTCACCGGCCATGAGATGGCCGCCCTCGGACCCCACGCCGACCTCACCGAGCTCGGCTTCGACTCGATCATGGTCCTGCGCCTGGTCGACGAGATCGAGGAGGCGGTCGGCCCGGTCGACGTGGAGGCCCTGCTGCCCAGCCTCACCACCGTCGGCGAACTCATCGACCACCTGCGCCAGGCCCACCCCGCTCCGGAAGGAGTTCCGTCGTGACCCACCTCCTCCTCGGCACCGGCAGCGCGCTGCCCGGTGAACCGATCGACAACGAGCGGCTCAAGGAGCGGTTCGGCACCGATCCCCGCTGGGTGGACCGCTTCATCGGCACCCGCGTCCGGCACCTGGGCGTCGACCTGGACACCGGCAAGCCGACCCATACTCTGGTCGACCTGGCCACCGAGGCGGCGGAGGCGGCGCTCGCCGACGCCGGGCTCGAACCGCACGACATCGACGTCCTGGTCCTGGCCACCGCTTCGCCGGACCACCTGATGCCCGCGTCGGTCAATCTCGTCGCCGACCGGCTGGGCCTCCAGGCCGTGCCCACCTACCAGCTCCAGTCCGGGTGCGCGGGGGCCGTGCAGGCGCTCTCCCTGGCCGGGCGCATGCTCGACGACGAGCACCGCACCGCGCTGGTCATCGGCGCCGACAGCTGCGCCAAACACCTCGTCCTCGACCACGACTTCGCGGCCCTGCCCCCGAGCGAACTCGTCAACTACGTCATCTTCGGCGACGGCGCGGGCGCCGCCGTCCTCGGCCTGCCGGAGGAGCCCGACGCGCCCGGCACCCACCTGGGTACCGTCCGCAACGGCTTCGTCGGGGCCGGGCGCGATCCCGGCCAGATCATCCGCTGGTTCGGCGCCGCCGACCGCACCAGCGGCGAACAGCCCGTCGCCGAGGACTACAAGGCCATCGAGGCGGGTGTTCCGGCCCTGGCCGCCGATGTGCTCGCGGACCTGCTGGACCGTACCGGGTGGGCGGCCGGATCGATCACCCATCTGCTGCCACCGCAGCTCGGCGGCCGGATGACCGAGCAGATCACCCGGGGGCTGGTCGAGCGGTTCGGTCTGACCGCCACCGAGATCAGCTGTGTCGCGGAGACCGGCAACAACGGCAACGCCCTGCCCTTCCTCCAGCTGGACCGGCTCTTCCCGCTGACCCCCGGGGACCGGGCGCTGGCCATCGCCATCGAGTCGAGCAAGTGGATACGCACCGGCTTCGCCCTGGAGGGAAAGTGAGCGCCGACACCACCCTGGACGCGGTGCGGAAGCTGCGCGACAGCGGCAGACTCGCCGATCACTGGCCGGAGTTGGCGCGGCTCCTGGCCACCGCCGACCCGGCGCTGACGGCCCGCGCCGGGGCCCTGCTGGCAGGCGTCGACCACGCCGCTGCCCACCGGGCCCACCCCGGGCTGCCGCTGCTGGACGTGGCGTTGACCGGCAGCGGTACGGTCTCCCCGCTGGCCACCCGGCTCACCGGGGAGCTGGCCCGCCAGCAGATCATCGGCCGGGTCACCGCGGGCGACCCCGGCGGCTACGCCCTCGCGCTCGCCGAGCCCGCCACCGCCGATGTCACCCTGTGCGTGCTGGACGCCTCGGCGGTCTTCGACCGCGTACCGCACCCGGTGTGGACGGCCGACGACGTCGCCGCCGCCTGCGACGGGCTCCTGGCCCAGCTGGACGCGGCGGCCCGTTCGTACACCGCCGGGGGCGGCGCGCTCGTGCTGACCACCGCGCCGCTGTGGCCGCTGTGGACCGACCAGATCCTGGACCTGCGCGAACGCGCCCGCCTCGGGGCCGTATGGCACCGCTTCACCGCCGGTCTGCTGGAGCTCGGCACCGGGGCCGTCGAGGGTCTGTACGTCATCGACCTCGACCCGGTCGCCGCCGCCACCGGACCCGCCCGCGACCCCCGGCTGGAGATCTACGCCCACATCGCCTACAGCGACGCCCTGCTGGACGCGCTGGCCCGCCGGTTCGCGCATCTCGTACGGGCCCTGCACGGCCGCCCCCGCAAGAGCCTGGTGCTCGACCTGGACGGCACGCTGTGGGGCGGCACGCTCGCCGAGTCCGGCGGGTCCGGCCTCGACATGGCCGAGGGGTTCCGCGGCGAGTCGCACCGCCGGTTCCAGCGGGTCGCCGCCCAACTGGGCAGTCAGGGCGTCCTGTTGGCGGTGTGCAGCAAGAACGATCCGGCCGAGGTGGACGAGGTCCTGCGCGGCCACCCCGATCTGCTGGTGCGCCGGGACGACTTCGTCACCGTCGTCGCCGACTGGGCGCCCAAGGTGGACACCGTCGGGCAGGTGGCCGAGCGGATCGGCATCGGTACCGACAGCCTCGTCTTCGTCGACGACAGCGCCACCGAGACCGGCCTCGTCCGCCTCAAGCGGCCCGAGATCGCCGTCATCGACGTCGATGCCCGCGAACCCGCCACGCACGCCGACCGGTTGCTGGCCGAGGGCTGGTTCGACAGCGCCGCCATCACCGACGAGGACCGCGCCCGCGCCGGGCGCTACCGCACCGAGGGGCGCCGGGCCGAGTTCCGGGCCGGTTTCTCCTCCCTCACCGACTACCTCAAGGAACTCGACACCACCCTCACCCTGTTCGCGCCCGGCCCCGGCGATGTCCACCGCCTCGCCCAACTGACGCAGCGCACGAACCAGTTCAACCTGACCACGGTGCGCATGGACGAGGCGGCGGTGCGGGCCGCACTCGCCGACCCGGCGGTCCTGGTCAGCCCCGTCCGGGTCGCCGACCGGTTCGGCGAGCACGGGGTGATCGGAACCGCCTTCCTGCGGCGGACCGGTAACCGGGTCGAGATCGACAACCTCGTCATGTCCTGCCGGGTGCTCGGGCGCGGGATCGAGTCGGCCTGGCTGCGCGAACTCCTGCGGTGGGCCGCCGCGCACGGCGCCACCGAGGTCACCGCCGACTACCGGCCCACCCCCCGCAACGGCCGGGTCGCCGCCCTCTACCCCGACCACGGCTTCACCGAACTGCCCGACCGGGGCGAGGGGTTCCACCGCTACCGGCACGACCTCACCACCCTGCCACCGGCCGTCGAGCACCTCACGGTCGTCAGCGAACTGCCCGCACCCGGCCCCGTACCCCCTACAGCAGCCACCGCCCCGACCGAGGAGACGCGATGAGCACCACCACCCTGGACACCGAAGGGTTCCTGACCCTCCTCCGCGACGAGACCGGTCTGGCCGTCGGCACCGGCGACCTCGACACCGACTTCGACGATCTGGCCGACTGGGACTCGGTGATGCTGCTCAAGCTGCTCACCGCCGTCGAGCAGGCCACCGGCCGCCCGGCCCCCATGCTGGAGGTCCTGGAGGCGCGGACCCTGCGCGCGGTGCACACCGCGATAGCCCGGTGAGGCCGCCGGTCCTGCCGGTGCCCCGGGCCCGCCGTCACACCCTGCACTTCCTCCACCACGCCCGTACCGCCGCCCCCGTCCATCTGGACGCGGAGGCCGACGCGACCGCGCTGCTCGCCCACCGGGCCGCCGCCGCCCGGCCCGTCTCCGTGGTCACCCATGTCGTGCACGCGGTCGGCCGGGTCCTGGCCCGCCACCCCGACGCCAACGCCGCGTACGCCGGAGGCCCGCGCCCCCGGCTCGTCCGCTACCCCTGGGTCGACGTCAAGCTGACCCTGGACCGGGTCGTCGACGACACCCGCGTGGTGCTCTCCTCCGTGCTGACCGACGCCGACCGGGCCTCCCGCTCCTTCCTCCAGGCCCGCATCACCCGGCTGGCCACCACCGACCCGGAGGACCTGCCGGAGTTCGACGGCGTACGAGCGCTCCGCAGGCTGCCGCACCCCGCAGGACGGATCGCCTTCGCCGCCGCCAGCCGGACGACCCGGCGCCACCGCCACCTCGGCACCGTCGCCGTCACCTCCCTCGGCCACCGCCGGGTGCTGCGCTTCTTCAGCCACGGCGGTACGGCGGTGACCGTCGGCGTGGGCCGGATCACCGACCGCCCGGTGGTACGCGACGGCGCGGTGGTCATCGCGCCCGTCCTGCCGCTCTCCCTCACCTTCGACCACCGCGTACTGGACGGCGCCGAAGCCGCCGACGTCCTCGACGACCTCGTCGAGACCCTGGGACGCGCACCCACCCCGGAGCCCCCCGATGCCGCTCGCTGAACCGCCGCTCGAACTGCTCCCCGACCCGGCCGCCCCGGTCTGGGGGCATCTGACCGCACGCTGGCGGCGCCACGGCGTGGTCGTCGGCCACGCCGAGGAGGCGCGGTGGGGCGGAGGGCGTACGGGCTCCCGGGCCCTGGTCGCCGCCACCGTCGGCCATCTGCTGCACCTGCCCGCCGAGCGGGTGGGCCTGGAACGGGACCGGCGCCGCCGCCCCTACCCGGTGGACCGGCAGAGCGGCGAACGCCTGCCCGTCGACCTCAACCTCAGCCACACCGACGGCCTGTTCCTGCTCGGCGTCAGCCGTAAGGGGCGCATCGGCGTCGACGTCGAACGCGCCGACCGGGACATCGCCCCCGGACCACGCATGCTCGCCCACGTCTGCCACCCCGGCGAACGCGACGCCCTCGCCGAACTGTCGCGCCGGGCACGCACGGAGGCCATCGCCAAGCTGTGGGTCTGCAAGGAGGCGGTCGCCAAGGCGGACGGGCGCGGGCTGCTGTTCGACCTGTCCTCCGTCCGCGCGGACGCCCCGCCGCCCGGCTGGCGGCTGGCCACCACCCGGCTGCCGAGCCGCCGCACCCCCGCCGGGTACTGGATCGGCGCCGCCCTGCGCGAAGGGAGCGCGGCATGACCGTCACCCCCGCCGGGGCGGTGCCGCCGGTCGCCGAACTGGCCGACTTCGCCGCCCTGCACGCGAAAGCGCTCGGCATCGGCCGTACGGAGCTGCGCCAGGGCCTCGACGCGATCCGCCGCGACGGCACCCCCGAAGCCTGGCCGCGGACCTGGAACCGCCTCGCCGAGCACCACACGCGCGCCGGGTACCCCCTGCACGCCTGCCGCGCGCACGTCCTGGCCCGGTTCCCCTACCCGGCCGACGAGCACCGCCGTACCGCCACCGACCGCGCCGTACGCGCCTTCGACACCTGGCGCCGCTCGCACGGCGGCATCGACCGGCTCGAACTCGGCCTGAGCGGCGGCACCCTGGCGGCCTGGACCGCCGGTCTCACCCCGCGCGCGGGACGGCCGCTGCTGCTGGTCCTGGGGGGCATCATCAGCGTGAAGGAGCAGTGGGCGCCCTTCCTGACGGCGGCGCGGCGGCTGGGCGTCGCGGTGGTCGTCACGGAGATGCCCGGTGTCGGTGAGAACACCCACCGCTACGGCCCGCACAGCACCGCGATGATCCCCGAACTCCTCGACGAGCTCGGCCCGGCGAGCTGCGCCGCCGGGGTCCAGGTGGTCGCCCTCAGCTTCGCCGGACAGCTCGCCCTGAGCGCCGCCGAGGACCCGAGGATCACCGCCGTCCACACCGTCGGCGCCCCCACCGACGGCGTCTTCCGCGACCCCGCCGTCTGGGCGGACCTCCCGCGGACCACCACGGCCACGCTCGCCTACCTCGCCCAGCGGGAACCGGAGCAGACCCGGAAGGAGCTGGCCGCTCTGGCACTGGACGAGGAGACGCTGGCGCGGGTACGGGTACCGGTCCGTTACGTGGCCAGCAGGCGGGACGAGATCATCCCCCGCCGGGAGTGGGAACGCCTCGCCGAGCGGCTGCCGGACTTCACCTGGGTGGAGTTCGACGATGTGCACGGCTCCCCGGCCCACCTCACGGACACCCGGCTGTGGCTGCTGCGCGGTGTGCTCGACACCCTCGGCGACCGGCGCGCCCGGGCGGCGGGCGCCGTGCTGGCCCTGCGCGGGAACACCGGCCGGGGCGGCACCACCCGTACGCGCGGTACCGGCTGTACGGCCGTGGGCCGTGCACCCGCCGACCGTACGTCCCCGGGGAGCGCGTCCGCCGACCGTACGCACGCCGACCGGCGCCAGGAAGGGAGCCGGAGATGATCACCCCTGCCCTCACCCGCCCGGCCCCGGCGGGGCTGCCCGAGCCGAACAGGCCAACGTCACCGCCCGGTTCGGCCGGGCCCGTCACCCTGGTCTGCCTCCACCACGCGGGCGGCAACTCCTCGGCGTTCCGGGAGTGGCGGAACGCGCTGCCCGAGGGGTTCGTCGCCCACCCCGTCCGGCTGCCCGGCCGCGACGGCCCCGTCACCACGCCCCGCCGCCACCCCGGTCTGGCCGCCCTCGTGCGTGAGCTCGACGAGCAGCTGGCCGAGGAAGTCCCGTGCCGGTACGCGGTGTTCGGGCACAGCATGGGCGCGATGCTGGCCTTCTGGCTGGTCCAGCGGCGGATGGCACGCGGCGGGCCGCTGCCCGAGCTGTTCCTCGCCGCCGCCTACGCCGCACCGCACCTCGCCGGGTCCCTGCTCGGCGTCACCAGCGAGGACGCCGTGGACGCGCTCGACGACGTGACCCTCGCCGAACGGCTGCGGGCCGCCGGTGGTCTGCCCGCCGAACTGCTGGCCCGTCCGCAGTGGTTGCGCCTGCTGCTCGGCACCGTACGCGAGGATCTGCGGCTGTGCGCCGCGCACCGTTACGTGGCCGCTCCCCGGCTCCCGATGCCCGTGCACGTCTTCGGCGGCCGGAGGGACCCGATCGTCTCCGTCGAGCAGCTGCGCGGCTGGCGGGAGCACGCGGCCGGTGACTTCGGCTGCGAGATCCTCGACGGCGGCCACTTCCTCGTCCAGGAACCGCACGCCGGACTGCTGCCCGCGCTGCGCCGACGGCTCACCCGGACCGTGCCCGGGCCGCAGGCCGTCGGCGCGTCCCCCGGACCCCGGACCGTCGGCCCGTCCCCCAGCCCGCAGACCGCCAGTACGTCCCCCGCTCCCACCCGAACGAAGTGAGAGGCCCGCACACCGTGAACACCGACACCACAGACGTCTGCGTGGTCGGCGGCGGCCCCGCCGGACTGGCGCTCGCCCTCGGCCTCGCCGGAGACGGCCACGAAGTCGTCGTCCTCGAACAGAGCCCCCGCTTCGACCGCAGCTTCCGCGGCGAGTCGCTCTCCCCCGACGGGGTGTGGCTGCTCGACCGGCTCGGCGTCCTGGACACCGTCGTCGAGCGCGGCGCGCTGGTGGTGGAGCGGCTGGAGATCGCGGAGAACGGACGCGTCGTGATGAGCGCCGACTTCGCCGACTACCCCTACGCCCAGCGCTACCCGATGGAGATACCGCAGCCCACCCTGCTGGCCGCCCTCGCCGAGGCCGGAGCCGCCTACCCGGGCTTCGACCTGCGCCAGGGCGCCAAGGTGACGGCCCTGACCGAGGAGGACGGGGATGTCACCGGCGTACGGTACCGGGGCGCCGACGGCGAGGAGCGCGAGCTGCGCGCCCGGCTCGTCGTCGGCGCCGACGGCCGCTACAGCAAAACCCGCGAACTCTCCGGCCTCGCCTACGACAAGCAGCCGCTGGAGCGGGACGTGGTCTGGCTCCGGATGCCCCGCCCGGACGGCTGGCAGCGCGCCTGCTACCGCATCCGGCTCCAGGGCTCCCGCCACGGGCTGTTCATCCCCACCTACCCCGACGACATCCGGATCGGCTTCAACATCCCCAAGGGCGGGCTGAAGGAGCTGCGCAAGGGCGGCATCGAACAACTGCACCGCCGTATCGACGAGATCGCGCCGGAACTCTCCCAGGGCTTGCGCGAGTCGGTCACCGGATGGTCGGGTACCACCGTGCTGGACATCTTCACCGTCGCCACCCCCGAGTGGTCCCGGCCCGGCCTCACCCTCATGGGCGACGCCGCGCACACCCTGACGCCCATCCTCGGCCAGGGCGTCAACCACGCCCTCATCGACGGCCACACCCTCGCCGGACTGCTGGACCGTCCGCTGCGCGCCACCGGCCGCCGGGGCTCCGAGCTGATCCGCACCGCCACGCTGCGCTTCCAGCACCAGCGGGAGGAGGCCGTACGGATCTCCCGGGGGCTCCAGATGCGCCAGGAGCGGGCGTTCACCTACGACAACCAGCTCGCGGTGGCCGGCCGCTCGGCTCTGTACCGCATCATGAACCGGAGCCGGTACCTCCAGAAGCGCGTCCTGTGCTCGGCCTACTTCCAGCTCCAGCCGGAGCTCGCCCGGTGAACGTCCCACCGCACGACGAGGGTCCCGCCGAAGGCTCCGCCGGGCGGGACCCTCGCCGCGTCTCCGGGGCGGGCGCGGGCCCGGGCCCGGGGGACGGCGCGGGTCGGCGGCGGCCCGGCGCGGGGCGGCGGCCCGGCGCGGGGCGGCGGCCCGGCGCGGGGCGGCGGCCCGGCTGGCTGGCGCTCGCCGCGTTCACCTCCGCCTTCGCCGCCTTCGAGACCGTCAAACACCAGGGCTGGACCCTGGCCGCCGCGGCGGCAGGCGCCGCCCTGCCGCTGCTCGCCGCCCGGCTGCCCGGCCGGGCAGTGGCCCTCGCCGTACGGCACCCGCTGCCCCCGGTACTCGTCCTGGCCGCCGCGACCTTCCTCACCGACAGCCAGACGCAGGCCGCGCCGTGGTTCACCCTCGGCCTGACCTGGCTCACCACCGTCGCCGTCCTCCGCTCCCGCCGCTGAAACCGGGCGCCGCCCCGCGCCCGAACTCTTCCGCGAGTCCCGCCGGGTTCCGCGGGTTTCGCGGGTTCCGCGGGTTCCGCGGGTTCCGTGAGGGGCAAGCGGTGCATAAGCGGAGACTCAGCCGCCCCTGTGACCGTGGACCGTGGAACGAACACCGACTCCGCCGTCCTCACCGGGAGAGCGAATGGAAACCGAGACCGCCGTCGAGACCACCGGCACCGGGTGCCCGCGCGGCTACCCGTTCCACCGGCCGTCCGCGATCGAGATACCGCCGATCTACCAGGAGCTGCGGAGCAGCGAGCCGGTCGCCCGGGTCCTGCTGCCCAGCGGGGACATCGGCTACGTCGTGAGCCGTTACGAGGACGCCAAACTGGTGCTCGCCGACCCGAGGTTCAGCCGGGCCGCGATGGTGGCCGAGGGCGCCCCGCAGCTCACCGTGGCGCCCATGCCTCCCGGCAGCCTGTTCTCCACCGACCCGCCCGAGCACACCCGGCTGCGCAAGCTGGTCATGGGCGAGTTCACCGGCCGCCGCGTCCGGGCCCTGGAACCGCGCATCCAGGAGCTGACCGACGCGCTGCTGGACGAGATGGAGAAGAACGGGGGCGGCCCCGTCGACCTCAACGAGATGTTCGCCTTCCCGCTGCCCGTCCAGGTCATCTGCGAACTGCTCGGCGTGCCCTTCGAGGACCGGGAGCAGTTCCGCGCCTGGTCCAACGCCATCGTCTCCCTCACCAACCACACGGCCGAGGAGATGATGACCCAGCGCATCGAGATGGCCGGTTACATCCACGAGCTGATCAACAAACGGCGCGAGGAGCCCGGCGACGACCTGCTCAGCGCGCTGATCACGGCCCACGACGAGCGCGACGCCCTCGACCAGTCCGAGCTCATCATCATGGCGATGACCATCCTGGTGGCCGGTCACGAGACCACGGTGAGCATGATCGGCGCCTGTGTGCTGACCCTGCTGCGCCACCCCGAGCAGCTCGCCCGGGTCATCGAGGACCCGGACGCGGTCAGCGGCTTCGTCAACGAGCTGCTGCGCGTCAACCCCATCGGTGACGGCGGCCCGTTGCGCATCAGCCTGGAGGAGGTGGAGATCGCCGGGACCGTCATCCCCAAGGGCAGCGCCGTCATGGCCGCCGTCGCCTCCGCCAACCGGGACGCGCAGGTCTTCGAGGACGGCGAGGAGTTCCGCCCCGACCGCGAGCACAACCCGCACCTGGCGTTCGGCCACGGCATCCACCACTGCCTGGGTGCCGCGCTCGCCGTCGCCGAACTGCGCATCACCATGGCCTCGCTCTTCCGCCGCTTCCCCACCCTGCGGCTGGCCTGCGACATCGGCGAGCTGCGCATGAAGACCGGCATGCTGGTGCACGGCCTGGAGAAACTGCCCGTCACCTGGTGACCGGCCGGCGACGCGCGTTCACCCCCGGAGCGCGCGTGCCCGGCCCGGAGGCGCGGGTGGCACCGGACGTCGGTCCGGCGCCACCCGCGTACTCGTGTCTCATCCCCTGCAGCCCTACGCCACCGATCTACGCCACCGAGCGCACCCGCAGCACCAGCACACCGCCCAGCGCCGTCACCAACGCCACCAGCAGATACAGCCCGCCGTATCCGGCCACCGCCAGCACCGGCACGGCCAGCACCGGAGCCAGGACCTGCGGCGCCGCCACCGCCACCGCGAACAGCCCCAGATCCCGGCCGGTGTCCCGCGCGGACGGCAGCACGCTCGCCACCACCGCCAGATCCACCGCCAGGAACGTCCCGAACCCCGCCCCCACCAGCAGCCCGGCGCACAGGGCCACCGGCCAGGCCGGTGCCACCGCCATCAGCGTCCCGCCCGCCGCCATCAGCAGCCCGCCGCCCGCGACGAACACCTTTCGCCGTCCCACCCGGTCCGACCAGCGGCCCGCGCCCAGCGCCGACGCCATCGCGGACAGGACCGTCACCGCCGTGATCATCATGGTGGCCCGCTGCGGATCGGGCACCCGCAACTCGTCGGTCAGGTAGTAGAGCAGGTACTGGGTGATCAGGGCGAAGCCCAGCACGACGAGGAACTTGCTCACCCACGTCCACAGCACGTCCGGCTCCCGCAGCCCCCGCCGCGCACCGCCCGCCGTCACCACCACCGGCCGGGGCGCCTTCGGCTCCACGGCGACCGCCCACAAGCCCTGCCCGGCACGCGCGTCATCCCCGGCACGCGAGCCCGCCCCAGCCCGCGCGTCCCGCTCCGCATGGCCGATCAGGAACGGAACCACCGCCACCAGCACCAGCGCCGCACAGGCCAGATACCCCGCCGACAACCCTTTGACCAGCTGGTTCACCACCACCGTGCCCAACAGCGCACCCAGCATCTGGGACAGCCCCGCCCAGCCCGCCACCGAACCGAGCTGCTCACGCGGCACCCGGTCCGGCACCGTGGCCACCAGGCCCGCCTGCACCGAGGAGAGCCCCAGCTGCGCCACCACCCACCCGGCCAGCATCCACCCCGGTCCGGGCGCCATCGACAGCAGCGCCAGACCGAGCGCCCCCACCGCCGCGCCCCCGGCGATCCACGGACGCCGACGGCCGAACCGGGACCTCGTACGGTCGCTCGCCGCCCCCAGCAACGGCACGGCCAGCATCGTCACCAGCGCGCCCACCCCGGTCGCCAGACCCAGCAGCTCGGTCTTCGATTCCGGGGCGAACTTCTCGGCCTGCCGCGCGAGTTGTACCCCCATGGGGGTGAGCACGCCGAGCCACATGCCGGTGCTCGCGATGGTGTACCGGGCCGTCCAGCCCCGGCCGACCGGTGGCCGGTCCCCGGCCCCCGGCAGGGTACGGTCAGGGCCACCACCGGATTCGGCGTCATCCGCCGCGGTGACCGTCGTGTCCTGTGTCATCCCACTCTCCCGGCTGGTGAACCCCATCGACGTCCCCAGCGTCACCACCGGTGATGACGAGCGACTTGGGCGGCACCTAAGCGCGCCTGAAGCGACCGTTGGTGTACTGCCGAAGCCCCCACCCGACGGAAGGCGACGCCCCCGACATGCCCACCATCACCACCCGGACCGAGATCGCCGCACCCCCGCAGCGGGTGTGGGACGTGCTCACCGACTTCCCCGGCCACCAGGAGTGGGACCCCTTCTTCGTCCGGCTCGAAGGCACCCCCCGCCCCGGCGAGACCCTGGCCGTCACCATCGCCCCGCCCGGCGGCAAGCGGATGGACTTCCGCCCCCGCGTCGTCGAGCTCGACGCCCCCCACCGCCTCGCCTGGCTCGGGCGGCTGCTGGTGCCCGGGATCTTCGACGGGCGCCACAGCTTCGAACTCTCCGCGCTTCCCGACGGCGGCACCCTGCTGCGCCACGGTGAGCGCTTCTCCGGCGTCCTCACCCCCTTCGGCCGCGGCATGCTCGCCCGTACCACCGCCGGTTTCGAAACGTTCAACGACGCACTCAAGAAGCGCTGCGAACAGTGACGTTCACCCGCCGTATGCCCGAATCCCCTACGGTGACGCCCGATCGGCGCGATGATCGACCCACACAGTCACCCACGGCACGGACACAGACACACGGGGCCGGACGGCGCCCCGGAAGGACGGAGACCTCACCATGCCGGACCCGCTGACCGCCGAGCGCGACCCCCGCACCCTCCGGTGGGCGGCCATCGCCCTGGCGGCCGCCGGTGTGCTCCTCGCCCTGTACCCGGCGCTGCGCCCCTACAGCGACGAGACCACCCTCGACGGCGCGGACGCCATGGCCTCCGGCCGCTGGGCCCTCTCCCACCTCGCGGGCATGCTCGCGTTCATCCTGATGCCGCTCGGACTGATCGGCGTCCGCGCCGCCGTCACCGGCACCCCGGGCCGCCGGCCGATGACCGCCGCGTTCCTCACCGCCTGGTTCGGCGCCGGTCTGGCCCTGCCGTACTACGGCGGCGAGGTCTTCGGCCTCCAGGCCATCAGCGAGGAGGCCGCCCGCACCGGTGACGCCGAGCTGCTCACCCTGGCCGACTCCGTCCGTATGGACGCCGCACCGGCCGCCGTCTTCGGCATCGCCATGCTGCTGTTCGCCGCCACCGGAGTGCTCGTCGCCCTGGCCCTCACCCGCTCGGGCCTCGCCGCCCGCTGGCTGGGCTGGCCGTTCGGCGCCGCCCTCGTCCTGTATCTGCCGCAGTTCTTCGGCGGCCCCCCGGTACGGATCGCGCACGGCGTGCTCACCGCCGTCGGCTTCCTCCTGCTCGCCCGCTGGCTGCTCACCCGCACCCCTGACGCCGGTACGGAACGCCAGGCTCCGCCCGCCTGACCGTACGCTCCCGCGTCGTTCCACCGGGCGCCCCGCGGTCGGCGCACCCCCTCGGGATAGATTCTGTCCTGACCGACAAATCACCCACACGGGGGCTCGAATTGACCCGAAGCATACGTAAACCACTGCGCGCCGCCGCCGCGCTGGCCGCCTGTACCGCCTTCCTCGCCGGGTGCGGCGGGGGCGACGGCTACAACCTGACCAAGCCCCCCTTCGCGGGCAGCCCGGCGTGCGACACGCTCACCGGCAAGCTCCCCGACGAGCTGGGCGGCCACCGGCTGGAGAAGACGAACGTGGCCGGTGCCGCCGCCTGGGGGGACGGCGACATCATCCTGTACTGCGGTATGCCCAAGCCGGAGACCGGTGCCGACTGCCTCACCGAGGGCGGGATCGACTGGACCGCGCAGAAGCCCGCCGACGACCGGACCGCCAAGATGTTCGCCACCCAGGGCCGCGACCCCAGCGTGCAGGTCCGGTTCCGCAACGAGAACACCGACCCCTCGGCCGTTCTCCCGTCCCTCGCCCCGGCCGTGAAGGACATCAAGGCCGACGGCAAGGGATGCGACGCCGGAAGCTGACCCCTCCGGCCGTACGTGAGCGGGTCCGCCGCCCGTGACAGGACGGCGGGCCCACCCGCTTGGACCGAGGACACCGGGCGGCTCATCGTCGGCGGTCAGCACGCGGGCGCCACCATCGCGTTGAGGAACTCGGTCCGGCTGATGTCCCACTCCGTGCCGTAGCGGGCCAGCACGGTGTGGACAGCACCGTACGCACGGTGGAGACCGGGATGCGTACGCTCGCTCCGGCACGTCCTGCACCAACCGGGCAGCGGGAGTTCCGCCGATCCACCGTGGCAGCTCGGGCAGGCTACCCAGTCGCCGAGCAAATCGGCCACGAGCCGCCGCGTGAGTATGTCGAGTCCCGTCCCGCCGTAGAACAGGGAGAACGGCTCCTCCGTCCGGGCAGGCCCCGAGAGCACCCGGCTGCTGCCGTCCGGCTCGACAACGACGATGCGATGCCCGCCACTCGTACGCGCGTGATACGTACGGTCCTCCCGCCGCTCCCGCTCTGCCCAGGAGCCCGGCCGGACCGCTCCGGGGCGGGCGGCGAACAGGTCGCCCGAGCCCCGTCCGCCGCCGTCCAGAGGAACATCGGAGCAGCCGGACGGCGGGGGCCAGTCGCCCCACAGGAGGCCCGACGCCTGGAGTTCCGCCAGGCTCCGGTTCCCGCCGCCCGCGCGCAGGATCTCGCGGAAGCGGTACGCCTGGCGGTGCAGGAGCAGCGTGGCGAGCGGAGCCGGTTCGGCGGGCCCGGCGTCGTCCGCGTCGTCTGCGGGCCGGATGCTCGTCCCCAGAAGGAAGGCCCGCGGTTCGTCACGGTCCCTCAGCCAGGGCGGCAGGAAGAACGCGGCCTCGGTCGGACGCCAGGGAGCCTCCGCCCAGGACCGCAGCCGGGCCAGAAAGTCCCCGGCCTCCGGTGACAGGCCGGTCCCGGTGTACCCGCCGCGCCCGGAGGCGAGATCGGCGAGAAGGTTCCGACCGTACCGACGTGCTCCGAGCCCTGTGGCGGCTGCTTCCAGGGCGATACGCCAGCGTGCCGCTGCCACCCGTACAGTCAGGCCGGGATGGTGGACGTCCTCGTTCTCACGCACTGCCTGGAGCAGCGCGGTGTGCGGATCGTGGCTGAAGGTGTCCACCCGCCACGTGTTGAGTACGTACGCCTCCCGCCGCAGAACGTCCGTATCGACGGCATCGGACCAGGCCCCCGCCCCGTCCCCGGTCCCAGCCCCGTCCCCGGCCTTGAAGCGCACCTGCTGCCGACCTCCCGACTCCAAGACCCCGATCGCTGTTCCGGCTATCGCGAGGGCCAGCGATCCGTGCCCCTCGGGCGTTCGGTAAAGGGGGCGCAACGCCCAGCGGATGATCTGCCGGAACGCCTCGCGGTAGTGGGCCTCGGCGCCTTCGCCATAGTCGCGCCGGTCCCCGGCGACCGGGAGGAACCGATCGTGCTCGACGGGAACGGGCAGGCGCAGCAGCTCGGTGAGCAGGGCACGGTTCGCGGGCTGCAAGGACTCCACGATCTCCACCACGCGGGTGGTGCGGGCGATCTCCGAAGGGCCTCGCAGCTGGTGCCTCAAGGCATCGCCGGCCGCGTCCAGTTCCCGGGCGAACAGGACGAGAGCCGTACGGTCGCCCTCGCGGATCGCCCGGGCCGTCCCGGAGATCAGGGACTCCAGCGCCCGACGGCACACCGCGTCGAATCCCGCTTCGAATGCCCGGTCCGCGATCGTGGTCAACGCCCTTGCGGCTGCTTCCAGTTCGAGGGCGTACGGGATGTGCTGGGGTGCCCGCCGGGTCAGATCGGCGCTGCGGTCCGGCCCTGTGCCCAGGCGGTAGCGGAGTTGCTCGTCGAGGTGGTCGACCACCAGGTTGTAAGGCGCCCATCGGTGTGCCGTCAGGAGTTCCGCCGCCAGCTCCTCGAACAGCCGGCACCCGTCGGCGAAGGCTTCCGCCCGCTTCCGCGCCTCGGGGCTGTCGCTGCGCGGGCGGGCCGGGCGCCCGGAGAGTTCGGCGATGCCCGCCACTCCCTCGCGGAGCACGTCGTCGAGGTCCAGGTTCGGCCGACGGCCGGGGAGGAGTGCGGGCCGGTACGGCTGGAGGCCCCGGGCGGGGCGTTCACGTACGGCCGGAGCGACCAGGGGCGGGACGCCCAGAGGGTCGACGGAATCGCTCAGGGAGCGGGCAACCTCGTGTACGGCGGTGGCGAGTGCACGGGCGAGCTGCCTCTGCTCGTCGATGGTCACCCCCGTGGCCCGCCCCAGGGCCCGGAGGCCACCCAGGGCATGGGAGAAGACCTCGCGGCCGGTTTCGGGACGCGCCAGACGGGCGGTGGAGCCGAGGACGCCGCTGACCTCGGAGCGCAGGCGGGCGTCTCCCTGGGCCACCGCCAGCTGGGTCAGGCCGTCCAGCAGCCGGACGACGGACGCCCGGCTGTGCGCGGTGTCGTGGTCGAGGAGCGCGTACACCAGCCGCTGCGCCTGAATCCGGGCCGCCGCGTGGTCGTGGAGCGAGTCACCGGCATGGGCCAGGACGGCGTGGACCACCCCGGTGGCGGCATCGCAGAGCTCCAGGCAGCGGGCCTCGGCCTCATGCCTGCGGTTGGGGCGGCGGGCCTTGCGCCCCTCCAGCTTCCCGAGCGCGTTGACGGCGCGCGTCACCGGGCGGTCCAGCAGCCACCCCGTACGCAGGCGCGCGGCAAAGAACGGCAGGGCGGGCAGGAGGGACAGCGTCACCGGCAGGAACAGCATGAGCGAGACGAGGGTGCCGCCCCTCGACGGCACCGCGGCCAGCAGGCCGGGCACCACGAAACCCGCGGAGAAGAACACGCCGTACGCGACCGCCGTGCCGTCCAGGACCGAGACGGCCAGCCGCACGCTGTACCGCAGGTGGATCTGGACGGCCAGCATCGCGTACGTCACGACGAACACCATCAGGGTGGCCGTCATGGCCGCGATACCCAGAGGGATGGAGACCCAGGTCTCGGCGCTCCGGGCAGGCCCGTCCCAGCAGTACAGCAGCACCAGCCATGCGGCGCTCAGCAGCCCCCACACCCAGAGCGCGTGTCCGGTCTTCCTGTTGACGTTCCGCCTGACGTTCCGCCGCAACCGGCGGAGTACCCCGTACATCATGCCGGTGATTGTTTCGTACACCGGGTTCGTCGCCCCGGGCCGAGCACGGGAAGGCGGCTCCGACCCACCAGAGGATTCTTGACCGAACATTCTTGACCGATCGTTCTGCATGGGCTTACGATTTCCATCGTGGCCAGGACCAAGGAATTCGACCCGGAGGCCGCGCTGCAGTCGGCCCTTGAGCTGTTCTGGCAGCGCGGGTACGAAGCGACGTCGATGGCCGATCTCGTCGAGCACCTCGGGATCGGCCGCGCCAGCATCTACGCCACCTTCGGCAACAAGCACGAGCTGTATCTGAAGGCCCTGGACAGGTACACGGAAGGGTGCGATCAGCTCTTCCTCGCCGAGCTGTCCCAGCCCGGTCCCGCACTGCCCGCCGTGCGGGCACTGGTCCGGCGGTTCGCCTCGGAGGCCACCTCGCTGGAAATGCGCCTGCGCGGCTGCCTCGTCACCAACACCGCGGCCGAGCTGGCCCCGCACGATCCGGCGGCGGCCCGGCGGGTCGAGTTGAGCTGGGAGCACATCGAGACCCCGCTGCACTCCGCGCTCATACGGGCCCAGGCCCAGGGCGAGCTGCCCGAGGACCGCGATCCACGGGCCCTGGCCCGCATGCTGTTCGTCATGCTCCAGGGCGTACGGATCGTCGGCAAGGCATCCAGCGACCCGGCCCGCGTCCAGGACGCGGCCGAGCAGGCACTGGCCCTGCTGGACTGAACCCGCGCACGGGGCCCGCCCCGACCCACCTCACCCCCACCTCCGCCCCCACTCCGGCCACCAACCCCGCACGCCCAAATAATAGACCGATCGTTCAAATAAAAGGCAGACTCAGGAAAGGGGCGCCACATCATGAACAGGCAGCACCGACGCGCCTTCGTCCTGCTCGGGGCCGTCCAGACCACGATCGTCTTCACGCTCACCGCCATCGCCGTACCGCTCCCCGACATCGGGCGGGAGTTCGGCCTGCAACGAGCCGAACTGATCCTGCTCAGCGCCGCGTACGGACTCACCTTCGCCGGGTTACTGCTCTTCGGAGGCCGCCTCGCCGACCGTTACGGCGGACGGCGCGCCCTTGCCGCGGGGCTCGGGCTCTTCGCCGCCGCCTCGGCCGCCGCCCCGTTCTCCCCGGGGTTCGGGGAGCTGATCGCGGCCCGCTTCGCCCAGGGTGCCGGTGCGGCGCTCGTCGCGCCCGCCGCCATGGCCGTGCTGGGCGCCGTGTTCCCCTCCCCCGCCGCGTACGCCAGGGCGATGGCCACCTGGGGCGGGCTCTCCGTCCTCGGGGCCACGGCGGGCAATCTGCTCTCCGGGGTCATCCTGGCCGCGCTCTCGTGGCGGTGGACCTTCGCCGCACCCTTCGCCGTCGCGGTCATGGCCCTCTGCCTCATGCCCCGGCTGCTGCCGCCCACCGCCGCGCACCGGGGCCGGGCCCTGGACCTGTCGGGTGCGCTGCTCGCCACCGCCGGTATCACCTCGGCGAGTTACGGACTCGTCGTCACCGACGCCCGGCCCTGGACGTCGGCCGGTGTGCTGGTGCCGCTGCTCGGCGGGAGCGCGCTGCTGGCCCTGTTCCTGTACGTGGAGCGGCACGCCCGTGATCCCCTGCTGCCCGCCCGTTTCCTGCTCGACCGGCGGCGGGCCCTCGCCCTCGCGGCCATAGCGCTGAGCGCCTGCGGTACGGCGCTGACCTTCGTGATCCTCTCCCTCGACCTCCAGCAGACACGCGGCTGGTCGCCCCTGGAGACCTCGGCCGCGTTCCTCCCCTTCGCCCTCGCGCTGATCGTCTCGGGGCGGGCGGCGGAGCGGCTCCTCGGCCGGTACGGGGCCGGGGCCGTCACGACCGCCGGGCTCGGCGCCGCCGGGGCCGGGCTCGTGCTCCTCGCCGTCACGGGGCTCGATGAGCACACCCCGTACGCGTACGGGCTCCTGCCGGGCCTTGTGCTGCTGGCAGGCGGTGCCGCGGCCTCCTTCGCGGGCGGTGCCGTGCTCGCCACCGCAGGCGTACCGCTCCGGCAGACCGGGCTGGCGGGCGGGGTGCTGAACAGTGCGATGGAGCTCGGCCCGACCGTCCTGCTCGCCGTCCTGCTCACCCTCGGCAGCGACACCCGGTCCCTGGCCGCGACGGGGACCGCGCTCGCCGCCCTTGCCCTCCTCGCCCTCCTCGCCGCCCCTGCCGCTCTCGCCGCCCCCGGCCTGCCGAACCGCCCACCCCCCTAACCCCGACCCTCGAGCCCCCTAACCGCCCGAATCGTCCGACCCTTCCGACCCTTCCGACCAAGTAGCCCACCCTCCATAAGGAGTTACCGGAATGCATCGCTTCGCCTCCACCACCGTGCTCGTCACCGGCGCCGGGTCCGGTCTCGGCCGTGCCATCGCGCTCGCCTTCGCCGCCGAGGGCGCGTCGGTGGTCGCCGCCGGGCGCACCGCCGCCTCCCTGGACGAGACGGTCGCCCTCATCGAGGCGGCAGGCGGCACGGCTGCGGCCGTCACCGCCGACGTGACGGACTCCGACCAGGTCCGCGCGCTCGTACGGGAGAGCGTCGACCGCTTCGGCGGGCTCGACATCGCCGTCAACAACGCCGGGATACTCCGGGGCATCGGGCCGGTCGGAGAGGTGAGCGAGGAGGACTGGGACGCGGTCCTGCGGACCAATGTCACCGGTGTCTGGCTGGCCATGAAGCACGAGATCGCGCACATGAAGGAGAACGGCGGCGGGGCCATCGTCAACATCTCCTCCAACCTGGGCGCCCATCTGCGCATCCCGAACGCCGCCGCGTACATCACCTCGAAGGCGGCGGTCTCCACGCTGACCCGCGCCGCCGCCCTCGACCACATCCACCAGGGCATCCGCATCAACGCGGTCAGCCCCGGCGCCTCCGCCGCGCCCATGTCGCTCCTGCCCGGCGAGAGCGAGGGCGACCGGGCCGAGCGCATGAAGTCGGAGAACCCGCTCGGCCGGGTCGCGGAGGCCGAGGAGGTGGCGGCGGCGGTGCTCTACCTGGCCTCGCCCGCGGCCGGTGCGGTGGTCGGCAGTGATCTGGTCATCGACAGCGGGGCGTCGGCCTGAGGGGCCTGAAAGGAGGAGAGGAGGGGACGGCAGGCGTCCGCCCCACCCCGCTCCGGCTACGGGGGTGCCGGAGCGGGGGTTCTCCCAGCGGGCCACCAGCTCGCGCAGGGAACGGAGTTCGGCGCCCAGGGCCTGCGCACCGGCCCGGCTGAGAGTGATCCAGGCGCGGGGGCGGCGGCCCGGAAGAGGGCGCCCAGCAGAAGGGCCGGGTGCGCGTCCGGGGGATCACCCCCACACGCACCCGGCCGTTGAGCACCACGTCACCGCGTCACCACGTCACCGCGGCGTCAGATCACCTGCCGTACGCCACGCGTCGCGCACCGCAGCACGGCATCGTCTTACGGGACGAGCCTGAGCAGCTTGTTCGGGGAGCCTGCTCCGACGTTGGTGAGGACGTTGTTGGTCGCGCCGTTCACGAGGGCCGTGGCCACGGCGGCCGGGGAGGAGCCGGGGTGGTTCGTCAGATAGACCGCCGCCGCACCGGCGACGTGCGGCGCCGCGAAGGACGTGCCGTTGCCCGTGTAGGTGGCGGTGTCCGAGGTGGCCCAGCCCGCCGTGATGTCGGAGCCCGGCGCGAAGAGGTCCACGAGGGGACCGTAGTTGGAGTAGCTGGCCCGCGCGTCCGTCCGGGTCGTGGCGCCGACGGTGAGCGCGGTCTCGACCCGGGCGGGCGAGTAGCCGGAGGCGGGGGCGTTGGAGTTGCCGGCCGCGATGGAGTAGGTCACCCCGGCCGCGATCGACCGGCGTACCGCGTTGTCCAGGGTGAGGCTGGGGCCGCCGCCGAGCGAGACGTTGGCGACGGAGGAGGAGGTGCGGTTGGCGGTGATCCAGTCGACGCCCGCGATGACCCCGGCGGTGGTGCCGGAGCCGCTGTTGTTGAGGACCCGCACGGCGACGATCTTCGCCTTCTTCGCCACGCCGTACCGGGTTCCGGCGGCGGTCGTGGCGACGTGCGTGCCGTGGCCGTTGCCGTCCTGGGCGACGGCGTCGTTGTCGACGAAGTCCCAGCCGTTCGAGGCCCGGCCTGCGATGTCCTGGTGGGTGATGCGTACGCCGGTGTCCAGGACGAAGATGGTGGTGCCGTCCCCGGCGGAGTCCGGGTAGGTGAACGTGCCGTTCAGCGGCAGGTTCGGCTGGTCGATCCGGTCGAGGCCCCAGGGCGCGTTGGTCTGGGTGGCGGTCGAGTGGACCTTCTGGTCCTGCTCGACCGAGGCGACCGCCGGGTCGGCGGCGAGCCGCTTGGCCCCGGTGCTGCTCAGCGTGGCGGCGTAGCCGTTCAGCGCCGACGTGTAGGTGCGTTTGATCTGGCCGCCGTAGCTCGCTATCAGCTTCTTGCCCTGCGTCGCGGACGCGCTGAACCCGGCCGTCTCCTTCAGCGTGACAATGTAGCTGCCGGGAACCGCCTCGGCCGCCCCTGCCTGGAGGACTCTGCCCTGCGGCTGGGGGGCCGCCTGGGCCGGTAAGGCCGCACCGGCTCCGACCGCGAGCGCCAAGGTGGTGGCCGCGGCGATCGCTCCGGCGATCCTTCGCTTGGTGGTGCGCACTGCTGCCATGAAGAAATCTCCTCGAACGGCGGCGCGCCGGGGGTTCACGCGCCGGGGGATGCGGCGGACGGGGGTTCGTCCGCCGTACTCCGACGATGGAGCCGTGCGTTCGGGCGGGGCAAGAACGACCGAGCGGATGTCATGACCGCGCCATATTGGTGACCGGGCGTCAACTCTCCTTACACACACGGCAATACGGCTGTCGTGTGGCGTGCATGAACCGCCCCGCACCGCCCCTCCCCGCACCGCCCCGCCTCTCCCTGCACCGCCCCTCCCCGCCCCGTCCTCATCCGTCCCGCCCAGATCCGCCGGGGCACCCGTTAAGCGCGTCCGCCCCGGGCGAGCGCGTCCGGCAGCGTGGCGCGGATCTCGGTGATCAGGGCGCGGCCCGCCTCGTGCGCCGCCGCGCTGCCCTCGGTGGGGCTGGTGCCGGCGCGCTGGTGGAGGACGACGCCGAGGATCAGGCGCGGTGTGCCCGCGATCTCCTGCGTCGCCGCCCACACCAGATTGCCGCCCGCCGGGGTGGAGGAGCCGGTCTTCAGGCCGATGACCCCGTTCCGGCCCAGCAGCTTGTTGGTGTTGCGGAAGGTGACGTCGGCGCCGGGGGCCTCGACCGTGCGGGTGGCCACAATCTCCCGGAACACCGGGTCCTTCATCGCGGCGCGTGCCAGCTTCAGCTGGTCGGTCGCGGTGCTCTCCGTACTCGCCTCCATACCGCTCACCCCGGTGTAGGTGGTGCGCTCCATCCCGAGGGCGGCGGCGGTCTCGTTCATCTTCGCCACGAACGCCTTCTCGTCGCCCGCGCCCCAACGGGCCAGCAAGCGCGCAATGTTGTTGCCCGACGGCACCATCATCAGTTCCAGCAGGCGGCGTTGGGTGTACGTGCGGCCCGCGATCACCGGGGCCGTCGTCTCGACCGAGGAGTACGACTCGTTCGCCGCCTGCTCGTCGGCGGTGACGGCCGCACCGGGGGCGCCCGCCCGCATCGGGTGGTCCTTGAGGATCACGTACGCCGTCATGACCTTGGTGACGCTGGCGATCGGGACCGGCCGCTGCTCGCCCCGGGTGCCGAGGCTGCCGATCCCCTCGACCTCCACGCTCGCCTGGCCCTCGGCGGGCCACGGCAGGTGCAGCGACTTCGCCACGGCGGCGGAGCCGGACGCGGAGCCCGGGGCCGGTGCGGCGGGGCGGGCGTCGCCGCCCACCGCGTACCAGGTGCCCATCCCCGTCGCGAGCGCGAGGGCGGCGGAGAGCGGGACGAGGAAGGACCTCCGGCGAGGGGTGACGGCAGGGGCGGGGGCAGGGGTGTCAGGGGTGTGGGGCATGGGGGCACCTCCGGGGAGAACGTGTGCGGTTCCGCACGGTCCTCCTCACCCTCCGCGAGCCGCTCTTCCGGACCGGTGCGGTGCCGTTTCCGGGGCCGCGAGAGTGCGTTGCGGTTCCGTTTCAGCCCTCCCCCGTCACACCTTCGCCCCCGCCCCCCGGCCCCGCCCCCGGCGCCAGGTCGAGGGTGACGACCGCCCCGCCCCCGTCCCCCTCCGGCGCGTTCGCGAAGGTCAGGCGGGCGCCGAGGACCCCGGCCTGGCCCTGGGCTACGGTCAGGCCGAGCCCGTGGCCCCGGCCGCGTTCGCTGGCGCCCGTACGGAAGCGCTGCGGGCCCTCGTCGAGCAGGGCGGGCGGGAAGCCGGGGCCGTGGTCCCGTACGGCGATCCGGGCGCCCGTGACCGTGACCTCGACGGGGGCGGCGCCGTGGCGGTGCGCGTTGGTGACCAGGTTGACCACGATCCGCTCCACCCGGCGCGGGTCCGTCTCCACCAGGGCCGCGTCCCCGGCGGTGACCCGGGTCTCCGTCCCCGTACGCCGCACCACGTCCGTCACCAGCTCGCCCAGCGGCACCGCGTCCGGCCGGGCCCGTTCGGCGCCCGCGTCGAGGCGGGAGATCTCCAGCAGGTCCTCCACCAGGGCGTTCAGGGCCCGGACCCGGTCCCGTACGAGACGGGTCGCCTCGTCGGTCTCCGGGAGCAGCCCGGCGGCGGTGGACAGGCCCATCAGCGGGGTGCGCAGTTCGTGGGCGACGTCGGCGGTGAAGCGCTGCTCGTTCTCCAGCTTGCGCTGGAGGGCGGTGGCCATGTCGTCGACGGCGGCCGACATCTCCGTGATCTCGTCGCGAGCCCGGCCGGTGGCGCCGATCCGGGCATCCAGGTCCCCGTCGGCGATCCTGCGCGCGGTACGGGCTCCGCGCCGCAGCCGCCGGTTGATCGGCTCGGTGGCGAGGGCGGCGAGCGGGACGACGAAGACGAGGGCGGCGAGCACGGCCTTGACGATGGAGCGGTCCAGGAGCTGGAGGCTGCGGACCTCGGTGCTCATGTCGTGCCGTACGACGAGGACTTGGTCATCACCGACGGCCACCGCGCCCCACATCCAGTACCAGTTGGGGGCCTGCGCGTCGTACCAGGTGGCGAACCCGCCCTCGGACCGCTCCTGTTCGGCGAGATCGCGCGCCAGTGGATCGGGCAGCTCGTCCCGGGGCCGTACGTCGACGTCCGGCGGCGCCTTCCCCGTACGGCTCAGCTCCCGCTCGGCCGCGACCAGCCGGGTGAGGGTGCGGTCCTGGCCCACCCGGAGCCCGCGCTCGCGGGTCGCGTCGTGGACCAGGAAGCCGACCACCGCCGCCACCGCGCAGCAGGCGGCGGCGACAAGCGCGGCGATCTTCCAGCGCAGGGCGCGGGGGTTGAGGAGGCCCATGGTGATCCGTCGGTCAGCCGGTCAGCCGGTCGGTGGATGAGTCGGTCGGTGGATGAGTCGGTCGGTGGGTGAGTCGGTCGGTGAGTCGGCCGTCAGCTGTCAGCCGCGCACGAGCTTGTAGCCGAAGCCGCGTACGGTCTCGATCCTGCCGCTGCCGATCTTCTTGCGCAGCCGGAGCACGCACAGGTCCACGACCCGGGTGTCGCCCTCCCAGCCGTAGTCCCAGACCTCGCGCAGCAGCCGTCGGCGGTCGAGGACCGAGCCGGGCGCGGCGGCGAACTCCAGCAGGAGGCGCAGTTCGGTGGGGGTCAGCGGTACGGGTTCCCCCGCCCGGCGCACCTCCATGCCGAGGGTGTCGACGCTGAGGTCGCCGAAGACCAGGACATGGCCGGGGTCCTCCGGCGGGGGCGGGCTCTGGGACGGCTCGAAGGTGGCGCGGCGCAGCAGGGCGCGGATGCGGGCCACCAGGACGGCGGTGTCGACCGGCTTGACCACGTAGTCGTCGGCGCCCGCCTCCAGGCCCGCGACCACGTCCAGCGCGTCGCCGCGCGCGGACATCATCAGGACCGGAACGAGGCTCTCCTCCCGGATGCGGCAGCAGAGGCCGATGCCGTCCAGCTCGGGCAGCATCACGTCCAGGATCAGCAGGTCGTGCCCGCCCGCGCGGAACGCCTCCAGGCCGCCGAGCCCGTCGGCGGCCACGTCCACGCGGTAGCCGTAGCGCTCCAGGGCCAGTTGGACCGCGCGGCGGATCGTGTCGTCGTCCTCGACGACGAGCACGCTGACGGGGTCCGGGACCCGGGGTTCCGACACGCTTCCTACCTGCTCATGGTCATGGTCATGGGGATGTCACGGGGGATAAGGGGTGCTTCGCGCATCGTAGGCGGCCCCGCCGGTCACTGCCTCAGCCTCGCCGCCACCGGGCGGTGGTCGCTGCCGGTGGCGGGCAGGGTCCAGGACGCGAGCGGGGTCATCCCCCGTACGAGGACGTCGTCGATGCGGACCACCGGGAACCCGGCCGGGTAGGTGAACCCGAAGCCGTCCCCGGCCTCCCGGTGGGCGGAGCGGAGCTGCGAGGTGAGGGGGGCCAGGGCCCTGTCCCGGTATGTGCCGTTGAAGTCGCCCAGCACCACCGCGCGGGGCGCGGGCTCGGCCCGTACGGCGGCGGCCAGCGCCCGGGCCGCCTCGTTGCGGCGGTCCGTGGTGAAACCGGCGGCGGTCACCCGTACGGAGGCGAGGTGCGCCGCGTAGACGGCGACGGGTCCCCCGGGCGTGTCCGCCGTGGCCCGTACCGCCCGGGTCCACGGCATGATCGGCACCTCCCGCACCTCCGTGAGCCGGTGCCTGCTCCAGAGGCCGACCCCGCCGAGGACCGCGTGGTGGGGGTAGGCGGCGGCGAGCTCCCGCTCGTAGACGGGCGTGGACTTCCTGGAGAGCTCCACCAGCGCCAGGACGTCGGCCCCGGCTCCGGCGAGGGCCCGCGCGGTCCCGGCCGGGTCGGGGTTCCCCTCGTCCACGTTGTGGCTGAGGACGGTGAGGCCGTCTCCGGTGGAGCGCCTGTCCGTGAGCGTGCCGCCGAAGAGCGTCGCCCAGACCAGGGCGGGTGCGAGTACGGCGACGGCGGCGAGCCTCGAACGCCGTACGGCCGCGAGGACGAGCAGCACCGGGACGGCCAGGCCGGTCCAGGGCAGCAGGGTCTGGAAGAGGCTGCCGAGGTTGAGGGCCGCGTTCGGGATCACGGTGTGCAGGGCCATCAGCGCGGCACAGAGCAGGGCGGTGCAGCAGAGCAGGACGGGAGCGGCGGGGCGGCGGGCCGGGGGTGTGCCCGGGGCAGGGGCCTCAGGGGTGGTTGGGGCCTGCTGGGTGTTCGGCACGGTACGGGTCTCCCAACGTCACGTACGCCGGGGGTCGGGTACGCCCCCAGCGTCCGGGACCCGCGCTTCCGGCCGGTCAGGGCAACGCTTCGGGGACCGCGCGGGTCTGTATCAGCTGGGTATCGGCGGGTCGCGTCGGCTGGGGTCGGCGGCCGCAGCAGCAGTGGCGGTGGCGGTACGCCTGCGGGGCCGCGTCGGCTACCCGTCCGCAGGGGGGCCGGAGGCGCTGACCGGGGTGAGTGCCGTACGGGCGTGGCGCACCGCTTGCTCCGGAGTGAGCCGGGCCCCCCTCTCGTACGCCTCCGAGAACGCGTCCGGGCCCAGCGCGCCCCGCGCCGAGGCGGTGATGCGGTCGACGTCGGCCCGTTCGGCGGGCGGCAGCGGGGCTCCGGCCCGGCGGCGGGCCGCCGCCGCCGCACCCAGGAGGACGGCCGCGCGGGTGGCAGCGGGGCCGTGGCCGGGCAGGGCCGCCGCTCCGGCGAGGCCCTCCAGGGAGAGGGCCAGGGCGCGGGGCTCGGCGAGGGCGAGCGCGATCTCCAGGCCCTCCAGGTGCTGGGCCGCCGCCCCGCGCGCATCGCCGCGCAGCTCGGCGACGAAGCCGAGCTCGGCCCGCAGGAGGTGGTCGCCCGCCCGGGAGGAGACGTCGGCGTAGCCGTCGCGGATGTGCAGCAGGTACGCCTCGGCCCCGGCCAGGTCGCCCGAGCGGCGGGCGCCGAGGGCGAGGCCCATCTCGGAGTGGATCTCGCCGTACTTGTAGCCCTGTTCGGCGGCGATCCGGCGCGCCTGCTCGTGCAGATCGCGGGCGCGGTCCCAGTCGCGGGCGAGCAGCGCGAGCCGGCCGAGCCCGGAGAGCCGGGCGGACACCTCCGCCTCCAGGCCCAACTCCCGCGCCATCTTGAGCCCTTCGTGCTGCCTGTGCTCCGCGTCCTCGTACGCCCCTTTGATCTCGGCGAGCGCGGCGAGCGGCGAGACGGTCTGCAACTCGCCCCACCGATCGCCTAGTTCGCGGAAGATCAGGGCGCTGCGCACACCGTCCCGGCCGAGCCCGGCGAGGTCGCCGCAGACCAGGGCGAGCGTCGCACGCAGCCCGAGCGCGGCGGCGGTGCCCCACTGGTCGTCCTCGGCGGTGAAGAGCCCGAGGGCGCGCGTGTTCAGCTCGCCGCCCCCGGCCGCGTCACCCGCGCTGAACAGGCCGTACGCACAGAGCCAGAGTGCCCGCGCCCGGCGTACGGGGTCGGGGACGGCGTCTGCGACGGCGGCGAGACCGGGGTGCCCCTCGGCGAAGGGGGCGGCTGCGGCGTGATCCCCGGTGAGGAGGGCGAAGGCGGCGTGGAGGAGGGCGAGTTCGGCGGGGCGGGAGGGAGCAGTGGGGGTGACGGGGGTGGTGGCGGAAGCGGGGGGCTCGGCGGAGGCGGAAGGCGTCGACTCGGTGGCGGTGGTGGGCTCTACGGGGGCCGGCCCGGCAGAGGCGGGCATCGGCCCACTGGCGGTGGCGGGACCGGGCCCAGGGGCAGGGGTGAGATCGGCGGGGGCAGGCGTCGGCCCGGTGGCAGTAGCAGGCCCAGTGGGGGAGGCGGCAGGCCCGGCGGCGGGCGCGGACCCGATGCCGACGGCGGTCGCGGGCCCGCCGTCGGTCGCGGTCACGGGCCCGGCAGCGGGCGCGGGCCCCGTGACGGCCGCCGGGCCCGCAGCGGCGGGGCCTCCCGTCGCCTCCAGCACCGCCCCCAGGCTGCGGCGGGCCTCCGTGAGGCGGCCTCGTAGCAGCCACCACCAGGCCAGGGCGGTGGCCAGCCGGATGGCCTCCTCCGGGGCTCCCGCGCCCGCCCGGCGCACCGCCTCGTCCAGCGCCGTCCGCAGGTTGCCGGCCTCGGCGTCCAGCCGGGCCAGCCAGGGCCGCTGCCCGGCGCCGCGCAGATGCGGTTCGGCGTGTTCGGCCAGGGCCCGGTAGTGGAGCAGATGACGGTCCCGTACGGCGGTGAGGTCCTCCATCTCGTGGAGCCGCTCGGTGGCGTACGCGGCGACGGACTCCAGGAGGCGGTAGCGGGGGCCGGTGGGGCCGGTCACCACGACCACCAGGGACCGGTCGACCAGCCGGGTGACCAGGTCGAGCACCTCGTCCCGGGCGACGCCGTCCCCCGCGCAGACCGCTTCGGCGGCGGCCAGGTCGCAGCCGTCGCTGTGGGCGGCGAGGCGGCGCAGGACGATGCGTTCGGGCGCGCTGAGCAGCTCCCAGCTCCAGTCGATCACCGCCCGCAGCGTCTGCTGGCGGGCCGGGGCGCCGCGCTGCCCGAAGGTCAGCACCCGGAACCGGTCGTTGAGCCGTGCCGCCAACTCCCGTACGCCCAGAGCCCGTACGCGGGTGGCGGCGAGCTCCAGCGCGAGCGGGATGCCGTCGAGGCGGCGGCAGATCTCGGCGACGGCCCGGCGGTCGGGTTCCTCCGGCGCCTGCGGGTCGCGCGGGAAGCCGGGGGTCGCGGCGGCGGCCCGCTCCATGAACATCCGGACCGCGTCGGCGGGCGGCAGCGGCTCCACCAGGAACACCGCCTCGCCCGCCAGCCCGAGCGGCTCCTGCCCGGTGGCCAGGACCCGCAGACCGGGGGCGGTGCGCAGGAGCAGCTCGGTGAGCTCGGCGGCGGCGTCGACGACGTGTTCGCAGTTGTCCAGGACGAGCAGGGTCCGGCGGTCGCGCAGGGCGGCGGCGAGGCGGTGCGGCAGGGAGGAGACACCGGTGCCGGTGCCCGGCAGGGAGCGGGGGGCGTCGTCCCGGATGCCGAGGGTGGCGGCGACGACCTGGGCCAGGTCGGCAGGGGTCCCGGCGCGGACCCCGGAGAACTCCACGAGCCATATGCCGTCCGCCAGTTCACCCGCCCGACGGCCGTCCCGCTCGGCGGTGGCCGCCGCCACGGCCAGCCGGGTCTTGCCCACACCACCGGGGCCGGTGAGGGTCACCAGCCGTGCTTCGGAGAGGAGTTGGGAGAGGTCCGCCAGCGCCTGGCGGCGGCCGACGAGGGGCGTGAGAGGGACGGGGAGGTTGGAGTGGGGGGCGGCCGGTGCGTTCGCCTCCGCCGGGGCGGCCGGTCCCTTCGCTTCTGTCGCGGCGGCCGGTGCGTTCGCCTCTGTCGCGGCGGCCGGTGCGTTCGCCTCTGTTGCGGCGGCCGGTGCGTTCGCCTCCGCCAGGACTGCTGGTCCGTTCGCCTCTGTCGTGGCGCCCGAACTCGCCTCCGCCTCGGCTTCCGACCTCGCCTCCGCCGCCGCGCCCGCCCTCGCCCCTGCCGCCCCCAGCCCCGGCTCCTGCCGCAGCAAAGCCCCGTGCAGTGCGGCCAGTTCGGGGCTCGGGTCGACGCCCAGCTCGTCCACCAGCCGGGCGCGGAGGTCCTTGTAGGACGCGAGCGCCTCGCTCTGGCGGCCCGCCGCGTACAGGGCCCTCATCTGGGCCGCGCGCAGGCGCTCCCGCAGCGGGTGGAGTGCCACGAGGGCGGCCAGCTCCCCGGCGAGGAGCGCGTGGTCGCCCGTCTCCAGGCGCGCCTCCGCCTGCTCCTCCAGCACGGAGAGCCGCTGCTCCGCCAGGCGCTGGGCGGCCTCCCGTACGAACGGGCCGTCCGCGAAGTCCGCGTACGCCGGTCCCCGCCACAGCTCCAGGGCCTCGGTGAGCAGCGCGGCCCGGGCGCGTGGGTCCTGGAGGGGGCGGGCCCGGGTCACCAGGGCCCGGAACCGTACGGCGTCCACCTCGTCGCCGTCGTCGAACCGCAGCCGGTACCCGGGAGGCCGGCGCTCCACCCGGTCCCGGCCGATGACCCGGCGCAGCTGGGAGATCTTGGCCTGGAGGGCGCCCACGGGGTTGCCCGGAGGCGCGTCGCCCCACAGGTCGTGGATGAGCCGGTCGACGGAGACCGGTCCCCCGTCGTTCGCGAGCAGGTCCGCCAGCAGGGCCCGGACCTTGGCCTCGGGGACCGTGACCTCACGCCCCTCGCCGTCCCACACCGCCAGTGGCCCGAGTACCCCAAACCGCATAGGCGCCACCGTACAGGTCCGGGTCACCGGCCTCCCGCGATCTTCGGGGCTCCTCGCCGGTCCGACCCGGTCCGCTCCGGCCCAACCCCCGGCCCGCTTCCGGTCCGCCCCGATCCGGTCCGATCCGGTCCGGTCCCGTCCGGGCGTCAGCCGTTCCGAAGGTTTCCCGAAGGTTCCCCGAAGCGCCCGCGCGCACAGTCGTCCGCAGGCGGCACCACAGCCCCTGCCCAGGCGCCGCACGGCCACACGCACCACAGCCCCACAGCCCCACGCCCCCCAGCACCGGCGAGGCACGGCACAGCACGGCACCCCTGGAGGGAGCGGCACCCATGACCAAGTACGCGCGCAGGACAGCCCTCGTCGCCGGGGAGGCCACCGGTATCGGCCTCGCCATCGCCAAGCGTCTCGTGGAGGGCGGGGCCTCGGTCCTGCTGACCGCCCGCACCGACGAGGAGCGCGCCCACGCGGTCGCCGAGCTCGGCTCCGCCGCCCGCGTCGTCACGCCGTCCGCCGTCGAGGCCGATACCGGTGGCGTCCCCGGCTCCCCCGGCCTCCCCGGCCTCCCCGGCTTCCCCGACGGCGTCGAGCTCCTGTTCGCCGACGCCGTCGCCACCGCACGGCCCCTGCTCCCGTACCTCAGGGACGGCGGCGCGATCGTGCTCACCGCCCCCACCGCCTGCCCCGACGCCGTGACCGCGCTCGCCGCCGAACTCGCCGCCCGGGGCATCCGCGTCAACGCCGTGGCCCCGGGCTGTATCGAGGCGCCGGGCTCCGGCGCCGTACCCCTGCCTCCGCTGGGCCGTCTCGGCGCCGCCGAGGAGGTCGCCCGGGCCGCGCTCTTCCTGGCCACGGAGGCGACGTTCACCACGGGGGCCCGGCTCCCCGTCGACGGCGGGCTGGGTCACCCGTGAACCGCTCCCGGCCCCCGCCGCTCCCTCAGCCCACCCCCGTACCCCGCACCTCCCTCACGGAAGACCTGGAGCACACCCCATGAGCACCGCACCCGACACGGCGCCCGCCGCCGCGGCACCGGACCCGAAGGGCGGAGGCGAGGAGCAGCAGAAGCTGCCGCTGTTCGCCCTGCTCGCCCTCGCCACCGCCGTCTTCATCACCAGCCTCACCGAGACCCTCCCCGCCGGTCTGCTGCCCTCGATGAGCCAGGACCTGGGGGTGAGCCAGTCCGCGACCGGCCAGACCGTCACGGTCTACGCGATCGGCACCGCCCTGACCGCGATCCCGCTCACCGCCGCCACCGCGGGCTGGCGGCGCAAGAAGCTGCTGCTCACGGCCATGGGCGGGTTCGCCCTCGCCAACACCGTGACGGCCGTGTCGTCCGTCTACGAGCTGACGATGGTGGCCCGGTTCGTCGCCGGGGTCGCGGCCGGTCTCGCCTGGGCCCTGCTCGCCGGGTACGCCCGCCGCCTGGCCCCCGTCCACCTCCAGGGCAAGGCGATGGCCGTCGCCATGGCCGGTATCCCCGTCGCGCTCTCCCTCGGCGTGCCCGCCGGTACGTTCCTCGGCGACTGGCTCGGCTGGCGCGTGGCGTTCCTGTCGATGACGGTGCTCACCGTCGTACTCCTGGTGTGGATCTCCGTCGGTGTACCGGACTTCCCCGGCCAGCAGCGCGGCGAGCGGCCGAAGCTGCTGCGCACCCTGACCATCCCCGGGGTCTCCCCGGTCCTGTTCGTCACGCTGGTCTTCGTGCTGGCGCACACCATCCTGTACGCGTACATCGCCACGTACCTCAAGGACCTCGGCCTGGACGGCCACACCGGTCTGATCCTGCTGGTCTTCGGCGGCGCCTCGCTGGCGAGCATCTGGATCGTCGGCGCGCAGATCAACCGCCGGCTGCGCGGTCTCACCGTCGGCGGCGCGCTGCTGGTCGCCGTCGCCTCGCTGCTCCTGGCCGTCCTCTCCGACACCACCGCCCTCGTCTATGTCGCCGCCGTCCTGTGGGGACTGGGCTGGGGCGGTGTGCCGACCCTGCTCCAGACCGCCGTCGGGGACGCGGGCGGCGCGTCCGCCGACTCGGCGCAGGCGATGCTCGTGACGCTCTGGAACGTCGCGATGGCGGGCGGCGGCATCGTCGGCGGCATCCTGCTCGACACCCTCGGCAGCGGGTCCTTCCCCTGGGCGGTCGTGCTGCTCCTGCTGCCGGTGATCGCGGTGGTCCTGTACGCCCGCCGGGCGGGCTTCCCCGCCCAGCGCCCGGTGGCCGCCCCTGCGGGAGACGCGGACCCGACGGCCTGACCGACCACCAGGGCTCTCGCAAGGGCCACGCCGACCGGCCGCCGGAGGACACCCGCCCCCGTCCTCCGGCGGTCATCCGCGATCACCGGACCAGCGGTCATCCGCAGTCAGCGAACCGACGGTCATCCGCAGCCACCGGTCCGGCGGTCACCGGTCGTCACCGTCGCCTGTATCCAGCCATGTTCATGATTTGTTGACACTTCACCGGACGGCTCCTCCCGGCCGCTCCACCACTGGTAGAACAGGCCACTTCCGGCTCGCACGCCACCCGCCCCCGCCGCGCGGAAGCACGTTTGCGCAGGTCAGACCCCGAACTTGCAAAATAGACGGCGGACCCGGGAAATCCCCGGCCAGGAAGGTACTTTCACCTCGTACTTATGTGCCATGTATCCACTCGGGTGCGAGCGGTGACGAGTATCGAGGGGGAGTAGCGTTACATGTCGTCAAATGAGGTACGCGCGGCCGTGCCGGACGATGCGGCGCGCATGCAGACGTTCATGGACGAGACGTTCCGGGCCTTCCGGCGCCCGGAGCAGCGTCGTTGGGCCCAGGCGTATCTCTGGGCCCTGATCCATGTATCCGGCAAGAAGACACCGCGCCGCATGGCGCTGGCGAAGCCCTTACCCTCGGCCGCGGCACACGGTCTCCACCAGTTCATCAACGCCAGCCCCTGGGACTGGAATCCGGTACGCCGACGGCTCGCGCGCCTCGTCACCGCGAGCGCGGCACCGCACGCCTGGACCGTCACCGAGCTCGTCATCCCCAAGCGCGGCGAGCACTCGGTGGGCGTGCACCGGTACGTCGATACCGCGACCGGACGCGCCGTCAACTGCCAGCGGGCGGTGGGCCTCTTCCTCGCCTCGGGCCATCACTCCTATCCGGTGGACTGGCGCCTCGTCCTCGGCGGGGCGTGGGACTCCGACCAGGAGCGCAGGCGGCGGGCGCGCATCCCCGGGACCGAGGGCGGGCGTACGGTCACCGACCTGATCGTGGAGTACGCCGCCGAGGCCGCGACGCGGTATCAACTCCCTGGCCTTCCCTGGGTCCTGGACCTCACCCGGTACGAGGACGCGGCGGGTGTCCTCGCGGGCCTGGAGCGGCTCGGGGCCGACGTGGTGTGCGAGGTGCCGGCGGACCTGCCGGTGCTCGCCAGTCAGCACACGTCCGCCGTCACCACCGTGGGCGCGCTCATGGAGCTGCGGCACGCCCGGCAGACCCATGTGCTGCTCCGGCACTCCGCCGACGGCCACGTCCGGGCCGTACCGGTCCACACCTACGCGGGCACGGTGAACCTGCCCCGCCCGGGCAACGGCACCGGGAGCGGCACCGGAATCAGCGGCGGGCCCGGCAACGGCACCGGCGATGACGCGGGCGCACGCCCGTACCGCATCCTGGAACGGCCCGGCCTCGATGTCCGCCAGCCCTGCCGGTACTGGCTCACCACGCTCACCGACCGCCGGGTGGAGGAGATCCTCCGCCTCGCGCGCAGCCACTCCGCGGCCCTCTCGGCCGTGACCACGCTCCGCCACCGGTTCGGCGTCCTCGACTTCGAGGGCCGCTCCTTCCCCGGCTGGCACCACCACATGACCATGGCCTCGGCCGCCTACGTCTACCAGCGCCTGTCCGGCAACGCCTGCCGGGCCACCCCACCACCGGACCGGCCCGACCCACCGGACCCCCCGCCGCGAGCACCGGCCGCATCGGTCACACCGGCCGCGGCGCTCGCCGACGCTCCGAACTGACGTGAAGCCAAGGGGGAGAAGTGGGGCACGTGAGAGAAGTGGGGCACGTGAGACAGGTACTCGTGGTGGAGCAGAACACGGCCGCCGCCGAAACCATGGTGAGCGATCTGCGGCGGCAGGGATTCACCGCCCGCAGCGTCTCCACAGGGGAGCGGGCCCTGCGGGCGCACGGCGACGCGGATCTGGTGCTGTTCTCCCTGGAACTGCCCGATATCGACGGACTGGAATTGTGCCGGTCCCTGCGCGGTGCCGGTGACACGGCCCTGATAGCCGTCACCGCCGCCGACAACGAACTGGAACGGGTGCTCGTCCTGAATGCGGGCGCCGACGACTGTGTGGTGAGAACCTGGGGATTCCGGGAAGTCGGGGCCCGTATCGAGGCGGTCCTGCGCCGCGCCCGGCCCCGGCAGGTCCTTCCCACCGCCATTTCCCTGCGCCATCTCCATATCGATCCGCAGCTGCGGGAAGTACGGCTGCACGACCGGCTCGTCGGCGTCACGTCGAAGGAATTCGAGCTGCTCTACACCCTGGCCGCCACCCCCGAAACGGTCGTGACACGGAAAGAGCTGATGGCCCGGGTCTGGGGAAGCAACTGGGGGCACACCAGCCGCACCATCGACACCCATGTGAGCAGCCTCCGGGCGAAACTCGGCTCCAGCGGCTGGATCATCACGGTCCGGGGCGTCGGCTACCGCATGGGATACGCCTGGCGGATGCCGGAGACGTCCGCCGGGTGAACCGGGGCCCCGGGGCACACACTCCCCGGGGCCCCGCCCTCACACCCCCGCCCCCTCCAGCCGCCGCAGCAGCGGGTGGTGTGCCTCGTCCCTCTCGCCCACCAGCCGCCGCGCCCACCAGGCCGACGCCAGGTTCGAGGTCAGCAGCGTGCGGTGCGGCTCCTGCCGGGCCAGCTCGGTGAGGGCGGCGAGCGTGCCCATGCCCGTACCCGTGAAGAGCAGGGCCGTTCCGGCGGGCAGCTCCCGCTCCCGCAGGCGCCGCAGGACCGTCCCGGTCGTCACCGCGTACGGGTCGTAGCGCGCGTCCCCGTCCGGTGCCGCCGCCTCCTCCGCGGGGACGGACACCACCCCGTCGACCGTCAGCCCGGCCCGCTCCCAGAAGGCGCGGGAGGTGTCGGTGAGCCACGGCTCGTACGGGGACACGAGCGTCAGCCGGGTCGCCCCGAGCGCCTCGCAGGCCGCGAGGATCGCCTGCGTGGAGGAGTACACGGGAAAGCCGGCCCGACCGGAAAGCTCCTCGCAGAAGGCCCGGTCACCGTCCGGTTCCAGCAGGTAGTGCGAGGCGCTGCACGCGACCACGGCGGCGTCCAGCCGCAGCGCGCCGAAGCTGCCGAGCAGCGCGGGCAGCACCTCGTTGTACGTCTCCAGCATGGCCCTGAGCCCGGCCCCCGGAGTGACCGGGAACCGGGCGGTGTACACATTCATTCCGGCGCCGAGCAGATGGTTGAACTCGGGTTCCGCCGTGGGGTTTTCCGGCGGTACGACGACCCCTAGCCGGGGCAGCGAGAAGAGATCCATGGACGCACCGTAGGACGCGCGTCACATCAACGGGTGTTCTCCGTCCGCTATTTGGCACGCTCACACACCCTTCTTGCACTCCTTTTCCTTCCTGACATTCCCTGACACTCCGCAACACAGCCCTGACACCGCAGATATTGCCCTCCCCCGGCCGGGCGGCGAAGGATATGGATCAGCGAAATGCAGGCCCTTTCCGAAAGAAGACCCAGAGACCGGAGGAGCAGCGGAAATGACAGCAGAAGGCCCCGAGAAACTGGAGAGACCGCCCCGGATATCGGACGCGACGCTCCGGGACTCCGCGCACATGGCGGGCGTCGAATTCGGCCCGCAGGACGCCGCCGCCATCGCGGACCTGCTGGTGCGCACGGGCGTCGAGCTCGTCGAGGTGGGCATGGTCTCCGGCCCGGACTCCAAGGACGCCGACCTCGTCCTCGCCACCCACGAGGCCGTCGGCCCCGAGCGCAGCATGACGCTCCTCGTCGTGCGCGACCGCCGTCAGGTCGCCCGCGCGCTGGACGAGGCCGAGCGGCTGGGCGTGCGCCACATCATGTACTCGATCCCCACCTCCGAGCAGCACGCCCAGCTGAAGCTGGACTCGGCGAGCCCCAAGTTCCTCCAGGCGCTGGCCCGTTCGGCTATCCAGCAGGCGAAGGAGCGCGGCTTCCACGTCACGTTCAGCGGTGAGGACGGCGCCCGTACGCCCAAGGAGCGGCTCGTCCCCTATGTGGAGGCGGGGTTCGCGGCGGGGGCCGACCGGTTCCGGCTCGCGGAGACGGTCGCGTACCTCTCGCCCTGGCAGATGCAGGAGGTGATCGCGGACCTCACCGCGATCGACGGCTCCGAGATCGAGATCCACTCGCACAACATGCTGGGCCTGGCCGTCGCCAACTCCCTGGCCGCCGTGCGGGCGGGCGCCCAGTGGATCTCCGCGACCGTCGGCGGCATCGGTGAGCGCGGCGGCAACGCCCCGCTGGCCGAGCTGCTCACCGCGCTGCGCGTCATCCACGGCGACACCCGCTTCGACCTCACGCACCTCACCGAGCTCTCCCGGATCGCCCTGAGCGGTGCCGGTCTCGGGGACGCCTTCCAGTCCGGGCCGACCACCCCGCACGCCTTCGCCTACGAGCTGCCGGGCCAGCTGAGCCACCCGCACGCGTACGAGACACTCCCCGCCGAACTCGTCGGCAACCGGCGCGAGTTGCGCGTCCGCAGCCGCCTCACCACCGCCCTGGTCCGCTGGGCCCTGGACGATGCGGGGCCGGCCGTCGACGTGGACGCCTTCACCGCGTGGCTGGCCGAGCGGCAGGAGCGGGACGGCCGCCCGCTGCTGGACCGGGACACGATCCGCGAGGCCGCCGCCGACTTCCGCCCCGTACCGGCGTAACCCACCCCACCTCTCAACGGAGTTCACGATGTCCACCGCCACCACCCTGACCGGCGTATGCCCCGAGTGCGAGACCGACCTGACCGTCCCCCCGGTCACCCTGGGCGAGACCCTCTCCTGCCCCGAGTGCATCCTGACCCTCCGCGTCGAGGCCGTCGAGGACGGCCGGCTGACGCTGGAGATGGTCGAGGTGCAGCTGCGCGACTGGGGCCAGTGAGATGGGCGCTCCCCGCCCCGGTGCGCCCATCGCTTCCGGCACGCCCGTGGCTTCCGGCACGCCCGTCGCCTCCGTCGGGCTCGTCGCGGACCGGATCGCCTGGGAGGAACGCCTGCTCATCGAGGCGGCCCCGGCGTTCGGCCTCCGGATCGACTGGGTCAACGACGAGTCCCTCTCCCTCGGCCACCCAGACGCCCCCGCGATCAAGGGGTACGACACCCTCCTCGTCCGCAGCCGCAGCTACACCCGGGGCGGGCTGATCGCCACCCTCGCCGAGGCGGCCGGTGTCCCCACGCTCAACACCGCCCGCGCCATCCACGCCTGCGAGAACAAGGCCGCTCTGCGCGCCCTGTTGCAGACGGCGGGCGTGCCGGTCCCCGACCACCGGCTCGTCCTCTCCCGCAAGGACTTCGCCAAGGCCCTGGCCGATCTGCCGCTCCCCCTCGTCCTCAAGCCGGTCTTCGGCGGGATGGGCAAGCGGGTCACGCTGATCCGGCACGCCGACACCGCGCACTCCGTGTACGACTACGTCGAGGATCTGGCCCACGCCTTCGAGCAGGCGAGCCTGGTGGAGCCGTACCTCGGCGGCAGCTCGGTGCGGTGCCTGGTGGTCGGGCGGGAGCTCGTCGGAGCGGCGGAGTTCGAGAGCGGCGGCAGCGACTGGCGCAACAACGCGGCCCTCGGCAACAAGAACCGCGCCATCGCCCACGACCCCGACGTCGTCAAGATCGTCGACGGTGTGGTGGACGTCCTCGGGCCCGGGATCTACGGGATCGACCTCTTCGCCACCCCGGACGGCTACGTCGTCAACGAGGTCAACCACGCCCCCGGCTTCCGGGCGGTGGCCTCCGCCACCGGGGCGGACATCCCCTCGGCCATCGGCCGCTATGTGCAGGAGCTGCTCGCATGATCCGCGCAGGAGTCGTCGGTGCCTCCGGGCTCGCCGGCGGCGAACTCATCCGCCTCATCACCCAACACCCCGACCTGGAGCTGACGTTCCTCGGCGGCTCCTCCAGCGCCGGCCGCCGCCCCTCCGAGCTGCACCCCGGCCTCCGCAACGACCGGGGCCTGACCGTGCAGCCGGTCACCGAGGAGGTCGCGGAGAAGGTCGACGTCCTCTTCCTGGCCACCCCGGCGCCGGTCTCGGCCGAGCTGTCCTCGCTGTTCGCCGACCGCGTTCCGGCGATCGTGGACCTCAGCGGAGCGTTCCGCATCCGTACGCCGGAGCTGCACGACCGCTGGTACCCGAAGGTCAGACGGCGCACCGACCTGGCCGACCGATTCGTCTACGGCGTACCGGAGTTGATCGGCGACCAGCTGAAGGACGCGGCCCTCATCTCGCTGCCCGGCTGCTACGCCACCGCGATCACCCTGGGCCTGGCCCCGCTCACCCTCGGCCTCGGGCTCGACCTGAAGACGGTCGTCGTGGACGGCAAGAGCGGGTCCAGCGGCGGGGGCATCCAGCTGCGCACCTCGGACCTGCACCCGTTCCGGGCCGGGGCCATCGCCCCGTACTCCCCGACCGGGCACCGGCACGCCGCCGAGGTCGGGGACTTCCTGGAGCGGAGCAAGCCCGGCACCATCGGGAACCTGTCCATGTCGGCGTACGGCGTCCCCAACGTACGCGGTCTGCTGACCAGTTCGTACGTGTTCACCGACGAGAAGGTGGACCAGCGCGAGCTGAACCGGGCCTATCTGCGCTTCTACAAGGGGCGCCCGTTCGTCCGGGTGCGGCGGCACAACGAAACGCTGATCCCGGTGCCCGACCCGCAGGTGGTCCTCGGCTCCAACTACGCCGATGTGACGGTCCTGTTGGACGAGGAGGGCGGGCGGATCGTCGTGCTCGCCGCACTCGACAACCTGGTCAAGGGGGCGGCGGGGCAGGCCGTGCAGGTGACGAACCTGCGCTTCGGCCTGCCGGAGGAGACGGGGCTGACGCAGCAGCCGGTGATGCCCGCATGAGCGCATCGCCTTCCACTCCTACGGTGGTCAAGCTCGGCGGCAGCTGCCTGGACGACCTCGACGGCAGCTGGTGGGACGACCTGGCCCGGCACGGCCAGGACAGCCCCCTGGTTCTCGTGCACGGCTGGTCCAAGCCGCTGAAGAAGCTCGACGCCCGCTACAGCGAACCGTCGGCGATCCTGCGCGACCGGTACGGCAACCAGAGCCGGTGGACCACCCCCGAGGTCATCGACGACATCAAGACCGTCAGCGCCGTGCTGGCCGAGGACGTCCTCGGGCGGCTGGAGCGGCGCGGTATCACCGCCGAGCGGCTGCTCGGCAGCGACGGGCTGGTCAGCGCGGGCGAGGGTGAGCGCTGGTGGTGGCGGGAGAAGCAGCTTGTCGAGCTGGAGAACCTCGTCGGCCCGATCACCGGCGTCGACCCGGCCCCGCTGAAGAACCTCCAGCCGGGCCACGCCTATCTGGTCACCCCGCTGGCCCGGAACGCGGCGGGCCGGGAGGTCAACACCGACGCCGACCGGGCCGCCGCCGCGATCGCCGGGGCCACCGGCGCATCCGATCTCGTCCTGGTCACCGATGTCGCCCACCTGCTGATCGACGGCCACCCGGTGAGCCGGATCAGCGCCCGGGAGGCCGCCGCCTTCCGCGACAAGGGGGCGCGGGGCGGTATGCGCAAGAAGCTGCGGGCGGCGGGCGAGGCGCTGGAGCGCGGTGTCGAGCGGGTCGTCATCGGCAGCGCCGCCGTCACGGAGCTGCTGAACGGCACGACAGGCACGTTGATCACCGACGCACACGCCTCCGGGGAAGGAGCGAGCGCATGAGCAGATCCCGATCCCGCGTACTGGTCGTCAACAACGGAACGCTGTCGCTCAAGCAACTACGGGCCCGGTTCGACACATTGGGGTCGGACACGGAGACGGTCGACGCGGCCTCCGTCCCTGCCCGGCTGAACGGCCGCTACCAGGCCATCGTGCTGAGCGGCACCAAGGTGCGCGCGTACGACAGCACGTTCTACAAGCCGCTGATCGACCTGGTCACCACCGCCGACGTGCCGGTCTTCGGTATCTGCGGCGGGATGCAGATCCTCGGCGTCGCGGCCGGCGGCCGGCTCGCCGAGGGGCCGCAGCGGGTCGGCGGCTACGAAGCCCAGGTGGACACGGAGGAGCCGCTCTTCACCTACGTGAAGCCGACGGTAACCGTCTTCCACCGGCACACCCTCTACCTCCAGGAGGCCCCGCCGGGCTACCGCACGATCGGCCGCTCCGAGCACGCGCCCGTGGAGTTCCTGCGCTCGGACGACGGCCGTATCCACGGCGCTCAGGCCCACCTGGAGTTCCGGAAGGACGGCCTGGAGATCCTGCGGGGCTTCGCGCAGCTCTACCAGTGACCCGGGCCCCCTTCCACCGCCCTCCGTCTTCGTACAGAACAAGGACTTCGCCATGAGCGCAGCAGGAGCAGCAGAAGCAGCAGCAGTGCCGGAAGAACCGCAGGACCCCGCCCTCACCGTCCACCTCAACGGCAGCGGCGGCGCCATCAAGGGCTGGGTGGTCATCGACACGCTCGTCGACGGCCTGGCGATGGGCGGCACCCGGATGACCACCGGGGTGAGCGAGGAGGAAGTCGCGGGCCTGGCCCGGGACATGACCGAGAAGTTCACCCTGGCCGGGTTGCGGATCGGCGGCGCCAAGGCCGGGATCGTGGCCGACGCCACGAACTCCGGGGGCGCGGCGCGCGAGGAGACCTTCCGCACCTTCGGCCGCACGGTGAAGCCGCTCCTGCACGGCGGCATCCACCTGGGCATCGACATGGGCGTCACCCCCGCCGACCGGGCCGTCTTCTTCGAGGAGGCGAAGTACGACCCCCGCTACCGGCTCGGCGCCCCCGACATGCCGATCGACTGGCGTACGTACTACGAGCCCCTGATCGACGCCACCGGCCACGGGGTCGGGGTCGCCGCGATCACCGCCCTGGAGGCGAGCGGCCGCACCGAACCGGCCCGGGTCGTCGTGCAGGGCTTCGGCGCGGTGGGCCGGGCGGTGGCGCGGTTCCTGGAGGACCGGGGCCATATCGTCGTCGGCATCGCGGACATCCGGGGCACGATCAGCGCGGACCGGCTGCCGGTGGCCGAACTCGTCGCCATCACCGACCAGTTCGGGGCGATCGACCGCACCCGGCTGCCGCAGGACGTGAAGGTCTCCGCCGAACCGGACGCCTGGCTCGACGTGGACGCCGACATCCTGATCCTGGCCGCGCAGAAGTACGCGATCAACGCCGAGAACGCCCACCGCCTGCGGGCCGGCCTGGTGGTGGAGGGCGCCAACCTCGCCTCCAGCGCGGCGGCCAAGGAGAAGGTCGCCGCCTCCGGGGCCGCCCTGGTCCCGGGCGTGATCGCCAACATCGGCGGCGCGGCCTCCGCCGCCCTGGCCGTCACCCGGGTCGTCCCGTTCGACCTGGCGGCAGAGGCCCGTAAGGCGTGGGTCTTCGACTGGGTCGGCGCTCGGGTCCGGCACAACACCCGTGACCTGCTGGAGATCGCGGCCTCCCGCGCGGGCGACCCGCTGCCGGAGCTGCTCGCGGCCCGCCGGAAGGAGCGCGGATGAGCACGGCGGCGAGGGAGCGGCCGGTCCCGGAGGGGGCGACGGTGTCTGCCGTGGAGGGGGCGAGCGCGCCTGTCCCGGCGGAGGCGACCGCGTCTGCCGCAGAGGGGACAACCGCGTCTGTCCCAGCGGGGGCGACCGCGTCTGTCCCGCCAGGGGCGACCGCGTCTGCCGCAGAGGGGACAACCGCGTCTGTCCCGGCGGAGGCGACCGCGTCCGTCCCGGCGGAGGCGACCGCGTCCGTCCCGGCGGGGCGTGCCGCCGAGTACCGCCGTCGCGGCTGGTGGCGGTCGGAGACCTTCCTCGACGACCTGCGCCGCCAGGCGCAGGAGCGCCCCCACCACCTGGCCATCGCGGGCCGACGCGTGGCGGAGTCCCGTACGGACACCCTCACCTACGCCGAACTGGACCGGCTGACCGACCGGTTCGCGCTGGCCCTGCTCGAACTGGACGTGCGCCGGGGCGACTTCGTCGCCGTCCAGCTGCCCAACCGCTGGGAGATGGTGCCGCTGATCTTCGCCTCGATCCGGGTCGGCGCGGTCATCATCCCGATCTCGCCCATCTGCACGGAGGAGGAGCTGCGCCACCGCCTCGGCCTCACCGGGGCCCGGGTGTGTGTCACCCTCCCGGAGTGGTCAGGCACCCCACTGGCGGAGATCGCCACCCGCCTCAAGGACGAACTTCCCACCCTGGAACATGTGTTGGTGGTCGACGCCCCCCGGCCGCCGACCGGCGCGCTCCCCTTCCACGAGCACTTCGTGGCCGAGGAGCGGGAGGAGCACGAGGGCGCCGCCATCCGGCTGGACGGGCTGGCGCTCGGCGCGGACGATCCGTTCGTGGTGCTGTTCACCTCCGGCACCACGGGCCCGTCCAAGGGGGTGCTGCACAGCCAGAACACGGTCCACTCGGCCGTACGCGGGTACGTCGACGCGTTCGGGGCGGGTGACGGCAAGGACGGCGGGAAGGGCCAGGACTGGGTGGCGGCCGTCTCCACGCCGCTCGTCCACTACTCCGGGTTCGCGCAGGGCGTCCTGGCCGGGGTGATGCTGGGCGGGACCGTCGCCTTCCAGGACGTACGCCGCAACGAGGCGCTGCTCGACCTGGTGGAGCGGTACGGCGCGACCCTCCTGTACGGGCCGCCCGCCACGCTCGCCGATGTGGCCGCCTCCCAGCGGGCCGAGCGGCGGGACACCAGCACGCTGCTCCATGTGGTGATCGGCTCGGCGCCGGTGCTCCAGGAGCTGGCCGACGAGGTCCACGAGACGCTGGGCGCCCGCGCCCACTCGCTCTGGGGCATGTCGGAGAACGGCCCCGTGACCACCACCCGGCCCGAGGACCCGGAGGGGTGGGCGGCGCGGAGCAACGGCCGCGCGATCGAGGCCATGGAGACCCGGATCGAGACCTCGGAGGCGTACGGGAGCGGGGGCGCGGGCGAGGGTGCGTACGGGAACGGGGGCGCGGGGGCCACGGGCACGGTCGGCCGGCTGAAGGTGCGCGGCGCGTCCCTCGCGCTCGGGTACCACCGGCGCCCCGAGGCGTTCGCGGCCGAGCTGGACGAGGACGGCTGGTTCGACACGGGCGACCTCGCCCGGGACGACGGCCGGGGTGGCATCCGCATCATCGGCCGGGCCCGGGACGCTGTCCTGCGGGACGGGCAGGTGGCGCCGATGACCGAGCTGGAGGCGGTGATCGGCAGCCACCCGAAGGCGACCGAGGCCGCGCTGGTGGGGCTGGAACCGCTGGGCGGGGAGGGCGAGTTGATTGTCGCCGTCGTGGTCCCGCGCGGCGGGGAGGGCCCCACGCTCGACGAGGTCCGCGCCCGGGTCACGGAGGCGGGCCACGACGCCCGCTTCCTGCCCGACCGGGTGGAGCTCGTCCCCGCCCTCCCGAAAACGCTGACCGGAAAAGTCCGCAAGGCGGAGCTGCGGGAACGGTACGCGCCGACGACCGCCTCCACCTGATCCCACCCACCCCCAGCCCTGGAGCCGTCATGCCCGAACCCCCGCCCACCTCGCCGCCTTCGGCACCCGCCCCCGCCCCCGTCCCCATGTCGGCGACCCTCGCCGCCGATGAGGCTCTGGCCCGGCGGCGGCGGGCCGGGGAGCGGGTCCTGTCGATGGCCAGCGGGGAGATCGGCCTGCCCGTCCTCCCCGCGCTCAGGGACCGGCTCGCGGCAGCGGCCGGTGAGAACGCGTACGGCTCCGTCGCCGGAAGTCCCGCCCTCCGTACGGCCGTTGCCGGGTACTGGGAGCGGCGCGGGCTGGCCGTCGACCCGGGGCTCGTCGTGGCGGGCCCGGGGAGCAAGTCGCTTCTCTTCGCCGTGCTCCTGGCCATCGGCGGGGACGTGATCGTGCCGGTGCCGAGCTGGGTGAGCTACGCGGCCCAGGCCCGGCTGGCGGGGGCGCGGCCCGTCCCCGTACCGATCCTGCCGGGGCAGGGCGGGGTGCCCGATCCGGACCGGCTGCGGGAGGCGGTCGCCGACGCGCGGGCCGCCGGGCAGAACCCCCGGGCCGTGGTCGTGACCGTGCCGGACAACCCGACCGGCACGGTCGCCTCGGCCGCCACCGTACGGCGGCTGGCGGCGGCGGCCCGCGAACTGGACCTCGTCATCGTCTCCGACGAGATCTACGGCGACCTGGTGTACGCGGGCTCCGACCCGGCCGTGTCCCCGGCCCTGCACGCGCCGGAGCGGACCGTCGTCACCACCGGTCTGACCAAGAACCTGGCGCTCGGCGGCTGGCGTACGGGGGTGGCCCGGCTGCCCGACAGCGCGCCGGGGCGCGCCCTGCACACCCGGCTGGTCGCGGTCGCCAGCCAGATCTGGTCGAGCCCGCCCGCTCCGGTGCAGACGGCGGCGGCGTACGCGTTCGGGGAGCCGCCGGAGGTCGTCGAGCGCGTCGCGGCGAGCCGGCGGCTGCACGAGAAGGTGGTGCGCGCGGTCGCCGCCCGCTTCACCGCCGTGGGCGCGGAGCTCGCCCCCGTCGCGGCGACCTGCTACCTCTACCCGGACTTCGAGCCCCTGCGGGAGCACCTGGCGGCCGCGCACGGCGTGCACGACGGCGACGGTCTGGCCGCGCTGTTCTCGGAGCGGTACGGGGTCGGCGTCCTGCCCGCGAGCGCGTTCGGGGAGCCCGGCCGCCCACTGCGCATCCGGGCGGCGACCAGCCACTTCTACGGCGGGACCGACGTTCGGCGCACGGCGGCGCTGGAGGCGGCGGACCCGCTCGCCCTGCCGTGGATACGGGAGTCGGTCGACCGGGTCGGCGAGGTCCTGGCCGACCTGGCTGGGGCGCGGGCCCCCGCCGCTCTCGCCCCGCACCCCTGATCTCACCCGATTCACCGACGTAACGACGAACGAAGGAGCCACCGATGTCCCACTCCCACCTGCCCGTCCTCTTCGAGGCCCTCTACAACGGCGAACGCCACGTCGGCTTCGGCCGCCCCGAGGAGGGCACCGAGCAGACCCTGTACCGGGTGGCGGACGGACAGGTCGCCGCCGCCTTCATCGCCACCGACGGATCGGAGGAGGCGCTGCGGGCCGCGCTCACCGAGGGGGCGGCGACCGTCACCGTCCCGGCCGGGGACCCGGGGCTGCGCCTGCTGCCGCCGCTCCTTCCGCAGGCCACCGGCAACGCCCTGCTGAGCGGTTTCATGGGCACGCACAAGAAGAAGTGGGGCGGCGAAACGGCCCCGGAGGACGGGGAGTTCACCCCGCCCAAGTGGTTCTTCAAGGGGTTCGGCGACTGGGTGCGGCTGCCTGGCGAGGACCTGAACGTGCCCGCCCGCCCGGTCGCCCTCATCGAGGAGCCGGAGGTCGCCCTCGTCTACGTGAACGACGCCGACGGCACCCCGCACTACGCCGGTTACACCTTCGGCAACGACCTGTGCGACATCGGCCTGCACCGCCAGGACCCGGGCTACAACCCGTACTGCAAGCTGTGCGACACCGCCCTCACCCCGTGGCTCTTCCTCGGCCCGCCGCCGCGCACGGTGACCGGCCGGGTCACCATCGTCCGGGACGGGGCGACGGCCTGGGAGGGCCCGTTCGACTGCGGCGACGACGCCCTGTACTACCGGGTGCGGGACATGGCGGACCACCTGTTCACCTTCCCGGCGGTACGGCGGCCGGGGCTGGTCAACTACGTACTCCTGGGTGCCGACGAGGCGAGCTTCCACGACGGGTTCCGGATCGCCGACGGGGACCGGATCGCCATCGACGTGAAGAGCCACGGGGTCGCCTTCGAGAACCGGGTGCGGTACGTCTCCCCCGCCCCGTCCACCACACCCCCGGCCGCCCCGGCCCCCGCCGCGACGGCTCCTGTCACCACGGCATGAACTCCTCATGAAACAGACCGGGTTGACCTGGGCAGACACCACCCCGCCCAGGCACGCTCGGTAGGTCACACCGCCACCCCCCATCCACCACTGCCGGACTTCGCAGGAGGAGACCGCACCGTGCCCGCCACCACCAAGAAACAGGTGCATCTCGCAGCCCAGCTGCCCGGCATCCACAACGTGACCGTCTGGTCGGACCCGCGCTCCGAGAGCCAGATAGCCATCGACTCCTTCGTCCGGCTCGCGCAGACCATCGAGCGCGGGAAGTTCGACTTCTTCTTCCTCGCCGAGGGGCTGCGGCTGCGCGAGCACAAGGGGCAGGTCTACGACCTGGACATCGCGGGGCGCCCGGAGAACCTGACCGTGCTGAGCGCCCTGGCCGCCGTCACCACGCACCTGGGCCTCGCCGCCACGGTCAACGCCACCTTCAACGAGCCGTACGAGGTGGCGCGCCGGTTCGCCACCCTGGACCGGCTCAGCGGCGGACGGGCCGCCTGGAACGTGGTGACCAGCTACGACGCGTTCACCGGGGAGAACTTCCGCCGGGGCGGCTTCCTCCCGGAGGCCGACCGCTACACCCGGGCCGCCGAATTCCTCACGGCGGCACGGGAGTTGTGGGACAGCTGGGGAGAGGGGGACATCAAGGCCAACGCGGCGACGGGTGAGTTCGTCGCCGCCGGGGCCGGCCGCTTCGCCCACCGGGGGCAGCACTTCGACATAGCGGGCCGGTTCACCACCCCGCCCGGCCCGCAGGGGCACCCGGTGATCATCCAGTCCGGGGAGTCCGACGCGGGCCGGGAGTTCGCCGCGTCCGACGCCGAGGTCATCTTCAGCAAGCACAACCGGATCGACGTGGCCCGGGAGTTCTACCGGGACGTGAAGCGCCGCCTGGCCGCGTACGGGCGCAGCCCCGACGACCTGCTGATCCTCCCCACCGCCAACGCGGTCGTGGCGGACACCGACGAGGAGGCGGCAGCGTACGCGGAGGAGATCAGCCGCGAGCTGGTCAGCCCGCAGACCGCGATCGCCCACCTGGAGGCGGTCTGGGGCCGCGACCTCTCCGCGTACGACCCGGACGGGCCGCTCCCCGACATCGAGCCCGAGGACGACGCCCACTTCCTGAAGGGGCACTCCGTCTTCCGCAAGGGCCGGGCGGAGACGGCCCGGCAGTGGCGCAAGCTCGCGGAGGAGCGGAACCTCTCCATCCGGGAGCTGGTCATCGAGGTCGGCGGGCGCCAGACGTTCGTCGGCAGCCCGCAGACGGTCGCGGACGCCATCGACGACTATGTACAGAGCGAGGGCGCCGACGGCTTCGTCCTCGTCCCCCACCTCACGCCCGGCGGGCTGGACGACTTCGTGGACCGGGTGGTGCCGATCCTCCAGGAGAAGGGCGTCCACCGCGACGACTACACCGGCACCACGCTCCGGGACCACCTGGGCCTGTCCGCCGCGCCCCGCCCGGCCGGCTGGGGCGGCCCCGGCCAGCCTCTGCGCACCGGACACGACCAGCCCGGCCGCGATCACACCGTGCGTGACCAGTCCGTGCGCGACGACAAGGAGACCTCCGCATGACCGGCACGAAGGGCGCCCCGAACGGCGCGACCGGCACGACCGGCACCCCGGAAGAGACCGCCCCCGACCTCACCGCCCCGCTCCATCTGGCCGTGGCGCTGGACGGCGCGGGCTGGCACCCGGCGGCCTGGCGCGAGACGGGCGCCCGGCCCGGCGAACTGCTCGACGCCCCCTACTGGGCCGACCTGGTCGCCGAGGCCGAACGCGGTCTGCTCGACTTCGTCACCTTCGAGGACGCCCTCGGCCTCCAGTCCGCCGCCTTCCACCTCCCCGACGACCGCACCGACCAGGTCAGGGGCAGCATCGACGCGGTACTGCTCGCCGCCCACCTCGCCCCGCTCACCACGCACATCGGCCTGGTGCCGACCACCAACATCACCCACACCGAACCGTTCCACCTCGCCATCGGCATCGCCACCCTCGACCACGCGAGCAAGGGCCGGGCCGGCTGGCGCCCGCAGATAGCGTCCCGCGCCTCCGACTCGGCCCACTTCGGCCGCCGCACCACCCCCCAGCTCACCGAGGACGAGGTGGGCGACTCGGAGCTGATCTCCCAGCCGCTGCGCGCGCTCTTCACGGAGGGCGCCGAGGTGGTGGAGGCAGCACGGCGGCTCTGGGACAGCTGGGAGGACGGAGCGGAGATACGGGACGCGGCGACGGGCCGCTTCCTGGACCGCGACAAGGTCCACCACATCGACTTCCAGGGCAGCAACTTCAGTGTGAAGGGCCCCTCGATCACCCCGCGCACCCCCCAGGGCCAGCCGCCGGTGGTGAGCCTCGCGCACGCCACCGTCCCGTACGAGTTCGCCGCGCTCGGCTCCGATGTCGTCGCCATCACCCCGCACGACCGGGCGGGCACGGCGGCGATTCTCGCCCAGGTCGCCGAGGCGGTGGAGCGCACCGGCCGGGACGTGACGGACCGCCCCCTGCGCACCTTCGCCGACCTCATCGTCTTCCTGGACGACGAACCGGGCGCCGCCGCCCGCCGCAAGGCCCGCCTGGACGAGGCGGCCGGAGCCGAACTCGCCTCCGACGCCGAGATCTTCACCGGCACCCCCGCCGAACTGGCCGACCTCCTCCTCGACTGGCGCTCCACCGGTCTGGACGGCTTCCGCCTCCGCCCGGCCGTCCTCCCGCACGACCTCACGGCGATCACCCGGGGCCTGGTCCCGGAGCTGCAACGGCGCGGGGTGTTCCGTACGGCGTACGCATCCACCACCCTGCGCGGCCACCTGGGCCTGGCCCGCCCGGCCAGCCGCTACGCGGCGGCGGGCTGAACGGCCGGGCACGGACCTGGTGGGCCTGGCGCTCGACCGCCGGGCCCACCAGGCTCATCAGCCCCGTCAGGCCCCCGTCGTCGACCCCGGGCGGACGATCATCAGCACGACGACCGTCGCCCAGAGCAGGTTGAATATCCCGGTGGTCATGGCGAGCCGGGCCGCCGCCGACCGCCGCTCGGCCACCGTGAGAACGCCCGCGCCCACCCCCGTACCGCCGGAGCCCTCGCCTTCCCCTTCCCTCTCTTCTTCTCCCAGCAGCTCGCGCTGGCCGGGCAGGACCATGGCCATCAGCACGGCGGCGGCGATGGTCGTCAGCACGATCGACACGAGCAGCCAGGCATCGCCCAGCACCCCCATCTGCGCCCCGGTGGCGAGGCCGAGGACGGGGACGGCGATGCCGACCACCGCGTACCCCCGGCAGAGCCTGTGCAGGAAGGCCGCCGTGCGCAGGTCGTGGTCGTGCGGGCCCTCGCCACCGGGCGCGGGCGGCTTGGCGTAGCGGGGAAACATCGAGGCCGCGACCGTGACCGGCCCGACCGCGAGGATCGACGCCAGAACGTGCAGCGAGAGCAGCAGCTTGGTCACAGGGACCCCTTCTGGATTTTCTGCCAATGGATTGGCTGCCAACATATAGGCCGACGACTCAGGGATAGCACGCCCGGGCCCCTTTAGGTAGGCTGCCTACACATGAGACAGGATGCGGTACGCGGACACCTGGACGGTCTCCTCCTGGCGGTGCTCGAACCGGCCCCGCTGCACGGGTACGCGATCATCACCGCGGTCCAGCAGCGCAGCGGCGGTGCGCTCGAACTGCGGACCGGCACCATCTACCCGGCGCTGAACCGGCTGGAGCGGCTCGGCCTGCTGCGCAGCACCTGGGAGTCGGAGGGCCAACGCAAGCGCCGCTGTTACGCGTTGACGGAGGCGGGCGCGCGCTTCCTGGCGGACGAACGCACGGCCTGGCAGGACTTCACCGCCGCGATCGGCTCGGTCCTCAACCCGGTCGCCCCGCACCCGCACGGGCAGGGCGCATGACGACGGGCAGCCTTCCGCACGAGGGCCGTGCCGGTGGTGACGGCCGTGGCGGCGCCCCTCTCCATGAGCGGGACGGCGGCCGTGACGGCGGAGATGCCGGTGCCCGTGGCAGTGACCCCGTGGAGGAGTACATCAGCGAGCTGGACGCCCTCCTGCGCGGACCCGCCCGGGCGAAGTCCCGCCTGATCGAGGAGGCCCGCGACGGGCTCACGGAGACCGTGGCGGCCCACACGCGCGCAGGCGAGCCGTACGAGCGGGCGGTCCGGCGGGCGGTGGCGGAGTTCGGCTCGGCCCGGGAGCTGGCCGAGAGCTTCCAGCGCGAACTGACCATCGCCCAGGCCCGGCACACCGCCCGCGCCGTCGCCCTCAGCGCCCCCTTCCTGCTCGCGTGCTGGTTCCTGGTGCAGCAACTCGGCGGTCCGCAGGACGCGGCGGTGCCCCGCACCGCGCACCTGCTCGCGACCAACCTGGCCACGGTCGCCGGTGCGGCGGTCCTCCTGGCCGCGGCCACCCTGGCCGCCACCGGCACCCTGGCCCGGCACCTCCCCGTCCCGCACCGGCTGCCCCTCACCGTCGCCTGGACCGGCACCACCGCGAGCGTCTCCATGGCCGTGGCCACCCTGGCCCTCGCCACCGCGTCGGTCCTCGCCGAGAACTGGCCCCTGACAGCGGCCGCCTGCGCGCTGGCCGCCGCCTCCCACGCCCTCGTCGCCGGCTCGGCCCGCGCCTGCCGCCGCTGTGCACGACTGCCGTCGGGAGAGCCCGTCACCCTGTAGGGCCCGCAACCGGGGCGGGGCCGACCGGCCCGTCGCGCGTGTCCCCGTAACAACGACGATCAGCCGGGCCCCCAACCGTAAGGATTCGGGGGATCAGCCGGGCCGCGCAACGGCGAGCACCGGGAGATCAGCCAGGCCCCGCAGCGGCGAGCACCGGGAGATCAGCCGGTCGTGGCGCTCCGGTGCAGGCCGTCCAGGAGCGTCAGCTCGTCCTCGGAGAGCCGCCGGGCTCCGGCGGCCACGTTGGCGGCGAGATGGCCGAGGTCGCCGGTGCCGGGGATGGCCAGCACATGCGGACCCTGGTGCAGGGCCCACGCCAGCCGGATCTGCGCCGGGCTCGCCCCGTGGGCCTCCGCGACGGCCAGCACCTCGGCGGGCTCGGCCGCCGTCGCGCCGGCCTCCGCACCGGCCGCGGCTATCGCGTAGAACGGCACGAACGCGATCCCCTGCTCCCCGCACTCCCGCACGAACGCGTCGTCCTCGGGCCGCACCCCGATCCCGTACCGGTTCTGCACGCAGACCACCGGGGCGATGGCCCGGGCCTCGGCGAGGTGGGCGGGGGTGACGTTGGAGAGGCCCAGATGGCGGATGAGCCCGGCCTCACGCAGGTCGGCCAGAGCACCGAAGCGCTCGGCTATCGACTCCGTACCGACGACCCTCAGGTTCACCACGTCGAGGTGGTCGCGGCCGAGCTGGCGCAGGTTCTCCTCGACCTGGGCGCGCAGTGCGGAGGGCGTGCGGGCGTGCTCCGCCCACTCCCCCGCCCGGTCCCGGGCCGGGCCGACCTTGGTGGTGATCACGAGGTCGTCCGCGTACGGAGCGAGGGCGCTGTTGATCAGCTCGTTGGCGGAGCGCAGCGGGGAGAAGTAGAAGGCCGCCGTGTCGATGTGGTTCACGCCCAGCTCGACGGCCCGGCGCAGCACGGCCAGGGCGGCGGCGCGGTCGCGGGAGACGGCATCGGCCACGAGCGCGGGGCCGGTCTGCGGCAGCCGCATCGTGCCGAAGCCGATGCGGTTGACCGGCAGATCGCCCAGGGTCCAGCGGCCGGACACGGCCGCGGTGATGGTGCCGGTGCCGGTGGTGCTGTCGGTGCCGGTTCCAGTGGTGTCGGTGCGGGTGGTGCTCGCGGGACTTTCGGAGGTCGTGGCGGAAGTCATGTACGAATGATCTCCGCCCAACGACCCCCCGGACCATGGGGTTTCCCCGCCGATTCCCTCTGACGCGCGCCGGCCCCCGAGGCTGCGGGCCTCCTGGGGGCCGGGTCCTGGGGGCAGCCCCCGGGTCACTCCGTCGCGGCGAGCGGACCGTACGCGTCCGGGCGGCGGGTGGTCAGGAACGGGAACAGCTCCAGCCAGTCGCGGCGGGCGTCCAGATCGAGGTCCGCGACCAGGACGGCGGGCTCGTCGCGCGGGGCCTGGGCGAGGACACGGCCGTACGGGTCGACGATGAAGGAACTGCCGTAGAAGGTGAGGCCGTTCTCGGCACCGATGCGGTTCGGGACCACCATGAAGGTGGCGTTGGCGATGGCGTTGCCGGTGATCACCTTCTGCCAGAGCGGCTGGGAGTCGAAGCCGGGGAAGCCGGGCTCGGAGCCGATGGCGGTCGGGTAGACGAGGACGTCGGCCCCGGCGAGCGAGTAGGCGCGGGCCAGCTCGGGGAACCACTGGTCCCAGCAGGTCGGCAGGCCGAACCGGGCCTCGTCCACCGTGACCAGCGGGAACGCGTCGTCGCCCGCCGGACCGGCCCGGAACCAGTCGTCCTCGTAGTACCCCTCCGTGACCGGGATGTGGGTCTTGCGGGTGCGCTGGGCGAGGGTGCCGTCGGGGGCGACGAGGATCGCGGTGTTGTAGCCGAGGCCGTCGTCCTCGCCGCCGGGCGCGGGGGCCTTCTCGTACAGGGAGGCGTGGACGTACACGCCGTGCTCGCGGGCGGCCTCGGCGGCGAACGTGAAGGTGGGGCCGGTCAGCAGTTCCTCCGGCTCGGCCGGGGCGGGGTGGTCGGCGCGGCGGACGACGGCGAAGTACGGCGAGAGCGTGAGCTCCTGGAGACAGACCACCCGCGCCCCTTCGGCGGCGGCGAGGCGGATGCCCTCCAGCAGGGCGGCGCGGTGCTCGGCGGGATCGCGGTGCCACCGCTGCTGGACGGCCGCGACGCGCAGGGGGGCGCGCTCGGCGGGGCGGGTCCGGGTGGGGGAGGCGGGCGGGTTGTACGCGGTGATCAGACGCATGACCAGTTCCAGGGGGCGGGGTGTGGGGCGGAGGAGGGGTGGTGGCTGAGGCCGAGAACGGGAGTGCCGGAACGTTCCGGCACGTCCGAATCTAACTCTGCCGGAACGTTCCGGCAACCCCCCGGCCCGCGCCTCCCCGAACGTCTAGACTTCACCCCCGTGACCCCCCGGACCGTGACCCTGCTCGACGTAGCCCGCGCCGCCGGGGTCTCCAAGAGCACCGCGTCCGACGCCCTCCAGGGCTCGGGGCGCGTCGCGGAGGCCACCCGGGACCGGGTCCGCGCGGTGGCGGAGGAGCTCGGCTACCGGCCCAACAGCGCGGCCCGGCGGCTGCGCCGCTCCAGCACCGGAGCCATCGGGCTGCACCTGCCGCAGACCGCGACCCGGCTGGACTACTACATGAACCTCGCCTTCGGGGCCGTCGCACGCGCCCAGGAGGAGGGTTTCGACGTCATGCTGCTGGCCCCGGCGAGCCTCCCGGGCGCTTCGGGCCCCGGCCGCGCGGGCACATCGGGCGGCGCGGGCGCTTCGAGCGCCTCGGGCGGTACGAGCGGGCCGGTCGCCTCGCGGGTCGACGGGCTGCTCGTGATCGACCCCGAGGTGGGCGACAGCGCCGTACCGGGGCTGCTGGACGCGGGCGTTCCGGTCGTGACCGGCGAGCGCTACCTCGGCCCCGCCGCCGCCCCCAGCGGTGCCGTGATCTGCGACAACGCCGCCTCGCTGACCGCGCTCCTGGACCATGTGACCGAACGCGGCGCCCGCCGCCCCGCCGTCCTCGCCCCCGCGGGCACCTCCGCCTGGGCCACCGCCCTGCGCGCCACGGCAGCCTCCTGGGGCCGGGCCCGCGGGGTGGACGTGACCCTGCGCACCGTGCCGTTCGCCGCGACGCCGGGCGAGGCGGAGGAGACCACGCTGGCCCTGCTGCGCAGTGACCCGGCGGTGGACGCGGTGATCTGCGCCCCGGACGGCGCGGCCCCGGGCGTCCTGCGGGCGGCGGCCACGCTGGGCCGCACGGTCGGCCCAGCTCGTACGGTCGGCACCACGGCCGTCACGAACACCACGGGCCCCACGGACACCACGGCCGTCACAGACACCACAGCCGCCACAGCCCGTACGACCGGCGCCCCCGCACCCCGCACCACCACCACCGCCGCCCCCCTCCTCGTAGCCTCCTGCGTGGACGGCGCCGCCACCCGCACCGCCGGGCCGCCCGTGACGGCGGTGGACCTGCGCCCGGCCGCGTACGGGCGCGCCTGCGCCGAGCTGCTCTGCGACATCCTCGCGGGCCGCACCGCCCCCGACACCGTCCGTCGCCACGCCTGGGCGCTGGAGACCAGGGCCTCCACCGCACCGACCGCCTGACACTCCCCGAGATGCCGCCCCGTCGGGCCCGCTCCCCGGGCACCGTCGGGCAACTCCTCGGACACCCTGGGCCCCATTGTGGCGGGAATGCGCAAGGCATATTCTTCCAGGCGTATCAAAATCTGAACACGGTATCGCCCGCCCGAAGAACCGACAAATAAACGGAATCCTCAGGGAGTGTGTATGTCCACAGCACACCAGGCGCCAGACATCCTGTCACCCGATTTCGAGGCGAATCCCTATCCGGCGTACCGCCTGATGCGCGCCACATCACCCCTCCTGTGGCACGAGGCCACCAAGAGCTATGTGATCTCGCGCTACGAAGATGTCGAGCGCGTCTTCAAGGACAAGAACGGCGAGTTCACCACCGAGAACTACGACTGGCAGATCGAGCCCGTCCACGGACGGACGATCCTCCAGCTCAGCGGGCGTGAGCACGCCGTACGCCGGGCCCTGGTCGCCCCCGCCTTCCGCGGCAGCGACCTGCGGGAGAAGTTCCTCCCCGTCATCGAACGGAATTCACGCGAGCTGATCGACGGGTTCCGCGCCACCGGCTCCGTCGACCTGGTCACCGACTACGCAAGCCGTTTCCCGGTCAATGTGATCGCGGACATGCTGGGTCTGGCCACATCCGACTACGATCGATTCCATGGCTGGTACACGACCGTCATCGCCTTTCTCGGCAATTTGTCGGGCGATCCGGAGGTCACCCGGGCCGGTGAACGGACGCGCGTCGAGTTTGCCGCTTACATGCTGCCGATCATCCAGGAACGGCGGAAGAACCCGGGCGACGACCTGCTGTCCACGTTATGCACCGCCGAGATCGACGGTGTGCGGATGAGCGACGAGGACATCAAGGCGTTCTGCAGCCTGTTGCTCGCCGCAGGTGGCGAGACCACCGACAAGGCGATCGCCAGCATCTTCGCCAACCTGCTGCTCCACCCCGAACAACTGGAGGCGGTCCGCGCCGACCGCACGCTGATCCCCCGGGCCTTCGCCGAGACCCTGCGCTACACCCCGCCGGTCCACATGATCATGCGGCAGGCGGCGACGGACGTGGAGCTCAGCGGCGGCACCGTACCGGCGGGGGCCACCGTCACCTGCCTGATCGGCGCCGCCAACCGCGACGAGAACCGCTACCGCGACCCCGACTCCTTCGACATCTTCCGCACCGACCTGACCACCACGACCGCCTTCTCGGCGGCGGCCGACCATCTCGCCTTCGCACTCGGCCGCCACTTCTGCGTCGGAGCCCTGCTGGCCAAGGCCGAGGTCGAGATCGGTGTCGGCCACCTGCTCGATGCCATGCCCGGCCTGCGGGTGGCCGACGGCTTCGACCCGGTCGAGCACGGCGTCTTCACCCGGGGACCGCAGACCCTGCCGCTCCGCTTCACCCCCGTGCCCCCCGCGTCCCCCACATCCGGCGCGTCCGACTGATCGCGGTGCCGTCGTGCCGTCGGCGGGTGCACCGGAGGCCGAGCCTCCCCACCACCCGCCGACGGCACGATGGCACCACCCGCCGACGGCCTACTGCACCACCGGGCTGAAGCGGACCGGCAGCTCCGCCAGCCCGCGCATCCAGACCGAGGGGCGCCAGGTCAGCTCCGACGGCTCGACCGCCAGCATCACGTCCGGCATGTGCTCCAGCAGCGTCTCCACCGCCGTACGCGCCATCACGTCCGCCAGCAGCGGAGCCGGGTAGGGGCAGCGGTGTTCGCCGCTGCTGAACGACAGGTGCGCGGCGTTCTCGGCACCGACGTACGCGTCCGGCCAGAGCAGCGGGTCGGTGTTGGCCGCCGCGAGCCCCAGGACGAGGCAGTCACCGGCCCGGATGTGCCGGCCGCCGAGCTGGGTGTCCCGTACGGCCCAGCGTCCGATGAAGTTCTGGGTCGGGGTGTCCAGCCACAGCACCTCGTTGAGCGCCTCGCCCACGCTGAGCCTGCCGCCCGAGACGTTCACCGCGAACCGTTCGTCCGTCAGCAGCAGCCGCAGCGTGTTGCAGATCCAGTTCGCGGTGGGCTGCTGCGCGGCGGCGATCACCGAGATCAGGTCCTGGACGATCTCCTCGTCCGTGAGGCCCGCCCCGTGCGTCACCATGCGGGAGGTGACGTCGGGTCCGGGTGCCGCCCGCTTGTCCTTGACGAGCTGCCGCAGCCGGTCGCCCACGCGCACGTACGCGGCCACCGGGTCCTCGCCCTCCTCGGCGTCGAGGGAGGTGCGCAGATCGTCCACCAGCCGCCGGGTGTCCTCGCCCTTCACCGGCATTCCGCACATCTGGACCACGGCCCGCATCGGCAGGAGGTGGACGTAACTGCTCATCAGCTCCGTCCGGCCGCTCCCCGCGAACTCCGCGATGAGCTGACGGGCGATCACCTGGCAGTCGCGCGCCAGCTCGAACTGGTCCACGCCCTCCAGCGCCTCGGTGATCACCCCGGCCCTCCGCCGGTGCTCGTCGCCCTCCGTGAAGAGCACCGAGGGCTGGTGGCCGACGAACGGCAGCAGCGGCCAGTCCGGCGGGATGGCGTCCCACTGGTTCCAGCGGCGGGAGTCCCGGGCGAACAGCTCGTCGTGCCCGGTGACGTACGACACCTCGGCGTACCCGAGCACCAGCCAGGCCGGAACGTCCCCGTCCAGCAGTACGGGGGCCACCGCGCCGTGCTCGGCGCGCAGGGAGCGGTACAGCTCCATGGGCGTCTGCTGGTACGTCATCCCGGACAGCCGCACCGCCGTCGCCGCCGCACCGGAGCGGACAGGGCAGCCAGAGGGGGCCGAGGGGGCCGGGGAAGCCGAGGGCGACTCGTAGGAAGGGCCGACGGTGCTCACAGGGTCGCCTCCCGGGCGAGGGCCATCGTGCGGAGGTGGTCGACGAGGGTGATCAGCACGTCCTTGCTGGACTGCCGGACCCGGGCATCACAGTCGACCATCGGAACGTGCCCGGGCAGCGCGAGGGCCTGGCGGATCTCGTCGAGGGAGTACGCGGCCTCGTCGTCGAACCGGTTGACCGCCACCACGAACGGCGTCCCGTGGTGTTCGAGGCGGTCGATCGCGTACCAGGAATCGTCCATCCGGCGGGTGTCCACGAGGACCACCGCGCCCAGCGTCCCGGAGAACAGGCGGTCCCACAGGAACCAGAAGCGCTCCTGGCCCGGCGCGCCGAACAGGTACAGCACCAGGCTCTCGTTGAGGCTGATGCGCCCGAAGTCGAACGCGACCGTGGTGGTCGTCTTGGAGGTACCGCCCCGCATCTCGTCGACGCCGACGCCGGCCTGCGTCATCACCTCTTCGGTGTTCAGCGGCCGGATCTCGCTCACCGAGCGGACCAGGGTGGTCTTGCCGACCCCGAACCCGCCGACCACGACGATCTTCAGGCCGGTGTCGGCCGTGTCGGTGAGCGGTGGGCGCCGGGTGGGCGCCTCATAGGCTCCGGAGACCATGGAGCACCTCCATCAGCAGGGCGGAGTCGGGCAGCGCGGCGGGGGAGTCCGCCGTACGCGGGTGGCGGGCGGTGATCCGGCCCAGGGCGTGCAGGTCGCCGAGCAGGATGCGGACCACGGTGACGGGCAGGGAGAGCTCCGCCGCGATCTCGACCACGGCTGTCGGGTGCCGGCACAGTTCGAGGATCTGCACGTGCTCCGACTGCATCCCCGGCGTCGGCCGGGACTCGCTGACCACGAGGGTGACCAGGTCGAAGGAGTCGTCCGCGCGGCTGCGTCCGCCGGTGACCGTGTAGAGCCGGTCGGGGTCACCCGTGTCGACGGGGCGGCGCGTCATGACGCCGGGCTCCCCGGGGGCACGGCCCGTGGCGCGGCCCGCAGGTGCTCACCGATCTGCTCGACCAGCTCCGTCATCTGGTGGCCCACCACGCTGGGGTCGGCCTCGGCGGTGGCGACGACGGCCAGGTGGGCGCCCTCGCCCGCCTCGACGATGAAGAGCAGCCCGCCGTGGAACTCGGTCATGGAGTGCCGGACGCCTCCGGTGCCGTCGCCGAACTCCATGGAGGCGCCCTGCGCGAGGGCCTGCATGCCCGAGCAGATCGCCGAGAGCTGGTCGGCCTGGTCGAGGGTGAGGTGTTCGGTCCAGCAGAGCTTCAGCCCGTCCCGTGAGAGGGCCAGGGCGTGACGGGTGCCGGGGGTCTGCTCCAGCAGCCGCTGGAGGAGCCAGGTCAGGCTGTTGTCTGTGGTCTGCATGACGGGTGGCGGGCCCGGGGCACCGGGGAGACCGGTCATCGGGCCCGTACCTCCAATCTCGGAAGGTCGAGCGGGGGCGTCCGGGGCGGACGGTGTGGCGTCCGGGGAGCCGGAGGGCGTACGTACGGACGGGGTCGGGGCACGGGCCTGGCCCGCCCCACCCCGCCCCGGTCTACGGAACGGCGGGCGGCGGCGGAGGGAGGGGCGGCGCGGACCGGCGCCCGCGCTGGAAGGCCCCGAACTGCTCGGCGGCGCCGCGTACCGGCGGCTTGGCGCGCATGTCCTCCGCGCCGGCCGTCCGGTCCTGCCCCGGGGCGGGAAGGGAACGGTGGCGGCCGTACCCCCGCTCGGCCTCGCCCATGGTCCGGCCGGGCAGGCGTACGGGCAGACCGTTCGGCGTGGCCCCCGCCGACGGCCGGGCCACCTCCGGCCCGGGCTGCGCGAACGGGGCGGTCTCCCCGGCGGGCATCGGTACGGACACGGGGGCGGGGGCGGGACGGGGATCGGATACGGGATCGGATACGGGAGTGGGGGCGGGAGCGGGCTCGGTTACGGGAGCAGGCCCGGCCTCGGACGCGGATACGGGCGCGGGCGGCGGCGCGGACAGAAACCCGGGCGCGGACGACGGTACAGGCGCGGGCCCGGCCTCGTACGCCGCTGTGGGCAAAGGCGCGGGCGCAGGCGCCGGGGCGGGCGTGGGCGCAGGCGCGGGGACGGAAGCAGACGCCGGGACGGGAGCAGGCGCAGGCGCCGGGGACAGGTGGTTCAGGGCCTGGGCCGGGTCGCGGGCCTCCTGCGCGATCAGATGCCGGGGCAGCAGGACGACCACACCGGTACCGCCACGGGAGGAGGGCCGGTAGTTGACGCTGATGTCGTGCTTGAGGGCGATCCTCCCCACCACGGCCAGCCCGAGCCGGGTCCCCTGCAAGGACACCAGGTCGGTCGTCCGGCCCGCGACGGAGTCGGCGGCGCGGCGCATCGCCGCGTCGGCCATCTTCAGCCCGCTGTCCTCGATGGTGACGACGATGCCCGCGCTGCGCTCCTCGACGTAGACGTGCACCTCGTCGATGGGCGGCGAGAAGTTGGCGGCGTTGTCCATCAGTTCGGCGAGCAGATGCATGACGCCCTCGGCCGCGAAGCCCGAGATGGAGACGGAGGACGAGCAGTGCAGCCGCACCCGCCGGTAGGCGGCGATCCGGCCGACGGCGCCCCGCAGGATGCTCTCCATGACGATCGGCTTGTTCCAGGAGCGGCTGGGCCGGCCGCCCATCAGCAGCGCCAGCCGGTCCGTCATCAGGCCGAGCTGGGAGGTGCTGTGGTCCAGCTTCAGCAGATCGCCGAAGACCTCCTCGCCGTGACGTTCCTGCATGGTGCGCAGGTCGGCGAGCATGCTGACGGACTTCGCCTGGACCCGGCTGAGCGCCTTGGCCGAGGCGGTCTGCGCCGCGAGGGCCCGGCGCTCGCTGAGGGCGAGCTCGCGGACGACCGCTTCGACGGGGGCCCGCAGCGGGGGCCGCTCGGGCAGGGCGACCTCCGCCCGCACCGTACTGCCGGAGTCTCCCTGCCGCAGCCGGGTGACCACCGTGGGCAGGGTCTCGTGGGTGAAGTGCTCCAGCTCGGACGCCACCGAGGCCAGCTCCTGCCGGAGCCGCGCGCACTCCTCCCGCGCCGCCACCGCGTGCTGGACCTCCTCCTCGACCACCCCGGCGAAGGCATCCACGAGCCGCCGCTGCTGCGCGCTCTGCGGCAGGGGGAACCGGCCGAGGGCGTCGGCCGCGCCCCACCCCTCCCGGATCAGCCCGACCAGATGGGGCAGCGTCATATCGGCACAGTGGGCGGCGTCCGCCTCCAGACGGGCCGCCGAGGCTTTGACGCGCTCGGTCTCGGCGGACCGCGCCTCGGCCCGCAACCGCGTCCGCTGGACGGTGCGGTGGGCGACGACCAGGGTCGCGGCCAGCGCCGCCCAGGCGGTGGTGACCACGGCCGAGGCCCAGCCGCGCGCCTCCGGCGGTGCCAGGACCACGGCGGCGCCCGCAGCGGCGGCGTATGTCACCAGCAGTGCGGCCAGGCCCGGCGATATCGCTCTGCTGGGAGTGCTCCCCGGTCGCGGCTGGCTGGGCGGTAATGGCCGTGACATCTATGCGGTCCCTCAGTGCTAGCGAGCAGAAGGTGCGTGACTTCCCTGGGGCGTTGCGGTTCGCAAGGGGCGCGAGGGGAGGGGGAACAGCCCGTCCCCACCAGGGGCGAACTCATCGTAACCATCCCGTCGCACGGAATCAGCGGGCCGGGGGAACAGTCCGGTGGCAGGGCGAGTTTGTCGCGAACCAAGCGGAGCTGTGGGCGAGTTGTGATACGGGGGGCAGAGATTCCGCTCCTACCGGCACCGGGCGCGGAACACGGCGGGGGAGCCCCGGTCACCGCCCGCACGGAGGCGTTCAGGACGTTCGGGCGTTCACGTGTGCCACCTTTGCCCACAGAGACTTCTTTTCAGTCAATCTGCGCGCCGACGCAATCCGCCGAAGCCCACCGAAGAAGCCCCGCCCCGGACATTTCCCCGACCCGCACCACCCCGCCCCGCCTGCACCACCCCGCCTACGCCGTCCCGCCCCCCGGGCGCCTTCTCCGCCATCAGCGGCCCCACGATCGCGTCCAGGTCCTCCTCGGAGACCTTGCCCGAGACCGCGCCCGCGAGCTTGCCCGTACGGTCGACGAAGAGGGTGAAGGGGAGGCCCTGGGTGTTCACCAGCCCCTTGGGGAGCGTGAAGAACTGCTTGCCCGAGGGGTCGCGCAGGCTCGGGTAGTCGAGGGCGTAGTCGCTCTGGAAGGCACGGGCGGCGTCCAGGTCCGTGTTGTTGTTGACGCCCAGCACCTGGACGCCCCGGTCGCCCAGCCTGCCCTGTACGCGGTTGAGCGCGGGGGCCTCGGCGCGGCAGGGGCCGCACCAGGAGGCCCAGGCGTTGACGACGACCACCTGGCCCCGGAAGTCGGCGAGGCGCAGGGGCTTGCCGCTCAGGGAGGTCCCGGAGAAGGCGGGGGCCTCGGGGCGGTCGGCGGGCTCGATGCTCCGGTACAGCGGCTGCTCGGGCAGGGGCTGTTGCGTGCGCAGGGGCGCTTCGGAGGCGGAGCAGCCGGCGAGAACGGTCACGGCAGCCACCATCGGGAGCACCGCTCGGGAGAGCCTCTTCATGGAAATCCAGTATGGCGACGCCGTCGGACACCTGGCCGACAGGGCCCCCGGTAGGGCGCATTCCGCCCCGCCCCCACCGCGTGTCGCACCTCACGCAACGAATCGGACCGGGCCGCTATCGAGCCGCGACGGCCCGGACGGGGCCCGGCGCACGCCCTCCCGAAGGGGCCCTCAGGACACGAAAGCCCTGCTCAACTCCTCTGCGGGCACCACCCGAACGGCGGACACGGAACCCTGGACACGGAGCCGGTGACCCCGGTTTCGGCGACCGGTGGCCCCGATCGCGGCAGCCGGTCGGCGCAGACCCCCTCGCACTCCTGGGCCCAACACGTCACACTCGTAACAATCAACTGGGGAGGTCTCGGGCGTGGATGTACCGGTATGGCTCTGGGTGGCGTTCGCCGTAACGGTGGTCGTCTCCCTCACAGTCGACTTGCTTGCCCACCGCAAGGCACATGTCATCGGCTTCAAGGAAGCGGCCTGGTGGAGCGTGCTGTGGGTGACCCTCGCGCTCATCTTCGGCGGGGTCGTCTTCTATGTCCTCGGCGTGAACGCCGGGACGGAATACACCACCGCATGGCTTCTGGAGAAGAGCCTGTCGGTCGACAACCTCTTCGTCTTCGCACTGATCTTCGCCTATTTCAAGGTGCCCCGCGAATATCAGCACCGGGTGCTGTTCTTCGGCGTCATCGGCGCCCTGGTATTCCGTGCGATCTTCCTGACGGCCGGCGTCGCGGTGGTCAACCGCTTCACCTTCGTCCTGTTCCTCTTCGCGGCCATTCTCTTCTACAGCGCCTACAAGATCATCAAGGGCGAGGACGACAGCTTCGACCCGAGCAAGAGTTTCGCGGTCCGGATGCTGCGGAAGATCATGCCGGTCCGGGACGAGTACGCGGGGACGCACTTCGTCATCAAGGAGGAGGGCAAGCGGGTCGCCACCCCGCTGCTCGCGGTGGTCGCCGCGATCGAGGCGGCCGACCTGCTCTTCGCCGTCGACAGCGTGCCCGCCGTGCTGGCGGTCAGCGACGACGCCTTCATCGTCTACACCAGCAACGCGTTCGCCATCCTGGGGCTGCGGGCCCTGTACTTCCTGCTGGCGGGGCTGCTGGACCGCTTCCACTACCTGAGCAACGGCCTGGCGATCATTCTGGCCTTCATCGCCGTCAAGCTGATGCTCCAGGCGTCCCACAAGATGATCAGCACCTCCATTCCGGAGATTCCCTCGCCGGTCAGCCTGGCGGTGATCGTGGTCATCCTGACGGTCTCCATCGTTCTCAGCATCCGGCGCCCACCGCCGGAGAAGGGCGCCGAGGAAACCGGGCAGAGTGACGCCGGGGAGAGCGCGGGCAAGGCATCCGACGGAAAGCCCGCCGAGTAACCGGGCGGACCACTCGTAGAACACAGACAGGGGCCGGGCAGAGCGCGGGGAGAACCTTCCCGAAGCGCACTGCCCGGCCTTTCGTCTCCCCCCGCTCATTACCTTCATTACCTTCACCGCTTCCATCACCTCCATTACCTCCATCGCCTTCGCCACCGCCCCGAGAAGCGGCCCGGCAGGCTCTCTCCCGACGCGCGGACGGGCGGACGGCTGACTAGCGTGGCGGGTAAGGGGACCAGGACTCAGGACCGGAAGAGGGTCACTGCCATGGCTGTACAACCCGAAGGCACCCCGTGTTGGGCGGACGCCATGTTCGCCGACCTCGAAGGCGCCAAGAGCTTCTACGGTGATGTGCTCGGCTGGACGTTCGGCGAGGGCGCGCCGGAGTTCGGCGGCTACACGACGGCGTACGCGGACGGCAAGCGGGCCGGTGCCGTGTGCCCGCCGATGCCGGGCTCGGACGCCCCGTCCGCGTGGTGCCTGTATCTGGCCTCGCCGGATGCCGCCGCCACCGGCGAGAAGATCCGCGCCAACGGCGGCGAGGTGCTCGTGGAGCCCATGCAGGTCGGCGACTTCGGCACGATGCTGGTGGCCCGCGACCCCGGCGGCGCGGTCTTCGGCGTCTGGCAGGCCGACACCCACGACGGGTTCGGGACGGAGATGGGCGAGCCCGGCGGGTACTGCTGGGGCGAGGTCTTCACCCGGGACACGAAGGCGGCCGACACGTTCTTCCCCGCCGTCTTCGGGCACACGGTCCGTAAGTTCGACGACGAGTCGATGGACTTCACGATGTACGACGTCCAGGGGCAGACCGTCCTCGGCCGGATGGGGATGGGCGACGACTTCCCGCCGGACATGCCCGCGTTCCTGAACGTGTACTTCACCGTCCCGGACTGCGACGCGGCGGTGGCGAAGGCGACCGGGCGGGGCGCGGTGCTGCGGTACGGGCCGGAGGACAGCCCGTTCGGCCGGTTCGCGGCGATCTCCGACCCGCAGGGCGCGATGTTCTCCGTGATCGACGTGACGAAGACGGTGGGCGAGATGCCCGCGACGAGCCCGGCGGCCTGATCTCCGCCCACGATCCTGAGCTCCGCCCACGGCCCGGGGCTCCGCCCACGATCTCAGGCGCTCCGCTCAGGAGCATCACCGGAGGCTCCTCCCCAAAGGAGCCTCCGTACTTTTCTCCGAGAAGTCCGCACCTGCCATGGGGAATCCCCCAGAGAATGGCACATGCCAGCCCTATTGGCCTAGCGTGTCGCACATGCAGTCCTACACAATCGGTCAGGCAGCACGACTTCTCGGCGTCAGCCCCGACACCGCCCGACGCTGGGCGGACGCCGGCCGGGTCGCGACCCACCGCGACGAGACCGGCCGACGGCTGATCGACGGCCGTGCGCTGGCCGCCTTCTCGATCGAGGTCGGCCAGAGCGCCGCAGGCGAGGAGGAGACCCCGTACACCTCGGCGCGCAACGCCTTCCCGGGCATCGTCACCGCGGTGAAGCTGGGCGATGTCGCGGCCCAGGTCGAGATCCAGGCCGGGCCGCACCGGCTCGTCTCGCTCCTGACCCGGGAGGCCGTCGAGGAGCTGGGTCTGGAGGTCGGTATGCAGGCGACCGCCCGGGTGAAGTCGACCAGCGTGCACATCGACCGCACCTGACCCCGGCACCCCCGCCCGCCCCCCCCACCGGCGGCCGGGCGCCGAGCGCTGCCCGCACCACCGCGCGACCACCTCCCCCCGCCGCCACCGCACCGCGCCCCGCGCGGCCTCGTCCTGCCCGGACGGCACCCCGCCGACCGGGCCCGCAGTCCAAGGAGCCTCACCCTCATGTCTCTCCTGCTCACCCGCCGCCGTACCGCCGCCGCCGTCCTGACGGCCGCCCTCCTCGTCCCGCTCGCCGCCTGCGGCAACGACGACTCCGGCACGGACAAGGACAGCGCCTCCAGCGCGAAGCCGTCCGACAGCTCCGCGCCCGGGTCCGGCGCCCCGGCCGCGAACCTGACCGTGCTGGCCGCCGCCTCGCTGACCGATGTCTTCAAGGAGGCCGGAGCGGCGTACGAGAAGGAGAACCCGGGAACGAAGGTCACGTTCTCCTTCGCGGGCTCCCAGGAGCTGGCCGCCCAGGTCAAGCAGGGCGCCCCCGCCGACGCGCTGGTCACCGCCGACACCAAGACGATGGACGGCCTCTCCGGCGAGACCGGCACCCCCACCGTCATCGCCAGGAACCGCCTCGTCATCGCCGTCGGCGAGGGCAACCCGGAGAAGGTCGGCAGCCTCAAGGACCTCGCCGACACCAAGCTGAAGGTCGTCCTGGCCGCCCCCGAGGTGCCGGTGGGCCGCTACAGCAAGCAGATCCTCGACGCGCAGAAGATCGAGGTGAAGCCGGTCTCCCAGGAGCCCAACGTCCGCGCGGTCCTCAGCAAGGTCGAGCTGGGCGAGGCGGACGCGGGGCTCGTCTACAAGACGGACGCCGAGACGGCCCCCGACAAGGTCGACGCGATCGACATCCCGGACGCGGAGAACGCCGTCGCCTCCTACCCGGCCGCCACACTGAAGGCGTCGAAGCACAGCGAGGCCGCCGCCGCGTTCGTCGCCTGGCTCTCCACCCCGGCCGCGCAGAAGATCCTCCAGGGCGCGGGCTTCCAGCAGCCGTAACCGCACCGCCTCATCCGCCGCACCCGCCGCACCGCCGGGGGCCCGTACCGTCCTACGAGCCCCCGGCCCCGCACCTCCGAGCCAGCCGCCCCACGAGGTCACCATGAAACGACCGGCACTCCGCCGCACGCCCGGAGCCCGCGCCCCGCTCCTGCTGACGGTGCCCGCGCTGCTGGCCGTGGCGTTCCTGATGCTGCCGCTCGTCGGCATCCTGGCCCGTACCTCCTGGGGCGAACTCGGTACGCACCTCACCGCCGAGCCCACCACGCAGGCGCTCCGCCTCTCCCTCCTCGTCTCGCTCTGGTCGCTCGGCCTCTCGCTGCTGTTCGGGGTGCCGCTGGCCTGGCTGCTGGCCCGGGTGCCGTTCCCCGGCAAGGCGTTCGTGCGCTCGCTGGTGCTGCTGCCGATGGTGCTGCCGCCCACGGTCGGCGGGGTCGCGCTGCTGCTGGCGTTCGGGCGGCGCGGGCTGCTCGGACCGTGGCTGGAGGACACGTTCGGCATCACGCTCCCCTTCCACACCTCGGGGGCGGTCCTCGCGGCGACCTTCGTCGCGATGCCGTTCCTGGTCATCTCGCTGGAGGGCGCGCTCGGCGGACTGCGCCCCCGGTACGAGGAGACCGCCGCTTCGCTCGGAGCCTCTCCGGTACGGGTGTTCCTCACCGTGACCCTGCCGATGGTCGCCCCCGGGCTGATCGCCGGAGCGGCCCTCACCTGGGCGCGGGCGCTCGGCGAGTTCGGCGCCACCATCACCTTCGCCGGGAACCTCCCCGGCACCACGCAGACCCTGCCGCTCCAGGTCTATCTGCTGCTCCAGGAGTCCCCGGAGGCCGCCACCTCGGTCTCGCTGCTGCTCCTGGCCATCGCCATGATCGTGCTCATCGCGCTGCGCGGGCGCTGGACGGGCACCCCGGGCGACCACCGCGAGCGGTCCGCCCCGCGCCCGGAGGAGCCGACGGCCGGGGACGTCCGCCCGGAACCACCCGTGTACGTACGGGAGAAGGCCCCCGGCTACGACCTGGAGAAGGCCCCACGGGAGCGCTGGCCCCTGCACGCCGACGTCACCGGCTTCACCCGGCTCACCCTGGACGCGGACCCGGGCACCACCATCGCGGTCGTCGGTCCCAACGGCGCGGGCAAGACCACCCTCCTGCGCGCCCTCCTGGGCCTCACCCCCCGCGCCCACGCCGCACTGCGCCTGGGCGACAGCGACGTCACCGCCCTCCCCCCGCACCGCCGGGGGGTCGCCTGGGTCCCCCAGGACGGGGCGCTCTTCCCGCACCTGAGCGCCCTGTCCAACACGGCGTACGGGCTCCGCGCCCGTGGCGTCCCCCGTACGGAGGCCCGGCGCGCGGCGCAGGCGTGGCTGGACCGGCTCGGCGTCGGCCACCTCGCCCACCGCAGGCCCGGCCAGCTCTCCGGCGGCCAGGCCCAGCGGGTCGCCCTGGCCCGCGCGCTGGCCGCCCGCCCGCGCCTGCTGCTGCTGGACGAACCGCTCGCCGCCCTCGACCAGACGACCCGGGCCCACGTCCGGCACACCCTGCGCCGCCACCTCGCCGACTTCGGCGGGGTCTGCCTGATCGTCACGCACGACCCGGTCGAGGCGGTCTCGCTGGCCGACCGGGTCCTGGTCCTGGACGGCGGCCGGGTCCTCCAGGACGAGCCGCCCGCCGAGGTGACCCGCCACCCGCGCTCGCCCTGGGTGGCCCGGATGCTCGGCCGCAACGCCTGGCCCGGCACCGCCACCGCCGACGGCCTGGACCTGGCGGGCGGCGGCCGTCTCGTGGTCGCCGAACCCCTCCCCCCGGGCACGGAGGCCCTCGCGGTCATCGCCCCCGAAGCCGTCTCCGTACACCGCGAGAAGCCCACCGGCTCCCCCCGCAACGTCTGGCCCGGCACGGTCCGCGAGATCACCTCGGGCGGCAGCAGGCTGCGCCTCCTCATCACCTCCGACCGGGCGCCGGACCTGGTCGCGGAGATCACCCCGCAGGCGGCGGCCGAGCTGCGCATCGCGGACGGCACCGAGGTCTGGACGGGCGTGAAGGCGACCGAGGTGACGGTGGTCCCGCTCTGAGCCGACGCATGGCACGCGCCCCGGCGGGAACCAGGACTCGGGAACCAGAACAACTGCCGTACGCGTACTCAGGTACGACAGATCCGAGAGACGGGGCACCCATGGCACTGTTCGGCAACGCGCACACCATCAACCCGGCCACCGCCCAGCAGGACTACGAGCGCCTCCTCGGCCAGGGCGAGCAGGTGCACGCCGCGTTCCTGCTGATCCGCGACACGATCCTGTTCACGGACCGTCGGCTGATCCTCGTCGACAAGCAGGGCATCACCGGCAAGAAGGTCGAGTACCACTCCGTGCCGTACCGCAGCATCACGCACTTCGCGGTGGAGACGGCCGGGACGTTCGATCTGGACGCGGAGCTGAAGATCTGGATCTCGGGCAGCTCCACCCCGCTCCAGAAGACGTTCACCAAGGGCGTCGACATCTACGAGGTCCAGGCGATACTGACGCAGTTCGTGGCGCGGTGACCTGAGAAAGCCCCGGAAGCCTCAGAAGGACGGGCGCAGCCGCGAGGAGGCCGCGTGGCCCGGGGCGGCGGCGCGCTGCCGGGCCACGCGCTCCCGCAGCTCGGGCAGCAGTCCGTAGAGCACATCGCCCGGGCAGCGGGTCTCGTAGCTGTCGCGGTGGCCGGAGATGACGTTCAGCCGGGCCACCTGGCCCTCGTCGAAGCGGCTCTCGGCGTTCGTGGAGACCAGCTCGACGGTGGCGAGCGGGTCGACGCCGGGCCGCAGCTTCCAGGCGGTGAGCTCCACCAGCGCGTCCATCATCGGCTTCGGCACCTCGGTCCCCTCGCCGAAGGTCCCGATCGCGGCGATGCCGACCGTGTCGGCGTTGAACCCCTTGGTGTGGGCGCCGAGCACCGAGCGGGCCACGCCGCCCGCCCGGCCCTCGTAGATGGTGCCGCAGCGGTCGACGAGGAAGTTGTAGCCGATGTCGTCCCAGCCGTCCTTCCGGACGTGGTCGGCCTGGACGGCCCGGATCAGCTCGGGGGCGTCCGCGCAGTCGTAGTCGTTGGGGTTGCCGGTGTGGTGGATGAAGACCGCCTTCGCCGCGCCCGTGTAGTGCGGGCGCTCCCGGACCAGATCCTCGTCCGCCCGCCACTCCTGGCGGCTCACGACGGCGGGCTGCGGCAGTCCCCGGGGCGGCCTCGGGCCGGTGGCCAGCTCCGGCTGCTGCTCACGGGGCGCCGGTCCGTCCTGGAACACCAGGAGGACCAGAAGCAGCAGCAGGGTGCCCAGGGTGATTCGGCGGGACCACATGGACTCCACCCTGCGCCCTGACCTCGGCCTTCGCAGGAGGGCGGGCCGATCGGGTGACCCCTGCCCGGCGCGGTCGTTTCGTCCGGAATGCGCACCGGGGGCGGTGTTCTTACGATGAGATCCGGATCATCCGCCGCGCCCTGCGGCGGGCCCGCCCGGATCGAGGAACCATGGCCCACGACCGTACGCAGGACGCATCCGCGGTCAGCCTGAAACCGAACGCCATCGGGTTCGTCGACGCCCTCGTCATCGGCCTCAACGCGACCTCCCCCGCCTACTCCCTGGCCGCCGTGATCGGCCCGATCGTGGCCCTGGTGGGGATCTACGCCCCGGGCGTCATGTTCGCCTCCTTCGTCCCGATGCTGCTGATCGCCTCGGCGTTCTACTACCTCAACAAGGTGGACCAGGACTGCGGTACGACGTTCTCCTGGGTGACCCGGGCGATGGGCCCGTGGGCCGGGTGGCTCGGCGGCTGGGCGATCACCATGACCGGCGTGCTGGTGGTCGGTTCGCTGGCCGATGTGGCGGTGAGCTTCACCCTGCTGGCGGTGGGTCTGGACGGCTGGGTGGCCAACGACTTCGTGCGCCAGCTGCTGACCGTGCTGCTGATCATCGTGATGACCGGGCTCTGTGTGATCGGCACCGAGCTGTCGGCCAAGGTCCAGAACGCGCTGATCCTGCTCCAGGTCGCGTTCCTGCTGGTTTTCGTCGCGGTGGCGCTCTACCGGGTGTACGCGGGCACCACCGGCTTCGACTCCATCGAACCCTCGGCGAGCTGGCTCAACCCGTTCGGCGCCGGTGGGGCCGCGCTGACCGGCGGGCTGCTGCTCGGGGTGTTCATCTACTGGGGCTGGGAGTCGGCGGTCAACCTCACCGAGGAGACCGAGGACTCCGCGAGCGCGCCGGGGAAGGCGGGCCTGTGGTCCACGGTGGTGCTCCTGGTGACCTACCTGTCGGTGGCGATCGCGGTGGTCGCCTTCGCGGGGACGGCGTTCCTGGCGGAGAACGCGGGCGAGGAGGAGTTCATCTTCGCGCAGCTCGCCGGGGACGTGCTGGGCGGCTGGGACTGGATTCTGCTGCTGGCCGTCGCCACCTCCGCCATCGCCTCCACCCAGACCACGATCATCCCGGCGTCCCGGACCGCCCTGTCGATGGCCCGGCGTCAGGCGCTGCCCCAGCACTTCGGTCACATCAGCCCCCGGTTCCGTACCCCGGACGTCAGCACGTGGTGGGTCGCGGGCATCGCCATCGCCTGGTACCTGATCGTCAACCAGATCTCCACCAACGCCCTCTTCGACTCCCTCACCGCGCTCTCCCTCCTGATCGCCTTCTACTACGCCCTCACCGGGGTGGCCTGCGCCGTCTACTACCGGCGCCATCTGACCGAGAGCGTGCGCAACTTCGTCCTCATCGGCCTGGGTCCTGTGGTCGGTGCCGGACTGCTGGCCTGGCTGCTGGTGCGCTCGGTGATGGACATGTCCGACCCGGCCAACTCCTACAGCGGCACCTCCTGGTTCGGCCTCGGCCCGCCGCTGGTCATCGGCATCGTGATCTCCCTCGTCGGCGTGATCCTCATGGTGGTGTGGCGGCTGCGGGACGCGGTGTTCTGGCAGGAGCGGCCGTCGGTCGCCGACCCGGAACTGGTGCACGCCACGGTCGCGAAGTCCACCGGCGGGAAGTCCAGTGGCGGGAAGTCCGGTGCCGGGAAGCCCACCGGGGGTGGGTCCGCCGACGGCAGGTCCGCCGACGGTGATTCAGCCGACGGGAAGGAGCGCTGACATGTCGGTCGTCCTCGGTTACGACGAGTCCCCCGGCGCCGCCCGCGCCCTGCGCATCGCGATCGAGGTGGCGGCGGCGTACGGCGAGGAGCTGGTGCTCGTCTACGGCGCCGCCGCCCCGGGCCTGCGCGACGGGGCCGAGTACCGCAGCCACTACGACGCCATCCGGCAGGCCGGCCGCACCGGTCTGGAGCACGCACTCACAGCGGCCGAGGCAGCAAACGTACCGGCGAGCGTGGAGGTGCTGGACGAGAGCCCCGCACAGGCCCTCCTGGAGGCCGCCGAACGGCACGGCGCCCGGGTCATCGTCGTCGGCACCTGGGGCGAGAGCCCGATGCGCGGGGCCCTCCTCGGCTCCACCCCGCACAAGCTGCTCCACATGTCCCCGATCCCGGTGCTGTGCGTCCCGACGGAGGAGGACGCGCCCTAGCTCCTCCGCGTGAAGCTCCCGGGGCCCGGTGCGGGGCCCCTGAGCGCTCCGGAGACCCTCCGCACGGCCCCCGGGCGCTCCGGCCCTCACCACGCCTCCCCGCTCTCCGCCGCCCGGCCCGGCGCCGCCGCCCCCGTACCGCCCTCCTCCCTCCGCAGCAGCCGGAACGCCAGCAGCGGGAACGTCAGCACCGACAGCATCGCGGCGGCGACCAGGGCCGCGGCCTCCCCCGCGCCGATCACCTTCTCGTCCAGGCCGATCGCGGTGATCGCCACCACCAGCGGCAGACACGTGGAGGAGAACAGCGCGAGCGCGGACCGGGGAGCGCGCCCGGTCAGGTCGCGCGGGGCCAGCAGATACGCCGGTACGCCCCGGACCAGCAGGAACAGCAGCAGAAAGACCGGCAGGAGCAGCAGCGGACGGCCCCCGTCCAGAAGCGCCGCGAGGTCGAAGTCGATACCGGTCACGATGTAGAAGAACGGGACCAGGAAGCCGAAGCCGATGGCCTCGATCCGCCCCAGGATCTCCCCGCTGCGCTCGGGCACCGCCCCCTGGAGGACCAGCCGGGTCAGCATCCCGGCGGCGAACGCGCCGAGCAGGGTGTCCAGGCCGAACACATGGGCCAGCCCCAGCATCCCGGCGAGCAGCAGCATCACGAAGCGGACGGCGAACTGGCCGCTGCTGTGCAAGGTCTGGGCGATGATCCGGGCGAACCACGGGGGCCTCGGCCGCATCGCCCAGAGCACCGCGCCCACCGTGAGGGCCGCGAACACCGCCAGGACCGCGCTCGCCGCCCCCGGGCTCCGCCCGCTGAACAGCAGGGCCATCGCGATGATCGGCCCGAACTCGCCGACCGAACCGAACGCCATCACCACCGACCCGAACCTCCCCTCCAGCCGCCCCGCGTCCCGCAGGATCGGCAGCACCGCCCCCAGGGCCGTACTGGTGAGCGCGGTGCCGATGACCAGGCTCTTCGCCAGGTCCCCGCCGCTGAGCAGCAGGGCGATCCCGAGCCCGGCGGCGAACGAGCAGATCCAGGCCCCACCGGCCCGGCGCAGGGTGGGGCCGCGGACCTCGGCGAACCGGATCTCGTACCCCGCGAGGAAGATCAGCATCGAGAGGCCGAGGTCGGACAGGGCGTCGATGACCTGGTCGTGGTGGGCCCAGCCGAGCACATGGGGTCCGACCAGGATGCCGAGCACGATCTCGAAGATGACGACGGGGACGGACAGCCACCGCCCGGTCGCATAGCCGAGCAGCGGGGCGAGAACCGCCAGGGCCATGATCAGGACGAGGGTCCCGGGATGCTCCATCGCTCGTGTATAGCAAGGCACGTCCAGGAATCAGCCGATATGACACCTTGTCACCATTCCTTCCCACAAAGCCCGGTCGACCCGGTCGGCTCGGTCAGCCCAGTCGGCTCGGTCAGTTCGGGCAGCCGGTCAGCCGGTCAGCCAGTCAGCCAGTCAGCCAGTCAGCCGGTCAGCCGGTCAGCCCAGTCGGCTCGGTCAGTTCGGGCAGTGTGTGTCCCGGGCGGGCCGTGCCCCGGTCACCAGGAAGTCGCTGACCACCCGGTCCCCGCAGGCGTTGCCGCTGCCCAGATACATCCCGTGGCCGCCCTGTCCGACCGTCACCATGCGGGCCCGCTCCCCGAGCGCCGCCCGCATCTTCAGGGCCCCGGCCAGCGGGGTGGACGGATCGCGCAGGCTCTGGATCATCAGGATGTTCGAGGGGCCCTCGTCGGTCATCCGGGTGGGCCTCGGCTCCTCGTCGTACGTCCAGAAGGCGCACGGCGTGATGTTCACGGGCATCCCGGCCGTCAGCGGATGCCGCGCCCGGTCGGCGGCGACCCGGCGGGCGTACCCGGAGGCCGGCCCCGGCCAGCGCACGTCGTTGCAGACCGCCGCGACCGTCATCGACGCGTCCTCGTCCGGCAGCGGACCGGCCAGCTCCGGCGGAAGAACCGGGCGGCCCCGCGGGTCCTGGGCCTCCTTCACCAGCCGGGCCAGCCGGGGGAACGCGGCATCGCTGTACAGGGCGTTCTGGAGCGCCTGCCGTAGCAGGTTCCCGGTGAGCGGGGCGGACGGCACGTCCGAGGCCCTGGGGTGCCGGTCCAACTGCCGTGCCAGCGCCAGGAACAGCGGCTGTACGTCACCGGGGCGCCGGGCCAGCCGGAGCCCCTCGGCCTCCCGGGCCGGGTCCGCAGCCCAGGCCGCGAAGTCGGGGAAGCGCTCGGCGGCGCCCGGCGCCATGTTGGCCAGCCAGCCGTACGCCACCCGCCCCGGGTCCGGGTCGCCGGTGCTGTCCAGGACCAGGCGGTCGACCCGGTCCGGATGCCGCTGCGCGTACACCGCGCCGACATAACTCCCGTACGAGGAGCCCCAGAGCGACACCTTCCGCTCACCCAGCGCGCCGCGCAGCCGGTCCAGGTCGCGCACCTCGTTCTCCGTGGTGAAGGACCGCAGCACCGGGCCCCCGTTACGGGCGCAGAGCTCGGCCGTGCGGCGGGAGCGCTCGGTGTTGGCCGCTGTCGAGCCGTCCGGCGCGGGCCAGGACCGCAGCGTCACCAGATGCCGGTCGGCCGCCGGAATGCCGCAGCCCGCCCGGACGGAGGAGCCGACCCCGCGCGGGTCCAGGCTGACCAGGTCGTACGCCCCCTCGGTCGCCGCCCGCAGCGCCTCGCCCTTCTGCGCCAGGCGCTGCACCCCGGAGGAGCCGGGCCCGCCGGGGATCACGAACAGCGTGCCCCGCCGGGCGTCCGGCCGGTCGGTGCGCAGCCGGGCGACGGCCACCTCGACCGTGCGGCCCCCGGGGTCGCCGTAGTCCAACGGGACCCGCAGCACGGCACACTCCTGCCCGCCCGCCGGGACCGGCGCCCCGGCGGGCTGCTCACAGGGACGCCAGACGAGCGGGGACGAGGACATGAGCGAGGGCGGAGACATGGCCGGGGACGTGAACGAGGGCGGAGACGTGCCCGGGGACATGAGCGAGGACGGAGGCGCGAGCGGGGGCGCGGCGCGGCCCGCCGGGCTGCCGTGTGCGACCGGCGTCACGGCGGCGGTCAGCGTGGCGGCCGCCGCGGCGGCGGAGAGGGTGAACAGGAGTGCTCTACGGGTCCAATGCGTCATGGAACAAGCCTGGTTGACCCGAGCCCCGCCGCCCATCCGGGAGGCCGGTCAACACCCACGGGGGCATCCCCCAGGACAACCTGGGGCCACCCCCCCGGACCACCTGGGACCACCCCCCAGGCCCCCCCTGGTGCCACCCCCCGGACCACCCCTGCGGCATGCCCCCGTCACCCGTTCCCCCGCACCGGGGTGCCGGGTGGCGAGCGGAGCCGTTGAATGCGAAGTCCCCGACGCCTCGGACGGAGGCGCTTTCGGGAACGGCGCAGGACAGGAGCCCCATGCCGTCGTCACAGGCCCGCACCGGCCGGGAAGCCGCCCCGCGCCGGGGAGCGCTGCGCACCACCGGCGAGTGGTGCGCCCGGCACTTCCTCACCGTCCTGGTGCTGTGGGTGGCCGCGCTCGCCGGACTCCAGGTCCTCCAGCACGCCTACGGCGGCGACTACTCCGACGACTTCTCGCTCCCCGGCACCCAGTCGCAGGACGGCCTCGACGTCCTGAAGGCGCACGCCCCGTCGGCGGGCGGCTACAGCGCCCAAGTGGTGCTGCACGACGCCGACAAGCCACTCACCTCGGTCTCCGACCAGGTCGCCACGGCCGTCGCGGACCTGGAGAAGCTGCCCGACGTGCTCTCCGCGCAGAACCCACTGCCGTCCTCCGGTTCCACCCCGCCCCCACCGCCCGACCCCGACACCGGGCCGCTCTCCACCGACCAGAAGACCGCCTACATCACCGTCCGCTTCAGCGTGCAGCCCTCCACCCTGGACCCGTCCTACCTGGACGGGGTCGACGCGGCGGTCCAGCCGCTGCGCTCGGCCGGAGTGGAGGTGGAGTACGGCGGACCGCTCGGCGAGCTGGCCCGGCCCGAACCGAGCGACCGCACCAGCGAGGCGATCGGCTTCGGGGTGGCGATCGTGGTCCTGCTGATCGGTTTCGGCAGTCTGCTGGCCGCCGTGCTGCCGCTGGTCACCGCCCTGATCTGCGCCCTGTGCGGGCTCGCGCTGCTGGGGCTACTGGCCGCCGCCGCGACCTTCGCGACCGTCTCCCCGACGCTCGCCACGATGATCGGTATCGGCGTCGGCATCGACTACGCCCTCTTCCTGGTCACCCGGCACCGGCAGAACCTGATCGACGGCCAGGACCCGGTGACCGCCGCCGGGAACGCCGCCGCCACCAGCGGGCACGCCGTGCTGCTCTCCGGCTGCACGGTGATCATCGCGCTGTCCGGGCTGTGGGTCTCCGGCATCGGGTTCATCGGGAAGCTGGGCCTGGCCGCCGCGGTCACCGTGGTCACGGCGGTGCTCGGCGCCCTCACCCTCGTACCGGCGATCCTCGGCCTCATCGGCCGCCGCATCGACCGGGTGCGGGTACGGAAGCCGGTGGCCGAGACCGTACCGGCGCAGGAGGGCTCGGAAGCGGGCGGAAAGAAAGAGAAAGAAGAGAAGGAAGGGAACGCGAAGACCACAGGCACGAAGGAGCCCGGCGGGTGGCACCGGTACGCGCGGCGGGTGGAGCGGCGGCCCTGGTGGTTCCTGGCCGGTGGGGTGGTGGTGCTGGCGGTCCTCTCCTTCCCCGTCTTCTTCATCCAGCTCGGCCACATCGGCGACGGCGCCGACCCGAAGTCCTTCACCGACCGCCGCGCCTTCGACCTGATGTCCAGCGCCTTCGGCCCCGGCTCCAACGGCCCGCTGACCCTCGTCATCGACCAGAGCAAGGTGCCGTCGGGCGACCGCTCCGCCCTCGCGGACCAGGCGCAGAAGGCGCTCACCGGCGTCCCGGACGCGGCCGTGATCACCCCGCTCACCGCCACATCGGACGGTGACGTGCTGACCGCCACCGCCTACTCGGTGGCCGCCCCGCAGGACGAACGGACCACCTCCCTGGTGAACCGGCTGGTCGACGACGTACTGCCGCAGGCCGTCTCCGGCACGGACGCGAGCACGTACGTCACCGGCACCACCGCCGCCCAGGTCGACTTCCTGGACATCGTCTCCAGCCGGCTGCCCCTGATCATCGCGGTCGTCGTGGCCCTGGCGTTCCTGGTGATCCTGGCCGTCTTCCGGGGCCTGCTCGTCGCGGTGAAGGCCGCCGTGCTCAACGTCCTGTCGATCGCCGCCTCGTACGGGGTCGTGGTGGCCGTCTTCCAGTGGGGCTGGGGCGGTCCGGCGCTGGGGGTGTCGGGGAAGGTGCCGATCGAGAGTTACGTCCCGATGATGATGTTCGCCATCGTCTTCGGGCTGAGCATGGACTACGAGATCTTCCTGCTCTCCCGCATCCACGAGGCATGGCTGCGGACCGGCGACGCGCGGGCGAGCGTGGCGCACGCGCTGGAGATCACCGCCCGGGTCATCACCTGCGCGGCGCTGATCATGGTGAGCGTCTTCGCCGCGTTCATCATCAGCGACAACATCGTGGTGAAGATGCTGGGCCTGGGGCTCGCCGCCAGCGTGCTCATCGACGCCACCGTCGTACGGCTGCTGCTGGTCCCGGCGGTGATGACGCTGCTGGGCCGGTCCGCCTGGTGGATTCCGGGCCCGCTGGACCGGATTCTGCCGCACCTGGACGCGGAGGGGAGCGCACGGGAACCCGAGGCTCCCGCGAAAACGTGATGTGGGACACAGCGAGCGGAGGGAACGCCTCCGCGTTCTAGGGTGTCAGGATGCCTTCCCCCCGCACCTCGGAACAGCCGCGCCCCGGCACCGCCGCTGCCACCGCTCCCGCCACCGCCGCACCGGAGGCCGGAAAGCGGCCCGCCGACGGCCGGGACCACTTCTTCGACAACGCGAAGTACCTGGCGATCGTGCTGGTGGCGATCGGGCACGCGTGGGAGCCGCTGCCCGAGGGACGGCTGGTGGAGGCCGCGTACACCCTGATCTACGTCTTCCACATGCCGGTGTTCATCCTGATCGCGGGCTATCTCTCCCGTAACTTCGAGCTGCGGCCGGACCGGGTGTGGAAGCTGGTCACCAGCCTGCTGGTGCCGTACGTCATCTTCGAGGTCCTCTACACGGTCTTCCAGCGCGTCATGCGCGACCCGGACTACTCGCTGTCGCTGCTGTCGCCCTATTGGCTGCTGTGGTTCCTGCCCGCGCTGTTCTTCTGGCGGCTCTCCACCCCGGTCTGGCAGGCCGTGCGCTTCCCGGTGCTGGTCTCCCTCGCCATCGCCGCCGTGGCGACCGTGTCACCGGCCGCCGACGGGTCCCTGCCGGTCCAGCGCATCCTTCAGTTCCTGCCGTTCTACGTCCTGGGCCTGCGGCTGGGCCCGCAGCACTTCGCGTTCGTACGGCGTACGTGGGTGCGCGTCGTCTCCGTACCGGTCTTCGCGCTCGGACTGCTGGTCGCGTACTGGCTGGTGCCCCGGACCGCGACCTCGTGGTTCTTCCGGAAGAACAGCGCCCAGGAGATGGACACCCCCGAGTGGACCGGTCCGACGGCGACGCTCCTGCTCTTCGTGGCCGCGATCGTGCTCGGCGCGTGCTTCCTGGCCTGGGTGCCCAAGGGGCGTACATGGATGACCGCGCTGGGGACCTGCACGCTGTACGGGTACCTGCTGCACGGCTTCGTCATCCGGGGCCTGCGCTACGACGGCTTCTACGACCGGCCGTTCTTCAACACGACGCTGGGCACGGTCGCCGTCACCGCGGGCGCGGCCCTCATCGTGACCCTGCTGTGCACCCCGCCCGTACGCCGCCTGCTGCGGCCGGTGCTGGAACCCCGCATGGAGTGGGCCAGGCAGCGGACCGCTTCCCCGTCCTCCCCGTCGCGTTCCTGAGCGTCCCGTCGCGTTCCTGAGCGTACGGAGACACGGGGGGGGCCGCCGGGGCCCGGGCGTCCTCGGGGAGGCGGCGTGCACACCGCCTCCCCGCGCGGGCTACGCGGCGCGGTTGGACCGGCGCTGCGCGGCGGCGGCACGCGCCTCCGGCGTCGGCACACCGGGACGGCCGCGCCGGGCCGGGGCCCCGCCGCCGCGCTTGGTGCCGCGCCCCATGAACGCGCCGCCACCGCCGCGGCCGGAGCGCTCCTTGGGCGGGGCGGTGACGACCACCGGAACACCCGAGGGCGCCTGCGCACCGGTGATCCGGCTCAGCTCGGCCTCGCCGGAGCGGACCTGGGCGATCTGCGGGGTGATCCCGGCGTCCGCCATCAGCCGGGTCATCTCGCGGCGCTGGTTGGGCAGGACGAGCGTGACGACGCTGCCGGACTCCCCGGCGCGGGCCGTACGGCCGCCCCGGTGGAGGTAGTCCTTGTGGTCGCTCGGCGGGTCCACGTTGACGACGAGGTCCAGGTTGTCGACGTGGATGCCGCGGGCGGCGACGTTCGTGGCGACGAGGACCGTGACGTGCCCGGTCTTGAACCGCTCCAGGGTGCGGGTGCGCTGCGGCTGGGACTTGCCGCCGTGCAGCGCCGCCGCCCGGACCCCGCTGTGCAGCAGGTGGTCGGTGAGCTTGTCCACGGCGTGCTTGGTGTCCAGGAACATGATCACGCGGCCGTCGCGGGCGGCGATCTCCGTGGTGGTGGCGTACTTGTCGGCGCCCTGGACGTAGAGCACGTGGTGCTCCATCGTCGTGACGGCACCGGCGGCCGGGTCGACGGAGTGGACGACCGGGTCGTTCAGGTAGCGCCGCACGAGCAGGTCGACGTTGCGGTCGAGGGTGGCCGAGAAGAGCATCCGCTGCCCCTCCGGGTTCACCTGGTCGAGCAGCTCGGTGACCTGCGGCATGAAGCCCATGTCGGCCATCTGGTCGGCCTCGTCGAGGACCGTGACGGTGACCCGGTCGAGCTTGCAGTCGCCGCGCTCGATGAGGTCCTTGAGGCGGCCCGGGGTGGCGACGACGACCTCGGCGCCGCCGCGCAGCGCACTGGCCTGGCGGCCGATGGACATGCCGCCCACGACGGTGGCGAGGCGCAGCTTGAGCGAGCGGGCGTACGGGGTGAGCGCGTCGGTGACCTGCTGGGCCAGCTCCCGCGTCGGTACGAGGACCAGGGCGAGCGGACGCTTGGCGTCGGCTCGGCGCCCCTCGGTGCGGGCCAGCAGCGCCAGGCCGAAGGCGAGGGTCTTGCCCGAGCCGGTCCGGCCCCGGCCGAGCACGTCACGGCCGGCCAGCGAGTTCGGCAGGGTGGCCGCCTGGATCGGGAACGGGACGGTCACCCCTTCCGTGGCGAGGGCGGCCTTGAGCTTGGCGGGCATCTCCAGCTCGCCGAAGGTCTCGACGGCGGGGAGCGCCGGGGTGATGGTCACCGGCAGGGCGAACTCGCCCTTCGGCGCCGAGCTGCGGCGTCCGGCGCCACCGGAGCGCCCGCCCGCACCACCGGAGCGCTTGGGTCCGCCACCGAACCCGGCGGCACGGCGGTCGCCGCCGCCGGAGTAGCGGGAGGCGCCGGAGGGGGAGCCGGAGCGGCTGCGGCCGAATCGGTCGTTCGAGCGGGGAGTGCGTTCGCGGTTCATACGGAACCTTTCCTCGATGGGGCACGTATCGAGGGATTCTTTTTCGGGAAGCGGCCGTGAACGGCACCCAGAATCGCAAGAACGAGCCGATGAAATGACAAAAGCGAAGGACGGAGTCCGGCCGTCGGGAATCGGCGTGCCGGACGCGGCTTCGACGGGGGCGCGCCCGGCGGGCCCCGGAAACAGCAACGAGCTGGGGCCCGCACCCCAAGGTGCGGGCCCCAGCTGCGCAGTACTGCCTGAGTGGATCAGGCGGGGGTGATGTTCTCGGCCTGCGGGCCCTTCTGGCCCTGCGTGACGTCGAAGTTCACCTTCTGGCCCTCCTGCAGCTCACGGAAGCCGCTGGCGGCGATGTTGGAGTAGTGGGCGAAGACGTCAGCGCCGCCGCCGTCCTGCTCGATGAAGCCGAAGCCCTTTTCCGAGTTGAACCACTTCACGGTGCCAGTAGCCATGTCATATCTCCTTAGGGGAGGGGCAGTGCCCGTGGGCCCACACTGTGCGGACCCCACGTCGCCGCGATGATTACCCCGTCCGGAAGAACACCGGAAATACAAAAGCGCACCTGCCGACATCCAGTCGGCTGATGCACTTGTAAGTTTTTGGGAACCACAACTGCAACTGAGATCAACAGTAGCACGGCAGCCCCCTGAGAGGCTGAACGAAATATCACTCGGCAGGGCGGAACAAAACGGCGGGACAACCATGGGACAACAGCCGGAGAAGGACCGGACAGGGACCGGACAAGGACGGGGCAAGAGGACGGGAAAAAGCCTCATCGCCCATTGCGTGAAATTCTGTGCCGACGAATGCAGATATCTTCCCGGCCCACCGGAGGCCCGGGCCGGGCGATCCCGGCGGCCGGGCCCGTACACCTCAGCGGTCCGCGCCGCCCCGCAGCTCCTCGTTGAGGCGGAGCGCCTCTTCAAGCTGGTCCTCCAGGATGACGATCCGGCAGGCGGCCTCGACGGGCGTCCCTCCGTCGACCAGCTCGCGGGCGCGGGCGGCGATGCGCAACTGGTAGCGGGAGTAGCGGCGGTGGCCGCCCTCGGACCGCAGCGGCGTAATCAGCCGGGCCTCACCGATCGCCCGCAGGAAACCCGGCGTCGCCCCGATCATCTCGGCGGCCCGCCCCATCGTGTAGGCGGGGTAGTCGTCGTCATCGAGCCGGTCCATGGCGTTCGAGGGGGGCTCCGGGGGCATCTGCACCTCTTCTGTCACGCAGGACCGAGGACCCGGGGGCGGTGTGGCGCCTGCGGGGTGCCCCTCTGCCGCGTAACGCTGTTCTCGCCTGACTGCACAAGAAACCCTAATCGCCCGGGAAGGCCATGTCTATCGCGACCGGAGCAGGTTTGGGCGGGCACCGGCGGGGCGGCGGACGGGGCGCCCGAGAGGACTGACCGACTGGTCAGTTGTCGTCGGGCGGACCGCGGGGCCATAATGCACGCGTAGCCCTTCACGCATCCCCCGTCGTGAAGGGCTACACCCCTGTCCGGAACCGGTTCCGGACAGGGCGGGACCGGGCCCGAAGCAGGGGAGAACCTCATGAGCAAGGGACTCCCCTCGTGGTCCCCTGCTCATGTTTTTTCGAGTTAACAGTGACGTAGAGTGTTTGCGCAAGCTCAGTTCCGACTCCGAGGTGAGCGTGGAGGCCCGGATGGCCATGGTCGACGGTGACGAACCCGGTACGGAACGGAACGAACCGCCCGGGCCACCTGGACCTCCCGGACTGACCGGACCTTCCGGACCTTCCGAGCCGAACGGCCAGCCCCCGCTGAACTCGCTGCGGCAGAAGGTCGAGTACATGGTCGAGAAGACCTTCCCCGGCCAGAAGGTCTCGGGCCGGGTCTTCGCGGAGCTGGTGCGGGAGCGCGGCGGCTCCCTCTCGCACAGCTACTTCTCCAACATCCTCGCCGGGAAGGTCACCCAGCCGTCGGAGGAGATCCTCAAGGCCCTCGGGCTGGGGTTCGGCGTGGACTGGCGCTTCTTCAAGGACGAGTCCGAGGTCGTCGACGACGTCGTGGCCGGTCTCCAGTTCCTGGCCAAGCGGCGGACCGGCGAGATCAGCGGGGTGGCGGGCCGGGGACTGGACGCGGACGGGCTCCCGCCGGAGCTGCTCCGGTTCGCGCTCTCCCTGCTGGAGGACGCGGCACGGGACGGCGCCGTACGGGACAGCCCACGGGACGACGCCCTACGGGATGGCGCGCGGGACGCCGTACGGGGCAGCCCACGGGACGGTGCGGAAGGCGGCGCGGGCAGCTCACCGGACGGCTCCGGGAGCAAGGAGAACGCGGGCGGTGAGGGCATGCGCCACCGCCCGGCCGGTCCGGGAGCGTAGCGTCGGTGGCATGTCCCTGCGGAAGCTGCGCAAAGAGTGCGAGGACCGGCTCGCCGACCTGCCCATCCCGGCGCCCTTCTCGCTGACCGGTCTGGTCGCCAACATGGAGGCGGCGCGCGGCCGCACCATCCGGCTGCACGAACTGCCGGACCACCTCGCCCGCGTCAACGCCGCCTGCGGGCTGCGCCTGAAGGCGGGCGACACCAGCCTCGTCCTCTACCGCCGCAGGCCGACCGCGTACCAGACCGAACACGTCATCCTGCACGAGCTGTGCCACGAGTGGTTCGACCACGGGACGACGCTCGACGCGGAGCAACTGCGCACACTGCTCCCGGTCTTCGACACCTCGCTGATCGCCCGGATGCTCTCCCCCGAGGCCGCCGAGTCCCTCGCCTCCGGCGGCTCCACCGTGCAGGCCCGCGCGCAGTACGCCACCCACGACGAACGCATGGCCGAATTCGGTGCCTCGCTGATCCCGCGCATGGCGCGGGATCTCACCACCGATGACATGGTGGGGCGGCTGACCGACTCCCTGTCCCGCCCGGTGGCCCACCGCCGACGCGGGCTGTTCCCCCGGATCGGCCGGAGGGGGCCCTCGGACGACGCGTGACCCAGGGGCCTGCCGCCTCACCTGACACGTGCTACCACCGGCCCTCCCCCCCAACCCCGCGCCCCCGACACCCGAGGACGAAGACGCTGTGACCCCCCCTCGATCTCGCCGGTTACCTGATAGCCGGCCTGATGACAGCCGTTGCCCTGTGGCGTATGCCCGCCGCCCTGTGGGGCGACGAGGAGGACCGCAGACGGCGGGCCCTGTGGGGCTGTTACGCCGGATTCGCGATCGCCCTGTGGACGAAGACCGAGGCGGTGCGCACCGGGCTCAACAACAGCGCCGTCACCGACCTCGCCGTCCTCATCAAGCACTACACCGCGACGGTGGCGATTCTGGCCATCCTCAGCTACATCGTCGCCATCTACGGCAGCTACCCGGAAGCGGGCGCCGTCCCCCGCCACGTACGGTTCGCCCGGCTCGTCCAGCGGGTCGCGGCGAAGGCGTCGGTGGCGACGCTGGTCCTGCTGACCGTCCTCTTCTTCACCGTGGTCGACCGCTCCGAGCCCTCCGACCGCTTCGTCTCCGACCACGCGGGCGAGTGGGGCGCCACGCTCTACATGAGCGTCTTCTACCTCTACCTCGGCGCCGCATCCGCCGTCTGCGCCTTCCAGTGGGCGCTGGCCACCGCCGACGCCCGGCGGCGCCATCTGCGGATCGGGCTCGGGATGATGACGTTCGCGATGTTCATCGGCGTCGGCTACACCGTCAGCCGGACCCTGTTCCTCTGGATCAGCGTGGTGGACGAGCCGAGCGAGGCGTTCGCCCTCCGCTTCGACCAGGTGACCGAGGCCGCGCAGCTGGTCCTCTTCGCGTTCTTCGCCCTCGGCGCGTCCGTCCCCGCCTTCAGCACCGGCGCACGCCGGGTGCGGCTGTGGCGGGCCCAGGTCCGGCTGCACGCCCTCTGGTACGAGCTGATGGCGTCCTTCCCCGACCAGCCCTTCGACCCGCCCGCCTCCCTCGCCCGGGAGCTGACCCGGGTCGACGCCCCGGCCGACCTGCGTGTGGACCGCTGGGCCGCCGACATCGCGGACGCGGTGGAGAAACTGCGCCATTACGTCCCCGACGAGCTGGTCCCCGCCGCCGAACGGGCCGCCGCCGCGCGGGAGACCGCCGATGCCCGCCGGACGGCGGCGCTCAGTGACGCGTACTGGATCAGGGCCGCCCTGCTGGCCAAGGAGTCCGGCGCCGCCGCCGGTCCCGCCGCCCGGGTGGCCACCCAGCACGCCGCCGACCAGGACGGCGAGGTGGCCCGGCTGGAGCGGGTCGCCGCCGCGTACCGGACGGTCACCGAGGAGGGCGCCCGCGAGGTGCTCGCGGCGGCGACCACACCCCGTACAGCGACCGCGGCCCGTACGGCGGACACGGCGACGACGGAGAAGAGCTCGTGAGCACCACCACCGGCAGCACGCCCCCCGGAGCCACCGCCCGCACCTCCCTCGCCCGTACGGTCACCGACGTACTCCAGCCCCGCAACACCCTGCTGGCCGGGATGCTCGGCCTCGGGCTCGCCGCCGCCGGTGACGGGACCGGGCTGCTCTGGGGGTTCCTCGGGGCGCTCTGCGCCGGGCTGATCCCGGCGGGGTACATCGAGTGGGAGCGCGGACGCGGCACCTGGGGCGACCGCCATGTCGTGGACCGTACGAAGCGGGCGCCGATCTTCTTCGTCATCCTCGGCTCGATCGGGGCCGGTTCGGTGGTGATGGTCCTCGGCGGCGCGCCCCGGGGCATCCTCGTCGCGATGCTCGCGCTCTGGGTGATGACGATCGGGCTGCTGGCCGTCAACACCGTGTGGAAGATTTCGGTCGACTCGGCGGTGGCCTCGGCGGTGGTGGCCCTGCTCGCGGTCGTGCACTCCCCGTGGTGGCTGGCCGCGTACGGGCTGACGGTGGCAGTCTGCTGGTCACGGGTGGCCCTCGGCTACCACACGACCGCCCAGACCGTGGCGGGTGCGGCGCTGGGGGCGGCGACGACGGTGGCGTACGCGTTCGGGGGCTGACGAAGCGTTACGGGGGCGGGGTACGGGGGCTGACGAAGCGTTACGGGGCGGGGAAAGCTCTGGGGCTGACGAAGCGTTACGGGGCGGGGTGCGGGGGTGAGTGACCCGCACCCCACCCCCGTACCCCCTCACAACGCGCCCCCTCACACCGCCCCTTCAGCACGCGCGCGGGCTCACACCCCCGCGCACTGCCCCGTGCGCGGGCCGCGGACCTCGTTCTCCCGGCCCGTGTTGTCCGGGGCCGGAGCGTTGGCCGAGCAGACCAGCGGGCCGGTGATCGTGTTGGCGGCGAACTGGACGCCTCCGGTGTTGCCGGTGAGGACGACCGCCCCGGTGACCGAGTTGGCGGTGCAGCCCGGGCCGCCCGCCCGGACGGGTCCGGCCGTACGGCTGACGGCCACTGGCCCCGTGAGGCTCGAACCGCATACGTGGACCGCCGCCGCGCCGTCCGCCTGGAGCGGGCCCTCCAGCATGGAGCCGGTCAGAACGAGGGCGGCTCCGGCGCGCACGGTGACCGGTCCGCGCAGGGCGGCGCGCTCGGCGCAGGTGACGCCGTTCGTGACGGTCAGCGGACCGTTCCGTACGCCGGTGATCCGCGCCGTGCACTCCGGCGCGCGCACCACCCGGGCCTTGTAGTCGAGCGATTCGGCGAGCTTGCCCGGCTTGGGGTCCGCCAGCGGCCTGCTCAGCTTGGCGAAATCCCCGCCCGTCTCCTTCTTGCCGCCGTTCCACTCCGCGATCCGGCCGAGCTGCGCGGCGGTCCTCCCGTCGTCGACGACCGCGTCGGCGTCGAGCGCGGCCATCGACTTCGAGGCGCTCTTGACCAGGTCGAGGTAGGGCCCGGGGGAGGTCAGGTCGTACGCGTTCGTGTCGTGCTTCCCGCGCAGCCAGGAGCCCCAGGAGAACTCCAGGAACTCCGTCGCCCCGTCCGGGACTTCGTAGCCGATGCCCCGGGTGAAGTAGACGAGGCTGCGGTACGGGTCGTCCCGGAAGTTCGAGATCCCCAGTCGGCTCGGCAGCTGCTCGACGCCCAGCGGCCGGTTGTTCTCGTCGCGCAGCCAGACCTTCTTCTCGGCGGTCATGCGCTGCCAGAACGCGGCGGTGGAGAGGGAGCTGAAGTTGTCGGTGACGCGGAGCCGGACCGGCAGCCGGGTGCTCCCGTCGGGGCCCTCCAGGAAGGACGTCAGCGTGTGGTGGCCGTCGGTGAGGTAGAGCTTCCCGCCCGGTCCGACCACGGCCGTCTTCATCGGGGCGAGCGACTCCGCGGTCTCCTGGCCGAGCGGCACGGTGCACGTGAAGCTCGCCGGGTCGTCCAGCCGGGCGCCGGGGCCCACCGAGGCCGCCTCGCCCTGGCCGTTGGTCTCGCACCAGTCGTCGAAGCGCTTGTTGACGCCGCCCGCCGCCTCGTCCCGGTCGCTGCCGTAGCGGCCCTGCTTGTAGAAGACCTGGTCGAAGCCGAGGACGGCCTGGGTGGGGTGGAGTTCGCCGAGGGTGACGTCGATCAGATCGCCCGGCCGCGCGCAGCTGTACGGCAGAGGCCCGCTCCCGGCGCACACCCCGGCGCCGACCGGACCCGCGCCACCCGCTCCGGCGGCGGTCGCCGTGCCCGTACCCACGCCGACGACGACCGTGCTCGCGGCCAGCGCTCCGGCCAGCAGCCGGGCCCCGCGCCGGGGCAGGCCGGCAGCCTTCGATCTGTTCATGGACGACCTCTCCGTACGGGCGTTGCTTCCGCTCTGCCGCTCTCTCTCGCGGTGACGATCGCAAGGCACGGCGACGCGGGCACGGACGGGATGTGAACGGACCATGACGCTGTCATGCCACGGCAACGAGACCGTCCGTTTGCGGGGGCGGCGGACACCCGGTTACGTGGAGGACGCCGGTTACGGAGGACGCGACCCGGACCACCTGGAGGTACCTCCCATGGCGAAGAAGAACCGTTCCGCTCCCGCCAAGGGCCTGCGCGGCAGCAAGGCGGGGCTCGCGCTGAGCCTGGGCAGCAGCGCGCTCGCCGTCCTCCGGGCGTCCAAGCAGGTACGCCGGGCCAGGAGCAGGCACGACACGCTGAGCACCGCCGACGCGGTGGCGGGGATGCTGCCGCTGATCACCTCGGCCGCCCTGATCCTGCGGCAGCTGCGCGGCCGGAACCGGGAGAAGACCCCCGAGACGGCGTGAGCGCGCGGCGGCGGAGGACCGTCACCCCGACGGCGTAACGAGCGATCACTGAACGGCCCCCGCCCCGGGTACGGCTGTACCGTGCCGAACCCCGCCGAGAACGACTTCGCGATCGCCGCCGCCAGTGCCGAGGACATCGCCCTGCTGGGCGCATGGGCCCACGAGGAGGGCTGGAACCCGGGCCTCACCGACGGCGGGGTCTTCTTCCCGACCGACCCCGGCGGCTTCCTGATCGGCCGCCTCGACGGCGTACCGGTCACCTCCGTCTCCGTCGTGCGCTACGGCCCCGGCCACGGCTTCCTGGGCTTCTATATGACCCGCCCCCACCTGCGCGGCCAGGGGTACGGGCTGCGCACCTGGCAGGCCGGGACGGCCCGGCTCGGCGACCGGAACACCGGGCTGGACGGGGTGCCCGCGCAGCAGGACAACTACCGCCGCTCCGGCTTCCGCACCTGCTGGAGCAACGCCCGGTACGAGGGCACTCCGCCGCCGGACGTCGCACCGCCCCCGGGCACCGCCCTGGTCGACGCCCGTTCCGTACCGTTCGCCCAACTCGCCGCGTACGACCGGCGGTTCTTCCCCGCGCCCCGGGACGGCTTCCTGGCGGCCTGGATCACGGCGCCCCGGCGCACCGCGCTGGCGGCGGTGCGGGACGGGGAGCTGCACGGCCTCGCGGTGGTACGGGAGTGCCGCGCCGCCTCCCGTATCGGACCGCTGTACGCCGCGTCCCCGCAGGTGGCGGCGGCGCTGGTGAGCGCGCTCGCGGCGACGGTGCCGGACGGGCCGGTGGCGATCGACGTACCCGACCTGAACCCGGCGGCGGTACGGCTCGCGGGCGAGCTGGGCCTGACGCCGTCGTTCGGGACGGCCCGGATGTACACGGGCCCGCAGCCGGTGATCGACCGGGCCGGGTACTACGGCATCACCAGCCTGGAGCTGGGCTGAGGACCTCAGGGCCCGAGGGCCCGAGGACCTCAAGCGGAACCACCGGGCCTACGCCGAACCGCCCGGCCTCCGCAGGACCGGCGGCTCCTCCCTGATCCGGGAGGCCAGCACCGCGATGTCGTCCTCCGCGTCCCCGCCGAACCGGTCCAGCACCCGGTCGAGCAGCTCCTCCAGGGTCCCGCCGGGCGGCAGGGTCAGCGAGGCCAGCCGCGCCACGGAGACGTCGATGTCCTCGCCCCGGCGCTCCACCAGACCGTCGGTGTACATGAACAGCACGGTCCCCGGCCCGCACGGCACGGAGGTGGTCCGGTAGCCGCCGAAGCCGGTGCCCAGCGGCGGCCCGGACTCCACCGGGACGATATGGGCCCGCGAGGCCCCCGGGTCGATGAAGACCGGCGGCAGATGGCCCGCGCTGGCCACCTCGCAGACCCCGCCGAACCGGTCCACGACGGCCAGCAGGCAGGTCGCCGCCCGGTCCAGGCCCGACCGCTCCACCATGGCGTCGAGCTGCTCCAGGATCTGGTGCGGCGGCAGGTCGTCGCCCGCCAGCAGCCGCAGCAGCGAGCGGTAGTGGCTCATCGCCACGGCCGCCTCCACCCCGTGCCCCATCACATCGCCCATCGCCTTGAGGTGGCGGCCGTCCTGGAGCGGTACGACGTCGAACCAGTCGCCGCCCACCAGGACGCCCCGGTCGGCGGGCAGGTACCGGGTGGCGATCTCCACGTGCGGGTGGGGGCCGCGGGGTTCGGAGAGCAGGGAGCCCTGGAGCTCGCGGGCGATGCTGTGCTCGTGGTCGTAGCGGCGGGCGTGGTCGAGGTCGACGGCGGCCCGCCCGGCGAGCTCCCGGGCCACGACCACGTCCTGGTCGCTGAAGGCGGACGAGCCCTCGGCCCGTACGAGGGTGAGGGCGCCGAGCGGGCGGCCCCGGGCGGTCAGCGGGACGGCGAGCGCCTCGCGCAGGCCGAGGGCCTGGGAGGCGGTGATCCGCTCCGAGGTGAAGGCGGAGCGGCCGCGCCGGTGGTCCTCCCAGTCGTCCAGGACCGGCTCGTTCTCGGCCAGGCAGCGGGTGACGGCGGAGTCCGCCGCGAAGTCGACGTACTCCCCCGGGTGCCCGAACCGCTGCACCTGCTCGTCGAGCGGCCCCCGGCCCCGCAGCGCGGCCCGCCGCAGCCGCAGGACACCGGGGTCGGCGCGGCGTACGGGGTGGCCCACCTCGGGCGGGAAGACGTCGACGGCCGCCACATCGGCGAAGGAGGGCACGACGAACTCGGCGAGCTCCCGGCAGGTGGTGTCCATGTCGAGCGTGGTGCCGATCCGGACGGCGGCCGTGGAGAGCAGGGTGACATGGCCCCGGGCCTCCTCCAGCTCCGCCCGCTGCCGGGCCACATCGCTGATCTCGACGACGATCACCATCAGCCCGCACACGTCCCCGCCGGTCTCCAGCCGGTGGTAGGTGGCGCGCCAGAACCGGGGGTCGTCGGAGGCGGCGGCCCAGGTCCGGCCGCTGATCGTCTGCTCCCGGGGCTCCCCGTCGCGCAGCACCCCGCGCAGGACGGCGGCCTGGCCGCGGAGTTCGGGGAGCACCTCGGAGAAGGTCCGGCCGATGTGGGACCCGGCGGGCAGCCCGTTGAGCCGTTCGAGCGCCGGGTTGACGTAGGTGTAGCGGAGGTTCGCGTCGAGTACGGCCACTCCGGCGGGGTTGCCGTCGAGCAGGGCGGCCACGGTCGGGGGGTCGAAGGACGACGGCATGCCGTCGCCGCACGCTTCGGCCTGCAAGGGGTTCTCCTCCGCCGTCGACGGCCTCCGGATCTCCATCGTGGGCGGCCGTCCCCGGCACCGCATCCGCAGCGCGGCCGGGTGCGCGGGGGGGGGGCTTGCATGTCTCCAGAGGCTCTCCGCCTCAGGGGCTCGACAGGAGGCCGGCGCTCCGGTCGGCGCGGAGCCGGTCGAGGTCGAGGGTGCCGTCGGTGGCCTCGGCGGTCGGCGGCAGGCCGAGGGCGGCGGTGACCGGTCCCGGCAGGGTGCCCGTCCCCAGCAACCCGGTGACCAGGGCCGTCGTGAGGTGGTGCCAGGCCGGGGCTCGGCGGATCATGGCATGGTCGCCGCCCCGGACGGTGACCATGCAGGTACGGGCGCCGGCCCGGCGGGCCCGTGCGGTGAGGGACTGGGTGGCCTGGGGGCTGGTGACCCGGTCCCGGCTGCTGTGCACCAGGACGATGTCGCGCCCGGCGAGCTGGGTCACCGGGTCGCCCGGCGGGCACCAGGGGGCGAGGCCGACGACTCCCCGTACGAGGGGGTGCCCGGCGGCGAGCAGGGCGGCGCGGGCGCCCATGGAGTGGCCGAGGAGGACCACCGGAGGGCCGTCGCCGTCCCCCGCCGCCGCCTCCTCGCCGAGGGCGTCCAGCGCGGCCAGGGCGTCGCGGAGGGCGTCGGCACGGTGCCCGTTCCAGCCCCGGTGGCCGTACCGCACCTGCCGGACGAGTACCTCCGTACGGTCGTCACCGCCGCCGGGTACGCGGGTGGCGCGGCGCAGGGCGCGGACGAAGGGGCGCATCCGTACGCCGGGGAGGTTGAGGAGGCCGGGCGGCGGGGGCTCCACCCCGGTCTCGTAACCCCCGTGCAGGACGAGCACCGCCGCCGACGGCGGTCGCCCCGTCATGGGTGCCTGCGGCATGTCTGCCTCCGGTGGGGCATGCGTACCTCCGCTGTGGACGGGCGGGCGGACGGGTGCCGGAGACCCGCTCCCGCTCTCTGTCCTTGTTCGTTCCCGGAGGGCCCGCGGATGGGTGCGGCGGTTCCGGACGCTTCTCCGGAACGGTAGCGAAAAGGCCCGCGGAGGCGAACCGCCCGCCCGCCCCCCGTCAGCGGCGCAGGGCTTCGGCGGGCTCGATGCGGGAGGCCCGCCACGCGGGGTAGACACCGGCGAGCAGCCCCGTGGCCAGCCCGATCAGCGGGGCCGCCGCGACGACACCGGGGTGGAGAACGGGGGTCCACTCGCGGTTGAGGGCCACACCGACGACCGTCAGGGCCCCCAGCGAGGTGCCGACGAGCCCGCCGAGCGCCCCCAGGACCCCTGATTCGGCCAGGAACTGGGCGGTGATGTGCCGGGCCCGGGCGCCGAGCGACCGGCGGAGGCCGATCTCACCGGTCCTTTCGAGGACGGCCACCAGCGTCGTGTTGGCGATGCCCACCGCCCCGATCAGCAGACAGATGGCGGCGAGGACGAGGAAGAGCTGCCCGAGGTCGGTGGAGACCCCGCCGCGCAGCGCCTTCGGGTCCGGGGGCGGGACGACGGAGAAGTACTCCGGGTGGTCGGGCCGCAGGGCGTGGGCCGCCTCGTGGGCGATCTGCGGGGCCGCCCCCAGCTCCGTGGAGACGATCATGCCCGCCCCCTCCTCGGGCGGCCCCCACAGCTGGAGCGCCGTGGAGCGCGGCACCACGACGGACAGGAAGGACTCCGCCTTGCGGTCCACTCCGCCGATGACGCCCATCACCACGAAGGGTCGGGTGCCGATGAAGACGGTCGGCCGGGACTCCAGGGTGGTGATGCCGAGGCGGGCGGCCAGGCCCTGCCCGATGAGGACGACCTCGGAGGCGTTGCGCTCGTGGTGGTCGCCGAAGAGGCTGCCCTCGCGCAGCCGGGCCCCGACAGCGGTCAGGGCGCCGGGCGTCGCCGCCGTCACGGAGGGCTGCTCGGCCCCGGTGCGCGCGCCCGCGGCGAGGGAGGTGGTGAGCCGGTCGTCCTCGAACAGCCGGACCGGCCAGTGCGTCCCGGCCGCCCGTACGCCGTTGAGCGCGGTCAGACGCGCGTCGGCGTCCGGAGGGAAGGCGCCGCCGACGACATCGCCCGAAGCGGCCGACACGTCCTCGATGCTCACTTCCGTCGCCGACAGGACGTTGAACCGGGTGTCGATCTGGGCGGCGGCGGTGGCCGTGAGCCCGAGCACGGCGACGAACGCGCCGACGCCGAGCACGGTGCCCAGGGCGGTGAGCAGGGAACGGGCGGGGCGTTGCAGCATCCCGGCGGTGGCCTCGGCGACCAGATCGCGCGCGGAGAGCCGGGTGGTGTCCTGCTGCCCGGGGGATGCTTCGCGGGTACGCCGCCGGGGGCGCGGGAGGGCGAGGCGGGGCCGGGGCACCTTCATACCGCCCCTCCCGCCGCCAGGGCCGCGGCTCCGGCTGCTGTTACGGCTCCGACTCCGTCTCCCGCTCCGGCTTCGTACGCGGGTCCGTCCTCGCGCGTCTCGTTCAGCCGCCCGTCGCGGATCGTCACGGTGCGTCCGCCGCGCAGCGCCACCTGCCGGTCGTGGGTGATGACGACCACGGTCAGCCCCTCCCGGTGCAGATCCGCGAGGAGCTCCATCACCTTCCGCGCGTTCTCCGAGTCGAGGTTCCCGGTCGGTTCGTCGCACAGCAGCAGGGACGGCCCGCCCGCCACCGCGCGGGCGATGGCCACGCGCTGCCGCTCTCCCCCCGAGAGCCGGGTGGGCGGGGAGGCGGTCCGGTGGGCGAGGCCGACCCGTTCCAGTGCCGTACGCGCCCGGGCCAGGCGCTCGGCGGGCGGGACGCCGGTGTACACCATGGCGAGGGCGACGTTCTCCAGGGCGGTGCGGTGCGGCAGCAGGTGGAAGGACTGGAAGACGAAGCCGACGCGGTTGCCCCGCAGCCCGGTGCGGGCCTTGTCGCTCAGCTCACGGGTGGGGATGCCGTCCAGGAGGTACGTACCGGTGGTGGGCGCGTCCAGCAGTCCGGCGATGTTGAGGAACGTCGACTTGCCCGACCCCGAGGGCCCGACGACGGTGACGAACTCGCCCCGTCCGATACGGAGGTCGGAGGGCCGCAACGCGGGCACCGGGGGCGGCCCGGGATAGGTGAGCCCGACCCCTCGGAACTCGATGACCGGGGTGGTGTCCGGGGCAGGGTCCGGCGGGGCGCCCGTCACGGGGCCTCACCTGCCGGTCCCTCGTCGCCCGAGGGGCGGATGCCGATGACGACCCGGTCCCCGTCGTCCAGACCGCCACGAACGTCACGGCCGCCACGGCTGTCACGACCGGCGGAGTCGACGGGGTCGGCGGGGTTGACGGGGGTGACCTCGACGAGCCCGTCCGCCTCCATGCCCGTACGGACCTCGACCCGGTCCCGCCGCCCGTCGGCGCGGAGCACGGAGACGGCCGTCGAGCCGTCGGGGTCCGAGACCAGGGCGGTGACCGGTACGGCCAGCACCTCCCCCTTGCTGCGGGCGGCGGCGACGGTCACCCGCACCTCCCGGCCCGACAGCGCGTCGGCGAGCGGGCGCTTCGCCGTGATCCTGACCGGGTAGCCGGGCGAACCGCCGCGTGTCTCCAGCCCTTCGGAATCGGCCCCGGCCTTCCGCTCCCGCGCGGGGGCGTCCCCGACGAAGGAGATCCCGGCCGGTACGGGCCGCTGGTCCAGCTCCGAGTGGACCTCGGCGCCCTGGCCGACCTTGAGCAGGCCCACCTGGGACTCCGGAACATGGGCCTCCACCACCAGTTCGCCGCTGGACAGCCGCATGACGCCGCCGCTGACCGCCGAGCCCACGTCCGCGGTCAGGGATTCCACCCTGGCCGGGAAGCCGGTGGCGTACACGACCTCGGAGGCGGGGAGCAGGGGGCCCTGGCGCCCCTGCTCGTCGGCCAGGTCGGCGCGGGCGGCGGTCAGGTCCTGGGCGGCCCGCGCGGCCGCCGTCCTGAGCTCGGCGATGCTCTCGCCGTCGGCGGCCCCCTTCGGGTCCCCCGCACTCCCGGTGTCCGCCGCCCCGGTCGCCCGGGTGGCCCGGGTGACGGCGGCGGCGGTGTCCTCGGCCTGGCGCTCGGCGTCGGTGACGGCCTGCCGGGCGGTCTTCAGGGCCTCCGCCCCGTCCTCGTGCGCCGGGCGCGGCTCGTGGCCGCGCTTGCCGTAGAAGGCGGTGAGGGCCGTCCCGGTGCCGGTTCCGAAGGTGCCCGGCCGGTCGGGGGCGGTGCTGTGGCCGAAGCCCCGCAGGGCCTTCTGGAGCTGCTCGACGTCCGGGCCCCGGGTGCCCGGCCTCAGGTCCCGGTAGACGGGAAGCGCGCCCGGCAGCGCGAAGACGGGCCGCCCGGAGACCTCCAGGAGGATGTCCCCGGCCCCGACGGCGTCCCCGGCGTTCTTGACGACCCGGGTCACCACGGCCCGCCCCGCCGTGTCGCCGGACTCCCCGGGCGAGACGTCGACCACCTGGGTGGCCTTGACCGTCCCGCGCACGATCAGGGTGTCCTTGAGCACCCGCCGCTCCACCGGAGCCGTCAGCACGTCCGGGGGCGGCGCCTCGGCCGCGGCGGCGGCCTCGGCCGGTGACTTGACGAAGGCCGAGGCGCCGACCCCGGAGGCCGCGAGGACCGCCGCGACGACGGCGATGGCCACCACCCAGCGCCGCCGCCCCGCGAGCCGGGAGGCCCCGGCGTCCGCGGACACGTCCTGCGCGGGCGCGCCTTGAGCGAGCTCGACCTGAGCGGGCGTGCCCTGCGCGGGCGTGCCTTGGGCAGGCGTGCCTTGGGCGAACTCGACCTGCGCGGGCGTGCCCTGGCCGTGCCCGGCCTGCCCGTACGTATCCGTGTCCTGGCCGCGCCCGGCCTGGCTGCCCGTGCCCTGCTCGTACACGTCCTGCTCGTACACGTCCTGCTCGTACACGTCCTGCCCGTACGCGTCCCGGCCGCCCATGTCCCTCTCCGTCACGTCCGCCCTCCCCGGCCCGGGCCTCAGCCGGTCCGGACGTCGGCGGCCCGGTCCATCCAGCTCGCTATCGCGTTCCTGACCTCGGCGAACGCTTCCGGCTTGGCCTCGATGTACTGCTTCTGGTAGGCGACGTCCACGGCGTTCCAGACCCCGACGACGTTGTGCCGCTCCTTGCAGCGGACGTCGGCCACCGCGACCGCGATCTCGGCCTGGGAGGCGGTGACGTTGCCGCTCCACGCCTCGTCGTCCAATGATTCGAGCGGGGTGGCGTAGGTGTACCCCTCCTCCGCCATACAGGCCGACCACTTCTTGAACACGGCAGTGACCTGAGGGGCCTCGGCGGCCTTGAAGACCGAGTCGATGTTGGCGTCGACGGCGATCTCCGTGTCGTCCACCCCCCGGCCGGCCGATCCGGTGAGCGCCTTGTTCGCCTCGCCGAAGCACCCGTGGTCGGGCACCTTCTCGCCGTTGACGGTCTGACCGCCCGGACCGAACTTGCTGTTGTCCGAGGCGCCCGTCAGCGCCACCAGCGCTTCCCCGCTGGGCGGCGGCATCTTCTCGACGGACCCCTGCTGCCTCTTGACGCCCCGGGTGTAGCCGTTGAGCTCCGCGTCGGCGATGTCGTTCGCCCCGTACCGCCACAGGGCGAGCCGGTCGGGCATGCCGGGGTCCTTCTCCCGTACGGGACGGGGGTGGTCGAAGCCGAACCGGCTCATGCACCGCACCTGGACGGCGTCATGCGCCTTCGTCAGCTGGAGCCGCTGCTCCGGGCTGAGCAGGTAGGGCTCGATGGGCAGCGAGACCTTCTCGGTGGAGAGCATCTGCTGTACGGCCCCGACCTTGGGCACCGGGACCGCGTCCGCGTCGCCCTTGCCGTCCCCGCCGCCTCCGCAGCCGGTGACGAGCAGAACAGGAACACAGATCGCCGCGGAAGCGGCGAGGCGTGCTGTGCGCATGGCGGAAGGCTCCTGGAAAAGAAAATGAGGAGAAAGGCAGGGCAGAGAACGCGGAAGCGAAAAGGAAAAGGAAGGGGAAGAGGCAGGGAGAGCGAAAAGGAACCAGGCAGCGGGGAACGAGGAGGAGCGAGCCGTGCGGGGCACCCGATTCGGGCCCACCTGCCCCGCACAGCCCGCTCCGGCGAGCGGCCTCTCTTCCTGCGCGCCGGGCTCGTGGGCCCGGCACACGCCCTGCTCAGCCGCACCGGAATCGGCTGGACGCAGGCGTGGGACCTCAGCGGTGGTGCTTGCCCGACGCGTTCTTGTTCTTCAGGCTCGCGTTGAGGTTCTGGGCCCCGGCGACGCCGATCGTCTGGCAGGCCACCTGGCAGTTGAAGTTGATGCCGCGGTACACCGTGAACTGGTAGTTGTAGTCGTGGCTGTTGACCGAGCCCGCGTTGTTCTTGACGTTCTGGCCCGCACCGGCGCTGCCGTTCGTGCTGGCGACGAACTTCTTGCCCGCGTAGTCGCCGAGCTCGCCCCACTGCTTGTAGATGCCGCCCTGGTAGCTCGTGCCGTAGTGGAGACACGTGTACCCGGACGAGCACGCGGCGGCAGCCGCCGCCGGCTGCGCGAAGATGATGCCCGATCCGATGACGGCCGCGGCGGCGGTTGCGGCGGCAAAGCGACGTGCGGTGAACATAGTTCTCCCTCAGCAAATACGAAAAGGACCGTACGGCCACAGAAAAGGGACATAAGACCTTCCCCGCAGCCACGTCGGCAGGTTATGCAGGCCCCTCTACCGGAAGAAATGATTCCAATGATTGGTCTCGACCAACGAGACCCCGAAAGCCCCCATACACTTACTAATCAACCGACCGATCGCGACGTTGACCGAAATTCGCCTGTTAAAAACCAGACCATTTCAAGAAGTCGCACATAAATCGCACAAGGCCCATAATTTAATCAATGCCACCCAAGCGGACAACGCGCCCGGCCAGGAACGCTGAGTGTTCACACAAGCACGGATCGCCTCATCCACCGGTCGTTGCCGACGCGAAACCCCGGACGATGAGGGACGTCGGAGCGGGAGCGTGTCGGGGAGCTCGACCACACTGGGTTGCCGGGCACCAGCGCCCTGTCACTCCACCCCCTGCCGCTCGGGTGTCCGGCATCAAAGCCGTGTAAAGATTGCCGGAACCCGGCAGTGCTGGGCAGCGGGCAGGTATGGGATCATCCAGCCAGTTCGACGGAAAACATTCGGGGGAAGTCGAAAAACAGGGGAGTGATCACGTGACCTTCTTTCTCGGTCTCGGCATTGCGGGGATCGTCCTGCTTGCCCTTTCCCTCATCTTCGGCGGCGTCCTCGAAGGGCTGCTCGACGGGTTCTTCGACGGCCTGCTGTCGCTCCCGGTGATCGCCGGCTTCATCTCGATGCTCGGCTTCGGCGGGGCGATCGTCCTCGGCGCCACGAGTGCCGGACCGGTCGTGGCCACCGTCATCGGCACCGCGGCCGGAGTCGCCGCGGGCTGGCTGACCTGGAAACTCAGCAAGGCCCTGATGCGGGACCAGACCTCTGCCACCCCGCGCGGCGGCGACCTCGTCGGCACGTCCGGGACGGTCGTGACGGCCATTCCGGCCGACGGCTACGGCGAGGTGATGCTGCGGCTCGCGGGACACCCCGTGAAATACGCGGCCAAGTCCCCGGAGCCCGTCGTCCGGGGCACCGAGGTCTGGGTGGAGGCGGAGCTGTCGACCACCTCGGTCTCCGTCCGCCCGGTCGAGCGCTGACCACGCGAACCGACCGCGCGCCACGCCACACCCACACACCCCACACCCCATCCACCGCCCCACCCCCACACCCACCCCATCCATCACCCCACCACTCACCACCCACCAACACCCCACCCAGCACCCCGCACCACAAACAATCTGCCGTCCCCCATCCGGGAGGCAGGGGGGACACTTCTCATGAGTCCAGTTGTCACCGCCGTCATCGGCATCGTCGTACTCCTCGTCCTGCTCGGCCTGGTCGTCATCACGCGGTACAAGGTCGCCGGGCCCAGCGAGGCGTTCATCATCACCGGCCGCCGCGGCAAGAAGTCGGTCGATCCGGTCACCGGCCTCACCAGCATCGACAACAGCGGCCAGAAGGTCGTCGTCGGTGGCGGTGTCTTCGTCGTGCCGTTCGTCCAGCAGAAGTTCACCCTGGACCTCTCCAGTCGGCACATCCCGATCGCCGTCCGGGGCGCGGTCACCCTGCGCGGTGTGAAGTCCAACCTCGAAGGCGTCGCGATCGTCAAGGTCGGGGGCAGTGAGGACGCGATCCGCGCCGCCGCGCAGCGCTTCCTCCAGCAGCAGGACGGCATCGTCGGCTTCACCCAGGAAGTGCTCTCCGGTGCGCTCCGCGCGATCGTCGGCCGGATGTCGGTCGAGGACATCATCCGCGACCGGGCCGCGTTCGCCGGGCAGGTCGCGGAGGAGGCCGAGACCAGCCTCTCCGGCCAGGGCCTGATCCTGGACGCCTTCCAGATCCAGGACATCACCACCGAGGGCTCCTACCTGGAGGACCTCGGCCGCCCCGAGGCCGCCCGCGCCAAGCAGGAGGCGGACATCGCCGAGGCGATCGCCAAGCGCGCCTCGGAGCAGGCCCGGCTGAAGGCGGCCGAGGAGATCGCCATCGCCGAGCGGACGTACTACCTGAAGCAGGCCGAGATCAAGGCCGAGACCGAAGCCGCCGCCGCCAAGGCCAACGCCGCCGGTCCGCTCGCCGAGGCCGCGCGCCAGCAGGAAGTCCTCCAGGAGCAGGAGAAGGTCGCCGAGCGCCAGGCCGCGCTGACCGACCGCGAGCTGGACACCAAGGTCCGTAAGCCCGCCGACGCCGCCCGCTACCAGGCCGAGCAGGAGGCGGAGGCCCGCCGTATCGCCCTGGTCAAGGAGGCCGAGGCGGACGCGGAGCGCTCGCGCCTGACCGGTGAGGGTGAGAAGCTCCACCGTTCGGCGCTGGCCGACGCGGTGCGCATCGAGGGTGAGGCCGAGGCCGCGTCGATCGCCGCGAAGGGTGCGGCGGAGGCCGAGGCCATGCAGAAGAAGGCCGACGCGTTCGCGCAGTACGGTGACGCGGCCGTCCTCCAGATGCTGGTCGAGGTCCTCCCGGATGTCGTCGCGAAGGCGTCCGAGCCGCTGAGCGCCATCGACAAGATGACGGTCATCTCGACGGACGGCGCGAGCCAGCTGGCCCGTACGGTCACCGACAACGTCGCCCAGGGCGTGGAGCTGCTCAGCTCGACGACGGGCGTGGACGTGGCGGCGCTTCTGGACAACCTGAAGAACCGCACGGCCGCCGCCACCACGGTTGCGGCGCCGTCGCAGAAGAGCGACAACAGCAAGTCCGGCAACGACAGCAACGACAAGGACAAGGGTCAGATCGAGATCACGGACTGACCCCCTCCGCCCCGGCTCCACCGCCTGTGCCCGGCGACGTACGTCCGTACCGTCGCCGGGCACAGGCGTGTCCGGGCACTCCCCCGGCCCGCAGCACAAACCCGCTTCTCATCACCCGCGTCGCTGTGCGAGGTTCGTACGGTGAACGCCTCCTCGCCCCCGCCCTCCCCCGCCGCACCGGCCGACCTCCTCCGCTGGCAGTTCGACCTGACCTGGTCGCTGTTCGAGTACCACATGGAGCGGATCGAGCCCGACGACTTCCTGTGGGAACCGGCGGCGAACTGCTGGACGGTACGCAGGTCCGCCGACGGCACCTGGACGCCGGACTGGGCGGACACCGAGCCCGACCCCGTACCCGTACCGACCATCGGCTGGCTGAGCTGGCACATGGGCTGGTGGTGGAGTGTGGCCACGGACCACGCCCGCGGCAGAACGCCCCGGGGCCGCCACAGCGTCATCTGGCCCGGCGCGGGCGCCCCGGCCGTCGAGTGGCTGCGCGGCCTGCGTACGGAGTGGCTGACGGCGCTGGACGGCCTCACCGCCACCGACCTGGCGTCCCCGGCCCGGTTCCCCCAGCAGGACGACGCCCAGTACACCGTCGCCCACATGATCGCGTGGGTGAATGCCGAACTCATGAAGAACGTTGCGGAAATCGGCCAACTCCGCCTCCAGCGAGCCGCCGCACCGCCTACGGCCCGGTGACCACCCCGGGGGCGGTGGCGGTGGCGGCGGCGAGAAGCCGCGCCCGCCACCCGTCGGGAGCCCGCCCGGCCTCCACAGCCTTCGCCGCGTCCTCGGCGAGATCGACCCCGAGATCGACGGCCCGCCGCTCGGCCCACCGCGCCCAGGCGGCAGCCTGCTCGCAGTCCGGGCACATGGTCTGACCACCCATGGCCCGGAAGACGTGCTCGGTCCCGGGCCCCTGGCAGGTGACGAGGGGCGGAACGTACGGCGGAGCAACGGGCGGGGCCGGGACGGCCGCCTCCACCTTCTGGAGAGGCTCCCGCCGCTCCCTCTCGGGTGCCTCGGGCATCTTCTCCGCCAGCCGGTGCCGCAGGAACCCCACGGCCGACCGGACCCCTTCCGGTGGCAGACCACTGCTCAGTACGCGCCGGAGGTCACCGCCCGACACCCCGCGCCGCAACCACTCGGCAGCCTGCGCGACGAGCCCCCGGGCCTCGGCGACCCCGAGATGCAACCCGCGATGGGAGTGCCGGAGGGACAGCAACACCCGCTCGGCTTCGGCCTCTTGACCCACCAGGGGCTCCACCAGGGACCCCGTCAGAGGCCCCACATCCGCATCCGTATCCGTATCCACATCCGCATCCGGTCCCGGTCCCGGGGCTTCGGAGGGTGGGCGGGATAAGTTCTTCTCTCGTTCTTCGTCTACCGGTAGTTGGCCACCGACCACCCGAGCCCCCGGCTCACCGACGGCCGGAAACTGCACACCCGGAGACGCGGCAGCCCCCACAGCGGACTCGCTCCAGACCGCGCGGGCCTCGGTATCGGTCAACGGAACGTTGGAGAACAGCTGTTGAGTGACCCACAACCCCCGCTCCCCCGACACCCGCCGCTCATGCACGAACCCGTTCACGACCAACTGCGCCTTGGCCCGCTGGAACGCACGCCCCTTGATGCCCAGCTTCAGAGCATGCCCGGAGAGAGCCAGAGACGTCCGGTCGTCGGGCAACCCCTGTACGTACAACAGCAGGATCTTCGCGTCACTGCACAGACGCGGATGACGCACGACATCGTGCGATGCCTTCGTGTAGCGCCGAACGGGCGCGATAGCATGCCAAAGCATCCCGGTGGACCTCGCAGCTTCCACTAGTTGGGTGAAGGCCCTCGGGTGGGTGCTGTAACACCTCCGGGGGCCGCTCCATGCGTACGCAACGCGCAACACACAGAGCGTGATGACACGATCACCGTACAGCAGGCGGGAGGGCGTTCACGCCCAAATCGACGCGAGACGACCTCAAGTCCCCCTCCAGAGGCACGCGATCGCTCCCCAAAGCTCCGTCTGTTGAACAATCAAATTGTCGAAATCTCGACGGCGCCCCTTACCCCGGCTGAGACGCTGGTCCTCATGACCACGCCACTGACCGCTCGCCAACGCCTTTCCGAGCTCCACCGCTACGCGGCCGTAAGCGGCGAGGACTTCACCGCCCAGAACCTTGCTTCCACCCGCACGAACCAACTCCGCTTCGCGCGCTGCTCATTCGCCGGAGCGGACCTCCGCTACGCCACCCTGGAAGGCTGCTGGTTCAAGTTCTGCGACTTCAGCGGCGCCGACCTGCGAGGAGCCTCCCTACGCGGCGCGGTCCTGGCCGGCTGCGACCTCCGCGACGCGGACCTGCGCGACGCCGACCTGACGGACGTACGCCTGAGCAGCGTCAACACCGGCATCCCCCGCCTGGGCCCAACTGACGTAACAGGCGCCCGCTTCGAGGGAACATCACTGCGCAACGCCCTTGCGGAGGACGTCATCGGCTGGCCGTTGGGGCTGGTGCGAAACGAATAGCCCCGCGAAACCTGTTCCACCAGGTGAGGGGCACGCTTGACCACCGCCCACGGCAGAACAGGCCGTTCGGCGGACACCTGACGTTCCCAGCACCGCCTGAACTCGCGTCAGCACGGCTCGACCGGCAGCAGCTCACCCACCCGGCCCGGCAGTTCGGGGTACTCGCGCCGGGCTGCGGCGATCGATGCCAGAGCCGCCCATGACGCCTCCGCGACGGGTCCGGGGCGACCCGCCGCGAGGCCGCCGACCGAGAACACGGCCCGGCCGATGTGACGGCGGAGCAATGTGAGGTGTCCGGACCATCATCGCTGACTTCACCCCGGCTCGTTGGGCGCCGGGGTGAAGTCGATCGCTACGGCTCCGAGCCGCTTCCATCGGAGCACCTGCGCAGGGTCATCGACGGAGCGAGCGGGAGCCGGCCCCTTCGCCGGTCCCGTCCGCTCGCGCCTTCACCACGGTTTGCACGGGCCGAAGCTGACCCGGCCGCCCGGACCGACGGCACGCGCCCGGATCTCGGGCTGCGCGAGCGTATTGCCCCAGGGGACCTGCGCTCCCCAGCCGGCCTCGCGAAGCCCCACGCCCACCCACACCATCCGGCCGTCCTCGAAGCCCATCACCTGGACCGCGATTCCCGATGTTTCGCTGGTGACGGTTCCGTTGTAGCCGAGGCGGAAGCCCGGGTGTCCCGCGATGCTTTCGCTTGAGCGGTAGTGGTGCCAGCCGCCCACCCCCGGGACCGAGCCCTCGCACCCGAAGGTCAGCGTGTCCAGGGCCACGACGGGTGCTTCGGCGACCGGGGCGGGGGCCGCGCCAGCGGGGCCGGTGACAAGACCCGACAGCGCGAGGACGGCCGCCACCGATCCGGCCAACCGATGCTTCCCATACTTACGGCGTGCGCTCATAGCGGTTCTCCGTCGTTCGCGAACGATGCTTGGAGAAGCACTGTGCAACCCGTGGCGGTACGTTCCCAACGGTCACACAGGGTATTTACCCCGAATGAACGAAGCCGAATCGATCCTCCCGTTCACCTCACCCCGCGCACTCCGCGGTGAGGGCCCGCTGCTGGAAGGTCTCGGGAGTGCCCGGGGTGGTGGCGCCCAGGCGGCGGGCCAGGTCCTCGGCGGTGCGGCCGGTGAATTCGTCGCGGAGGCTGTACTCGGGGTCGCCCGGGGCGGCGGCGGAAGTGGTGACCTTGTTCCCGGCCGACTGGACGTCGCCCTGCGACTCGCCCTGGCCCAGGACGCCGTTGTCGTACGGCATCGTGACTCCGCACCGAGGCCACGCCACCGGCCGGGGATGTCCCCGTCGTCGGAGTCGCACCTCGGCGACTCCCACTGGAGCGCCATCAGCCGGGAAACAGCCCAGGAACTCGGCGGCGCCTCGGTATCGCCCCGGTGCCGTACCCGTCCTGCTCACCCTGGCCGTCACCGTCACGGTGCTGCTGCGGAAGGCGGCCGGGCAGGCGCAGCCGGAGCGGGTACCCGTGCCCCCGTCCGTACGGTCCACCGAGCAGAGCCCTCCTGAGGCTCGGACGGCCGGGCGCCGGGGCCGCCGGGCTCCCGCACCGCGTCCTGCCGATCGCCAACTCCCCCTGGCAGCAACGCCGGACAGTCTCCGGCCCGGACCCGCGAATCCGGGGCGGGGGGCCACCGTCCCTGCTAGCTTCTACACGTCTGTAGAGTTTTCTTTTGTTCCGGCATTGCACCGCAACGTATGGAGATGTCATGGCCCTGTGGGATCGGATCAAGGAATCCGCTTCGTCTATGCAGACGCAGCTGGAAGCGAAGAAGAACGACCTCAAGTCGGGGGCGTTCCGGGACGCGAGCATGGCCATGTGTGCTCTGGTCGCCGCCGCCGACGGCTCGATCGACGCGTCCGAGCGTCAGCGCGTCGCCGCGCTGATCTCGAACAACGACGTCCTGAAGAACTTCCCCGCCGACGACCTTCAGCGGCGGTTCAACGACTACCTGAACAAGCTCACCGCCGACTTCGACTTCGGCAAGGTCAGCGTGCTCCAGGAGATCGCCAAGGCGAAGAAGAAGCCCGCCGAGGCGCGTGCCGTCATCCAGATCGGCATCATCATCGGCGGCGCCGACGGCGACTTCGACAAGACGGAGCAGGCCGTCGTGCGCGAGGCGTGCTTCGCCCTGGACCTGCCCCCGCACGAGTTCGACCTCTGAGCGACGCGTCACGGGCCGGCCGGGCGCCTCACAGCTCCTTGGCCGGCCAGTCCAGCAGGCGGGCGCCGATCACCGCCGTCTGAAGGCTGTAGCGGTGCATCGGGTCCGCCGGGTCGGAGCCCGTGAGCTGGTGGATGCGTTCCAGGCGGTACGTCAGCGCCCGTACGCTCAGCGCCAGGCGGCGGGCCGTCTCGGCCGCCACGCACCCCGCGTCGAAGTAGACCGCGAGCGTCTTCAGCAGCGGTTCGGCGCCGCCCCGCGCCTTCTGCAGCGGGCCCAGCTCGCTGCGCACCAGATCCGCCATCGCCTGCCGGTCCCGGGTCAGCACCGGGTAGACCAGGAGGTCCGAGGCGTACAGCACCGGGTCCTCCATCCCCATCCGGTCGGCGAGATCGAGGGCTTCCAGCGCCTCGTCGTAACTGTGGACCACCCCGCCCGGACCCTTGTGCGGACGGCCGACCGCGACCTGGCCGCCGTCCGTCGCCGCGTGCGACTGCTTGGCGAAGTAGCGCAGGACGTCGGGCTGGCTGCCGGGGGCGATGCAGACGATCCGCCCGTCCTTCGTCGTCAGCAGGATCTTGCGCCCGCTGAACCGGGTCAGCAGCGCCGCCTCCACACTGCGCGGCACCGCGTCCGTCTCCGTGTACGCCTCCGGGCCCACCGCCACCGCGACCGCGTGCGCCCGCGAAAGCCGCAGGCCGAAGCGGGTGGCCCGCTCCGCGAGATGCACCAAGTCGCTGCGCCCGTACAGGAGATCGTCGATGAACTCGCGGCGCGCCGCCTCCTCCCGCCGGACCGTCAGCCGCTGCGCGCGCTCGAAGCCTTCCGCGAACGCGTCGACCGCCTGCTCCACGGCGGCCAGCACCGCGTCCGCCGTGGCAGGGTTGTTTCCGGCAGCCGCGCGCGGCCATGCCTCGCGCGTCTGGGCCAGATGCATCGTCACCAACGCACGCAGCTGGTGGCCCGCGTCGGCCGCCTCACGGCCCAACGCCCGGCGCATCTCCAGTTCGTTACGCGTCAGACGACGCCCCGTGGTGGCGACTTCGCCCAGAATATGGGCATAGTTGCCCAGTATTTCCTCGGGAATCCTCGGCTCTGCCACGCACACTCCTTCAACCTTGCAACAGTCCTGTCATTCCACCAACGCGCACAGGGTGGTGCCGGTGCCCGGCATTAGGAAAGCGTAAAGATTGCCGGAGTCCGGCAATGCGGTGGGTGGGGGTCGGATGACAGGATCAGGTCAGCAACACAACGGGGGAACACACGGGGGAGCACGGGGGACACGGGGGAAAACAGGGGCCCTTCCGGACGATCCACGGGGGATCACACGGGGGATCACGGGGGATTCGGAGATCCGATCACGGGGATCACGGGTCGGAGATCCGACGGGCACCTGAGGGGAGCAACCCGGTTGCTGCGGCACTGTTCGCGGTGGCGCAGCGCCGGGCCCCACCACCGCCGGACCCCACCACGGCCGTACGCGTACGTCACGCACGTACGTACCGGTCGAACGGCCCGTACCGGCCGGTGATCGCTCACGACTCCCCCGTACTGTTCGAAAAAGCGCGCCCCGCCACCGGGCCGGGGCGCAGAACCGCAGAGGGGGTGGGACCGGTGAACGAGTTCCTGGACGCGGCACTCGGCTTCCCCGCCGTCATCTTCGGCGCGGCCCTCGTGGTCGTCGTCTGCTTCTGGCTCCTCGTGCTGGCCGGTGCCGCCGATCAGCACTCCTTCGACTCGGACGTCGACTCCGGCGCCGTCGGCTTCGGCGGGGTGCCGGTCACGGTCTCCGTGTCGCTGCTCGTGGTCGTCGCCTGGTTCGGCAGCCTGAGCGGCACGGTCCTGCTGGACCGGGCCGACGCCGCCGGTACCACCCGCGCGGTGCTCGCCGTCGCCGTACTCGTCGGCTCGCTCCTCCTCGCCTGGGGCGCCGTCCGCCTTCTCGCACACCTCTTCCGCCGGTACTTCCCGGCGGAACCTCCGCCGTCACGCAAGGACTTCGTCGGGCGCGTGTGCACCATCCGCACCGGCTCCGTCAGCGCCGTCTTCGGCCAGGCCGAAGTCGCCGCGGCCGACGGCTCGACGGCCATCGTCCAGGTCCGCCAGGCCCCCCGGGCCCCGCAGCTCGCCGGACTGCGCGCCGAGGAGATCCTCGTCTCGGGCAGTACGGGACTCCTCTACGCGTACGACGAAGAGGGCGAGTTCTTCTGGGTGTCGCCGTACGACGCGGCGCTCGACCCGGGTCCGAAGGAGAAACCGGGCGGGCGGCCGGGGCTGCCGGAAGCCGCGGACGGCTGACCCGGCGGGGCGTGTGCCCGGCCGGGGCCCGGGGGACGGGGACAAGGGACGGAAGTCCTGTGGCCCTGTGGTCCGGTCTCGTCGCCGCGGTGGGCCGCCGACCGTCTCGGGGCGGATGCGGATACGGACGCGGATACGAGTCGGGCGCGGGGCGTGGCACCTGCCGGTCCGGCCCCGGACCGGCCCCGGACCGGGCCGGGCCGGGTGCGGGATCTCGGCAGGGCCCTTGAAGAGAGGGGGCTTCACGGGACCTTCTCCCCCCGTTGACGCGCGTCCTTCTTCTGTTCGCCTTTTCGCCCCCGCCCCTTCCTTCCTCTTCCTTCTTCTTCGCCTGTTCTCACTTACGTACCCTCCAGCCGCCAAGGACTCTTATGGATGCCATCTCCTTGGGCATCGGCGTCACCATCGCCGTTGTCCTGCTCATCGTCATCGTCATCGCCTTCGTCGTCACCCGGCTGTTCCGCAAGGTCGAGCAGGGCAAGGCGCTGATCATCTCCAAGACCAAGAAGGTCGACGTGACCTTCACCGGTGCCGTCGTCCTGCCCGTGCTCCACAAGGCCGAGACGATGGACATCTCGGTGAAGAAGATCGAGATCCACCGCGCCGGACGCGAGGGGCTGATCTGCCAGGACAACATCCGCGCCGACATCCAGATCACCTTCTTCGTCCGGGTCAACAAGACCGTCGAGGACGTCATCAAGGTCGCCCAGGCCATCGGCACCGAGCGGGCGAGCGACCGGGTCGCCATCCAGGAGTTCTTCGCCGCGAAGTTCTCCGAGGCCCTCAAGACCGTCGGCAAGCAGCTCGACTTCGTCGACCTGTACACCAAGCGCGAGGAGTTCCGGGACCGGATCATCCAGGTCATCGGGACCGACCTGAACGGCTACCACCTCGACGACGCCGCGATCGACTTCCTCGAGCAGACCCCGATGTCGCAGCTCGACGGCTCCAACATCCTCGACGCCCAGGGCATCCGGAAGATCACCGAGCTGACGGCGATCGAGCACGTGCGCACCAACGAGTTCCAGCGCACCGAGCAGAAGGAGATCACCCGGCAGGACGTCGACGCCCGCGAGACCATCCTGGAGCTGGAGCGCCGGCAGGCCGAGGCGGAGATCAAGCAGCGCCGCGAGGTCGAGGTGATGCGCGCCCGTGAGGAGGCGGCCACCGCCCGGGTGCAGGAGGAGGAGCGGCTCGGCGCGCAGACCGCGTTCATCAAGACCGAGGAGCAGCTCGGCATCCAGCGCGAGAACCAGGCGCGGGAGATCGCCGTCGCGCAGAAGAACCGCGAGCGCGTCATCGCCGTCGAGAGCGAGCGCATCGAGAAGGACCGGCTGCTGGAGGTCATCGGGCGCGAGCGCGAGACCGAGCTCAACCGGATCGCCGCCACCAAGGAGGTCGAGGCCGAGCGCCGTGAGGTCGCCGACGTCATCCGGGAGCGGATCGCGGTGGACCGTACGGTCGCCGAGCAGGAGGAGTCGATCCTGACCCTGCGCGCTGTCGAGGACGCCGAGCGGGCCCGTAAGTCGGTCATCATCGCCGCCGAGGCGGAGGCGCAGGAGAAGCTGGTCAAGGACATCAAGGCGGCCGAGGCTGCAGAGGCCGCCTCCGCGCACCTGGCGGCCGAGCAGCTCACGCTCGCCGAGGCCCGGCTCAAGACCGCCGACCTCGACGCGCAGGCCAAGCTGCGGCTCGCGGAGGGTGTGCAGGCCGAGACGGCCGCACCGGGGCTCGCCGCCGTGCAGGTCCGTGAGGCCGAGGCGGACGTCACGGAGAAGGCCGGTCTCGCGGAGGCCGAGGCCACGACGGCGCGGCTCAAGGCGGAGGCCGAGGGCGCACGGCTCAAGGCGCTCGCCGTCGCGGAGGGTACGCAGGCCCAGGCGACGGCCGACGCGGCGGTCATCGGCGAGAAGCTGAAGGCCGAGGCCGCGGGCCTCACGGAGAAGGCGGCCGCGATGGCGGCGCTGGACGAGGCTTCGCGCGGGCACGAGGAGTACCGTCTGCGGCTCGACGCCGAGAAGGAGGTCCGGCTGGCCGGTCTCGAGGTGCAGCGGCAGGTCGCCGAGGCGCAGGCGACGGTGCTCGCGACGGGTCTGGAGAACGCCGACATCGACATCGTCGGCGGCGACTCGGTCTTCTTCGACCGGCTCGTCTCGTCGGTCTCGCTCGGCAAGGCCGTCGACGGGTTCGTCGGCAACTCGAAGACCGCGCAGACGCTGGCAGGACCGTGGCTGGACGGCTCGTCGTCGTTCACGGACGACCTGAGCCGGGTGCTGGGGTCGGTCTCCACGGGGGATGTGCAGAATCTGACGGTGTCGGCGCTGCTGATGCGGCTGATGGGGTCCTCCGGTGCGGCCTCGGGGCAGGTCGAGCAGCTGCTCGCCGCCGCGCGGAAGCTGGGCCTGGCGGATCTGCCGGTGTCCTCGGTGGTGGGTACGCCGGTCGCTCCCGCAGGGGATGTGGCGGCCCGCAACGGGGCCGGGGCCGTGGGGTAGGGCCTCCGCCGCCGGTCCGTCCGGCGTCGGAGGGCGGAGCCCCGGCCGGGGACCGACAGGCCGGGTGGAGTGCCCCACGGGGGTGGGCGCCTCACCCGGCCGGGATCACCCGGCCCGGGGTTCCGTCCCCCACGCCGGACGGGCCGGGAAGGCCGGACCGGGCTGGACCGGTACCGGAACGGGTCGGCCGGGGTGTCCCACGGGGGTGGGCACCCCGGTCGGCCTGACGAGACGAACACGTAGGGAGAGCCGTACGCATGGACAGCGACATCACCGCCACCACCACCGCGCCGCAGGGCGGGGAGGGCGATGTGGATGCCGGTGCCTATGAGGTGCTGCGGCGGCGGCTCTCCGCCCAGGCCGGGGAGCTCGTGCGGCGGGCCGAGGCGCTCAACGCACGGCGGACCGAGGAGTTCGGCTCGACCGGGCTGCGGCTCCTGGCCACCGAGCAGGTGCGCACCGAGCGCGCCTCCGTGCCCCGCGACCTCATTGCCGTGGGCGGGCGGCTGCTCTTCGGCTTCGAGCGGGGGCCGGGGGCCCGGGACGAGGCCGGGGTCGGGGACGTACTCCTCGTACGGAATGCGGGGCCCGAGAACGGCGTACGGAGCTCGGGGCCGGGGAACGACGGCGCCGGGCAGCAGGACGACGGCACCACGCAGCAGGCCGACGGCACAGAGCCTCAGGGCAACGACGCCGAGCCCGAGACCTCCCTCCTCGACGACGACGGCTTCCGGCGCGAGTTCGCCTCCCTCCACCGCTACTTCCGCGATGCCCGCCTCCTGCGTCTGCGCCGCGTCAACGGCAAGCTGCTCGCCGTCTTCCGGACCGGCAAGGACGCCGAGGACATCCGGGTGCTGCGCTGGGCGCTGGGGCCGGACGGGTCGCCCGGGGCCTTCCTCGACGCGCAGGGCGAGCGGGACCATGTCTTCCCGCCCTCCCACGACTTTGACTGGACCGTGGCCGGGCGTGACGCCCACGTGCCCGGGCGCCACCCGCACATCGCCATCGGCAAGGGCGGCGGGCTCTTCGTCGACACGGTCGGCGGGACGCTGACCGTGAAGGTCACCGATGACACCGAGTCGCCGGACGGGATCTACGAGGAGCCGGTCGACGAGCCGTTGCAGTCGCTGGCGGACGCGGACGTGGAGTACGCGGAGGTCGGGCCGCTGACGCTGCTGCGCGTGCGGCCGTACAAGGAGGAGAGCTGGCGGTACCTCGTCTTCAACTCGCTGCTCTCGACCGTCCAACGGCTCGACTCCATCGGGCCCGCCTGCCGCCGCCTCCCCGAGGACCAGGGGATCATCTTCCCCGGCGGCTACTATCTCACCACCGGCACCGCCAAGACCTTCGATACGGCGGAGGAGCTGACCGAGCCGGTCTTCGAGGGCGCGGTGCGCTCGCCCAACGGCGAGGACGTGCTGTACGTCTTCCGCTCCCGCGACGGCGTCCGCAGCCTCCTCCTCCCCTACAACCTGATCCGCCAGGAGGTCGCCACCCCGCTCAACGGACGTGGGCACGCCCTGCTGGACGACGGAACGCTGATCCTGCTCCGCGACAACCCGGACGGCCCGGACGTTCCGGCGCGGGTGCACCCGTTGCAGCGCTGGCAGACGCCGTACGTCTCCGACACCTACGCCGCCGCCCGCCCGGCCGGGACCGGTCCGCTCGCCCGGACCGGCAACGCCGATCTCGTGCGCGGGATCTCGGACTGCCTCGCGCTCGCGCACGGGGTGCGGGACATGACGCCGACGACCGCCGTGTACGGGCAGCTCGCCGCCGACTGCGCCCGCGCCCAGGACCGCTACCACTGGCTCTCCGACCCCGAACTCGGCTTGCTGGCAGAGCCGTTGGGCGAGCTGCGAACCACCGCCCAGCAGGTGCTGGCCGAGTTCACCGCCGTACAGGAACTGACGCAGCGGGCCGCCGACGCGCTGGAGGAGACCACCGCCCGCATCACCGCGCTCGTGCGCCGGGTGCGCGGGGAGGTGCCGGGGTCGGCCGCCGCGTGGGTGGAGCGGCTGACCGAACTGCGGCAGGCGCACGGGCACTTGGCGACGATCGGCGAGATGCGGTACGCCGACGGGGAGCGGATCGCCGAGCTGTCGGCCCGGACCGAGGACGACATCGCCTCCGCCGCCCAGCGGGCCGTGTCGTTCCTCGCCCGCGAGGACGCCTTCGACGGATACCACGAGGAGATCGCCGGGCTGGTCGAGGACGCGGGCGCGCTGGCGACCGTACGGGACGCCGCCGCCGTGTCCGACCGGCTCACCACGATGACGGACGGGCTGGCGACCGTCACGGATGTGGTGGCCGGTCTGGAGATCGGTGACGCGACCGTGCGGACGTCGATCCTGGAGCGGATCGCCGAGGTGCTGGGCGGCGCCAACCGGGCCCGCGCCACGCTGGACGCGCGACGGCGGGAGCTGCTGTCGAAGGAGGGGCGGGCCGAGTTCGCCGCCGAGTTCGCGCTGCTCGGGCAGGCGGTGACGGGGGCGCTGGCGGCGGCCGACTCACCGGAGCACTGCGACGACCAACTGGCGCGGCTGCTGCTCCAGTTGGAGAACCTGGAGTCGCGGTTCGCGGAGTTCGACGACTTCCTCGCCGAGCTGGCCGAGCGCCGGAGCGAGGTGTACGAGGCGTTCTCGGCGCGCAAGCAGACGCTCCAGGACGAGCGGGCGCGGCGGGCCGAGCGGCTCGCCGGGTCGGCGCAGCGGGTGCTGGAGACCATCGGCCGGCGGGTGGCCGCGCTGGACGATCTGGACGCCGTCCACACGTACTTCGCCTCCGATCCGATGGTCGCCAAGGTCCGGCGGACCGCCGACGAACTGCGCGAACTCGGCGATCCCGTACGGGCCGAGGAGCTGGACGGACGGCTGAAGGCCGCCCGGCAGGAGGCCGGGCGGGCGCTGCGGGACCGCACCGAGCTGTACGCGGACGGCGGGTCCGTCATCAAGCTGGGGCGCCACCGGTTCGCCGTCAACACCCAGCCGTTCGACCTCACGCTCGTGCCCTCCGGGGACCGGCTCGCCTTCGCGCTGACCGGGACCGACTACCGGGCGCCGGTCACCGACCCGGCGTTCGAGGCGACCCGCCCGTACTGGGAGCAGCCTCTGCCCTCGGAGTCGGCGGCCGTCTACCGGGGCGAGTTCCTGGCGGCCCGCCTCCTGGCGGAGCAGGGGGCCGAGCGCCTCGCCGCGCTGGCCGATGACGAACTGGCTCTGCTGGTACGGGAGTCAGCGGCGGAGGCGTACGACGAGGGGTACACGCGGGGCGTCCACGACGAGGACGCCACCGCCGTCCTGCGTGCCCTGCTGCGGCTGCACGCGGGCGCGGGGCTGCTGCGCCACGAGCCCGCCGTCCGGGCCGCCGCGCAGCTGTTCTGGGTGTACGGCACCGAGGAGGCGCAACGTGCCTCCTGGACCCGGCGGGCGGTCTCGCTGGCCCGCGCCCGCGACACGTTCGGGCTGGCCCCGGCCATCGCGGTGCTCCAGGAGGAGTGGGCCGCGGAGATCGCCGGGTTCGGTGGCTCCGGCGTACGGGCCGAGGCCGTCGCCGCCTACCTTTTCGAGGAGGTGACCGGCGGGCCCGCCGGGTTCGTCGTGGGCGCCGCGATCCGCTCCTTCCTGGACGCCTTCCACCGGGCCGCCGGGCCGGACGCGTACGCGGACGACCTCGCCGCCCTCGGGGACGACCTGGCCGCCCGGAAGCAGCTCGTGGAGGGCTGGCTGACCCCGTACGCGGAGGCCACCGGCACCGGCCCCGGCGACCTGGCGGAGGCCGTGGCGGTGGAGCTCTGCCCGGAGCTGGAGCGGTACGGGTGCGACGCGCCGCTCACGGAGCGGGTGGAGGGCCTCCTCGGCGACCACCCGCGCATCGGGAGCGGCGGGGCCCTCACCGTACGCATCGATGAACTCCTGGCCCGTACGGGGGAGTTCCGCACGCACGCCGTGCCCGCCTTCCGGGCCTACCAGCGGCTGCGGACCTCCCTGGTGGCCGCCGAGCGCGGGCGGCTGCGGCTGGACGACCACCGGCCGCGCGTGATGTCGGCGTTCGTCCGCAACCGGCTGCTGGACGAGGTGTACCTGCCGCTGATCGGCGACAGCCTCGCCAAGCAGCTCGGCACCGCCGACGCCGACCGGCGCACCGACTCGCAGGGTCTGCTCCTGCTCGTCTCGCCGCCCGGCTACGGTAAGACGACGCTGATGGAGTACGTCGCGGACCGGCTCGGGATGGTCCTCGTCAAGATCAGCGGGCCGAACCTGGGCCACGACGTCACCTCCCTCGACCCGGACCGGGCCCCGAGCGCCACCGCCCGGCAGGAGATCGAGAAGATCAACTTCGCGCTGGAGGCGGGCAACAACACGCTGCTCTACCTGGACGACATCCAGCACACCTCGCCCGAACTGCTCCAGAAGTTCATCCCGTTGTGCGATGCCACGCGCCGCATCGAGGGCGTCCGGGACGGTGAGCCGCGCAGCTACGACCTGCGGGGCAAGCGGTTCGCGGTCTGCATGGCGGGCAACCCCTACACCGAGTCCGGCGAGCAGTTCCGCATCCCGGACATGCTCGCCAACCGGGCCGACGTGTGGAATCTGGGCGAGGTGCTCAGCGGGCGCGAGGACGTCTTCGCGCTGAGCTTCGTGGAGAACGCGCTGACCGCCAACCCGGTGCTGGCTCCGCTCGCCGCCCGTTCGCGCGACGACCTGGCGCTGCTGGTGCGGCTGGCGGGCGGCGGCGATCCCTCGGCCCGCGCCGAGCACCTGGAACACCCGTACTCGGCGGTGGAGTTGGACGCCGTACTGGCCGTGCTGCGGCATCTGCTCACCGCCCGGGAGACCGTCCTCGCGGTCAACGCGGCGTACATCGCCTCGGCCGCGCAGACGGACGCGACGCGCACCGAGCCGCCGTTCCGGCTCCAGGGGTCGTACCGCAACATGAACAAGATCGCGGAGCGGATCGTGCCCGTCATGAACGACGCCGAGCTCTCCGCCGTCGTCGACGACCACTACGCGGGCGAGGCCCAGACGCTCACCACGGGCGCCGAGGCCAACCTGCTGAAGCTGGCCGCCCTGCGCGGGACGCTCACCCCGGAGCAGGCCGGGCGGTGGGCGGCGATCACCTCCTCGTACGTCCGTACGCAGGCGCTCGGCGGACCGGACGGCGACCCGATGACCCGGGCGGTGGCGGCCCTCGGGCTGCTCGCGGACCGGATCGCGGCGGTGGAGACGGCGATCCAGCGGGCGGCCGACCCGCGCCACCTGCTGGCGGGGCCGCCGAGCGCGGTGAACCGGCCGCCCGCTCCCACGGTCGACCAGCCGGTCGGCGAACAGAACCGGCCGGTCCACCCGAACCACCGTGCGAAGATCACAAACACTCCACACTGACCGGGCAGACCGAGCCGGAAGGATGACGGCATGCTGGGTTTCGTGCCCCCACTTCCTCAGCAACCGGGACGCCCGCCGACCGGACGCCCCCAGCCCGGACGCCCGCAGCCAGGGCGTCCGCCGTCCTCCGGCCACATGATCGTCTGCGGTGACGACGCGCTCGCGCGCCGGCTCGCCGTCGAACTGCGCTTCGTATACGGGGAACGGGTCACCCTGCTCCTGCCGCCCGGCCGTGACGCCAACAGCCCGGAGACACCGCTGACCCAACGGGGGCGCGCGGCAGCCCTGTTCGGCCGGATGTCGGCGGCCATGAACCGCACGGCGGGGAACGGAACCGGCTCCACGGGCGGCACCGGGGGCGGCAACGACACCAACGCCGGGGTCGAGGCCGTCCGGATCATGGAGGCGCCCGAGCCCTCCGACGACGTACTGGAGGAGGCGGGCGTCGACCGGGCCGCCGCCCTCGCGCTCGTCTACGACGACGACGAGCGCAACATCCGCGCCGCCCTGACCGCCCGCCGCCTCAACCCCCGTCTGCGGCTGGTCATCCGGCTCTACAACCGCAAGCTGGGGCTCCACCTGGAGGAGCTGCTCGACCAGGCGGCGGCCGTCGCCATGCCCGGTATCGACCCGGCGGCGCTCGACGCCTCCACCACCGTCCTCTCCGACGCCGACACCGCCGCCCCCGCCCTCGCCGCCACCGCGCTGACCGGCAGCAGCAAGGTCATCCAGGCCGAGGGGCTGCTCCTGCGCGCCGCCGAACGCCCGCCGCCCGGCCCCGGCGAGCGGGCCGACCCCGGGCTCTGCACCCTCGCCCTGCTCTCCTCCACCACCAACGACCCGGCGGGCGCCGAAGGTTCGGACAGCAGCGGCGACGAGGGGCCCGAACTCCTCCCGGACGACCGGTCCGTGGCCGCCGCGACCGGGCGCGGCACCGTCGTCCTGGAAGCCATCAGCCGCGCCGACCCGGACCGCCCCGCGACCCGGATGGGCGGCAGGGGCGCCCCGCTCGCCCAGGTCTTCTCCCGCCGACTGCGCTGGTCCGCCCTCGGGTTCGCGCTGGCGGCGGTCGCCCTGGTGATCGTCTCGGTCCTCACCACCGAGGACACCCTGCTGCACTCCGCCTACCTCATCCTGCTCGACCTGCTGAGCATGAACGACCCCTCGGAGGACGGCTCGACGGCCCGGAAGATCATCCAGATCTTCTCCGGTGTCGCCGGAATCCTCCTGCTCCCGCTGCTGATCGCCGCCGTCCTGGAGGCGTTCGGCACCCTGCGCACCGCCTCCTCGCTGCGCCGCCCGCCGCGCGGCCTGTCGGGGCACGTGGTGCTGCTGGGGCTCGGCAAGATCGGTACGCGGGTCCTCGTACGCCTCCGTGAACTCGACATCCCCGTGGTCGTCGTGGAGGAGGACCCCGAGGCGCGGGGCATCCCGCTGGCCCGCTCCATGCACGTGCCGACCGTCCTCGGCGACGTCACCCAGGAGGGCGTCCTCGAAGCCGCCAAGATCCGCCGCGCCCACGCCCTCCTCGCGCTCACCAGCATCGACACGACGAACCTGGAGGCGACGCTGTACGCACGGTCGGTGAAGCCCGACCTGAGGGTGGCGCTGCGGCTGTACGACGACGAGTTCGCCACCGCCGTCTACCGCACCCTGCGCACCGCGCACCCCCAGGCCCTGACCCGCTCCCGGTCCGTATCGCACCTGGCCGCGCCCTCCTTCGCGGTTGCCATGATGGGCCGTCAGATCCTGGGCGCGGTCCCGGTCGAGCGGAAGGTGATGCTCTTCGCGGCCCTGGAGGTGGAGGGACATCCGCAGCTGGAGGGCCGCACGGTGGAGCAGGCGTTCCGGGCGGGCGCATGGCGGGTCCTGGCCATCGACGCGACCCCGCCCGCCGACCGCAACCCGGACCTGGCGGCGCTGCCCCCGTACCCCCCGGAGGGCGGCACTCCGCCGCCCTCCGGCCTGGTCTGGGACCTGCATCCCGGGTACGTCCTGCGCGCCCAGGACCGGGTGGTGATCGCGGCCACCCGGCGGGGGCTGGCGGAACTGCTGCGGCGGCAGCGGTCGGTGGTGCCGGGGCAGTGAGGGGCTTCGGGCAGCTCGGCGGGGGCTACCGGAACGTGCCCATCGCCTCCCGCACCTCCGCCAGGGTCGCTTCCGCGAGCGCGTTCGCCCGCTCGTTGCCCGCGCGCAGGACGGACCGTACGTACGTGAGGTCCGCCGCGTACTCCGCCCGCCGGGCCCGGAAGGGGGCCAGGTGGCCGTTGACGGCGTCGGTCACCGTCCGCTTGAGAGCGGCCGCGCCGCCGTCGCCGATCTCCGCCGCGACCTCGTGCGGGTCCCGCTCCAGGCAGAGGGCGGCGAGCAGGACGAGCGAGGAGACGCCGGGGCGGGTGTCGGGGTCGTAGGTGATGTGCCGGTCGGCGTCCGTGGTCGCGCCCCTGATCAGGCGGGCCGTCTCGTCGGCGGTGGCGCCGAGGGGGACGGAGTTGGCACGGCTCTTGCTCATCTTCGTGCCGTCGGTACCGAGGAGGAGGGGTGCGGCGGAAAGCAGGGCGTCCGGTTCCGGGAAGACGTTCCCGTACCGCTCGTTGAAGCGGCGGGCGACCGTCCGGGTCAGTTCGAGGTGGGGCAGCTGGTCCTGGCCCACGGGGACCACGTTGCCCTTGCAGAAGAGGATGTCGGCCGCCTGGTGGGCCGGGTAGGTGTACATCAGCCCGCTCACCGCCGACTGCCGGGAGTGCGCGATCTCGTCCTTCACTGTGGGGTTGCGGCCCAGCTCCGCGACGGAGACGAGGCTGAGGAAGGGCAGCAGGAGCTGGTTGAGCGCGGGGACGGCGCTGTGGTTGAAGACGGTGGACCGGGCGGGGTCGATCCCGAGAGCCAGATAGTCCAGGAGCAGCCCGTCGGTGTACTCCTGGAGCCGCTCGGCGGTGTCCCGGTCGGTGAGCACCTGGTAGTCGGCGATCAGGACGAAGACGTCCACGCCGAGGTCCTGGAGGCGGACCCGGTTGCGCAGGGTGCCGAAGTAGTGGCCGAGGTGGAGGGGGCCGGTGGGGCGGTCGCCGGTGAGGACCCGGAAGCCGCCGGGGTCCTGGGCGATCCGGCGCTCCAGCTCGGCGCTGCGGAGTTCGGCGGGGGCGGGTGCGGTGGGGGCGGTGGCTGTGGCGGTGCTCATGGGTGGGGTCTCCTCGCGGGTGGTGGTGCGTGGAGGACGGCCCGGGCGGTGGGGGTCTGCGGTGCCCCCGTTCCCGTACATCGCGCCTGAAAGAAGGCAGCGAAAAGGGCCGTCCATGGTGAACGGCCCTGGGTTCCGTGCAGACAGCTGCTGCGGCCGCTCCTCAGAAGGAGCGCCACCAGTTTCGGCACGGTACGGAGGTCATGCGGTCAGTGTAGCGGCCATGGGCTCGGGGCCGGGGTGAATAGACCGTTAGCCGGTGGTCGGCAGCCGGTACGGAGGTGGGCGCGGCCTCTACTTGTCCGCGTGTCCGCCCACGTAGAAGAGAATCCAGATGAAACCCGCGAAGAGGTGGGTCGCGAAGACGTAGACGAAGACGCGCAGAGCCACGCCCCGCGCCTTCCAGCTCTCGCTGTCGTTGCCGCCGACGCCGTCCTTCTCGCTCATGCCCTCCGCCCTCTCCCTCACCCGCTGTCTTCCCGCCCGTCGCCCATCAGGCAGGCGACCCCGACAGCGTACGCCTGACCGGGACCGGCACAGGAGGAATGTACGACATGCACCCTTATCGGCCTTCCGCTCTACTGAGCTTTCATGGACAACCTCCCGTTCGACGACACGACCGACTTCACCAACGCCGACCGTGGCTTCGTCACCGCCCTCGACCCCGCCGTGATCACCGCGGACGACGGCCGGGTGATCTGGGACAACGACGGTTACGCCTTCCTCGACGCCGAGTGCCCCGACACCGCCCACCCGAGCCTCTGGCGGCAGGCACAGCTCTGCGCCCGGCAAGGGCTGTACGAGGTCACCGAGGGCATCTACCAGGTGCGCGGGCTCGACATCGCGAACATGACCCTGGTCGAGGGCGAACGCGGGGTCGTCGTCATCGACCCCCTGATCTCGGCCGAGACGGCCGCCGCCGCGCTGGCGCTCTACCGGGGCCACCGCGGCGACCGGCCCGTCACCGCGCTGATCTACACCCACTCGCACGCCGACCACTTCGGCGGCGCGCGCGGAGTGCTGCCCCCGGGCACGGAAGCGGGCATCCCGGTCCTCGCGCCCGCCGGCTTCCTGGAGCACGCCGTCAGCGAGAACGTCTACGCGGGCAACGCCATGACGCGCCGGGCGATGTACATGTACGGCGACAGCCTGCCGAAGGCTCCCGACGGACAGATCGGCGCCGGGCTCGGCATGACCACCTCCACCGGCACGGTGACGCTGATCCCGCCGAGCGCGGACATCACGCACACGGGCCAGGAGGAGGTGCTCGACGGTGTACGGATCATCTTCCAGCTCACCCCGGGCACCGAGGCCCCGGCCGAGATGAACTTCCTCTTCCCGGACCACCGCGCGCTCTGCCTGGCCGAGAACGCCACGCACACCATGCACAACATCGTGACCCTGCGCGGGGCCGTCGTGCGCGACGCGCGGATCTGGTCGCGCTATCTGGACGAGGCCGTCGAGCTGTTCGGCGACGCGACGGACGTCGCCTTCGCGTCACACCACTGGCCCACCTGGGGCCGGGAGAACGTACGGGACTTCCTGCTCACCCAGCGCGACCTGTACGCGTACCTCCACGACCAGACCCTGCGCCTGCTCAACGCCGGACTGACCGGGCCCGAGATCGCGGAGACGATCGAGCTGCCGCCCGCGCTGGAGAAGTGCTGGCACGTCCGCGGCTACTACGGCTCGCTCAGCCACAACGTGAAGGCGGTGTACCAGCGCTACCTGGGCTGGTTCGACGGCAACCCGGCGTATCTGTGGGAGCACCCGCCGGTGGAGTCGGCCGTGCGGTACGTCGACTGCATGGGCGGCGCCGACGCCGTGATCGCGAAGGCGCGCGACTACGCCGGGGCGGGTGACCTGCGGTTCGCCGCGACTCTGCTGAACCATGTCGTCTTCGCCGACGCCTCGAACGCGACGGCCCGCGCGGAGCTGGCCGGGGTCTACCGCAGGCTGGGCCACGGCGCGGAGAACGGGCCCTGGCGGAACTTCTACCTGATGGGCGCGAAGGAGCTGGAGGAGGGCGCGGGCACCATCGCGCTGGAGACCACGAGCCCGGAGATGGCGATGGCGCTGACCGTGGAGCAGCTCATCGACTCGCTCGCCGTACGGGTCGACGGGCCGCGCGCCTGGGACAAGGAGCTGGCGATCGACCTCGTGATCACCGACGGTCCGCCCGGACCGGGACCGGGGGCGCCCCCCTCCCGGCACCGACTCACGCTGCGCAACGGTGCCCTCACCCACCGCACCGCCGGCCCGGGGGCCGACTCCTGGGGCCCGGCGGGGCTGACGCTCACCCTCACCAAGCCGCAGCTGCTCTCCGTCCTGGCGGGCGGGGGGACGGCCGGGATCGAGCAGAGCGGGGACGCGTCGCTGCTCGGTGAGCTCGTCTCCGTACTCGCGGAACCGGACACGTCGTTCCCGATCGTGACGCCGTGAGCGTTCGCTGTCGTGGCTGACGCTGTGAGCGGTGAAGTTGCTGGTCAGGGTGGTGACTGAGGCAGGGGAACAGATCGCGGGGGCATCCCGTTATAGGGTGTAGTTCAACGTTCAATCAAATGCCCCGCGATCACCTGCCCACCACCCTCAGGAGGCGGACGCCATGCAGTTCGGGATCTTCACCGTCGGAGACGTCACCACCGACCCGACCACCGGCCGGACGCCGACCGAGAACGAGCGGATCAAGGCGACCCTGGCCATCGCGCAGAAGGCCGAGGAGGTCGGTCTGGACGTCTTCGCGACCGGCGAGCACCACAACCCGCCGTTCGTCCCGTCCTCCCCGACGACGACCCTCGGCTACCTCGCGGCCCGCACCGAGAACCTGATCCTGTCCACGTCCACCACCCTGATCACCACCAACGACCCGGTGAAGATCGCCGAGGACTACGCCACCCTCCAGCACCTCGCCGACGGCCGCGTCGACCTGATGATGGGCCGGGGCAACACCGGACCGGTCTACCCCTGGTTCGGCAAGGACATCCGCCAGGGCATCCCGATGGCCATCGAGAACTACGCCCTGCTGCACAAGCTGTGGCGCGAGGACGTCGTGGACTGGGAGGGCAAGTTCCGTACGCCGTTGCAGTCGTTCACCGCCACCCCGCGCCCGCTGGACGGCGTCCCGCCGTTCGTCTGGCACGGCTCCATCCGCTCCCCCGAGATCGCGGAACAGGCCGCCTATTACGGTGACGGCTTCTTCCACAACAACATCTTCTGGCCAATGGAGCACACGAAGAAAATGGTGTCCCTCTATAGGCGCCGTTACGCCCACTACGGTCACGGCACCGCCGAACAGGCCATCGTCGGGCTCGGCGGCCAGGTGTTCATGCGGAAGAACTCGCAGGACGCGGTACGGGAGTTCCGCCCGTACTTCGACAACGCGCCGGTCTACGGCCACGGCCCGTCCCTGGAGGACTTCACCCGCGAGACCCCGCTGACCGTGGGCTCCCCGCAGCAGGTCATCGAGCGGACGCTGACGTTCCGGGACGCGGTCGGCGACTACCAGCGGCAGCTGTTCCTGATGGACCACGCGGGGCTCCCGCTGAAGACGGTCCTGGAGCAGCTCGACATCCTCGGCGAGGAGGTCGTGCCCGTCCTGCGCAAGGAGTTCGCCAACCTGCGGCCGGCCGGAGTGCCGGAGTCCGCACCCGTCCACCCGGCGGTGACCGCCGCCCGGGCCTCCCGGAAGGAGGGCTGACCCCCATGTTCGCCACCACACCCCTGCGCATCGTCGCCGTCTCGGCGGGGCTGAGCCAACCATCCTCCACCCGGCTGCTGGCCGACCGGCTGGCCGCCGCCACCCGGGAGCGCCTCGCGGCGGACCAGGACCGGAACGACAGGGACGTCGAGGTTCGCGTCATCGAGCTGCGCGACCTCGCCGTGGACATCGCCAACCACCTGGTCAGCGGGTTTCCCCCGGCCGCGCTGCGGGAGGCGATCGACGCGGTGACGGAGGCGGACGGGCTGATCGCCGTGACGCCCGTGTTCACCGCCTCGTACAGCGGACTGTTCAAGTCGTTCTTCGACCTGGTCGACCACACCGCGCTGACCGGCAAGCCCGTCGTGATCGCCGCGACGGGCGGCACGGCCCGGCACTCGCTGGTCCTGGAGCACGCGCTGCGACCGCTCTTCGCCTACCTGCGGGCCGTCACCGTACCGACGTCCGTCTACGCCGCGTCCGAGGACTGGGGCTCCTCCGGTGACACGTACACCGAGGGGCTGCCCGCCCGCATCCGGCGCGCGGGCGGCGAGCTGGCCTCGGCGGTGCTGGGCCGCACGGTCTCCGGGGCCTCCCGGGCACCGGGCCCGGCCGACGGGGAGGAGGCGGCGGCTGAAGGAGAGGACGCGGTCGTCCCCTTCGAGCAGCAGCTCGCGGCCCTGCGCCCGGCCTGAGCCGATCCGGGCCCCTCCCACCACGCCCCTGCCGTAGCCCTGCCCCAGCCCTATTGTCCGGTTTGACTACAGTGAAGGCGGACGCTGTACCGAGCCGTACGAGCTGGAGGCAGATATGGGCAGGATCGTCGTGGGTGTCGACGGGTCCGATCCTTCGATCAAGGCGCTGCACTGGGCCGTTCGCCAGGCCGAGCTGACCGGCGACACCGTGGAGGCCGTCAACAGCTGGGAGTACCCCGCGACCAGCTGGGCCTCGATGATGCCGGGCCTGCCGGAGGACTTCGACCCGCAGGCGCTGGCGTCCGTCTCGCTCAACGAGGCCCTGGAGGAGGCCCTGGGCGAGGAGGGGGCCGCCGCGGTCAGCAAGATCGTGGTCATCGGCAACCCCGCCCAGACCCTGCTGGACCGGGCCAGGGGCGCCAACCTGCTCGTCGTGGGCGCCCGGGGCCGCAGCGGCTTCAAGGCGACCCTGCTCGGCTCGGTCAGCCTCCACGTCACCCAGCACGCGCCGTGCCCGGTGACGGTGGTACGCGGCTGAGGGAGCCTCCCCGCCCTGTGCGCCGACCGGGTGCCCCGCAAAAGCAGGGGCCGTTGTCAGTGGGGCCTCCTATCGTGTGGTCATGACCCCTGCTCTGTTCGGGCGCGACCATCCCGCAGGCGTCCTCCGCTCGGAGATCGTCCGGGCCACGGACAGCCACGGCGGTCTCGTGCTGGTGACGGGCGAGGCCGGAATCGGGAAGACCACCCTCGTCACCGACGCGGCGCACGAGGCGCGGCGGCGCGGGGCGCTGGTGGTCGGCGGTTCCTGCTGGGACTCCGACAGCACCCCCGGCTACTGGCCCTGGGTGCAGGTGCTGCGCGGGCTGCGCCGCTCCGCCACGGCGGCGGAGTGGGCGGCGGCCCAGGAGGCGTCGGACGGGCGGCTCGGCATCCTCCTCGGCGACCCCGGGAGCGGCGGCGCGGGCCCCGGCCCGGACGGCGCCGACGGTACGGAGCCGGGGCCCGGCGCGGACGGCGCGGAGGCGTTCGGGCTGTACGACGCGGTGACCACCGCCCTGGTCACCGTCTCGCAGAGCCGCCCGCTGGTGGTGGTCCTGGACGACCTCCACAGCGCCGACCCGGCCTCGCTCCGGCTGCTCGAATTCGCCGCCCAGCACGCCTGGTTCGAGCGGCTGCTGCTGGTGGGCACCTACCGGGACGTAGAGGTGGAGGCCCCCGGGCACCCGCTCCAGCAGCTGATCCTGCCCCTCGTCTCCCGCGCCTCCGTCACCCTCACGCTGACCGGCCTGGGCCGCGACGAGGTGGGTGCGCTGATGGCCGTGACGACGGGCCGTGAGCCCGCGCCGCACCTGGTGGACGAGGTCCACCGGCGCACCGGCGGCAACCCGTTCTTCGTCGAGCAGACGGCCCGGCTCTGGCACAGCGGCAGCCCCGTGTCCACCATCCCGCCGGGGGTGCGGGAGGCGGTCCGGCAGCGGCTGCGCCTGCTGCCGGACGCGGTCGTCTCGCTGCTGACCACCGCCGCCGTGCTGGGCCGGGAGTTCCGCCGTCAGGTGCTGGCCGTGGTGCACGGCTCCCCGGTCCCCCAGGTGGAGCGGCTGCTGGAGTCGGCGATCGTCGCCCGGCTGGTGGTCCCGCACCCCTCCGGGAGCTACGCCTTCGCCCACGACCTGCTGCGCGAGACGCTGTACGCCTCCCTCGGCGACGCCGACACCCGCCGCCGCCATGCCGATGCCGTACGGGCGCTGGACGCGCACGGCGGGCTCGACGACGCGGTGCGGCCCGGGGACCTCGCCCGCCACGCCCACCTGGCCGGGGCAGAGCTGGAGCGCGACCGCCGGATCGACCTGCTGCTCGCCGCCGCCGAGGACGCCGGGGGGCGGCTGGCCGACGAGGAGGCCATCGGCCACTACCGCCGGGCCCTCGCGGTGGCGTCGGGGGAGGAGGGTCCGGAGACGGGCGGTCCGGGGTCGGCCGGGGAGACGGGCGGTCCGGGGTCGGCCGAGGTGACGGGCGGCGCTTCGGCGCAGGACGCTTCGGGGAAGGACGCTCCGGTGCGGGCCGTGCCGCTCCCCGATCACCGCCGGATCGTGCTGATCTGCCTCGACCTGGGCGAACTGCTGCGGCACGCCGGGGAGATCGCCGAGGGGGACCGCCTGCTGGACCGGGCGGTGGATCTGGCGCGGGAGCTGGACGAGCCCGAGCTGCTGGCCCGGGTGGCGATCACCCTGTACCGCCAGCGCGTCCTGGGCGGCGGTGGCCCGTTCACGGTGACGTTCCTGGGCGAGGTCCACCGCAGGATCACCGGAGAGGACGGGCAGGACAGCCTCTCCGCCGACCGGCTCGCCCAGGAGCTGGCCATCCACATCATGGCGCTGGCCCGCAACGGCTCGGACGACGAGGCCCTCGCCTTCTCCCTCTGGGCACGCCACGACTCCGTATGGGGACTCGGCTCGGCGGTGGAACGGCTGGGGCTGACCGACGAGATGGCCGTCCTCGGCCGGCGCACCCGGAACCTGGACATGGAGCTGCACGCCACGTCCATGCGCTGGGTCGCCCTGCTGGAGCTGGGCGACCCGGGCTTCATCGACCAGTACCACGTCTTCGTCCGGGTCGCCGAGCGCTCGGATCTCCCCCGGTTCGCCCTGGCCATCACCGTCGACAGCAGCCTGATCGCCTCCCTCCAGGGCCGGTTCGCCGAGGCGGCGGAGGCGCTCCAGGACGAGGCCATGGAGGGCAACGACCACGAGTCGTTCAGCTTCATGGCGTGCCATCTGCGCTGGTCCCTGCATCTGCTCCGGGGGCACTTCGCGGAGGCCGAGAAGATCCTCACCACGCTGCCGGGCAACCGGCATCCGCACCCCGGGCTGCTGGAGGCGCTCACCGCCGTGGAACAGGGCGACGCGGCCCCGGCCCTCCGTCTGATCGCCGAGCAGTCGGACCGCCCGGCCCCCTACCCCCGGGCGTTCATGCCGCTCTGGCTCCGGCTGCTGGCCCAGACCGCCGCGGCCACCGGCGACCGGCGGCTCATCGCCCGCGCGGAGGACGAGCTCACCCCCTACACGGGCCAGTGGGTCGTCTCGCTGTACGGGTGCGACATCGGCGGCCCCGTCGACCTCTGGCTCGGCATGCTCGCCGCCGCCCGCGACGACCGGGACACGGCGGTGGCCACGCTCACCGAGGCCGCCGCATCGGCGGACCGCCTCGGCGCCCGCCCCTGGGCCGTACGCGCCCGGCTCCACCTGGCCCGCTCCCTGCTCGCCCGCGCGGAGCCGGGCGACCCGGACCGGGCTCGCCTGCTCCTGGCCGAGGGGGAGCGGGAGGCGGCCGAGCTGGGGCTGCGCCATCTGGCCTCCGAAGCGGCCGCCCTCCGCACGCCCCGGCCGCCCACGGACCACGGGACCACCGCTCCGGAGCCCGCACCCCCCACCGTCACGGGCACCGCTCCCGCCGCTGGCGCAACTCCCGCTCCCGCCTCCCCCGGCCCCGCCCCGGCTGCCGCCGAGTTCCGTCGTGACGGGCCGGTGTGGCAGCTGCGCTGGGACGGGCGGACCGTGCATGTCCCGGACGCCAAGGGGCTGCGGGACCTGCACAGCCTGCTGGGGCTGCCCGGGACCGACGTCCCGGCCGTCGAACTGCTCGCCCCCGAAGGCGGCCGTGCGGTCGTGGCCGCCGGACAGCTGGGCGGCGACCCGGTGCTCGACGAGGAGGCCAAGCGCCGGTACAAGGACCATCTGGACCGGCTGGACGCCGAGATAGACCGCGCGGCGGCACGGGACGACACCCGCCAGGTCGAGGCGTACGACCGGGAGCGGCAGGCCCTCCTCGACCAGCTGCGCACGGCGGCGGGGCTCGGCGGCCGGACCCGCCGTCTGGGCGACCAGACCGAGCGGGCCCGCAAGACGGTCACCGCCCGCATCCGCGACACCCTGCGCAAGCTGGACTCCCTCCACCCCGAACTGGCGGCGCACCTGCGGCAGTCCGTGACGACCGGCACCACCTGCGCCTACCGCCCCGACCGCACTCCGGAGTGGCGGCTGTGACCCCGTAGGAGCTGTGCCCCCGCAGGACCGGACCGGCAGGCCCCGCACGTAGCACCGGACCGGCAGGCCCCGGACGTGGCCACCGGACCGGCAGGCCCGGGGCGGCCCGGCCCACAACGCACCGGGCCGCCGCCCGGCACAGCGGGCGGCGGCCTGTGAGGCGGGGCAGGTGTCGCCCCGCCTCCCTTCCGGCTGGTCACTCCCAGCTGGTCACTTCCGGTTGTAGAGCCGCATCGTCACGAACCCGAAGACCACCATGATCACTCCGGCCCACCCCAGCGACCAGGCGAGATCGGCCGCCGGCCAGTTGCCCGCCATCAACTCGCGGACCGCCGTGGCCAGGTGGGTGATGGGGCTGTTGTTCACGAACGCCTGGAGCCAGCCCGGCATCGTCTGCGGGTCGACGAAGACATTGCTGAGGAACGTCAGCGGGAAGATCACCATCATGCTGACGCCCATCACGGACTTCTCCGTGCGCAGCAGCAGCCCGAACATGGTCCAGATCCACGAGAACGCGAACGAGAACACCAGCAGCAGGGCGACCCCGGCCAGCACCCCGAGCACCCCGCCGCCCGGACGGAAGCCGATGATCATGCCGACGGTGAGCATCACCACCGAGGCCAGCACATAGCGCAGGACATCGCCGAGGAGATAGCCGACCATCGGCGCGGGCCGCCAGATCGGCAGCGTACGGAACCGGTCGAAGACGCCCTTGGTGATGTCGGTGTTGACCGAGACACCCGTGTACATCGTGATCATGATGACGCTCATCACCAGGATGCCGGGCAGCAGGAACTGGATGTACTCCTGCGTGGAGCCGGCCAGCGCCCCTCCGAAGAGGTACGTGTACATCAGGACCAGCATGATCGGGAAAGCCGTCACATCGAAGAGCTGTTCCGGCACGTGCTTGATCTTCAGCATGGCGCGCCAGCCGAAGGTGAGGGAGGCCGACAGCGCGCTGGGCCTCGACGGCCGGTCCAGGCCGACCAGGAGAGCGGAGAGCCGCTCCTTGTCCGGTGCGGCGAGAACGACGTCGTCCAGCTCCGTCTTGGTGGTCGCGGTGCTCATGCCGCCACTCCCTTCTTGTCCGTGAGGGCGAGGAAGACCTCGTCGAGGCTGGGCTGTCCCAGCGAGAAGTTGTCGACCGTGATGCCGGACCGGGCCAGCTCGGCCAGGGCCCGTGCCGCCTGTTCCGCCGCGCCCCGGTCGGAGCCGTGCGCGTCGATCCGGGCGGTCAGCGCCACCGGGTCCGCGTCCAGCTGGACCGCGGCGTCCAGCGCGAGGGAGAGCACCCGCTCGGCATCGGGACGCTGGTCGGCGTCGCGCAGCCGCAGATGGACGGTGCCGGAGCCGACGGATGCCTTGAGCTCGCCCTTGGTGCCCTCGGCGATCACCCGGCCGTGGTCGATCACGGCGATCCGGGAGGCCAGTTGGTCGGCCTCGTCCAGATACTGCGTGGTCAGCAGGACCGTGGTGCCGTGCGCGACGACCGCGCGCACGATGTCCCAGACCTGGTTGCGGCTGCGCGGGTCGAGTCCGGTGGTCGGCTCGTCCAGGAAGAGCAGATCGGGGGTGTTGAGGATGGAGGCGGCGATGTCGATACGGCGCCGCATGCCTCCCGAGTAGTTCTTCACCTGCTTGCCCGCCGCCTCGGTCAGCCCGAACCCTTCGAGCAGCTGGGCCGCCCGGTCGCGGGCCGCAGGCTTGGAGTGCCCGAGGAGCCGGGCGAGCAGGATGAGGTTCTCACTGCCGGTCAGGTCCTCGTCCACCGAGGCGTACTGCCCGGTGAGACTGACCCGGGTACGGACCGCGTCGGCCTCCTTCACCACGTCCTTGCCGAACACACGGGCGGAGCCGCCGTCCGGGCGCAGCAGCGTGGCGAGCATCCGCACCGTGGTGGTCTTCCCGGCGCCGTTGGGTCCGAGGACCCCGTAGACGGTGCCGGTCGGGACGGCGAGGTCGACGCCGTCCACCGCGCGGTTCTCGCCGAAGACCTTCACCAGCCCCGTGGTCTCGATGGCCAGTTCAGTACTCATGAATCCATTCCTTGTACGTCGTCGTCGATGGGCGTCGGGGGTGGTGGGTGCGGGCCGGGCCCGGCATCAGGAGAGACATCCGGAGGCATCAGGAGACATAGGGGCGGACCGCCCGCGCCTCGCGCAGGGCCCAGCCCCACCAGCCGAGCTGGTCGAGCATCAGCCGCACCGCCCGGTCCCGCGCGCAGGCCCCGGCGTGGTCCTCCAGCGGCGTGTGCAGGAAGTCGAGCGCGACCCCGTTGCGCAGGGTCACCGTGTGCAGCTCCGTGAAGACCGAACGCAGCTGCTCCACCGCGTACAGCCCGGACGAGCCGTGACCGTAGCTCACGAAGCCGACGGGCTTGGTCTGCCACTCCTCGTACGCGAAGTCGATGGCCTGTTTGAGGGAGGCCGGAAAGGAACGGTTGTACTCCGGGGTGACGACGACGAAAGCCTCGGCCTTCCCGATCGCCTCGGCGAACTCCGTCATCTGCTCCGTCGCCCGCTCCGGGTAGTGCACGGGGAAGTCGAACTCCGCGAGGTCCAGCACCGCCAGATCGAGCTCGCCCCGTACCCGAGCCCGCTCCACGAACCAGCGGGCGACCGCGTCACCGATGCGCCCCTCGCGCGTACTCCCGATGATCACCGCGACCCGCAGCGGGTCCCCGCTCGCCCCGGCCCCGTTCCCGGCCTCCCCGATCGTCCCGGTCTCCCTCTCGTACGTCATCGCCCGCTCCTCCTCCCGCTTCCTCTCCGGCTCCCTCACCTCTTGGGCGCCAGACGTCGGGGCGCGGCTGCCAGATCCGATCTGGCAGCCGCGCCCACGGCCGGAACGCATGGCTGGAGCGATCCTCGCGACCCGCTCCGGGGTCAGGGCTCCCGCGCGTAGAAGAAGTAGAACGTGGCCAGGAAGACACCCACGCCGACCGCCAGGCCCAGCGCGGTCGACCGCAGCACGCTGGTGTCCGTGAGGCTCACCAGGAAACCGATCGCGCAGGCGGTCAGCGCTCCGTACGCCACCGCCCGCGGCCCGTGCGACAGGGACCGCTGGACACGGCCCAGCGCGAAGCAGAGGGCAGCCAGTGCCGCTCCGGAGATCAGGCCGAGCGCGACCTGCCCGCCGGTGCTGGGCCCGCCGTCGCGGCGGATGAACGCGGCGTAGAACCCGTAGATGACGCCGAGCACCAGAGGCAGTGCCCAGGCGAGCGGAGTGTGGCGGCGGGGCCGTGCGTGCGCGCGGGCCCCCTTCCGGCCGGGCATGGCTGCGTGTGTGACCATCGCGGACAGCTCCTTCCGTCACCCCGTCGCTCGCCCCCGTTCCTCCAGAGCACACCCGCCCGCGCGGCCCGGCAACTCGAACGGCGTACGGCCCGGAGCGGTCCGGCCCCGTACGCGATTCCCTGGAGGGTGTGCGGACCTCTCTCTCAGTGACCCTCTCGGCCGTCCTGCTCGTCCTGCTCACCGCCCTGGTGCCGTTCAGCGCGCTCTCCGCCTGGGTCGACCTGGAGATCGACGACACGGACCGGTACGTCGCCGCCGTCTCCCCGCTCTCCTCCGACCCGGCGGTGCGGAGCACCGTCGCGGATCTGGTCACCGACGAGGCGATGCGGCAGATCGACCTCGGCCCGCTCCAGGACACGGTCCGGGACTTCCTGCACGAGACCGTCCGCTCGTTCACCACCACCGAGACCTTCCGCACCGCCTGGGACACCGCGAACCGGACCGCCCACCAGGCCGTGACCGCCGCGCTGGACGGCGACAGCGGCGAGGAGGTGACCATCGATCTGGGGCCGGTGATCGATCAGGTCAAGCAGGATCTGGTGCGCCAGGGGGTGCCGTTCGCGGATCAGATCCCCGTCCAGCGGACGGAGATCACGGTGATCGGCGCGGACCGGGCGGACGCTCTCAGGGACTCGTTCCACTGGCTGCGGTACTGCAGCATCTGGCCGGCCGTCGCCACCCTCGTCCTCCTGGTGCTGGTGGTCGGCATCGCGACGGTACGGGGAGGGCTCCGGGCCGCCCTGACCGCCACGACGGCCGTCGGCGCCGGGTTCGTGCTCGGGGCGATCGTGCTGCGCGTCCTGGTGGCGGTGGGCCGCGGCCGGGTGCTGGACGAGGTGCCCGGCAGCGACCGGGACGCGGCGGCAGCGGTGGTCGACGCCCTGACCGCCTCGCTGCGGACCACGGTGTGGGTGGTGCTGGTGGTCGGCGCGGTGCTGCTGGTGGGGGCGGTGGTGGCCCGGGTGCTGCTGGGACGCCGGAAGGCCCGGCGGGGGTGACCGGAGGGCGGCGTACGGCTGGGCGGAGGTGATCGGAGGGCGTACGGCCGGACAGAACGCCCGGCACCGCCCGTACGGATGTTTCACGTGAAACACCGGGACAGAACCCGCCCCCGCACGGGTGACCGCCGACCGGCTCAGAGCCCCGGGCGGCCCGGAGTCCCAGGCCGATCAGAGCTCCGGTGGGCGTCCCTGGAGGCGTTCCATCTCGCGGCGGTCGCGCTTGGTCGGGCGGCCCGTGCCCCGGTCCCGTACCGGCACCTGGATCGCCAGCTCACGCGGCGGCGGAGGCGGGCTGTTGTCGATGAAGCACTCGGCCGCCACCGGCGGGCCGACCCGCTTCTTCACGATCTTCGAGACGACGACCACCCGGTCCCGCCCCGCGTGCCGGAGCCGTACCTCGTCACCGACGCGGACGGACTGGGCGGGCTTCGCCCGGTCCCCGCCGACCTTCACATGACCGGCCCGGCAGGCGGCGGCCGCCTGGGCACGGGTCTTCGTCAACCGGACCGACCAGATCCACACGTCGACCCGGACGCTTCCCTCCGCCTGCGGCGCGTCCCCGGAACCCATGCCCCCGACTCTAGTCCTGACCGGGCGGGAGGCGGGAGGCAATAACCCCTCCCCGCCTCCCGCCCCGGGGCTCACACGCCGATATCGCGTCCGTCCTTGCGCCAGACAGCGACGACGGAGGGGCGGACGATCTTCCCGGGACCGTCGGGCCAGGTGCTCGCCGGCTTCTCCACCGAGGCCCCGTCGACCTCGCCCGGGTGCTGGACGGCCACCAGGACACGGCGGTCCTGGATGACCGGACCGCAGGTCTCCGCACCGGTCGGGACGGTCAGGAACTGCTTCAGCTCACCGCGCCGGTCGCCGTGGGTCGCGACGCCGAAGAGGCCGTCGTGCGAACCGAGCTGGTTGCCGTCGGTCGAGATCCACAGGTTGCCGTGGGCGTCGAACGCCACGTTGTCCGGGCAGGAGATGGGACTGACCTTCTCCTTGGGGAAACCGGCGAAGTACGTCGACGGGTCGTTCGGGTCGCCCGCGACGAGGAAGAGCCGCCAGGCGAAACCGTCGCTCGTCGGGTCGTCCCAGTTCTCCGCCAGCTCCAGGATCTGCCCGTGCTTGTTGCCGTTGCGCGGGTTGGCCTCGTCCGCCCCCGGCTTGCCCGCCTTGCCCCGGTCCGAGTTGTTGGTGAGCGCCACGTACACCCGGCCGGTGCGCGGCGAGGGCTCGACGTCCTCGGGCCGGTCCATCTTGGTGGCGCCGACCTTGTCACCGGCCAGCCGCGTGTAGACGTACACCTCGTCGGCGGTCATGCCGGGGACGTGCGAGGTGGTGCCGGTGGCCAGCGGAATCCAGACGCCGCTGCCGTCGAACTCGCCGTCGGAGGGCAGCTTTCCGGTGCCGTCGATCTCGGCGGCAGGCGAGTCGCCGGTCAGCTTCGCGACGTACAGCGTGCCCTCGTCCAGCAGCGTCAGGTTGTGCTCGCGGGCAGCGCGCGAGTTGCCCTTCTTCATCCGCTTGCTGGAGACGAACTTGTAGAGGTAGTCGAACCTCTCGTCGTCGCCCATGTAGACAACCGGGCGGCCGTCCGAGGTCAGCCGGGGCTCGGCCGCCTCGTGCTTGAAGCGGCCCAGCGCGGTGCGCTTGCGCGGGACGGAGTCCGGGTCGTACGGGTCGAGTTCGACGACCCAGCCGAAGCGATTGGCCTCGTTGGGCTCCTTCGCCAGGTCGAACCGCCGGTCGAACCGCTCCCACTTGCGCTCGGTGGCGCCGGTGCCGATCCCGTACCGCTTGTGCAGGTCGGTGGTGCCGTTGGCGAAGTACTGGTTGAAGTTCTCCTCGCCGTGCAGCGTCGTGCCCCACGGAGTCGTGCCGCCCGCACAGTTGTTGAGGGTGCCGAGCACCTTGCGGCCGGTCCGGTCGGCGGACGTACGGAGCAGAGGACTTCCGGCGGCCGGTCCGGTGACCCGGAATTCACTCGTGGCGGTGAGCCGGCGGTTCAGCGGGTGACGGCTGACCAGGCCCAGCTTCCCGGTGCGGTGCTCCTCCTGGACGACGACCACGGAGAGTCCGTGCGCCGCCCAGGCGATCTCCACCTGCTCGCGCGTGGGGTTGGCCGGATCGTAGCCGCGGAACATGAGGTTCTCGTCCGTGTACTCGTGGTTGGCGACCAGGACCTGACGGCCGCGCTCACCGCGGAGCGGGAGGAGCGAGAGGAAGTCGTTGTTGTAACCGAACTGGCCCGCCTGCGCCTTGGCGGTCTGCTTCTCCGGGTTGAAGGCGGGCGCCCCGCGCAGGATCGGCTCGCCCCAGCGGATCACCACGTTCTGGCCGTACCCGTCGGGGACGGTGACCTTGTCGTTCTTGTTGGGCGCGACCGGGGAGAACCGCAGGCCCCGGGCGCCGGACGGGGCCGGTTTGTGGGGCGGGCCCGGTTTGTGGCCGTGCCCGGCGAGCGCGACGGCCTCCGCCTGCGGGGCGCCGGGGCCGGTCAGCGCGGCGGTTCCGGCCGCCGCCGCGACCGTCACGACGGCGGCTGCGCGCATCATCGAACGACGCGATACCGCACCGGCGATGATGTCGCCCGCGTACGCGTTGTCGCTGGTGTTCGGGACCTCCTTGAAGCAGGCGTCCCCGCAGCGGTAACGGCAGGTCAGCGAGGAACGCCCGCCCGGGTGGGAGCTGATGAGCGGCAGCAGGTTACGCACGTGGATTCCCTCCGTCGGTGTGTCGTGCGTGACGGTAGGTGCGCCCCCACCCGGTCCGAGGGACTCCCGGTGAACGGCGGGTGAAGTCCCGGCCACCGCTGTTCCCTTGGGCCCTGCGGTGGACATGTCTCCGGGCCCGGCCGGGGGTCGGTTTCGGCCCGGTCGGCACAGGGGTGGGCCGGACCGGCGAACGGCCGGATCTGGCCGCTAACCTTACGTATCCGTCCTGGCCAGGGATGAAATCGCCCAGGTCGGACATTCACCGCACCCAACTCATGCGAAAGGCTCGCCCATGGGCATTCGGAGCTTGCTGCGTAAGGTGTTCGGCCGCACGGAGCAGGACGAGTCGGCCACGGCCACCGTCCCGTCCCAGGCCGAGCGCACCCCGTCCACGGAGGCGGAGCCTGAGGCCACTTCGGGCGCCGGGACCGAGACGGAGCCGAAGGCGTCGATCCCGGCCCCGGCTTCGCCCTCCTCGCCCACCTCCTCGCCCGCATCGCCCGCCACCGGGGCCGCCGACGCCAAGGACGCCGCCGAAGGCGACGCCGGTGCGGCGGACCTGGTGGCGGCGGCCTTCGACAAGGCCACCGCCCCGACGGCCCCGTCCCCGACCGTCCCCGCCCAGAACGCGGGCCCGGACGCGGAGGCGAAGACGGCCCCGGAGGCGGAGGCGAAGACCGAGCCGACCACGGAGACTGTCACCGAGCCCGTCGCAGAGGCCGTCACCGAGCCGGTCGCGGAGGCCGTTTCCGAGCCCGTGGCGGAGCCGGTCGTCGAGCCCGTCGCGGCGGAGGAGCCCGTAAAGCCCGTCGCCGAGCCCGTAAAGGCTGAGGAGCAGACGGCGGAGCCCAACCCCATCACGATCGACCTCGATCTCGACCCGGAGCCCGCACCGGAGCCGAAGCCGACGCCCGAACCGGAAGCCGAGCCCGTCACGGCGGTCGTCGCGGAGACCGAGCCGGAGACCGCGCCGGAGGCCGCAGCCGCAGCAGTGACAGCGGAGCCGGAAACGGAGGCTCAGGCGGCACCCGCGCCGGAGGCCACCCCGGAACCCCCCAAGGCCCCCAAGGCCACCGAGGCCCCGAAGGCCCCCGAAGCCTCCGCCGCCCCGCAGACCCCAGAGGCCACGGAGCCCCCTGCAGCCGCCGAGACCCCTGCGGCCCCGACCACCCCGGAACCCCCGGCCTCAGCCGACACCCCCGCCACTCCGGAAGCCCCGGAAGCCCTGGACGTCCCGGAAGCCCCGGACGTCCCGGTCGCAGTCGACACCCCCGCCAAGGCCACCCCCGCCCCCAAGCCCGCCACCCCCCTCGCCCGGGTCACCTCGAAGGCGCCCCAGCTCGTCGCCCCGTACAAGGCGGCGCAGGCGGCGCTCAAGGCGCACGGGCTGACCGGGCTCCGCGCCCGGGTCTACCTGGTGCTCGACCGCTCGGGCTCCATGCGGCCGTTCTACAAGGACGGCAGCGCCCAGCACCTGGGCGACCGCACCGCCGCGCTCGCCGCCCACCTGGACACCGACGCCACCGTGTCCGTCGTCTTCTTCTCGACCGACATCGACGGCACCGGGACGATCGAGCTGGCCGCCCACGAGGGCCGCGTCGACGAGCTGAACGCGGGGCTGGGCCGCCTGGGCCGGACGAACTACCACCGCGCGATCGAGGAGATCGTGGCGGACTACGAGAAGGCGGAAGGCGCCGGACCGGCTCTGGTGATCTTCCAGACGGACGGCCCGCCGGACGCCAAGCAGCTCGCCCGCCAGGCGCTCGCGGAGGCGGCCCGGCTGCCGCTGTTCTTCCAGTTCGTCGCCTTCGGCGAGCAGGACGCGAAGGGCTTCGACTTCCTGCGGAAGCTGGACGCCCCCAACGCCGCCTTCTTCCACGCGGGTCCGGCCCCGCGCGAGATCGCGGACGCCGAGCTCTACCGGGAGATCCTCGCCGGGCTGCCCGCCTGGATCGCCGCGCGCGAGGCCCGTTCCGGGGCCTGATCGACCGGCAGCCGTACGGTCACGGCGAGACCGCCGCCCTCCGGGCCCGGTACCGCCGTGGCCGTACCGCCGTGGGCCACCGCGATGGACCGCACGATCGACAGCCCGAGGCCCGATCCCGGGCCCATCCGGTCACGCCCCTCGCCCCGCCGGAACGGCTCGAAGAACCCCGCGATATCGGCCTCGGTGACCACCGGCCCGGTGTTGCGCACCACCAGGGCGCCGTCGCCGGTCAGCGAGATGTCCACCGAACCGCCCGGCACGTTGTACGTCACCGCGTTGGCCAGCAGGTTCGACACCAGCTGGGAGAGCAGCAGCGGGTTGCCGCGCACCGGGCAGGCCGCCACCTCGACGTTCACCGTCGTACGCCGCACCGCCCCCGTCCCCTCCCCCGACGGCGGCTCGGCGAGCGGCTTCACCACCGGATGCCGGGCCGTCTCCTCCCGCACCACCCGGTCGAACCGGACGTCCTCGCGCTCGTCGGCGGCCAGCCCCCGCTCGCTGCGGGCCAGCACGAGGAGCCCTTCTATGAGCCGCTCGCTGCGCCGGTTGGTGTCCAGCAGCGTCTGCCGGGTACGGACGAGGTCCTCGGGGGTCGGGTCGTCCAGGCCCACCTGGATCGCCGCGCGCTGGGTGGCGAGCGGGGTCCGCAGCTCGTGCGAGGCGTTGGCGATGAACCTGCGCTGACTGTCGAACGCCTTCTCCAGCCGGGCCAGCAGCGCGTCCAGCGTCTCGCCCAGCTCCTTCAGCTCGTCGTCCGGCCCGCTGGAGGCGATCCGCTCGTGCAGCGTCCGCTCCGAGAGGCTGCGTGCCTTCGCCGTCATCGCGTGCACGGGCCGCAGCACCCGGCCCGCGATCCACCAGCCCACCCCGACCGCGCCCGCCGTCATCACCAGGAGCGCGGCGATCGACCAGTACATGTGCTGCTTGCTCGCCGCGTCGCTGACGTCGTCGGTCAGCTCGAAGACGGTGGGCGCCCCGGCCGAACTGCGGGCGACGAACGGGCCCTCGACGGGGTACCCGGGGGGAAGGACGACGACGGCGGACGACGCGATGGCCCGCGCCTCGGAGTCCGTACCGGCCCGGGAGGCCACGTTGACGGTGGCGAGCAGCGCGGTACCGAGGATCAGGAAGACGCCGCCGTACACGAGGGCGATCCGGGTGCGGATCGTGGAGTGCGGCAGCTTCGCCGCGGCCACCAGCCGCCGCGGCCAGGACGGCCGCCTCACAGGGCGTACCCGACGCCCTGCACCGTACGGATCAGCGCGGGCTCGCCGAGCTTGGCGCGGAGTTTGCTCATGCAGACGCGTACGGCGCCGGTGAACGGGTCGGCGTTGGCGTCCCAGGCCCGCTCCAGCAGCTCCTCCGCGCTGACCGTGCCGCCGTCCGCCTCCAGGAGCAGCTGGAGCACGGTGAACTCCTTGGGCGACAGATCCAGGTCCCGGCCGTCGCGGAGCGCGGAGCGCCGTACGGTGTCGAGCCGGATGCCGTGCCGCTCCAGCTGGGGCGGTACGGGTCTGGCGCTGCGCCGACGCAGGGCGCGGACCCGGGAGACCAGCTCGGGGAACTCGAACGGTTTGCTGACGTAATCGTCGGCGCCGAGGTCGAGCCCGGCGACGCGGTCCTCCATGGTGCCGGAGGCGGTCAGCATCAGGATTCTGGTGCGGGAGCCGGAGGCGACCAGCCTGCGGGCCACGTCGTCGCCGTGCACACGGGGGAGGTCGCGGTCGAGAACGACGACGTCGTAGTCGTACAGCCCGAGGTAGGCCAGCGCCGCGTCCCCGCTGTAGACCGTGTCGACCGCGAAACCGGCCCGGCGCAGCCCGGTGGCGACCAGCTCCGCGAGAATCTCCTCGTCCTCGGCGACCAGTACCCGCATGGTGATGTCCCCTGCCTCGTGCACGCTTGTCCGCTCCCTCCCAGGATGCGTCTTTCCTACGCGAACGATTACGGGAGGGGGTGTTTCGCAAAGCTCTCCACGCTGAGCTCTCGCACAGGGCTGTCACACAGGGCTCTCCAGACGGAGCTCTCCACCGGGGCGCCCCGCCGCCCGCACACCCGGCCCCCGCTTATCGAGGTGAGTGGATCTTGGCAGGGCCGTTAGGATTTCGGCCATGGCGGCCACTGGACACGAGAAGCCGGGGGCGACGGCGTACTACGTCTCGACCCCCATCTACTACGTCAACGACGCTCCTCACCTGGGCCACGCCTACACGACCGTCGCAGGGGACGTGCTCACGCGCTGGCACCGCCAGCGCGGCGAGAAGGTGTGGTATCTCACCGGCACGGACGAGCACGGTCAGAAGATCATGCGCACGGCCGAGGCGAACGGCGTCACCCCGCAGTCCTGGTGCGACAAGCTCGTCGAGGAGGCGTGGAAGCCCCTCTGGGAGCACCTGAACATCGCGAACGACGACTTCATCCGGACCACGGAGAAGCGCCACACCGACCGGGTGCAGGAGTTCGTGCAGGACCTGTACGACAAGGGCGAGATCTACAAGGGCGGGTACGAGGGCCCGTACTGCGTGGGCTGCGAGGAGTACAAGCTCCCCGGCGATCTGATCGACGGCGAGGGCGAGTTCGCCGGACAGAAGCTCTGCCCGGTCCACAAGAAGCCGGTGGAGCTCCTCAAGGAGGAGAACTACTTCTTCAAGCTCAGCGCGTACGGTCCGAAACTGCTGGAGTTCTACGCGGCGAACCCCGGCTTCATCCAGCCCGAGTCGGCGCGCAACGAGGTCGTGAACTTCGTCGAGCAGGGCCTCCAGGACCTGTCGATCTCGCGCTCCACCTTCGACTGGGGCGTCCCGGTCCCGTGGGACGACCAGCACGTCATCTACGTCTGGGTCGACGCGCTCCTCAACTACGCGACGGCCGTGGGCTACGGCGCCAACCAGGAGAAGTTCGACGGTACGTTCCCGGCGGACGTGCACCTGATCGGCAAGGACATCCTCCGCTTCCACTCGGTGATCTGGCCCGCGATGCTGATGGCGCAGGGCCTGCCGCTCCCCGGCAAGGTCGTCGCCAACGGCTGGCTGATGGTCGGCGGCGAGAAGATGTCCAAGTCGAACCTGACCGGCATCAAGCCGCAGGACCTGACCTCGCACTTCGGCGTGGACGCCTACCGCTGGTACTTCCTGCGGGCCATCGCGTACGGCAGCGACGGCTCGTTCTCCTGGGAGGACTTCACCGCCCGCTACACCTCCGAGCTGGCCAACGACTACGGCAACCTCGCCTCGCGCGTGGCCGCCATGGTCGGCAAGTACTTCGACGGGGCGCTCCCGGAGGCCACGGCCGCCGGTGACGCCGAGCGGGCCGTTCAGGAGGGCCTGGCGAAGGCCGCCGCGACCGCCGACCTGAAGATCGGTGAGGAGCTGGACTTCCAGTCCGGCATCCTGGCGGTCTTCGACTTCGTGAAGCAGGTCAACGGCTACATCACGGAGCAGGAGCCGTGGAAGGTGGCCAAGGACACCACCCCGGAGGGCCGGGCCCGCCTGGCGACGATCCTCTACACGGCCGCCGAGTCGCTGCGCGGTGTCGCGGTCCTGCTCAACGCCGTGATGCCGGAGACCTCGCAGAAGCTGTGGGAGTCGCTCGGTGCCGGGGAGTCCCTGGGCGCCCTGGCCGACCAGCGGGTCCAGGACGCGGGCACCTGGGGCGTGCTGCCCGCCGGAGCGACGGTGACGAAGGGCGCGGTGCTGTTCCCGCGCCTGGAGGAGAAGCCTGCGTAGCCACCGCCGTACGGACGTCACAGGAGCCCGGGACCGCGAGCGGCGGTCCCGGGCTCCTGGGTTCTACGGGCCTACGGGCCTACGGGCCTACGGGCCTACGGGATGGTGAGCGGGCGGGTCTTGTCCTCGGGGTCGACCACCGACTTGTCCGGATGCACCGCGACCAGCCTGGCGCCCCCGGCGTAGGTGCTCTCCCGCCCGAAGAACTGGTACCCGGCGTCGAGGAGCTGGACGATCTCGTGGCCCAGCATCGCCTGCGGCCCGCCCTCGTCCGCGGACTTGGCGGTGTCCCAGAGCGCCTTGTGGCCCTCCCGCTCGGCCTCGTCCCAGAAGTTGGCCGCCGAGAGCTTGCCGTTGCGCAGCAGGTCCTCGACCCGGGGCCCGAGCTTGGTGAGGATCTTGAAGACCGCGCGCTCCTCGATACCGCCGTCCATGAAGGCGTAGTTGACGGGGACCGACCACTTCCCGGTGTTCAGCCGCCGCCCCAGCCGCGCGTCCAGCGAGAGCCTGTCGTTCTCCTGCGGCTTGCCCTTCTGGTGCTCGGCCCAGTCACCCGTGTCACCGGTACGGCCGAGGACGAGCTTGTTCTTCGCCTGGCCCGCCTTCGTCCGGGCGTCCTGCATCGTTTCGGACGTCGTCTGCGTCAGGTCGGCGCGGATGCCGTCCCGGAGGGCTGCCTCCAGCTCGACCCTGCTCCGCCCGGCGGGCTCACCCAGGTAGGAGTCGAGGACCTCGATGGTGTCGTTGAGATCCGCGTTGTTCATGATCCACTTGATGTTCTGCTGCTGCCACTTGTCATAGTCCGAGAGATAGCCGTCGAGACCGCCCGCCAGCTGGTCGAACAGCCGCTGGACCTCTTCGTCGATCTTGCCCGGATACGCCACGCGCTGGATGTCACCGGCGTGCCCGGAGGCCGGTGCCGCCTCCGCCGAGGGCGAGCCGGCGACCGTGGGCCCGGCCGCCGCCGGGCCGTTCAGCACGCGCCGCGCAGTGGCCTCGGCCTCACGCTCGTACCGGTCCGACGGGTCGCTGACGCGCAGTCCGTCGCCCCGGTCGGTGCCCGCCACGGGGCCGGAGCGCTGCTGGAGCACATGGGTCAGCTCATGGGCGAGGGTGTGCCGGTCGATGCCGGAGCCCCCGGCGACGATATGGCTGCCGGAGGTGTAGGCGACCGCGCCGACCTCGGCGGCGGACGCCTTGGCGGCGGCGTCGGTGTGGATGCGTACGTCGGAGAAGTCGGCGCCGAAGCGCGCCTCCATGTCGGTGCGGTTCCGCTCGTCGAGCGGCCGTCCCGTGCTGCGCAGGACGTCGTGGACCGCCGAGCGCTGCACCACCGGCTGCCCTTCCTCGTGGCCGCAGCCCGCGCCGTGCCGGTGCTGGTCCTCCGTCCGGGAGGCTCCGGCCCGGCGGACCATCTGCACCGCGGCCGCGTTGCCGACCGAGCTCTGGAGGGCGAGCAGGGCCTCGGACGGCGGACCCGTGCGCGCGCCGGGCCTGCGGGCTGTCGCGGTGTCCGGTCGCCCGGCGGCCCGGCTGCTCGCGTGGTGGTACAAGGAGGTTCCTTCCGGCGCCGGTGTACGTGCCTTCCCGGTATACCCGGGGCGTACGGCGGGTGGCCAGGTACGGGCGGGCAGAGTGCCCGGCCCCGGCGGACGGAGATCACCGCACGTTCGGGCCGCCGGAACCGCCGCGTACACGCCGGTCAGAGCCACACAGCACGCACTCCCGGCCCCACCGCACGCACTCCCGCGCGCCCGCGCGCTCAAGGGGTCAGCGGCGCAGCGACTCCGCGTCGCCCATCACGATCACCGGCTTCAGCTCCGGGTCCAGGGTGCGCAGGAGCTGCTCCATCCGCTCCTCCGGGATGGAGACGCAGCCCTGGGTCGGGCCTCCGTGGTCGACGTGAATCCAGATGCCGCCGCCGCGTTCGAGGCCGAGGGGGCGGGTGCGGTCCAGGGGGCTGACGCCCTCCGTGCGGTTGTAGTTGATCGCGACGACGTAGTCGAAGGAGCCTTCCAGCGGCTCCCCGAAGAACCCCTCGCCGTCCACCGCGAACCGGGGGTGCTCGTCGTACGGGAGCAGAGCCCCCGGGTCGGGGAGCCGGCCGCCCGCGTCGGTGAGCGAGTAGACGCCCCTGGGGGACCTCAGGTCGCCCGCCACATGGTGGTCGGTCCAGCCCTTCATGCCGTTGTGGGCGACCCACGGACCGGCCGACGACTCCCACCCCTCCGCCGGGTCCTCCCGGGTGTAGAGCATCGTGCTGGACCGGTTGGAGTCCTCGCCCTCCCCGGTGACCACGAACGCCTGCCGGGCGTCGTCGGGGATCTGCGCCCAGGTCAGGGGCCCGAGGCCCGGGATCTCCGCGGGGCTCGGCGCAGGCTCCTCGGAGGCGGACTCCCGGAGTACGGAAGCGGCGCCGGACTCCGGACCCGCGGCGCCCTGCCCCGGGGCGGCGGCCGGAGCGGCGGAGGTGGCGGGGGTGGTCGGGGTGGAGGTGATGGAGAAGCCACAGCCGGTGAGCAGCAGGGCCAGAGCGAGGAGCGGTGCGGTGAGCAGGGCGGGTGGGCGACGGGGGACGGACACGGTGGCGGGCTCCTCGGATGACGGCGGGCGGCGCGGCACAGCACGCGGCGCGGGGTGCGAGAGGGGTGTCTCGGTGCCAGTCCTTGCCGAACCCGGCGCGGCCGAACCCGAACCGGGGCCATCCGGCTGTACGGCGTCGCCCGGTCGTCGGGGTGTCTCCCGCCCGCGCCACCGCTCCGGCCGCCGGAGACGGTCCCGCCGCCGCTCGGGGCACTGCCGCCGCTGCTCGGACTCTCCCGCCCTGGTGACGAAACAGCCCCCGGTCATCCGACCGGGGGCTGTTTCACGTGAAACATCCACGTGGAGCGGCGGCGCCTACTTGTCGGCGGCGGGCTTCTCCGACGCGCCCGCGCCCTTCGGGGCGACCGGCTTGCGGAGCTGGATGTTGAGCTCGCGCAGACGGGTCTCGTCCAGCTCGGTCGGGGCGCCCATCATCAGGTCCTGGGCGTTGCCGTTGAGCGGGAAGGCGATCGTCTCGCGGATGTTGGGCTCGTCGGCGAGCAGCATCACGATGCGGTCGACGCCCGGGGCGATGCCACCGTGCGGCGGGGCGCCGAGGCGGAACGCGCGGAGCATGCCCGCGAACTCGTGCTCGACGGTCTCACGGTCGTAACCGGCGATCTCGAACGCCTTGAGCATCAGCTCGGGCTCGTGGTTGCGGATGGCGCCCGAGGACAGCTCGATGCCGTTGCAGACAATGTCGTACTGCCAGGCGAGGATGTCCAGCGGGTCCTTCTCCTCCAGGTCGGCCAGGCCGCCCTGGGGCATCGAGAAGGGGTTGTGCGAGAAGTCGATCTTCCCGGTCTCCTCGTCCTTCTCGTACATCGGGAAGTCGACGATCCAGCAGAACCGGAAGACGCCCTCCTCGAAGTGGCCGGCGCGCTTGGCGGCCTCGACCCGGACGGCCGACATGATCTTGGAGACCTCGTCGAACTCGCCCGCGCCGAAGAAGACCGCGTGGCCCGGGACCAGCGAGAGGCGCTCGGTGAGCGTCTTGACGTCGGTCTCGGTGAGGAACTTGGCGATCGGACCGGCCAGCGTGCCGTCCTCGCCCACGCGCACCCAGGCCAGGCCCTTGGCGCCGTGCTCGACGGCGTACTCACCGAGGCCGTCGAAGAACTTGCGGGACTGGCCCGCGGTGTCCGGGACGGGCAGCGCGCGGACGTGCTTGCCCGCGAACGCCTTGAACCCGGAGTCGGCGAAGACGTCCGAGATGTCGACCAGCTCCAGCTTGGCCCGCAGGTCAGGCTTGTCGTTGCCGTACTTCAGCATGGACTCGCGGAACGGGATGCGCGGGAACGGCGAGGTGACCTCGCGGCCGTTGCCGAACTCGGTGAAGAGCTCGGTCATCAGCTTCTCGATCGGCTGGAAGACGTCCTCCTGCTCGACGAAGGACATCTCCACGTCGAGCTGGTAGAACTCGCCCGGCGAACGGTCGGCGCGGGCGTCCTCGTCGCGGAAGCAGGGCGCGATCTGGAAGTAGCGGTCGAAGCCCGAGATCATCAGCAGCTGCTTGAACTGCTGCGGGGCCTGCGGCAGCGCGTAGAACTTGCCGGGGTTCAGCCGGGACGGGACGACGAAGTCACGGGCGCCCTCGGGGGAGGTCGCGGTGAGGATCGGGGTCGCCATCTCGTTGAAGCCGAGGGCCACCATCTTGGCGCGGATGGCCGCGATCACGGCCGAGCGCAGCATGATGTTGCGGTGCATGCGCTCGCGGCGCAGGTCGAGGAAGCGGTACTCCAGGCGCCGCTCCTCGTTGACGCCGTCCTCGGTGTTGATCGTGAACGGCAGCGGGGCCGCCTCGCCGAGCACCTCGACCTCGGTGACCTCGATCTCGATCTCACCGGTCGGCAGCTCCGGGTTGACGTTGTCGGCGCCGCGCGCGGAGACCTTGCCGTCGATCCGGACGACGGTCTCCTTGGTCAGCTTCGCCAGGGCGTCGTTGCCGGGGGTGCCGGGACGGGCGACGAGCTGCACCAGACCGTAGTGGTCGCGCAGATCGATGAAGAGGATGCCGCCCAGGTCTCGGCGATTGTGCAGCCAGCCGCTCAGCCGGACGTCGGTGCCGACGTCAGAGGCGCGGAGCTCGCCGCAGGTGTGGGACCTGTACCGATGCATCGTCGTTCATCCAGTCTTCGCGGTTAGGTGTGGATTGAGCCTCCCCAGGCTACCGTCCGGGGCCGGGCCCCTTCATTTCGCTTTCCCGCGCCCGCCACCGCCGCCCTCCTCCGCCCGCTCCGGCCGGGGCGGGCACGGGGCGTCCCTCGGTGGCGTGCGGAGAGCACATCTTCCTAAAGTGGGGCAATGCGCACCGAGGACGTCCTGGCCGCGATCGCGACGGGCCTGTGGCGCTGGGACAACGCAGCCGGCACGGTCACGCTCGACGCGGAGGCGGCCCGGCTGCTCGGCCTGCCCGCCGAGCCCGGCAGCTACCGGGAGGCGGCGGTGCGCTCCCGTTTCCACCCGGTCGACTGGAACGAGATCTACGGGGTCGTGAACCTGGCCGTCGCCGAGGGCACCCTCGCCGAGGCCCGGCTGCGGATCGTCGACGAGCGGGGCCAGGTGCTGCGTACCGTACGCAGCCGCTCCAAGCCGGTCGTCGAGACGGCCGGGGACACGGAGAACTACCTGCTCATCGGCACCCTCCAGGAGGTCGCCGAACCGCAGGAGGGCTCGACCGGACCGCACACGCCGATCACCGGGGACTGGCGCCGGTCCCGGGAGGCGTTCCTGCTGGACGCCGGGCGGGCGCTGGCCGAGGCCCGGTCCACGGAGGAGGTGCTGCGGGTCGCCGCCTCCCTCTCCATGCCCGGGTTCTCCCCGGACGGGCTCGCGGTCTTCGGCTCCGCCGGGGAGCGGCTGACGATCATCGGCCACCACGGGCACAGCGCGGGCGAGGAGGACCCCTTCACCGACATGCCCCTGGACACCGACTACCCGGCTGCCGAGGTCGTCCGCACGGGCCGTGCGATCTACCTGCCCTCCCCCGAGGACTACCGCCGCCGCTACCCCGCCACCTGGCCGCTCGCCCGGCGCTTCGGCCGGCAGTCCTGGGCGTACCTGCCGCTCGTCTCGTCCGGCCGCACGATGGGCGCCTGGATGGCCGGGTTCCAGCACCCCGTGAGCTTCTCGCCGGACGAGCGCGCGGTGCTCTCGACGGTCGCCCGGATGCTCGCCCAGGCGCTGGCCCGGGCCGGGGTCGCGGAGACGGAACGGGAGCTGTCGCTCGGGCTCCAGCGCTCGATGATGCCGACGCTGGGGCCGGACATCCCGGGGATGACGGTGGCCGCGCGGTACGTGCCGACCGGCGGCGGGCTCCAGGTGGGCGGCGACTGGTACGACATGATCCCGCTGCCCAACGGCCGGATCGCCCTGATCATCGGGGATGTCCAGGGCCATGACGTACGGGCGGCGGGGCTGATGGGCCAGCTCCGCATCGCCCTGCGCGCGTACGCCTCCGAGGGCCACCGCCCGGACGCCGTGCTCTCCCGGGCCTCGCGCTTCCTCTCCGGGCTGACCGACGCGTACGAGGGGGTGGCGGGTGACGACGAGCCGTCCGCGCCGCGCTTCGCGACCTGCCTGTACGCCGAGGTCGACCCGGATGCCGGAACCCTGGACATCGCCCGGGCGGGCCATCCGGACCCGGTGGTGGTGAGCGCCGACGGCACGGCGGTGATCCGGCAGACGGCGGGCGGACTGCCGCTCGGGATCGAGACGGACTCCGACTACCCCACCACCCGGGTCGTCCTGGAACCCGGCGAGACGATCATGCTCTGCACGGACGGCCTCATCGAGACCGGCGGCCACGACATGGCCACCGGCTGGACCCGGCTGCGCCCGGTCCTGGAGGAGCCCACCGAGGATCTGGAGGAGCTGGCCGACGCCCTGGTCCAGGCCGTGCACGGGCCGACCTCCCACTACACGACGGGCCCGCTGGCCGACCGCCGCGAGGACGACATCGCCGTACTGGTGCTGCGGCGCGAGAGCGTACCGGAGCCGGAGACACCGGCCCGCCGCAGCGTCCTGACCATCGCGCAGGCCGAGCCGGAGCGGATCTCGGTGGCCCGCCAGCTCGTACGGGAGCTGCTGCACGACTGGAAGGACCCGGAGCAGGTCGACTCGGCGGTCCTGATGGTCTCGGAGATGGCCACCAACGTGCTGGTCCACACGGACGGCGACGCGCTGATGGCGGCGGAGGTCTCCGGGGACCGGGGGGAGCGGCGGCTGCGTGTGGAGGTGGCCGACGCGAGCGACGAGCTGCCGCACAAGCGGCGCCCTGGGGAGATGGCGTCCAGCGGGCGGGGCCTGGTGCTGATGGAGATGCTGGCGGACGCGTGGGGGGTGGACCCGCGGGGGGAGGGGAAGTCGATCTGGTTCGAGCTGTACGAGGCACCGGCGGAGAAGGCACGGGAGCCGGGGGCGTAGGGCGGTACGGGGGCGCGGCCCTCCGGGTCACGCGGGTACGGACCGACCGGGGTGCCGGTCCGTCGAACGGTGTACCCCGGTTCGTCCTGCGGGGTGAGGAGGGGCGCACGCTCCGTTCCTAGGCTGGTCAGGACCTGCCGACGGTGCGCAGCGCGTCGGCGCACCTTCCCGAAGGAGAGTGGCCGCCCATGAAGCAGGCGTCGAAGAATCTGCTGGAAGGTGTCATCACCTTCGCCGTGGGCCTGGTCCTGTGGCTGTTCACGGACGGAGTGGAGACCCCCGTCGTCACGCTGACGAAGATCGGCGTGGTGCTGATGTGCGTCGGCGGGGTGTTCATCGCGCTGGGCCTGTTCCAGTCGGCGCGCGGGGCGAACTCCGTGGGACGCGGCTGAGCCCGGTGCGCGGGGCGAGCCCCGTGAAACGCGCCTGAGCGCTCGGGGGGAGGACAGAACACCCCCGCCGCCCTCCCGTGCCGTGCGCCGACGGCCCCTCCGTACGGACACGAAGGGGCCGTCACATGCCGTGCGCCGCCGGGACCGTGCCCGGGTCTCACATCCCGTGGACCGCCGGGACCGTACCGAGGCGGCCGGCCTGGAAGTCCTCGAACGCCTGCTTCAGCTCGGCCTGGCTGTTCATCACGAACGGTCCGTAGTGGGCCATCGGCTCCCGGATCGGGCGCCCGCCCAGGAGGACGATCTCCAGGTCCGGGGTGTGCCCGTCCTGCTTCTCGTCCGCGCGGACTGTCAGCGAACCGCCGCTGCCGAACACCGCCGTCTGCCCGAGGCGGATCGGGCGGCGCTCCTCGCCGACCGTGCCGCGCCCGGCCATGACGTACGCGAGGCCGTTGAAGTCCTCGCGCCACGGCAGGGTCACCTCGGCGCCGGGCCGGACGGTGGCGTGGATCATCGTTATCGGGGTGTGGGTGATGCCCGGGCCCTGGTGGCCGTCGAGCTCACCGGCGATGACCCGGAGCAGCGCGCCGCCGTCCGGGGAGGCAAGGAGCTGGACCTCGCCGCCGCGGATGTCCTGGTAGCGCGGGTTCATCATCTTGTCGGCCCTGGGCAGGTTCACCCAGAGCTGGAGGCCGTGGAAGAGGCCGCCGGACATCACGAGCGACTCCGGCGGCGCCTCGATGTGCAGGAGCCCGGACCCGGCGGTCATCCACTGGGTGTCGCCGTTCTCGATGGTGCCGCCGCCACCGTTGGAGTCCTGGTGGATGAAGGTCCCGTCGATCAGGTACGTGACGGTCTCGAAGCCGCGGTGCGGGTGCCAGGGCGTGCCCTTGGGCTCACCGGCGGCGTACTCCACCTCACCCATCTGGTCCATCAT